>DASXKU010000020.1:0-6984 GCA_036496645.1 Gaiellaceae bacterium
ACTTGCCGTCGAGCTCGAGCTCGCCCTCGTCGGGCTTGTAGAGCCGGGTGATCACGTTGAACGCGGTCGTCTTGCCGGCGCCGTTCGGCCCGATCAGGCCGACGATGCGGCCCTCCTCGACGTCGAGCGACAGGTCGTAGAGCGCAACGACGCCCGCGAAGCGAAGGCCGATATTCCGCAGTGACAGAAGGGGCATGACTTAGGTAAAGGCGCTCTCGCCGGTCAGCGCGCGGCCGATGATCAGCTTCTGGATCTGGCTCGTGCCTTCGTAAAGCGTCGTCACGCGCGCGTCACGCAGCAGCTTCCCGACCGGATACTCGTCGATGTAGCCGTAGCCACCGTGCGCTTGCACCGCGGCGTTCGCTGCGCGCACGGCGACTTCGCTCGCGAAGTACTTCGCCATCGACGACTCGACCGTGTGCGGCTTGCCTTCGTCGGCGGCCGCGGCGGCGCGCCACACGAGCAACCGCGCCGCTTCAGTTTCGACGGCGATGTCGGCGAGCAGTTCCTGCACGAGTTGGAAGCGGGCGACGGGCCTTCCGAATTGGGTCCGCTGTTTTGTGTACGCGACCGATG
Source organism: Gaiellaceae bacterium (assembly GCA_036496645.1). GTDB lineage: Bacteria > Actinomycetota > Thermoleophilia > Gaiellales > Gaiellaceae > PALSA-600. The sequence goes on from DASXKU010000020.1 coordinate 577, forward strand.
CGTCGAGGCACGCCTGTGCGATACCGACGCAGCCGGCGCCGAGTGAGATGCGGCCGTGATCGAGCGCCGACATGGCGACTTTGAAGCCGCCGCCGAGCTCGCCGAGCCGAGCCGAGTCGGGCACACGCACGGCGTCGAGGAACAACTCGGCGGTGTCCTGCGCACGCAGGCCGAGCTTGCCTTTCACTGGGCGCGCCTCGAAGCCAGTGCTGCCCGTCGGCACGACGAAGCAGGTGATGCCTCGAGCTCCAGCCTCACCCGTGCGCGCAAACACGAGCGCAAACGCTGCCCAGGAACCGAGCGTGATGAAGATCTTCTGGCCGCTGATCACCCACTCGTCGCCGTCACGCTCGGCGCGCGTCTCGAGGCCGCCCGGGTCGGAACCCGCACCCGGTTCGGTGAGTGCGTAGCAGCCGAGTGCCTCGCCGCTCGCGACGCCTGGGAGGAGCTCCTTGCGTTGCGCCTCCGTGCCGAACTTCGCAACCGTCCCCCCGACGAGCCCGTTTGACACCGAGACGATGCCGCGAACGTTCGAGTCGGCGCGCCCGATCTCCTCGACAACCAAGGCGTAGGACCTCGTGTCCAGCCCCATCCCGCCGTGCTCCTCGGGCAGTGACGCGCCGAGGAAACCGAGCTCCGCGAGCTTGCCGACGATCGCGCGGTCGATCGTCTCGGTGCGGTCCCACTCGGCGGCGTGCGGCGCGATCTCTGCGTCGCAGAACGACCGCGCCGTCTGGCGAATCAGTTCCTGCTCGGCGGTGAGCGTGAAGTCCACACTGCGACTCTATGTCTTGCGAGCCGTCACGACTTGCGGGCTGTTGCCTTGCCACCCTTTCGGCCGGCGGCCACCTTCTGGGCGTGTGTGCCGCCCTGTTTTGGGTTGCCGCTTCCGGAGTGCGAGGCCTGGCCGCCGTGCTTCGACGCCTCGGGCGAGTTGGCGATCTTCGCCGCGCGCTCCTTCGACATGCCTTTGTCTTTCAGCGCCTCGTACTGCTTCTCGTTCTTGACGTGTGCTTTCTTGCCGGGCATTTCGGCCTCCTTCGGCTCCGACTACGCTTGGTGTGATGAAGGTCGTTCTGCCCGACAAGTCCGAGCTTGAACTTCCCGACGACGCGAGCGGTCTCGACGCGGCGCGCGCGATCGGCTCGAAACTGGCGGAGCAGGCAGTCCTCATTCGGGCGGACGGCGATGTGCAGGACCTGCGCGCGCCGCTCAGCGACGGCGCGCAGATTCAGATCCTCACCATCCGCGACACCCAGGACCCCGATGCGCTCTACGTGCTGCGCCACTCGTCGGCGCACCTGCTCGCCGAGGCGGTGCGCAGGCTCTATCCAGGCGTGAAGATCGCGATCGGTCCGCCGATCGAGAACGGCTTCTACTACGACTTCGAGTTCCCCGAGCCGATCCACGAAGAGGATCTGGCGAAGATCGAGGACGAGGTCAAGCGCGAGATCAAGGAGGGCCGCGAGTGGACGCGCGAGGAGATCTCGCGCGATGACGCACGCAAACGATTCGAAGCGGAGGGCGAGCCGTACAAAGTCGAGCTCGTCGACACTGCACAGGGCGACATCTCGCTTTATACGCAAGGGGACTTCACCGACCTCTGCCGCGGGCCGCACCTACAAAACGCGAAGCCGATCAAGGCGTTCAAGCTCACGAGCCTCGCCGGCGCGTACTGGCGCGGCGACGAGCACAACACGCAGCTCACGCGCATTTATGGCACCGCGTTCTACTCGCAGGCGGATCTCGACGCGTATCTCGAGCGGCTCGAGCAGGCGCGCGCGCGCGACCATCGCCGCATCGGGCCGCAGCTCGATCTCTTCCATCTCTCCGAGCACTCACCTGGCTCACCGTTTTGGCACCCGAAGGGGATGGTGATCTGGAATGCGCTCGAGGATCTGCGGCGTCGCGAGAACGCGCGGCGCGGGTACGTCGAGGTGAAGACGCCGCTGCTCTACGACGAGGCGACCTACGAGACGTCGGGCCACTTGCAGAACTACGAGGAGAACATCTTCTGGGTGCACTCGCATACCGAAGGCGACCGGCGCATGGCGCTGAAGCCGATGAACTGCCCCGGCCACATGCTGCTGTTCGGTTCGCGGCTACGCAGTTACAAGGACCTGCCGTTGCGGTACGCAGAATCGTCGACGCTGCATCGCGACGAGCTCGGCGGCACGTTGCATGGGCTGCTGCGCGTGAAGCACATCACGCAGGACGACGCGCACATCTTTCTCGGGCCTGATCAGATCGAAGAGGAGATCTTCCAGTGTCTCGACTACGCGTCGTTCCTCTACGACCTCTTCGGCATGGATGCGATCTTCGAGCTTTCGACGCGGCCGGAAAAGAAGCTCGGCACCGACGAAGAGTGGGACTTCACCGAAGGCGCTTTGCGCGCTGCGCTCGAACGGCGCGGCATCGACTACCGGGTGAACGAAGGCGACGGCGCGTTCTACGGGCCGAAGATCGACTTGCACATGCTCGACGCACTCGGCCGCTCGTGGCAGATGGGGACGATTCAGCTCGACTCGCAGATGCCGCAGCGATTCGATCTCAAGTACATGGGCGCCGACAACGCGGAGCACTATCCCTATGTCGTACACCGCGCCCTGCTCGGGTCGCTCGAGCGCTTCGTCGGCATCCTGATCGAGCATTACGCCGGCGCGATGCCCTTCTGGCTCGCGCCGGTGCAGGTTCGTGTGCTGCCGGTGGGCGAGGGGCACCGCTTCGCCGCGGCAGAGCTGGCCGGCTCACTCGAGGGCTACCGCGTCGAGGTCGACGGCTCCGACGAGACCGTCGGCAAGCGGATCCGTAACGCGGAGGTCGAGAAGATCCCGTTCGTCGTCGTCTACGGCGACAAGGAGTCGGACGATTCTCTCGCGATCCGCGAGCACGGAGGCGCCCAGGAGACCCTTTCTTTGGCCAAGTTCCAGGAAAAGCTTGCTACGCTTCTCCCCTGGCAAGCAGGGGCGGAACCGTCTCTCACCTCCTAGGCCACCGTCCTTCAGAAATGGCGGTATGGGGGTTCAACCGATGTTCGGGGTTGAGAGAAACCGCTGCCGCTGCATGCCAGCGGTTTTTTATTGTTTGAAGATGCAGCCGATAGCGAATGAGGAGGACTAAACGAGCTTGGTGACCAGACTTTGAGGCCGCGCAGAGGCTCTTTCGAGCCGCCGCGCCGTCCTGAGCCGCAGACGCGCATCAACGACGCGATTCGCGTTCCGCGCGTGCGGTTGATCGGTGAAGACGGCGAGCAGCTCGGGGTCAAGGAGACGAACGAGGCGCGTGAGTACGCGTACAGCAAGAACCTCGACCTCGTCGAAGTTGCGGCCCAGGCGGATCCGCCCGTGGCACGTGTCATGGACTACGGGAAGTACCGCTACGAACTGGAGCAGAAGGCGAAACTCGCCCGCAAGCACCAGACGAATGTCCAGGTCAAAGAGATCAAGCTCCGTCCCAAGATCGGGCAGCACGACTACGACACAAAAAAGGGCCATGTCGAGCGCTTCCTCAACCAGCGCGCGAAGGTCAAGGTCACGATCATGTTCCGCGGCCGCGAACGCGAGCACTCGGAGCGTGGGCGTGACTTGTTGATGCGGCTCGCAGAAGACGTCAAAGAAATCGGGATGATCGAGACGCAGCCGTTGCTTGAAGGTCGCAACATGACGATGGTGCTCGGCCCCACTAAGAACGCAGGAGTAAAAAGAGATGCCAAAGCAGAAGACACACTCGACATCGAAGAAGCGGTTCAAGGTGACGGGCACGGGCAAGGTGACGACGCGCGGGCAGATGTCGGGCAAGCTGATGAATCAGTCGCCCAAGAAGAAGCGCAGGTTCAGTAAGGAACAGCTCGTCGATTCCTCGCTGACGAAGAAAGTCAACCGTCTGCTGGGGAGGCGCTAGGGATGCCAAGGGTCAAGCGTTCTGTTCATGCGCGCAAAAAGCGCCGCAAGGTTCTTGAGGAAGCGAAGGGCTACTGGGGCCTTAAGAAGAGCTCGTACACGTACGCGAAGGAGCAAGTTGAGCGCTCGCTCGCCTACGCGTACCGCGATCGCAAGGTCAAGAAGCGCGAGTTCCGCCGTCTCTGGATCACGCGCATCAACGCCGGTGCGCGCGCGAACGGGCTCTCGTACAACCAGTTCATCTCGGGGCTGAAGGCCGCGAACGTCGAGCTCGACCGCAAGATTCTGGCCGACCTCGCCGTCAGCGACCCGAAGAAGTTCGGCGAGATCGCCGCGCAGGCGAAAGCGGCACTGGCGAAATAGCCGACGCTGCGGCGTACTTTCTTCGCCAGGCGGGCTATTGCGACAGCCGCTCGCCGTTGTATGCGTCGCTGTGCCGTCGGTTCGCTGAAGATTCGCGTGCGCTGACGCTGCTGGACGAACCGCCGTGGGACTTCCCGCTGCGGCTACTTGCGGGACTGCACTACCTCGTGCTCGAGGGCCGCGCGTCGTGGGACGACGTCGACGCTGCTCTCGAGCATGAACGCGACTTCCTGCGGCAGTTCGTGTTGGAGCGCGTCGTGCAGACGAACGAGGTGCAACGCTCGTGGGCGCTGCTGCCTGCATTTCTGACGCTCGCGGATGGACGGCCGCTCGAGCTGCTCGAGCTCGGCCCGTCGGCGGGGTTGAACCTCGTGTGGGATCGCTACCGCTACCGCTATGCGACCGGCGACTGGGGCGACGGGCCACTCGTGCTGGCCGGCGAGGATCGCGTCCCGCCGCCGACATCGCTGCTCGACAAGCGCGTTGACGTGCTGCGGCGGCGCGGCATCGATCTTGCGCCGGTCGACGCGACGAGCGAAAACGGCGCGCGGCTGCTCGAGTCGTTCGTGTGGGCCGATCAGGAGGCGCGCATCGAACGTTTGCGGTTGGCGATCGACGAGCTGCGGCGCGACCCGCCGGAGCTGATCCGCGGCGATTACGGCGCCGAGCTGCCGGCGCTGCTCGCTGACAGGGTGGAAGGGGCGCAGCTGATCGTCTTCGAGACCGCGTCGACGCAATATCTCTCACGCGCCGAGCATGAACGGCTGCGTGAGGCGATGCATGAGGCGGGCCTCGTCGCACCGTTCACGTATCTCACGACGTATGGGCCAGCCGACGACGGGTACGCGCTGAGAGCGATCGACTGGCCGTCAGGGGAGTCGCGTGTGGTCGTACGGCTCGACTTTCATGGAGCATGGCTGGAATGGATTCGCTGAACCTCGTCAAGAAGCTGCACAGCCGCCGCTGGCGCGACAAGCTCGGGTTCTTCTTCGTTGAGGGTGAGGATGCGGTCGCTGCGGCGACCGCGGAGCCTGTGGAGCTCGTCACCGATCCGAAAGTGCTGGCAGAAGTCTCGACGGCGGCCCACCCACCGCGAGTAATCGGCGTCTACCGGCGTGACTCGCTCCCGCCATGGTTGCCGCGCGAGGTGACGCTCGCGTTGTGGCAGGTCGGCGACCCGGGGAACGTCGGGACGTTGTTGCGCGTCGCGGATGCGTTCAATGCGCGCGTCGCACTGTCTACGGGTTGCGCCGATCCGACATCACCCAAGGCTCTTCGCGCGAGTGCGGGGTCGATCTGGCGTGTGCCGCTTGGCTCGTGGGACGAGGTCGCCGGTCGCCGGGTCGCGCTCGTCGCACACGGCGGCGAACCGATCGGTGGGATCGATCTCTCAGGCCCGGTGACGTTCCTGCTCGGCGCCGAGCGCGAAGGTTTGCCCGTCGAGGTCGACCGCGACGTCGAAGCGTCGATCCCGATCAGTGGCGCGGAGTCGCTGAACGTCGCCGTCGCCGGCGCGATCGCGCTCTACGAGCGCTCGCGCCAGCTCGGCTAGGGGGACAGGCGGGGGACAGGCGGGGGACAGGCACGTGCCTGTCCCCTCAGAGACGGGCTTTGACGCCGTCGAGCCCGCTCTCGACGTAGTCGGGACGGTTGAAGCGCACGCCGTAGTCCGCCTCGAACCATGGTCCGAGCCGGTGGTAGAAGCGGGCGCGGCGATGTAGCTCGTCGTCGACGTCCCACTCGGGGAACGGCACGTTGAGCAGCCAGGCGTAATCGACGGCGGGGTCGCCGAGCGAGATGTGGCTCCAGTCGATGACGCCGGCCAGTCTCCCGTCGCGTACGAGCAGGTGCGCCGGTCCGAGATCGCAATGCACCGCCGCCGGTGTGAAGCCCGCGAGGGTTTCGACGTCCGCGAACAGCGCGTGCGCCGTGGCGTGCAGCTCGCGATCGAGCAGCGGTATCACTGTGCGAGCGAAGCGCGCGCAGTGATCGCGATAAAGGCCGAGCCAGTCGTGCTCAGGCAGTTGCGGGGACTGGAAAGCGTGCAGGGCATCGAGAAACGCGCGCACGCCGTCGGGGTCCTCGCGAACGAGCGGTCGGCCTTCGATCAGGCGGTACGTGACGAGCGGCGGCTCCTGCGAGACGT
>DASXKU010000021.1:0-20396 GCA_036496645.1 Gaiellaceae bacterium
GTAGCCCTCCGCGAGCGGGATCGCCTGAATCGGCTTCGCCGAGGAGCGGAGGAAGCAGAAGAGGTCGGGGTTACCCCATGCGCGCCCGTCGGTGGTCGCGACATGGACGTAGTGCTCGGCTTCGACGACATCCCCGCGTCGCACGGTTACCCTGATCGGCTCCACGACGCAAGGAGCCTACGCTGCCTGAGTTGCCCGAGGTCGAAGCGTGGCGCCGCCAGCTCGACCCGCTCGTCCGAGCGTTTCCGGTCGAGAAGGCCGGCCCGGCGCACATCGCGACGCTGAAGACGATCGAGCCGCCGCTATCGGTGCTCGACGGCGAAGGCCTGCGCGTCGAGCGGCGCGCGAAGCGGTTCCTGCTGCCGACCGATGACGACCAATTCGTGCTGATGGTGCATCTGATGAGTGCGGGACGCTTGAAGTACGTGCCGAACGGCGGCAAAGGCGCGAAGACGCCGATGTTTCGCGTGCGCTTCGCGGACGGCGGCGAGCTGCAGCTGACGGAGGCCGGTTCGAAAAAGCGCGCGGGCGTGTGGCTGCTTTCTCCGGCTGACGCCGAGGCTGAGCTTGCACACCTCGGTCCCGAAGCCGACGTGCTGACCGACGAACAGCTTGCGCACATTCTTCAGTCCGATTCGCGGCGACTGCATTCGCTGCTGCGCGACCAGCGGCTGATCGCCGGCATCGGGCGCGCATGGGCAAACGAGATTCTCTGGGCCGCGCAGCTGTCGCCGTATCAGCTGTCGACGCAGCTCGATCCGGCGGAGATTGCGCGCCTCGGTGCAGCGATCCGCGAGGAGATGGCGCGCGGTCTCGAGCTGCGGCTCGCGGGGGCGAACGACGCGAAGACCTACCGCGTGCACAAGAGGCTCGGCGAGCCGTGCCCGCGCGACGCGACGCCGCTCGCACAGGTCGATTTCGAGGAGCACACGATCTTCTACTGCCCGACCTGCCAAACTGAAGGCAGAGTGCTCAAGGACCGGCGACTATCACGACTCCTACGATGAAGATCGAGCGCGTCACCGAAGCGTCACCAGACCTGGTGGCTGCGATCGCCGAGCTGGTCCCCCAGCTCACGTCCTCGCTGCCGCCGACGGCCGCGGAGCTCGAGGAACTGCTCGCCGCCGACCTGACACACCTGCTTGTGGCACGCAACGACGCCGGCGCGATCGTCGGATCGCTGACGTTCGTGATGTATCGCAAGCCGACCGGTCTCGACGCACTGATCGAGGACGTGGTCGTCGACGCGGCAGCGCGCGGACAGGGCGTCGGCGAGGCGCTCGTCCTCGAAGCCCAGCGAATCGCCAGGGAGTCCGGCGTGAAGGACATCTGGCTGACTTCCCGCTCCGAGCGGGTCGCCGCGAACCGTCTCTACCAGCGGCTCGGCTTTGAGCGCCGGGAGACGAACGTGTACGTCTGGCGCCCTCGGTAGGGTCCCGCGCCGTGATCCGGACGCAACCACAACGGGGCGGCTGGCTCGAAGTGATCTGCGGGCCGATGTTCTGCGGGAAGAGCGAGGAGCTCATTCGCCGCCTCCGCCGGGCCGAGATCGCCGGCCAGAAGTGCCTGATCATCAAGCCGCTGATCGACGACCGCTACGACGTCGGCCATGTCGTATCGCATGCGGGCGCGAAGATGCGCGCGGTCACCGCTTCGACCAGTGACGAGGTATTGCGGCTCGCCGGCGGCTACGACGCGGTTGGCATCGACGAGATCCAGTTCTTCGATGAGCACATCGCCGACACAGTCGACGAGCTGGTGCGGCGCGGCGTCCGCGTGGTCGCCGCCGGCCTCGCGCAGGACTTCCGCGGGCTGCCGTTCGGCGCGATGCCGACGCTGCTCTGCGTCGCGGAGTTCGTCGACAAGCTCGAGGCCGTCTGCCACCGCTGCGGCGGGCCGGCGACGATGACGCAGCGGCTCGTGGACGGCAAGCCGGCGCCGTTCGCCGGCGAGACGATCCAGGTCGGTGCGCTTGATTCCTACGAGGCACGCTGCCGCGCCTGCTTCGAGCCGGGCGCTGACGCGGCCGCGGTCGCTGCTTAGCTCGACGTCAAGTATTTCGACCGTAAAAATCTTGACATCGAGCTAGTTTGGTGCTGAAGTCCAGCCTCCAACTACGCGGAGGAGGAACCGTGACCGCCACCAAGACTTCCTATTCAGTCACCTCGATTACCGACGCCGGCCCGCCCGCCGCCGAGGAAGGCTTCGGGCTTGGCCCCGCCGCCGGCCGGCGCGGCGCCGTCTCGCTGCGCCGCGACTTCGGCATCACGTCGTTCGGAATCAACGCCTTCTATCAAGGGGTGAACGGCGAAGAGGTCATCAGCGAGCACACCGAAGGCGGCGAGGACGCAAGCGGCCACGAGGAGCTGTACATCGTGCTCGCCGGCAGCGCGACGTTCACCATCGACGGCGACACCGTCGAGGCGCCGCAAGGCACCGCGATCTTCATCCCGGCGGCGACGAAGCGCGCCGCAGTCGCAAATGACGACGACACAACCATCGTGGTCGTCGGCGGCACGCCGGGCGAAGCGTGGAAGCTCAGCGCCGGCGAGGCGATGGGAGACTTCTTCAAGCTGTATCGCGAGCAGGATTACGCCGGCGCGCTGGTCGAGGTTCGCAAAGGACTGGAGACCTATCCCGGCAACGCACTGATCCTCTACAACGTCGGCTGCCTGGAGAGCCTGCTCGGCAACCAGAAAGAAGCGCTCGCGGCACTCGAGCAGTCGCTGCCGCAGGCGGATCGGTTCAGGGAACTTGCCGGGAAGGACGACGACCTGATCGCACTGAGAGACAACGCGCGCTTCCAGGAGCTCATCGCCTAGCATCGGCGCGTGGCCGACGTCACGCTCCCCTTCGCCTGGTACAGCGACGAAGAACAACTGCGACGCGAGCGCGCGCTGATCTTCGCGCGCTCGTGGCAGTACGCCGGCCGCGCCGCCGACGTCACGCAGCCCGGCTCGTTCCTGGCTGCCGACGCAGGCGGCGTGCCGGTGCTCGTCGTCCGCGACCAGGACGGAACGCTGCGCGCGTTCATCAACGTCTGCCGTCACCGCGGCGCTGTACTGATCGACGGCGTACTGACCGAGGGTTGCGGCACGCGCGAGACGATCCAGTGCCATTACCACGCGTGGACGTACGACCTCGACGGGTCGTTGCGCGCGGCGCCGCGCTCAGACCGCGAGCAGCATTTCGACAAGAACGACTGGTCGCTGCTGCCCGCGAGTGTGGGCACGTGGGGGCCGTTTTTGTTCGTCAATCCGGATCCCGAGGCGCAGCCGCTCAAGGCGTGGCTCGGCGACTTGCCGGAGCTGCTCGCGCGCGACATCGATCTCGACAATCTCGTCTTCCACTCGAGAGTCGAGTTCGGCGCGCAGGCCAACTGGAAAGTGGTCGTCGAGAACTTTCTCGAGTGCTACCACTGCCCGACGGCGCATCCGGACTTCAGCGCGGCGGTGGACGTGCACCCCGATCGCTACGTGCTGGAGCCGCACCCGACCTTTGCGTCGCAGTTCTGCGAGGCACGCGCGAGCCGCGACGGCGGGCAGTTCCATCTGCTCTACCCGAACACGGGAATCAACGTCTTCCCCGGGCCCGCGAATCTGTCGATCGGCCCGATCGCGCCGCACGGCCCGCACCGCACCGAGCGCTACCTCGACTACTTCTTCGCGCCCGACGCGGACGCGGCCTGGCTCGAGGAGTTCTTCGAATTCGACAACCAAGTCGGGCGCGAGGACACGGCGCTCGTCGAGTCGGTTCAGCGGGGAATGGAGAGCGGCATGCTCGACCACGGGCGGCTGCTGCTCGCCTCCGAGCCGCTGCTCGCTTCGTTCCAGACCTGGGTGGCAAGTAGGCTGGACGCATGAAACGAATCCCTCTCTTTGGAGCAGTCATTGCGGTAGCCGCCGTCGTCGCTACCACCGTCGTCGGCACCTCGACCGCGAGCGTCGCGGCGAACTGCCCGACCGTATCGAGCGGCCAACTGACGATCGGCACCGACAACCCGGCGTACCCGCCGTGGTTCGCGGGCGGAACGAAGAGCTCGTTCTGGAAGATCAGCGACCCCGCGACCGGCAAGGGCTACGAGTCCGCCGTCGCATATGCAATTGCAAAGCAGCTTGGCTACACGAAGGCACAGGTCAAGTGGACATACGTGCCGTTCAACAAGTCGTTCGCGCCTGGCAAGAAGTCGTTCGACTTCGACATCAACGAGATCTCGTACACCCCGGCACGTGCGAAGGTCGTGGCGTTTAGCGTCTCGTACTACGACGTGAACCAGGCGATCGTCGTGAACAAGGGGACGAAGATCGCAGCGGTGCGCAGCGTCGCCGGCCTGAAGCCGTTCAAGCTCGGCGCTCAGCTCGGGACCACGAGCTACGCGTTCATCACCTCGGCGATCAAGCCGTCGCAGCAGCCTGCCGTGTTCCCCTCGAACGCCGGCGCGGTGCAAGCGCTGAAGAACAAGCAGATCGACGGCCTCGTCGTCGACCTGCCGACGGCGTTCTACGTCACCGCCGTGCAGGTGCCGAAGAGCAAGATCCTCGGCCAGTTCGAGAATCACGGCAAGGTCACCGACCACTTCGGCGTCGTCCTCGGCAAGGGCGACCCGCTGACGTCGTGTGTCAACTCGGCGGTCAAGAAACTGCGCTCTAACGGCACGCTGAAGAAGCTGCAGCAGCTGTGGCTGGCGAAGGCGACCGGCGCGCCGATCTTGAAGTAAGCGGCAGGCGTTCGCGCCTGCTTGATGGTGTGCGCTCCGGCGGCGATGGCCGCCGGAGCGTTGCCATTGCGCTTTTGAGCACGGTCGTGTTCGTCGTGATCGTCGCGGTCGCGATCACGCACGCGCCGGGCTGGCCCGAAGTTCGCAGCGAGTTCTTCGACTGGGGGCAGTTCAAGGCGTCGTTCCCGGAAGTCGCGCGCGCATTCAAGCTCAACGTCAAGATCTTTTGCATCGCGGAGGTGTTCATCCTCGCCTTCGCGCTCTTGCTCGCGGTGCTGCGCAGCCTGCCCGGGCCAGTGTTCTTCCCGCTGCGGGCGCTCGCGATCATTTACGCCGACTTCTTTCGCGGCGTTCCCACGATCCTCGTGATCGCGATGCTCGGCTTCGGCGCGCCCGCGCTCGGGTTGAGCTACCTGCCGAGGTCGGTGATCTTCTGGGGAATCGTCTCGCTGGTCCTGATCTACAGCGCGTACGTCTCGGAGGTGTACCGCGCGGGCATCGAGTCGATTCACCCGAGCCAGGAAGCTGCGGCGCGGTCACTCGGGCTCAGCCGCGCGCAGACGCTGCGCCGCGTGATCCTCCCGCAAGCGGTGCGACGGGTGATCCCACCGCTGCTCAACGACTTCATCGGCCTGCAGAAGGACACGGCGCTCGTCTCGACCGTCGGCGCGATCGAGGCGTTCAACCAGTCTCAGATCGACACCGCGGCGACCTTCAACTTCACCGCGTACCTCTCGGCCGCGGTGCTCTTCATCGCAATCACGATCCCGCTCGCGCGCTTCACCGATTGGCTCGTCGCGCGCGACCGCCGCAAGCGTCAGGCAGGAGCGTTGACATGAGCGAGGCGCTGGTCGTCGAGCGGCTACACAAGTCCTTCGGGAAGCACGAGGTACTCAAGGGAATCGACCTCGAAGTCGGCGAGCATCAGGTGGTTGCGCTGATCGGCGCGTCGGGCTCGGGCAAGTCGACGCTGCTTCGCTGCATCAACCTGCTCGAGCCGATCAACGCCGGCCGCGTCTTCCTCGCCGGCGAGGACATCACGCGGCCGCGGAACGTGAACGCGGTGCGGCGTCGCATCGGCATCGTCTTTCAGTCGTTCAACCTGTTCCCGCACATGAGCGTGCTGCGCAACGTGACGCTTGCGCCTCGCGAAGTGCTCGGTCTTTCGCGTCGCGAAGCGGACGAGCGCGCGCTCACGCTGCTCGAGCGCTTCGGGCTCGCCGACAAGCGCGACGCGTATCCGGACCGTCTCTCCGGCGGTCAGCAGCAGCGCGTCGCGATCGTGCGTGCCCTCGCGATGCGACCGGAGCTGATGCTGTTCGACGAGGTGACGAGCGCGCTCGACCCCGAGCTCGTCGCTGAAGTGCTCGAGGTGATTCGGGAGCTCGCTGCCGGCGGCATGACGATGATCCTCGCGACGCACGAGATGTCGTTCGCGCGCGATATCGCCGATCGCGTGTGCTTCCTCGACGACGGCACGATCCTCGAGCAGGGAACGCCTGCGGACATCTTCACGTCGCCGCGCGAGGCGCGGACGCAGCAGTTCTTGCAGCGGATCGTCGAAGCGCGCAGGCTATAAGCGGACGCGCAGCGTCTCGCCGTCGAGCGCGAGCGAGCCGCCAAGCGCTTCGATTACGAGGCGCGCGACGAGAGCACCGAGCTCGCGCGCGTCTTCGCCCATGATGACGGGCGCCGCGCCGGGCAGCACCGGCGAAAGCGCAAGCTCCCGTCCCCGCACCTCCCAGCGGATCTCTTCGACCGGCCCGTGTCTTCGTGCGGTATTCGCGAGCCCCTCGAGCGCGCGTGTGACCGCGTCGACATCCGTCTCGATCGCCGTGCCTTCGCCGCTCGCACCCTCGGCCAACTCGAACGTGTTGCACTCGCGCAGCATCGGCTCCCAGTGGCCCGCTTCGATCCGCGCGGCGGTGCCGAGATCATCGAGCAGTCGCGTCATCTGCTCGGAGGCCTCTTCCATCATTCCGATGAACCGCAGCTGCCGCTCGCCGAGCTCTTCGTCGCGCGCCAGAGTGCGCGCGAAGCCGTAGACCGTGGCCAGCGGAGTGCGGAGGTCATGACACGCGAGGGAGACGAGCGAGGGAAAGCGACGGTCGGACACGGGGTTAGAGGACATCGGGGTTAAGAGACATCGGCGCGCTACGGTTCTACCCGATGGCAGGCATCCGAGTCAGCAGTGACCTGCAGGCCTCGGTTCCCGAGGTGCAACTCGGGCTGACCCGGGCGGGCGTCACCGGCGTACAGAAGGCGATCCGCATCAGGCACGACGGGCACGAGAAGACCTTCGCCGCCGAGATCTCCTGCACCGTGGATCTCGATCCCGCCCAAAAGGGCGTGCACATGTCGCGCTTCCCGGAACTGTTCGGGGAAGCGATCGACGAGGTCGTGATCGGCGAGGCGTTCCTCGTCGAGACGCTCGCTGAGCACATCGCGCGTCACATCGTCGAGCGGCAGCACGCACTGCGCGCCGAGGTACGGATCCAGGCGCAGTACCCGCTCGCGCGCCGCACGCCTGTCACAGGGCTGCCGACGCAGGAGATCGCAACGCTGATCGGCATCGCCGCCGCGTCGCCGCAGCACGTGCGACGCGTCGTGGGCGTCGAGGCGTCGGGCATCAACGCGTGCCCGTGCGCGCAGGTCCTCGTGCGCGACGCCGCAACCGAGCGCCTCCTCGGGGCCGGCTTTGCCGAGGGCGACATCGAGCGCATTTTTGAGCTCGTCCCGCTCGCGACGCACAACCAGCGCGGGCGCGGCACCCTCCTCGTGGGCACGAACGCCCGCATCAATGCGGAGCACCTTGTCGACATCGTCGAGAGCTCAATGAGCTCTCCGGTGTACGAGCTGCTGAAGCGACCCGACGAGCTGTTCGTCGTCGAGCACGCTCACCTGCAACCGCGCTTCGTCGAGGATTCCGTCCGCCACGCGCTCGCCACGACCCTTGAGCGCTACCCCGACCTCGCCGACGAGGATTTCGTCTACTCGCGCCAGCTGAACGAAGAGACGATCCACCTGCATGACGTCGTCGCCGAGCGCTCGGGAACGGTCGGCGAGTTGCGCGGCGAGTTGGCAGGCGCTAACGCGCCGCGCCACACCGAGCTCCGCGACTACCTCAGCTTGTAGCCGCGCGCCGGAAGTGGAAGCGGTTCTCGGTGCCGGCGCGCAGTCGTGCGAGGTTCGCGCGGTGCAAGAAGAGAATTGCGGCGGCCGCCAGTGCGCCGAAGACGATCACCGACGTCGGGTAGCCGTATAACGCGGCGGTGACGGGCAGCGAGATGCCGGCGACGATCGACGCAAGCGAGGCGTAACGGAACAACACGACCGATGCGAGCCACACCGCCAAGCCCGTCAGCGCGACCCAGATCGCGACTCCGAAGAAGACGCCGCCACATGTCGCGACCATCTTCCCGCCGCGCGCGAAGCGCAGGAACAGCGGCCGCCAGTGCCCGAGCATCGCAGCCGCGCCGGCGATGATTCCCGACAGGTGATGCGGCGAGACGAACAGCATCCCGAGCAGCGCCGGCACGAATCCCTTGAGCACGTCGAGCAGCACGACCGGGATGCCGAGCCCCCAGCCGTAGATACGCCGCACGTTCGTCGCGCCGATGTTCCCCGAACCGGTCTCGCGAATGTCCTCGTGCTTGAACAGCAGCACGAGCCAGTACCCCCAGGGGCACGACCCGAGCAAATAACCAAGTACGACTAGGCCCGCAAACGCCAAATGCTTCTAAAACCTATGGCCTAATGCCGTACTTGGTGCACCAGTCGTTCACGACGTCGTAGTCGAGGTTGTTGAAGAACGTGTCGATGTACGAAGCACGATCGGTTGCGAAGTCGAGAAAGTACGCGTGCTCGTAGACGTCGAGTGCGACGAGCGGCGTCGCGTTCCACACCGGGAACGTGTTCTGCGCATCGCCGAGGTAGTTGAAGATGCGCCCCTCGTCCCAGTCGTACGCCGTCCACGCCCACCCGCGCGCGGCCATGCCGGTCGCCTTCAAGTCGGCTTTCCACGCCTCGGCCGACCCGAACTCGCGGCGCACCAGGTCGCCGAACACGCCTGCGGGATCGCCCCCGCTGCCGCCGAGGTGCTCGAAGTAGATCTCGTGATTCTTGATTCCGCCGACGGCAAAGGTCAGATCGAGCTTCAGCGACCGCAGGTCGGAAAACACCTGGTTGGCGGTGCCGAGGTCGACGTCTGACAGCTTGCCAAGCACCTCGTTCCGCTTATTCACGTAGCCCTGGTACAGCTTGTAGTGAGCCTCGACCGCCTCGCGCGAAATGCCTTCCAGCTCGAACAGCGCGGGCTTCAGCTCGCGGGCGGTGATCTCCTCGTGGTTATAGGCAAGCGCCATGTCGCTCCTTAGTCTTATCCGCAAACATTGTCTCGTCCGGGACCCGCGCGGAGCATATCCTCCAGAGAAATATCGAGATCGAAGGAGACGCAATGCCATACGAGCTCCCCCCGCTGCCCTACGCGGAAGACGCACTTGAGCCGACGATCGACGCCCGGACGATGCAGATCCATCACGGCAAGCATCACCAGGCGTACGTCGACAACCTCAACAAGGCGCTCGACGGCACCGAGTGGGACGGTCGCCCGCTCGAGCAAGTGCTCGCGCTCCTCGACGAGATCCCGGAGGACAAGCGCGCCGCTGTGCGCAATAACGGCGGCGGTCACGCGAATCACTCGCTCTTCTGGACGACCATGAAGCCGGGCGGCGGCGGCAATCCGGCAGGTGCGCTCGGCGACGCGATCAACGACACGTTTGGTTCGGTCGACGATTTGCGCGCGGCAATCAACGACGGGGGCGTGAAGCGTTTCGGCTCCGGGTGGACCTGGTTGATCTGGGACGGGACCGGTCTTGCGGTCGTCTCGACACCGAACCAGGACAGCCCGCTGATGGACGACCGCGTGCCGCTGCTCGGCATCGACGTGTGGGAACACGCCTACTACCTCAATTACCAGAACCGCCGGCCCGATTACCTCGCTGCGTGGTGGGACGTCGTGAACTGGGACGAGGTGAGTCGGCGCTTCGACGCGGCTAAGTAGTGAGGCGCGCGCTCGTCGCAGGTGGCACGGGACGCGTCGGCCGCGCGATCGTCACGCGGCTGCAAGTCGACGGCTGGTCGGTGTTCGCCGGAGGGCGCGCCGACGGCGACCTGCGCACGGCGAGTGGTTGTCATGCGCTCGTCGAGCGTGCGCTGTCGGAGCTCGGCGGGCTCGATCTCGTCGTGCACGCGGCGGCCGACCCGTTCAACCGCCAGCCCGTCGCAGACGTCACCGAAGAAGACTTCGCGGCTGCGTTTGGGGTCACCACCGTCGGGACGATGTTCCTCGCGCAGGCGGCTGCACCGGCGCTGAAGGAAAGTCACGGCGCGATCGTCGTGATCGAGGACGTCGCCGCCTACCAGCCGTGGCCGGGGTTCATCGCCCACTCGGCGGCGAAGGCGGCGCAGGGAATGCTCACCCGGACACTGGCGATTGCTCTGGCCCCGGAGGTACGCGTGAACGGCGTCGCTCCCGGGACGGTGGCCGACGACCCTGCTGAGGAGGAGCGCCAAGCCACTCGCACGTTGCTCGGCCGATCAGGGAGTCCCGACGACGTCGCAGCCGCCGTCGTCTACCTCGCGACCGCCTCGTTCGTCACCGGCACGACCCTGGTGGTGGACGGCGGGCGGCTGGCGAAATCCGGGGGAACGCCTTTTTCGTAGAACGAGGGATGGCCATTGCCCTGTCACTCCGTACGATTGGCCCCGTGACGACCGATGGAGAGCTGATCCAGCGCGCCGCGACCGGTGATCGCGGTGCATTCGAGGATCTCTATCGGCGCTATGCGCGCCCCGTTTTCGGGCTTGCTCTGCGGCGGCTCGGCGACCGCGGCCGCGCGGAAGACGCAGTCCAGGAGACGTTCGCGTCGATCTGGCGGTCAGCGGCTTCGTACAAGCCGGACCGCGGGCCGGGCGCACCGTGGCTGTACGCGGTCGCGCGCAACGCCATCGTCGACCGCGCACGCACGCGCACGGACACGCCGACGGAACTGCTCGAAGAACAGCCCGACGAGGGTGTCGGCCCGTCCGACCAGGCGGAACAGAGCTGGGTCGCGTGGCGCGTGCACGCTGCGCTCGAGGAACTGCCGGAACGCGAGCGCGAAGTGATCGCACTCGCCTACTGGAGCGGCATGTCACAGAGCGAAGTGGCGGAATTCTTGGGACTGCCTCTGGGAACCGTCAAGACGAGAACACGAGCGGCACTCGCCCATCTGGCGACAGTGCTCGAGGAAGATGAGCTGGCATGACTGACTTGAACGACATCATCGATTTCGACGAACTCGACGCGAACGAGCGCGACCGGCTGGAGCGCGTCCACGCGCTGCTCCTACAGGCAGGGCCGCCCGCGGAGTTGCCGCCTGCGCTCGTCGACGCGAACGCACCGCCGACCGGTGAGTCGGCGCGCATCCTGCACCTGCCGCAGCGCCGACAGCGCGCACTGCTCGTCGCTGCCGCCGCTGTTGTCGCCGTCGCGTTCGGTGGTGGCTACCTGTTCGGGCACGCGAAGGCGAAGCCGGCGACGTTCTCCGCCGAGCGCGTCGTCGACATGAACGGCTCGCACGGGAGCAACGCGCTCGCGGTGTTGAAGATCGCCGCGAAGGACTCGGTCGGCAACTGGCCGATGCGCATCAGCATCACCGGTTTGCCGCAGCAGTCGCAGCGCAAGGCCTACTACGAGCTCTGGCTGACAAAGAACGGTGAGCCGTTGGAGACGTGCGGCACGTTCCGCGTGCACGGCAAGACAACGACGGTCGACCTCAACGTGCCCTACAGCCTCAAAGGCGTCAGCGGCTGGGTGGTCACCTCACAACAGCCCGGCCATCCCGAGCCCGGCCCCGTTGTTTTGCAGACCTAGAGCACGACCAAACGAAACGGCCCGCTTGCGCGGGCCGTTTCAATCGAGTGACCTAGAGCGCCGCGGTTAGGCCGCGTCGGCCAGGTCTTCGTTCTGGGCGAGGCGACGAAGGGCGTCGCTCTCGAGCTGGCGCACACGCTCGCGCGTGAGGCCAAGCTGCTTGCCGATTGCTTCCAGTGACGCGGGGCCGTCGCCGACGAGACCGAAGCGAAGCTCGATCACGTCGCGCTCGCGCTCCGGCAGGTTGGCGACTGCCTGGCGAACTGCGAGGTCGCGGAGCGAAGCCGAAGCCTCCTCCTCGGTCGACGGGCCGGTGCCGGCGATCAGATCGCCGAACGACGCGTCGCCGTCGTCACCGACCGGCGTGTCCGTGGACGCGACGGCACGTGCTGCGGCCATCACTTCGTGGACGTGCGTGAGCGGAAGCTTCGAGTGATCCGCGATCTCCTCGGGCGTCGGGTCGCGCTCGAGCGTCGCAACCAGCTCGCGGCGGGCGCGGGCGACCTTCTGCTCGCGCTCGACGACGTGAACCGGGATGCGAATCGTGCGTGCCTTGTTGGCGACGCCGCGCTGCACGGCCTGGCGAATCCACCAGGTCGCGTACGTGGAGAACTTGAAGCCCTTGCGCCAGTCGAACTTCTCGCTCGCGCGGATCAGGCCGAGGACACCTTCCTGGACGAGATCGCCCAGCGTGATGCCCTGCGTCTGGTAGCGCTTCGCGATCGAAACGACCAGGCGAAGGTTGCAGTTGATCATCCGCTCCTTGGCAGCCATGTCGCCGCGCTCGATGCGCTTCGCGAGCTCGACCTCCTCGGCAGCCGTGAGCAGCGGGTACCGGCCGGCCTCGTTCAGGAACATCTGGAACGAGTCGGTCGTGTACAGGCTCGTGCCGACGCTGAGATCCAGCTCCGGCTCCTCTTCCTCGACCTCGGGCGCAGCGTCGTGCGCCTCGAGCTCGACATTCAGCGCCTCGGCCTCGGCCTCATCGAGGTCGTTCGCCAGCACTGCGTCCGCAACATCGGCAGCCGTGAGCACACCCTGCTCGGTCTGTAGCGCGAGCAGCGTCTCCAGCGCCTCGTGGACGGCGGGGGTATCGGTACGTGTTTCAGTCATGCGGGTTTGAGTCAACGTGGCCTTTCTTCATTCGAGGAAGACGGGCGCTCGGTTTGAGCGGCATCCGTCACAGGGTTAAAACGCCTGCAACTGAGCCCCTATTCCCTGCTAGCTCTGCCCGTCCTCCGGGTAGACAGAACTTAGTTACAAAGTGTTACAAGCGTGTTAGGACTGGGGATGAATCGCCGTTAAGCGGACTGAAGAATTCGCTGAGAGGCGGCTGATCCCTGGGTCTACGGCGAGATTCGGCCGTTTGCCAGGAACGCGCCGTGCGTGACGGGCATCTTCTCGGCGAAAAACGCCTCCACCGCGTCGGCGTAGCGCCGAATCTCCAGCTGGGCGGTCTCGGCGGCCCGCAGGGAGACGAAATTCATCAGCGAGCGCGCGTTCACCGTCCAGAAGAACTGGGTGTAGGCGCCCACCGGCAGCACCGCCCGAGCCAGCTCGCGGGCCACACCCTTCTCGACCAGCCGGGCGTAGGCGGCGTAGGCGGCCTCGTAGACGGCCTCCAGCTCACCCCGAGTCTCCTCGGCGAGCTCCGGCGGGACCTGCTCGAACGTGTAGGCGCCCGGCTTGCCAACCTGGGTGCGGACGTCTTCCGGCGCCGGCACGTAGAAATCGTCGGTCGCCTTTGCGTACCGCATGCTGAACTCGTTGTACGAGCTGGTGCGATGCCGGAACCACTCCCGCGCCACGAAGATCGGGCAGCGGACGTGGAAGCGGAACGAGTTGTGCTCGAACGGCGTGCCGTGCCGCTCGCGCATCAGGAAACGGACAAGACCGTGATCCGATTCGTCCATCGCATCCTTGTGCCGCGCGAACGAGACGCGCGCCGCGTTGACGACGGAGAGGTCGTCGGCCATAAATCCGTCGAGCCGCACGAAACCGTGGTCGAGGACCTGGATCGTGTTCTCGGTAGTCGTCTCGCTGGTCATGCTCACGGGGCGGGGACCTTAGCTCTACCCCCGGATAGAATTACACCGTCCCTTAGACTTGCACTGTGCCGGCTCGCCTGGATGCGATCGGGATTGTTGCCGCAGACATCGCGCGCTCGGCCGCCTTTTACCGCGCGATCGGGCTCGACGTGCCGGAACCGTCCGGCGACGACCACTTCGAGATCACGCTCCCGAACGGGCTGCGACTGATGTGGGACACCGAGGAGCTGATCAAGCAGATCGACCCGGACTGGCACGCGCCAGATCGGCACCGCGTCGCGCTCGCGTTCGCATGCGACTCGCCTGCCGATGTTGATGCGACCTACGAGCTCGCGCTCGCAGCCGGCGGCACATCGAAGCTCGCGCCGTGGGATGCGTTCTGGGGTTACCGCTACGCCCAGGTGTACGACCCCGACGGGCAGGCGGTCGATTTGTTCGCAAAGCTCTGATCAAGCTCGGGACATCCGGCTGGTCGTATCCGTCGTGGCGGCCCGGGTTCTATCCCGACGGGATGCAGCCCGCTGAGTTCCTCGGCTTCTACGCGCAACAGTTCGACACCGTCGAGCTCAACTCCACCGGCTATCGACTGCCGAGCGCCGACCAGTTCCGCCGCTGGGCCGACGCGGTGCCGGACGGTTTCGAGTTCGCGCCGAAGTTCGCGTTGACGCGGCTCGACCGAGTCGCCACGTTCGTTGAGCGAGTTATGGCCATGGGCGATCGCCTGGGGCCGATCCGCGTCGTGTACGAAGGGCCGCGCGACGACGGCGCGCTCTCGTACGTCATCGGCTCGCTACCCGAGGACGTGCGCGTTGCGTGGGACTTCCGCGACGAGTCGTGGGCGGACGTCGACACGGTGGTTCGCGTGAATGACGCGACGACGGAGCCGTTCCGCTACCTGCGGCTACGCGAGCCGCCCTACACAGACGAGCAGCTGCGCGCGTTTGCGGAGACGGTTCGCGCGCCGGCGTACATCTACGTGCGCCACGAGGACGCGCCGACCGCGCCGGCTATTGCAGAACGTCTGCGCGCGTTCCTATAGTCGGCGCATGTGGGTCTTCCGCGAGCTGACGCGGCTGCTGATGCAGATCGCCGTCGTCGTGCTGGTCGCAATCGTGATTGCCGAGGCAAAAGCCGTGATCGGCGGCGGCGATGCGTTCCACACGTTCAAGATCACGTCGATCGCGCTCGGCGCCTTCTTGCTGCTGCTCGGTGCGATGGGTAACGGCGGCCCCGCGGCGCGCCGCGTGAACTACGGGATCGTCACGCCCGGCCGCGGCGGCCGGATGAGCCGCGCAGTCGCGCCAAGGCCGGGCGACCCCACACTGAGCGCCACGGCGGTGCTGATCGCCGGCGGGCTGATCATGGTCGCGCTCGGGATCGTGGCTTAGTACGCAGCTGTCGAACCGGCGCGCTCGAGGTGCCCGCCCGACTCGAGAATCTCTTGCACCTGCGCGACGGCGAAACGCAGCTCGTCGTCGGTGTTGAAGAAATGCGCGCCGAAGCGGATGCCCACATCCGGCCGGTAGTCGCAGATGACGTTGCGCGCCGCGAGCTCGGCGTGCACTGCGGGAAAGTCCGGCACGCGAAAGACGACAGAGCCGCCGCGCCGCTCCGGCTCGCGCGGTGAGGTCAGCTCGAAACCGGCGGCGTCGATCAACTCGACGAGCAACGCGGTCTGGCGCATCGAGCTCTCGCGGATGCGATCGACTCCAACCTCGGCGACGATCTCGTAGCCCGCGGTTGCGCCGTACAACGCCGGCACGTTCGGCGTGCCGGTAAGAAAGCGATGCGCGCCCGTCGCGTAGTCCATCTCGGTCTCGAACGCGAACGGCCGCGCGTGGCCACGCCAGCCGGCAAGCGCAGGTTCGAGCTGCTCGGCGATGTCGGGACGCACGTACAACCAGCCGGCGCCGGGCCCGCCGCACAGCCACTTCACCGAGCCGCCCACCGCAAACTCGACGTTCAGCGCGGTGACGTCCAGCGGCACGGTTCCCGCAGATTGGTAGGCGTCGAGCACCACCATCGCGCCGACCGACTGCGCGCGCTCGACGATGCGCTCCACCGGCATGATCTCGCCGCTCTTGAAGATGACGTGCGAGATCGGCACGAGCAGCGTGCGTTCGTCAATCGCGTCGATCACCGCCTCGCCGTCTTCGCACACGACGACCTCCGCGCCGTAGCGCGCTGCCCACTCCTGCTGCAGGTAACGCACCGACGGGAACAAACCCTCTTCGAAAACGATGCGGTTCCGCGGCGGCTTGAGGTCGAAGCTCGACAGCACGACCGCTTCCGCGATCGTCACGTTCAGTTGCATCGCGATCGAGCCGGTCGGCGCGCCGATGATTGTGCCGAGCAAATCGCCGGCCCAGACCGGCGCGTCCCACCAGCCTTCGCCCCACGCGCGCGCGCCGCGCGTCGCCCACTCGTCCGTGTAGCGCTTGAACCGGCGCGCCGCCTCTGCGGGCATCGCGCCGAGCGAGTGGTTGATCAGGTACGTCGTCGACTCGAGGATCGGAAAGCGGTCGCGGTAGTCGACGAGTTCCATCTCAGGATTCTCGCAGAGCGACGACCGCTTCGATCTCGACGGCGAGACCCATCGGCAGCTCAGGGACGCCGATCGCGCTGCGCGCGCAGAGCCCGCGCTCCTCACCCCACAGCTCGACGATCGCGTTCGTGTACCCGTTCGCAACGGCAGGCTGCTCGCCGAAGCCGTCTGCGGAACGCACGAGCACCAGCACCTTCAGCCAGCGCGTGACCGCATCGAGAGAGCCAAGAGAATCGACCAGCGCGCGGCAATGCAGGAACGCCGTCGCGCGCGCAGCGGCCGCAGCTTGCTCGACGGTGACATCGGCGCCGACGCGGCCGCACACCGAGAAGTCGCCGTTCCCGGAGAGGTACGCGACACCGTCGTGCACCTGCACCGCACGCAAACGCGGCGTGAACGCGAGCTGCGGCGGTTCGGGCAGCTCGATGCCCAGCTCGGTGAGCTTCTCGTCGACGGTCATGGTCGTACCGCCTTGGACGCCGTCGGCGGAGGATTGGTCGGTCGAGGCGGCGGCTTGGAGTCGACGAGGATCGCCGCCAGGAGCAACACCGCCACGCCGACGAGCGCCTCACCGACAAGGCTGCGACCCACCCGCGTGAGCACGCCGCTGCTTTCGCCGCGCGCGATTCTCGGCACGATGACGAACTTGTGGAAGCCACCCCACGCGAGCGCAAGCAGCACGAGGCCACTCTTCACCAACAACACGCGCCCGTAGCCGACAGTCCAGAGATCGTGAAGGTGAGGGACACGCACGAGCCCGAGATACACGCCTCCGGCAACAACGAGTGCGATGCTGACAGTCGCGACTTGCGAGAAGCGACGCAGCGCCACCTGCCGCAGTTCAGGCGCACCGAACCAGACGAGCCCGGCAAGCGTCCCGAGGCCGCCGATCCAAAGCGACGCCCCCGCAAGATGCACCCAGTCCGCAAGCTCCGACCAGCGCGACGAGCCGGGATCGACAGCGTCGTGACCCGACAGCGACAGCCCCGAGACGAGCAGCAGCGAGATCAGAAACGCAGGCACGAGGTACGCCGTCTTGTCGAGCAGCCACGCGAAGAAAATGAGCGCGAGCACGACTGCGAAGCCGAGCGTCATGACGATGAACGCACGCCCAAACGGTGTGACCGCCATCGGCGACAGATCGCCGTAGAAGAACTTCCCGAGCGGCAACTGCAACGCATCCTCGGAACGGAGGGAAAACGCTGCGATCCCCGTCTCGAGCGAGACAACGACGCCGATCCCCGCAGCAACAGCGAGCCTGCGCTCGAGCGCGCGCGGGACGGCCAGCCCACGCAGGCAAATCAGCCGTAACCCAAGCGCGCCGATCGTGAGCGCGAACGATAGGAACCAAATCCACCGGACGATGTGTTCCGCGACGGTCGGGCCGCCCGCGCCGTATGCGTCTTGCACGGACGGCGCGGGCACGCGTACGCCAAACGTCCAGACACCGGACGTGACATGCGAGTCGGCGGAGATCGCGCGCCAACGCACTGTGTACGTACCCGTCGGCAGCGTCCTGAGCGGCGCGATCACGTTCGTTCCGCTCGTCTGCGCGGCAGCCGCGAAGTTCACGCCTTTCGTATTCAGCACCTGAATCGCGCCGGGCAAGACTTTCACGACCTGGTCGAAGTGGAGCTCGATCGTCTTTGGGGCCGCCTGCAACTCCTTTCCGAACGGCGGCGTCGTCGACTTCAACGTGGCGTGTGCCGAAGCGACTACCGGGAAAGTCAGCGCCGCCAGCGCAACGATCACAAGTGCGCGTCTCATCGGTGCGGTACCCCCGCGAGCGGCGAGAGGTGGCCGAACACCGGTGCGAGGTCGCGGTCGCAATAGAGCATGCACGCGAGCACGACGAAGGTAAGCGCGAACGCAGAGCGCAGCACGATCGCGCGCGGCCGGAAGACCAGCACGAGCGGGATCACAGCCGCGACCAGGAACGTCCAGCCGAGCACGTGATGCAGAAATGCGCTGCGCGCGAAGTACCACCTGTTCTGTTCGTGCACGAGAAACGCGGTGCCGGTAACCGCGAATGCGAGCGGCATCGTCAGATGCCACCACTTCGACGTGAGCCGACCGTGCACGAGCCCGAGCTCGGCGCCGCCCGCGAGCATCAACACCTGCGCCCACGAGCCGTGCGCGTACATGTGAATCGCAGAGTTGGTGTAGAAGGCCATCACGGGCCACATGAAGAGGCCCATCACGAACGCGAGCCCGGGCCAGAGGTACGCACGCCAGCGCCGCGCGCGCCATACCTCGGGGCCGACGACCACCTCGGCGAGCAGGAACAGCCCGAGCAATAGCAGGCCCGTGGCGAACAGCCAGTGGACCATCTCAGCGGGCGGTTCCATGTGCCTCCTCCAAGTCGGCCAGCAACGGCCGTGCGATGACGAACGCGAAGAACAGCCCCGCGAACACAACGAGCAGCGGTGCCTCGACGGCGAGCCACCAGAAGCCTTGATGATGCGGGTGAAGCAATGTGATGCGGTACGGCTGGGCGATTGCCCAGACGAAACCCGCCGCGATGGTCAGCGGGCCGAGTAGCGAAATTGCTTGTGCGCGCCAGGTGCGTCGCACGACAAGCACGTCACGTGCATACGTCGATTGCATATCCCTCCTCCAAATCTCGACGGTCCCGAAAGCCGCGGACGTCGGGCGTTGTCCGCGGTCAGGCGGTGAGCGGAGGCGGGCGAGATTCGAACGCGAGGCCGAAGCGGCGACGAGGACCGAGATCGTCGTCGGGGCGCGTGTGCTTCGGCGTCGTCGAGAGAGCACCGCGCAGGATGCGCTGTGCCTGTTGGATCGCGCGCTCGCCGAACTCCTCGACCGCGCGCAGCCAGCGGCGCACGCTCCAGGCGAGTGCGACAAGTACGGAGAGCACCGCGTAGACCGGCAGCGCGTACGTGTGCAGCCAAGGTGCGAAGAGCGACCAGCGGCCGCCCACGGCGCCGTCGGCGTCGGCCTGCACGAGGTACGCGACCGAAGTGACCACGAAGGACGCAACCCAGACCCGCGGGTGCAACTGAGCATGGAGACGCGGCTTGGGAGCGTCGCGGCCGGCACGGCGGAGCAGCCTCCGGCCGGCG
This sequence comes from Gaiellaceae bacterium, assembly GCA_036496645.1. Taxonomy (GTDB): domain Bacteria; phylum Actinomycetota; class Thermoleophilia; order Gaiellales; family Gaiellaceae; genus PALSA-600. The sequence goes on from DASXKU010000021.1 coordinate 19,310, forward strand.
GTTGCGGAGGCGTGCACGCGGGTCGCCCGCGCAAGCAGCGCAGCCAACCCGAGAGCGGCCAGCACCTTCACCGCGAGCAGCAAGGCGGGGTAGTAGCTCGCAGCAGACGGCGCGAGCGGCGAAACCTGCAGCGCACCGTCGATCCGCAGCGTGAGACTCCGCCCGAGGACGTCGGCGAGCACCACCAGGAAGACGAAGGCGGGGATCCCCCGCCGGCGCGCGAGGCCCATCACGACTGCCCGATCATAGTGGCGCCGCCTGCCGCCGCGGTGTTCAATCTCGCCAAATGGCTGAGGGGGATTCGCTGCGGGAGCATCCCGTGCTGGGCGTTGAGACCGTGGGTGGCGCGGTCGTCGTCAGGCTGGGCGGAGAGCTCGACCTCTACAACGCCGGCGAGGTGAGGACGGCGCTGGCGGGTGCTGCGAACGGAAGCCCTTCGCGCGTCGTGGTCGACCTGGCCCAGGTGGAGTTCATCGACTCGACCGTGCTCGGCGTGCTGGTCGAAGCGCACAAGAGTCTGGGCGACCTCGAGCTTGCAGCGCCACAGCTCGAGGTGCGGCGCGCGCTGCTCGTCTCCGGGCTTGATCGCAGGCTTAACGTGCACGACACAGTGAACGACGCACTCGCGAGCTAGCTTCCTCGCCATGCGGGGCGGCCTCGTCCGTCTTGGGGCCGTGCTGCTCGTTCTTTGTGCAGCACCGGCTGCACACGCCGCCACGACCGCGCCGTTGTTGCACGTAAAGCGTGTGCGGTTTAGCTACGTCACCCACGACGGCAAGACGAGTTACGCGATCGTGTTGCTGCCCGGCTGGTACGGACCGAAGCGTCATCCCGCGCTGCCGCTGATCATCTGCCCGCACGGACGCAACACGTTTCCCGACTCGACCGCGAAGCGCTGGCGCGACCTGCCGACGCGCGGGGGTTTCGCTGTCGTGCTGCCCGCCGGCCAAGGACGCGTGTGGCAGTTCGAGTCGTGGGGTTATCCCGGGCAGATCGACGACCTCGCGCGCATGCCGCAGCTGGTAGAGCGGGCAATTCCCAGCTTTCACTACTTGCGCAACCGTGTGTACGGGATCGGCGATTCGAT
>DASXKU010000022.1:0-6195 GCA_036496645.1 Gaiellaceae bacterium
GTCAGAGCTGTCACGACCGGACAGGGTACTAAGACCGAGGGTCCTGAACCTGGTCCGGCGGTGCCGAACCAGATTCCGTAGTTAGTCGCCCCAGTCGAAGTCGCGCGAGCGCGACCAGAGGTTCTCGTCGGAGGGCTGATCGGGTCCCGCCGCCTCCTGCGTCTGCTCCAGGTCGGGCAGCGGCTCGCTGAAGGTGTCTTCCGTCGGCCACGTGAGCGATGTCGGTTCGTCGACGATCGACTTCACGCCGTCCATCGTGTCCTCCATACGCGCTTGTTGCTCGGTCTTGAAGAGCGGGTGATTCTCGAACGGATCGTCCGACATGTACTTATCGATCGGCATCTCATGTTCGAGCGCCGAGTTGCGTCGCTTCAGCTCGAGGTGTTCCTGAATCACCTGCGAGAACAGCGACGGAGTTTCGACGGGCATGAAATCCTCCTGCGTTGACGCCATTCCTCTCCCGGCGCAGGAGTCTAGTCGAATCCTGCGACCGTCGATTCAGCGGAGACGACGACACAGTTTTTGCCGCGATTCTTTGCTGCATAGAGCGCAGAGTCGGCCGCTGCGATGAGGTCAGAGAGCTCTGCACAGTCCGGGTATGCAGCCACGCCGAAGCTCGCCGTGAGCTTCACCTTGCGGCCGTCCGCGGTGCGCAGTTCGCGCGCTTCAAGTCGCGCGCGCGCGCGTTCCGCAAACGCAGCGCCGCCGGTTGCATCCGTATCGGGAAGCAGCAGCGAAAATTCTTCGCCGCCCCAACGTCCGGCGAGATCGACTTCACGCACCGTCGCCGACAACACAGCGGCGAACGCGCGCAATGCATCGTCACCGACGGGATGTCCGTACGTGTCGTTCACGTTCTTGAAGTCATCGAGGTCGGCGAGCACGAAACAAACGTGATCGCCGTAGCGCTCGGCCCGCGCGAGCTCTCCGTGCAGCATGTTCTCGACGCTGCGGCGGTTGGCGAGGCCGGTGAGCTCGTCATGGAGCGCCTGCCGCTCGACGATTCGGTGCAGGCGGGCGTTTTCCAGCGCGACAACGACCCGCGCGGCCAGGGAGGCCACCGTCTCGACCTGTTCTGCGTCCATCCGCTCGCCCGCGACCACCAACGAGCCGAAATCCGACGTCCCGATGCGGAGCGGGAAGGCGATGCGCTGCGCGCCGGCGTCAGGATCTCCGACGCGCACCAGCTCCCCGTCCGCCGTCATGACCAGGCCGCCCGAGGCGCCCGTGGCTTCGACGGCCGACTCGACAACGAAGCGCAGCAACTCCGCAGGCTCGTGCGTTACCGCGAGCGCTTCGCCGAAGCGCGCGTTCGCGTCGCGCACGAGCCCGCGTGCGCGCTCGAGGTCTTCGAGCCGCGCTTGCAGTTGCGACGCCATCTGGTTGAACGCGTGTCCCACCTGCGCGAATTCGTCCGCGCCGCGAACTGCGACGCGTTCGTCCAGATGACCACGCGCAAGTGCGTTCGCTGCACTTGCGAGACGGCGGAGCGAGGTGACGACATACGCGCCGACGAGGTACGCAAGCCCGGCGAAGAGCAGCAGCGTCGCGAGCAACGCCGCCGCGAGTCGCAGCTGCGTGCGATGCGCGGCCGCGTTGATCGTGTGCTGTGGCGTCAGCGCCGCCAGCGCTTCGCCGTTCGTTCCCGGCAGCTGCTGCGAGGCGAGCGCGCGCATCGTGCCGAGCGAGCCCGCGCGTCCTGGGGTGAGTTGGCCGGCGGGCACGGCGACAAGCCGGTCGCCGGGCGCGAGCCCGGTGCCGAGCGCAGTGAGCGTCGCCGCGTTGAGCGGAACAGAGACGATCACGCGGCCGAGCGTGTGCTTGTCGACGAGCAGCGTGACAACCTGCTGGCCGGCGTGCGCCGGCTGCGACCCGACGCGGAACTTCCCAGCGACGACAGTGACGTTCTTCGTTCCGCGCAGCGCGCGCACGAGCTTCGCGCGGCTGTGCTGCCGCAGCGCGTTCTGCATGGCGGTCTCACCGGCAATGTGACGTGCTTCGGCTCCCGCTGCAGCGAGCCGCACGCCGTAGCCGGCCACGGCAGAGCGAAGCGACGCTTCGAGCGTCGCGTCGGCACGGCGCGTCTCGCTGCGCTGAGCGAGCGTCGACAGCGCGTAGTACGAGGCACCGAGCGGCAACAGCGCTAACAGCGCGAACCAGCAAACGAGCTTTACCTTGAAGCTCACGTTGGCCTCAAGCTCGCCCGGCCATTGGCCGATATCCCCCCATAGAGTGGTTGTCGGCTGAAGGGGGGAACCGCATGAGACCGACCTGGGCCCAAATTGCGGCGGGGATCCTGATTTTCAGCGCTGGAGCGGCGGTCGTCATCCTGCCGGGCAAGCTTTTCGGCCCCGAACGGGTGAGCGCGCCGCTTGGTTTGCCGGCGACACAGTCGATTGCAGTGCAGGCGCATGCAGTGCGTGTACCCGTCACGCACCGTGTCATCACGCGGCATTCGGTCACGCGCGCCCCGGTTTACGTTCCGACGACGACGCACGTTGTCGCGCGCGTCACGACGAAGCGCGTGGCCGTCAGTCACGCGCCGCGTCATGTCGTCGAGCCGAAGGTGCTGGCGGGCCAGCAGACCTCGACGCGCCCGCGCACTTCTCCGGCGCCTGCGACCGCCACGACGACGACAATCCCGCCGCCCGTGACGCCGCCCGCCACAACCACGACAACGACGGCCTCGTCCACACCGCCCACGCGCGTGACGGCGGCGCAACCGCCCTCACCGACGACGAAGCCGCCGACTCCGCTGACCGACACGCAGCCCTCTAACACCAAGCCGCCGGATAACGGAAAAAACAAGGACAAGGGCCACGGCAACAGCGACAAGTCGACGCCTCCGAGGCACGAGAAGGGTCACCACAAGTAAGAATCACCCTGTGGCAAAGAACCTCACCCGCAGGGCCGGCCCGATCGGCATGGCGCTGATGCTCTGGGACGTCTGGCGCCGCGTCCCGCCGCGTCAGCGGCGCTGGCTGTTCAAGCAGGCACGCAAGCACGGCCCGCGCGTCGCGAAGCAGGTCATCGCTGCGCGTTCCAAAAAGCGCTAGGGCTACTCACCCAATGCGCGGCGGGCGATGCGATCCTGCTCGATCAGGTGCGCCGTCGGGTAGCCCTCGGACGGACTCGCACGCCACGGCCTGCCGACGAAGCGCAACTTGACGCTGCCGGACGCCTCTTCGAGACGGTGGCGGATCGAACGCCACGCCCCCATGTTCTGCGGCTCTTCCTGCGCCCACACGACCTCGTCGAGCGACGGGTACGACGAGACGAGCTCACGCACGGCCTCCGTCGGGAACGGATACAGCTGCTCGACGCGGGCAACCGCCACGGACGTTGCGCTCGCACGCAGTTCGTTTCCGGTGATGTCGTAGTAGACCTTCCCCGAGCAAAGCACGAGCCGACGCACCTGTTGCTTGTCGACGGACACGTCATCGAGCACGGGACGGAAGCCGCCGTCAGCGAGATCAGCGAGGTGCGACGACGCCTCCTTCAAACGCAGCAACCCCTTCGGCGTCACGACGACGAGCGGGCGCGCAACCGGGTCGAGCGCCTGGCGACGCAGAAGATGGAAGTACTGCGCAGCCGTCGTGCAGTTCGCGACGCGCAGGTTCTCTTGAGCACCGAGCTGCAAGAACCGCTCGAGGCGCGCGCTCGAGTGCTCAGGCCCGTTGCCCTCGTACCCGTGCGGGAGTAGCAGCGTCAGCCGTGACGTCTCGCGCCACTTCGAAAGACCTGACGAAATGAATTGATCGATCACGATCTGCGCACCGTTCGCAAAGTCGCCGTACTGCGCTTCCCACAGCACGAGCGCCTCGGGCGCTGCAGCCGAGTAGCCGTACTCGAAGCCCATGCACGCGTACTCGGAGAGCGGCGAGTTGAACACCTCGAACGATGCAGTCGCCCCGTCGAGATTCTGCATCGGCGTGTAGAGCTCATTCGTGCGGTGGTCGTGCAGCACAAGATGACGCTGCGCGAACGTGCCGCGCTCGACGTCCTGTCCCGTGAGCCGAATCGGGATGCCTTCGACGAGCAACGACGCGTACGCAAGCGTCTCGGCGTGGCCCCAGTCGATACCGCCCTCTTCGAGCGCGGTGCGGCGCCGCTCGAGCTGTTTCACCAGTTTCGGATGAGCCTCGAAGTCCGCAGGCGTGCGCAGGAGCTCCTCGTTCAGCTCGGTCAGCTTCTCCGCGTCAACCGCCGTCACGACGTTGCCGCCGACCGCGATCGGCGCCTGCACCGTCTCGCCTTCGACGCGCTCTTCGAACGACGCCTTCAACCGGTCGTGCGCGGCGCGCAATTCAGCCTCGACTTCCGCGACGTACTGCTCAGCCTCTTCGCGCGTGATGACACCGTCGGCGATGAGCTTCGCCTGGTAGAGCTCACGCACACTCGCGTGCCCCGCGATCTCCGCCGCCTGCAGCGGCTGCGTGTATGCCGCCTCGTCCTGCTCGTTGTGGCCGAACCGGCGGTAGCCGACGAGGTCTATCACCACGTCCTGGCCGAACCTGCGCCGGTACGCCAGCGACAGCCGAACAGCAGCGAGCGCCGCCTCGGGATCGTCGGCGTTGACATGAACGATTGGAACGTCGAAGCCTTTCGCCAGGTCGGACGAATAGCGCGTCGATCGTCCCTGGCTCGGATCGGTGGTGAAACCGATCTGGTTGTTCGTGATCAGGTGCAGCGTGCCGCCGGTCGAGTAGCCGACGAGCGCCTGCAAGTTGAATGTCTCCGCAACGACGCCTTGGCCAGCAAACGCCGCATCACCGTGCAACAGCACCGGCAGCGCGACAGACGGGTCATGGTCGCCCGCGCGCGTCGAACGGTCCGTCTGCTCCGCACGCGTGCGACCTTCGACGACGGGGTTCACGGCTTCGAGATGACTCGGGTTCGCAACGATGCGAACGCCAACCGTGCCGTTCGCCGTCGTGCGCACACCGTGCGCGCCAAGGTGGTACTTCACGTCTCCCGTGCCGCCCTCGGGATCTGCCGCGACTGCGTCGAGCGTGCGCTCACCCTCGAACTCGCGCAGGATTTGCTCGTACGGCATGCCGATCGTGTGCGCAAGCACGTTGAGCCGGCCGCGGTGCGCCATCCCCAACACGACTTCGTGCGCACCCGCCTCGGCAGCGAGCTCAACCGTCTCGTCGAGCATCGGAATCATCACGTCGAGCCCTTCGAGCGAGAACTGCTTCTGCCCTAGGAAGCGCTTGCGCAGGAACCGCTCCATCCCCTCGACCTGGCAGAGCCGGCGGAAGAGGGAGCGCTGTGTGTCCTGCGACAGCGGCTGGCGGTAACGGCCCGACTCGATCGCCTGCCGCAACCACACGCGCTGCTCGTGGCTCGAGAGGTGCTCGAGCTCGTACGCCATCGTGCCGCAGTACGTCTCGGCGAGTTTCGGCAGCACGTCGGCGAGCGTGTCGCCGGGGATCGCGAGGCGCAGCACGCCCGCCGGAACGTGCGCCTGCAGGTCCAGCGTCAGCTTCGGTTCGAGACGCAGCGGCTCGAGCGACGGGTCCCCGACCGGCTCCGAGCCGAGCGGATCGAGCCGAGCAGCGAGGTGGCCGTGCGTCCGGTGTGCCTTCACGAGCGACATCGCAGCGGCAACCGCACCGAGCAGCTGCCCGTCGGGAGCGGCCGCCGGAGCTGGCGGAGCCGAGGCGGGCGCCCCGTTGCCATCGTGGTCGGTCGGGGCCTGGTGCTGCAGCTGCTCAAGCAGGCGCGCGAGACCCGGGTGCGTCTGCACCAACGACGAATCGCCGCTTTCGAACAGCGCACGCCACTCGGAAGGGACAGCCTCGGGATTCTCGAGGTATTCGTCGAGCAGCGCGCGCGCGTAGCCGGCGTTCAGGCCGTCAACGTCGAACGAGCTCACAACGTGTGTTGTACCAGGGCCTCGCGGACCGTCAGTAGAGCGGATGGCTCGTCAAGACCTGCAGCGTCACGCCGACGATGAAGCAGATCCCGATCACGATCAGCGCGAGGCTCGTCAGGCGCTGCTGCTCCTTGCTCATCACCGTCGCGATCAGCGCGAGGACAACCGCTGCCAGCGTGAGCCGGAAGGGGCGGTAGAAGAGCTCGAAGAATCCGAGGAAGAGGGCGCCCGCCGCAAGCAGTCCCGCCACCGCGTCCGCGGGGCGTGTCTTCTCGCGGGGCGTCGAGGTCACGACGGGACTCTAGCGCGGCGTG
>DASXKU010000023.1:0-1927 GCA_036496645.1 Gaiellaceae bacterium
GTTTGTTACCCGCTGCACGGCAACGACATCGGCCCGCAGTGGGACGCGATCTCATCCGGCCTCGGCTGGGCATGCGCACTCGACACCGAGTTCACCGGTGTCGAACGACTGCGGGCGGTGAAGGAGCAAGGCCCGGCGCACAAGCTCGTACCATTCGTGATGACCGACAAGGCAATCCCGCGGCAGGGGATGGCGATCCTCGACGGTGCGGCCGTAAACACCACGGTCGTAGATGACACCGACGCGATCGGCGAGGTGACATCCGGCTCGCATTCGCCGATGCTCGACGTCGGCATCGGCATGGGCTACGTCGATGCAGCGTCCAGCAAGTCGGGAGCGAAGATCGTGATCGACGTCCGTGGCCGGCCGCGTCACGCGAAGATCGTGAAGAAACCCATCTACAAGAAGGAAGGTGCGTGAGTGGCCGCCAGCGAGTCGTATCCCGAAGATCTCCTTTACCACCATGAGCACGATTGGGCGCGCATCGACGGCGACGAAGCCGTGCTCGGCGTGACGTGGTACGCGCAGGACGCGCTCGGCGAGCTCGTGCACTACGAGCCTCCGGCGCAGGGCGCGACCGTTACGCGCGACGAGTCGTACGGCGAAGTTGAGTCGGTGAAAGCAGTTTCGGATGTGATCGCGCCGCTCTCCGGCGAAGTGCTCGAGGTGAACCAGAAGGTGGTCGACGCCCCGGAAACCGTGAACGAGGATCCCTACGGCGACGGCTGGCTGATTCGCATCCGGCTGAGCGATCCGTCACAGAAGGACCAGCTGCTCGACCTGGGGGCGTACAAGAAAGTCCTCGAAGAACAGTGAGTTATCTGTCGCTCACCGACGCCGACCGTGAGGCGATGCTCGCCGCGATCGGCGTCTCGTCAGTTGACGAGCTATTTCGGGAGATCCCCGCGGGCGTGCGCTACGACCGCGCGCTCGACGTACCGCCGGCTCTGTCCGAAGCCGAGCTGCAGCGCCACCTCGAGGAGCTCGCGTCGAAGAACGTCATCGACGACGTCTCCTTTCTCGGCGCAGGCATCTACGACCACTACGTGCCTGCAGTCGTGGACGCCGTGCTGCAGCGCGGTGAGCTGCTGACGGCCTACACGCCGTATCAGCCCGAGATGAGTCAAGGCGTGCTGCAGGCGATCTTCGAGTACCAGACCGCCATCTGCGAGCTCACCGGCATGGACGTCTCGAACGCGTCGGGCTACGACGGCACAACCGTCGCTGCGGATGCGTGCTTCGTCGCTAAGCACGTGACCGGACGCTCGAAGATCGTCATCACCGAGGCGACAAACCCGCAGGTCCGGCAGGTCGTGAAGACATATGCGCCCGGTTTTGGTCTCGAGGTCGTGGAGTTGCCGCACGACGGCGGTACGACCGATCCCGATCGCTTGCGCGAGGCAGCCGAAGGCGCCGCCGCCGTGATCTTCCAACAGCCGAATTTCTTCGGTTGTCTTGAGCCGGCGCCGGAGCTCGCCGCTGCCGCAAACGACGCGGAGGCGATGCCAATCGCGCACGTCGACCCGGTGTCACTCGGCGTGCTCGAAGCGCCCGGCGTGTACGGCTGCGCGATGGCGATCGGCGAAGGCCAGCCAGCGGGGAACGCAATCAGCTACGGCGGACCGCATTACGGATTCCTCGCCGCGCGCAACGAGTACATCCGGCGCCTGCCGGGACGCATCGTGGGCGAGACGGTAGACGCCGCGGGCAAGCGCGGCTATGTGCTCACCCTGCAGACGCGCGAGCAGCACATCCGGCGCGAGAAGGCGACCTCGAACATCACGACCAACCAAACGTTGCTCGCACTCGCCGGTCTCGTGCACCTCAGCCTGCTGGGACCACAGGGACTCCGCGAGGTGGGGGAGACCTGCATGGCGCTCGCCGGCTACGCGAAGGAGCAGCTGCAGTCGGCGGGATTCGAACTTCT
>DASXKU010000024.1:0-7610 GCA_036496645.1 Gaiellaceae bacterium
TCTCGCCGGCCGTAACGACCAGATCGAAGTCACGATTCATCCCGACAACTCGGTCACCGTTCGCGACCGCGGCGCCGGCATCCCGGTCGACATGATTCCGGACCAGGGCCTGCCCGCGCTCACCGTCGTGCTCACAAAGCTGCACGCGGGCGGCAAGTTCGGCCAGGGTGGATACAAAGTTTCCGGCGGCCTGCACGGCGTCGGCGTTTCGGTCGTCAACGCGCTCTCGGAATGGCTCGTTGCAGAGGTCGAGCGCGACGGCAAGGTTTATCGGCAGGAGTTCGCGCGCGGTGTTCCGCAAGGCGAGATGAAGGCGGTGGGCATCAGCCACGAGACCGGCACGACGATCTCGTTCCTACCCGACACCGAGATCTTCGACGAGACGGAGTTCGACGCAACGACGCTGCTCTCTCGCTTCCGCGAGGTCGCCTTCCTCACGAAGGGTCTCAGGATCCGCTTGACCGACGAGCGCGCCGACGGCAAGGACCCGGTCGAGTTCCACTACGAAGGCGGCATCCGTGACTACGTCGCGTACATCAACGAGGCGAAGGACGTCGTGCACCGCCATCTCGTCTACTTCAACTCCGTGAACGACCAGGGCGAGGTCGAGGTTGCGATGCAGTGGAACTCGTCGTACCAGGAGTCGGTCTTCTCCTTCGCCAACAACGTCAACACCACCGAGGGCGGGTCGCACCTGTCCGGCTTCCGCTCCGCGCTCACGTCGACGCTGAACAAGTACGCGCGCGACAAGGGGCTGCTGAAGGAGAAGGAAGAGAACCTCGAGGGCGAGGACGTGCGCGAAGGTCTCGCGGCAATCATCTCGGTGAAGCTCACCGATCCGCAATTCGAGGGTCAGACGAAGACCAAGCTCGGCAACCCGTGGGTGTCAGGCGCGGTCTCGAGCGCCGTCAACCAGAAGCTCAATGAGTTCCTCGAGGAGAACCCGACCGACGCGCGCCAGATCATCAACAAGGCGATTGCAGCGGCGCGCGCACGCCACGCTGCGCGCAAGGCGCGCGAGCTTACGCGCCGCAAGTCGGCGCTCGAATCGATGTCGCTGCCGGGCAAGCTGGCGGACTGCTCGATCAAGGATCCCTCCGCGGCCGAGCTCTTCATCGTCGAGGGCGACAGCGCAGGCGGCTCCGCGAAGATGGGCCGCGACCGCACGTACCAGGCGATCCTGCCGCTGCGCGGCAAGATCATCAACACCGAGAAGAACCGCATCAACAAGGTTCTCTCGAACAACGAGATTCAGGCGATGATCACCGCGATCGGGACTAACATCGGTGACGAGTTCGACATCGAGAAGCTTCGTTATCACCGCGTGATCGTGATGACTGACGCCGACGTCGACGGATCGCACATCCGTACGCTGATCCTCACGTTCCTTTACCGGCAGATGCCGGAGCTGATCAACGGCGGCTACGTGTACATCGCAGTGCCGCCGCTCTACAAGGTGAAGCTCGGGAACCAGGAGTTTTATTTCGAGAAGGACTCACAGCTCGAGGACATGCTCGCGCGCGAGCGGATTCCTGAGGTCGAGGTGACCGACCGCGCCGGCGCCACGGTCAAGCTCACCGAGGCGAAGTGGAATCGGTTCGTCAAGGATCTGAAGCAGTACGAGGGTTACCACGCGCGTCTGCGCTCCGACTTCGGCGCACAGCCGACCGAGCTGATGATTCTGCACCGCTTCGTCGAGCACGAGATTGACGGACCGATCGACTTCGGCAAGACGCTGGACTCGATCGGCGAGAACGGGTACGCACTTTCACTGCTCGATACCGGCACCGACGAGTTCAAGGTTCGCGTCGTCGAGACCGAGACGTCAGCTGCGCAGAACATCACCGTGCCGGTCGAGCTGCTCGGCTCGCCGATCTACGCCGGCCTGCGCACCGCGTACGCGAAGCTTGTCGACCAGCTCGGGCCGCCGCCGTTTTCGATCACGATCGCGAAGGAGCAGGCAACCGCTGAGACGTTCGACGACCTGCGCGCGCGGGTGCTAGATGCGGCGAAGCAGGGCATGCAGGTGTCGCGCTTCAAGGGCCTCGGCGAGATGAACGCCGAGCATCTCTGGGAGACGACGATGGATCCTGCGAAGCGTCTGCTGGTGCGAGTCGACGTCGAGGATGCGTCAGCTGCCGATCTGGTGTTCTCCACGCTGATGGGTGACGCGGTCGAACCGCGCCGCGTGTTCATCGAGGAGAACGCGACCAACGTGAAGTTCCTGGATGTGTAAGGACACAGTTGTCTGAGGTCGAGACAGGGGCTTTGGGCCCCGGCCGCATCGAGTCGCGCGAGCTCGAGCAGGAGATGCGCTCGAGCTTCCTCGACTACGCGATGTCGGTCATCGTCTCGCGCGCGCTTCCAGACGTGCGCGACGGGTTGAAGCCGGTGCACCGCCGCGTCCTCTACTCGATGTGGACGAACGGCAACCGGCCGGGCCGGCCGTACGTGAAGAGCGCGAACATCGTCGGCTATGTGATGGGCAACTTCCATCCGCACGGCGACTCCGCGATCTACGACACGCTCGTACGAATGGCGCAGCCGTTCTCGCTGCGCTACCCACTGGTGGACGGCCAAGGGAATTTCGGCTCGATCGACGACGATCCGCCAGCCGCCATGAGATATACCGAGGCGCGCCTCGCCCGTCTCGCCGAGGAGATGCTGCGCGAGCTCGATTCCGACACGGTCGACTTCGAGCCGAACTACGACGAGTCGAAGCAGATCGCGAAGGTCCTGCCAGCGCGCTTCCCGAACCTGCTCGTCAACGGCAGCTCCGGCATCGCCGTCGGCATGGCGACGAACATCCCGCCGCACAACCTCGGTGAGGTGATCGACGCGGTAGTCACGCTGATCGAGAAGCCCGACGCGAACGCCGACGACCTGATGAAGCACGTGAAGGGGCCGGACTTCCCGACGGGCGCGATCATCGTCGGCCGCTCCGGCATTCGCGACGCGTACCGCACCGGCCGCGGCCGCATCGTCATGCGCGCCCGCGCACACATCGAAGAGCTGCGCGGCGGCAAGAGCGCAATCATCGTCACCGAGCTTCCGTACGGCGTGAAGAAGGGCGGCGAGGGCGGCGTCATCGCGAAGATCGCCGAGCTCGTCAACGACAAGGTGCTCACGGAGATCTCCGACCTGCAGGACCACTCCGATCGCACCGGCATGCGCATCCAGGTCGAGCTGAAGCGCGACGCGGTGCCGCAGGTTGCGCTCAACAAGCTGTTCAAGCACACGGCGCTGCAGTCGACGTTCGGGGTCAACACGGTCGCGCTCGTCAACGGCGTGCCGAAGACGCTGTCGCTGCTCGAGCTGCTGACGCACTACCTCGACTTCCAGCGCGAAATCGTCACGCGCCGCTCGAAGGACGAGCTACGCAAGAAGGAACGCCGCGCGCACATTCTGCGCGGCTACCTGATCGCGCTCGACAACCTCGACGCGGTGATCGCCACCATCCGCGGCTCGTCCGACACCGAGGATGCGCGTAACCAGCTGATGGAGCGCTTCGAGTTGAGCGAACTGCAAGCCGTCGCGATCCTCGACCTGCGTCTGCGCGCGCTGACTGCGCTCGAGCGCAAGGCCGTCGAGGACGAGTTCAACGACATCGAGGAACGCATCAAGGAATTGCGCGACCTGCTCGGTTCGCAGGAGAAGATCGACGCGTTGATCAAGGAGGAGCTGCTCGAGCTGAAGCAGGTCTACGGGCGCAACGACGATCGCCGCACCGAGATTGTCGCAGCCGAAGAGGAGCTCGAGCTCGAGGACATGATCGCGGAAGAGGACATGGTCATCGCGATCACGCGCTCCGGCTACATCAAGCGCCTACCGGTCACCGCGTATCGCGAGCAGCGCCGGGGCGGCGTCGGGGTGATGGGGATGGACTTGAAGGACGAGGACTACATCGAGCATCTGTTTGTCGCGTCGACGCACGACTACATCCTGTTCTTCACGAGCGTCGGCAAGGTCTACCGCCTGAAGGTGCACGAGCTGCCGCTCGGGTCGCGTCAGGCGAAAGGCCGCGCGATCGTCAACTTGCTGCCGTTCCGCCAGGGCGAGCTCGTGCGCGCCGTCGTGCAGACGCGTGACTTCTCCGAGGCGAAGTACCTCGTCTTCGCGACGAAGAACGGCGTCGTCAAGAAGACCGAGCTGATTTCCTACAACACACCGCTCCGCGCAGACGGGATCATCGCGATCCGCATGCGCGAAGGCGACGAGCTGATCGGCGTTCGACACAGCTCGGGTGACGACGATGTGCTGCTCGTGTCGCGCAAGGGTCAGGCGATTCGCTTCGCCGAGACCGGCGTTCGCCCGATGGGCCGCGACGCGTCCGGCGTGCAAGGCATGAAGTTGCGTGGCGACGACGAGGTGATCTCGGTGACGATCGCGACGGACGACTCCGATCTGCTCGTCGTGACCGAGAACGGGTACGGCAAGCGTTCACGCGTGTCGGACTACCCGCGCCAGGGCCGTGGCGGCCAGGGCGTGAAGACCGTCCAGTTGACGGAGGCGCGCGGCAAGCTCGCCGGCGCGCGCGTCGTGCGCGACGGTTATCAGGTGATGCTCATCTCCACCGGCGGCACCGTCATCCGCATGGCCGTCGACGACATCCGCCGCATGGGCCGCTCGACTCAGGGCGTGATCGTGATGCGACTCCGTGAGGGCGAGCAGGTCTCGTCGCTCGCGCCGGTCGTCGAAGCCTCCGAAGACGAGCCGGAAGCTGCGGAACCCGCTTAGCCTGTTTTCAAGGCGGGCGACTTCCGTTTTGTAAGCGATAGTGGTAGAAGTGCCCCTCATGGGGGCATTTAGTAAGCCGCTTGATCTCCTAGAACCGATCGACATGGCCGAGCACCTCGGCAAGATCGAGCTCTACCTCGGCCAGGTCTGTGCGGTCGCCGGCATTTCGAAGATGCAGCTCGACTACTGGACGAACAAGGCGCAGATCCCGACCAAGGGCAAGAAGCAGCGGATCTACGACATGGACGCCGTCGAGACCGTGATGCTGATCAAGCAGGCGAAGGACAAGGGCCTGAACCTCGGTGCGGCGATCGACGCGGCTCGGCGCTTCCAGCAAGCGCGCTCTAGCGGCTAGTTCTTCGGCAAGAACGACTGGATCAGGTCGATCGGCATCGGGAAGACGATGGTCGTCGACTGCGACGAGCCGAGCTCGAGCAGCGTCTGCAGGTAGCGCAGCTGCAGCGCGATGGGATGGTCGGCGATCACATTTGCTGCGTCCTTGAGCCGCTCGGACGCCTGGAACTCGCCCTCGGCGTTGATCACCTTCGCGCGCCGCTCGCGCTCGGCCTCTGCCTGACGAGCCATCGCGCGCTGCATCCCCTGCGGGATTTCGACGTCCTTCACCTCGACGACCGAGACCTTGATGCCCCAAGGCGCAGTCTGCTCGTCGATGATCCCCTGCAGGATCGCGTTGATCTTGTCGCGCTCAGAGAGCAGCTCGTCGAGCTGATGCTGGCCGAGCACCGACCGCAGCGTGGTCTGCGCGATCTGCGACGTCGCAACCATGAAGTTCTCGACCTGCACGATCGCCGCGCGCGGATCGACGATGCGGAAGTACGCGACCGCGTTCACGCGAGCCGGCACGTTGTCCTTGGTGATGACTTCCTGCGGCGGGATATTTAGCGTGATCGTGCGCAGGTCGACGCGCACCAGCTTGTCGACGACCGGGATACGGAAGAAGAGCCCCGGCCCTTTCGGCTCAGGCAGCAGCCGGCCGAGCCGGAAGACGATCGACCGTTCGTACTCGCGGACGATCTTGATCGCGCTGACAAAGAACAGCGCAAGCAGGATGAGAATGACGGCAAGGATGATCAGCGCGGCGTTCATGACGCGATCCTACGCCTGCCGAACCCGTAGCCGCAGGCCGTCGACCTCTTCGACCCGAACGCGCTCGCCCGGATGGAGCGGCTGCTCGGACTGGGTCTGCCAGAGCTCTCCGTTCACGTAGACCAGCCCGCCCTCGCGAATGACGCCCTCGAGGCCGACGATTTCGTGGGGACCGACCGCCGGCGCCTGCCGTCGCAGCGCCAGCGCCTTCGTCATCGCGAACGCCCAGAAGCCGCCGAGCAGCACGGTCAGTGTGACGACCAGCCAGATGTTCGTGTGGTACGGCGCCGGGGCGTTATGGAACAACGTGACGAGCCCGATCGCCATTGCGACGAGCCCCGATAATGTCAGCGCGCCGTGGCTCGCCACGTGCAGGTCGATCACGAGTAGCGCCACGCCGAGCAGCACCAGCATCAGCCCGGTCCACGAAAGCGGCAGCACCGCGAAGCCGAACAGTGCGGTCACCATGCAGATCGCACCGAACGCGCCCGAGATGACGATGCCCGGATGGAAGAGCTCGAAGCCGAGCCCCACGATGCCGGCCAAGAAGAGCAGTGACACGATGTTCGGGTCGATCAGCGTCGACAGAAAGCGCGTGAAGAACCCCGGCGACACGTTGTCGATCTGCGCACCCGCGGTATGGAGGACAAACCCGCGCGGAATCGTCTTGCGCCCGTCGATCTTGGCGAGCAGCGCAGGCAGTGTCGGCGCGGTCACGTCGACGACGTTCATCTTCAGCGCCTCGGCCGCCGTGAGATTCGACGCAACGCGGACTGCTTTGTCGGCCCAAGCGGCGTTGCGGTGATGTGCGGTCGCGAGTCCGCGTAGCGACGCCGCGGCGTCGTTCACGACTTTGCGGTGCAGGTCGCTGCCGATGTTCGACCCGTTCCCGTTGATCGGGGTGGACGAGCCGATGTTCGTCTCGGGCGCCATCGCGAGGAGATCAGCCGCTTCGGAGATCCAGACTCCGGCTGACGCAGCCCGCGCACCGTTCGGCGACACGTAGACGATCACCGGGATCTTCAGCGACAGCTCTTTCTGGACGATCTTCCGCATCGAGTCTTCGAGCCCGCCGGGTGTGTCCAGCACGATCACTGCGGCCGAGTAGCCGGCTTTCTGGGCGTGATCAAGTTCGTGATTCACCCAGTCCTGCGTGACCGGGTCGACATCCTGGGTGAAGTGGATTGCCAGGACGCGCGGCGAAGCAGCGGCCGCTCGACCAGGGATCGCGAGGGCCAGGAGGAGCAGCACCGGCAGGAGCCGCTTCAAGGTCCCGGAAGTGTAATCCGGGTGAGAACGCTGACCGCTGTGTTTGCGGTGATTGCCGCGCTTTCCGCGCCCGGCTTAGCGCATGCCGGCGACGTCTCCATGCGCGTCCAGGAGATCCCGCTGCACGGCCGCGTGCTCGCGGCCGCCCAGCCTCCGACGCATTTCAACATGTTCGCCGTCCATTGGATCGGCAGCGGCGCCGTCTCTTATCGGACGCATGGCTTGCACGGGTCGTGGTCGGCCTGGACGACGGCTGACTCGGACGGCGACAGCACCGGGCAGTGGCACGACGGCGGCCTCGCGTGGACCGGCGCGTCGGACGGGATTCAGTTCCGCACGGCTAGGAGCGTGCAGCGACTGCGTGCGTACGAGTTGTGGTCGCTCGTCACAACGGCAGCGCGCGGTCTCTCGGCCGCAGCCGAACCGTCGATCGTCACGCGCACACAGTGGCATGCGAATCAGGAGATCGTTCGCGCGAAGCCGCTGGTCGCGCCGGT
>DASXKU010000025.1:0-29777 GCA_036496645.1 Gaiellaceae bacterium
GCGCGACGAGACGCTGGCGCGGTTGACAGAGGGGACCGGCGAGTCGATCACCGTCTACGACCCGAACGACTGGAAGGCGCCGTACGCGTCGGGGTCGGCCAAGGTCGACGCGTACGTGATCTGCCCCTGCAGCATGGGCACGCTCGGCACGATCGCCTCCGGGTCGATGCAGAACCTGATTCACCGCGCGGCGTCGGTCGCGCTGAAGGAGGAGCGCAAGCTGATCCTCTGCCCGCGCGAGACGCCGCTGTCGACGATTCACCTCGAAAACATGTTGACCCTCCGTCGTGCCGGCGCGACGATCATGTTCCTCGCACCGGGCTTCTACCACGGTGGCGACTCGGTCGAGCAGCTCGTCGACTTCATGGCTGCGCGCGTGCTCGACCACCTCGGTCTCGAGAACGCACTCGCCCCGAGGTGGGGTCAGTGACACTCGCGCCCGACGCCGTCCGCACGATGTTCGACCGCATCGCGCCGATCTACGACGCAATGAACCGGGTGATGACGATGGGACTCGACGTGCGCTGGCGCAAGCTCGCCGCGACGGCGGTCGTGCAGCAGGGCGATCGCGTGCTCGACGCCGCCTGCGGCACGGGCGACCTTGCTGTCGCCGATCTGCGCGCAGGTGCGGCACGCGTCACGGGTCTCGACTTCTCCGAGCAGATGCTCGTCCGCGCGCGCAAAAAGGCACCGGCAGTGGAGTGGTTGCGCGGCGACATGCTCGCGCTGCCGTTCGCCGACGGAACGTTCGATGCGTACACGGTTGGCTTCGGCGTTCGCAACGTGTCCGACCTCGCGCTGGCACTGCGCGAGGCATACAGGGTGCTTCGGCCGGGCGGCCGCATCGCGATCCTCGAGATCACGCGCCCGCGCGGCGTGCTTAAGCCATTCTTCTCGCTCTGGTTCGACAAGGTCGTGCCGCTGCTCGGCCGTGTGCTGCCGGGTGGCTCGGCGTACACGTATCTGCCGGCGTCCGTGCAGCGGTTTCCGGGCACCGAGGAGCTCGCGCGATTGATGCATGACGCTGGCTTCACCGACGTTCGTTTCAGGCTGCTCGGCGGCTCGATCGTCGCCCTGCACACTGGAGTCGCTGCATGACGACGCTCACCGAGATTCACGCGACGCCCGGGCTCGCCGGCTACATGGCCGAAGTCGAAACGGGTCTCGCCGAGGCGGTCGCTGCGCGGCCGGGACTTGCAGCCGACGTCGCAGGCGAGGCGCTCTCCGCAGGTGGCAAGCGCCTGCGCCCGCTGCTCTGCTTCCTCACCGCCGAGGACGAGCCGTCACCTGCCGCCGCGGTCGCGGTCGAGCTCGTGCACATGGCGACGCTTGTCCACGACGACCTCGTGGACGGCGCACGGATGCGTCGCGGCATGCCGGCCGCGTGGTCGGTGTTCGGGCCAGACGCCGCGCTCGCCGCGGGCGACTACCTCTACGCCTGCGCGTTCACAGTGCTCGTGCGCACCGGCGACGAGGCCGCCGTTGCGACGCTCGCCGACGCAGCGCTCTGCCTCGCGCGCGGCGAAGCGCTGCAGCGTCTGCAAATGCGCAATCCCGAGACGACGATCGACGCGTACCTCGAGCGTTGTGCGTTGAAGACGGGAAAGCTGATCGAGGCGGCGTGCCTGCTCGGCTCCGGCGGCGATGCGCGGCTCGGCCGGTATGGCTTGAATCTTGGAATCGCCTTTCAAATTGCAGACGACATCCTCGACTGTGCCGGTCAGACGCAGGAGACCGGGAAGATTCCCGGCACCGACCTGCGCGAAGGCACGCCGACGATGCCGCTCCTGCTCGCAGCGCAGCAGGACGACGTGGTGCGTGCGGCGCTAGCCGGCGGCCCGCTCGACGGTGCGCTCGTACGCGTCGGCCAGACTGACGCCATCGCGCGTTCGCGCGAGGCCGCGCTCGACTTCGCGGCGCGGGCACGCTCGTTCATTGACGGGGAGCCGCATCGTGAGGAGCTCGAGTCCCTGACCTTTGCGATCGTGGATCGCGCCGGATGATCAAGCTCGGCCGCATCAGCTACGTGAACATGGCGCCGGTCTTTTTCCGGCTCGACGCCGAGGTAGAGGAGATCGTCGCCGTCCCGACGGCCCTGAACCGCATGCTCGTCGCGGGTGAGCTTGATGTCGCACCCATTTCGTCGATCGCGTACGCGCGTCACGCATCGACCCTCCGCTTGCTGCCGCGTCTCTGCGTGTCGAGCGAAGGCGCGGTCGAGTCGATCCAGCTGATCTCGAAGACACCGTTCGAGCGCATCCGTTCAGTGGCCGTCACGCCGGAGTCCGCGACGTCGGTCGTGCTGACGAAGGTGTTGCTGCCCGACGCCGAACAGGTGCCGCTCGGTGAAGAGGCGGAGGCGAAGCTGTTGATCGGCGACGCCGCGCTGCGCTCGGCCTTCGAGGACCCGACTCCCCACTACGACCTCGGCCGGCTCTGGCTCGAGCGCACCGGGCTGCCGATGGTCTTCGCGGTTTGGGCCGCGCCCGAGCCCGTGCATCCCGAGCTCGTCGAGCTCGAGGATGCGCTGGTTGACAGCGTGCGCCAAGCGCGCGCCGAGCCTGAGCAGCTCGCGTTCGAGTCATCCGAGCGCTACGGCTATCCGGCCGGCTTCCTCGCGCGCTACTTCGAGAAGTTGCGCTACCGCTTCGGCCCGCGCGAGCGTGCCGGGCTGTACACGTTCCTGGAGATGGCGCGTGACGTCGGGGAGCTCGAGGAAGTCCCCGAGCTCCGCTTCGTCAGCACCTCTCAGGCAGTCAGTAGTTCCTAAGCAGCAGTGCCGTAGCGGATCGCGGCGCGGGCGCGACGCTTTGCCGCCTCGGCCTCACGATCCTTCGGCGGTGCGGTCGTCACGAGCTCGGCCAGCAGGTGCTCGGTGATGTGCGCGATCTCGTGAACCGCGCGCGCGAAGGCTTCTTCATTTGCCTTCGACGGCTTCGTCATGCCGCTCACCTTGCGAACGAATTGCTCGGCGGCGCCGTGCACCTCGTCATCCGTGGTGGCCGGCTCGAAGTTGTAGAGCGTTCTGATGTTTCTGCACATGGCGGCCCCTCCTAAGCGGTCAGCGCGGTCGGCCGTTCGGCGCGCCGGTACTCAACGGTGTAGCCGAGTGAGCGCGGCACGGCGAGTAGCCCTTCCAGATCCAGCTCGATCCGCGCGCCTGCTTTCTGCGTTACCTCGTCTTCGATCGGCAGGTCGAAGTCGTCCGCACCGAAGTCGAGCGCGCGAAACGCGTCTTCGTTCTGGGTCAGCACGGACGTGCGGATGTGCTTGATGTTGTCGAGAAAGATGCGGCTGAGCGCGATGTGTCGCCAGTACTCGCGCGGCTCGATCTCGCGCCCCCCGAACGCCGTGCCGTACGGCTTGTACGTCCAGGAGAGAAAGCTGAACAGACCAGACAGATCTTCAGAAATACAGTCATCCTGGAAGTCGCGGGTGCGCTCGAGATGCTCGAGGCGCTCGTCGAGCGTCTCGTCGAAGCCGATCACCATCGTCGCGGTCGTACGCATCCCGCTCTCGACGATCGCCTTCTGCGCTTCGAAGTAGTCGACGACCGTGTATTTGAACTTCGCGTGGCGCGCACGGAAGTCCTCGGTGAGGATCTCGCTGCCGCCGCCCGTCACCCAATGCACACCCGCGTCGCGCAAGCGCGCAGCCGCGTCGGCGTAGGACAGCTCAGCACGGTCGGCGAGGTACACGAACTCGGCGATTGTCAGCGCGTAGAACTCGACGCTGTCGCCGTACTTCTCACGAACGGAGGCGAACAGGTCGCAGTAGTAGTCGAGTGGCAGCTTCGGGTTGAACCCGCCGTTGAAGCCCACCAGGTCTCCGCCGACTTCGAGCAGCTCGTCGATCTTCGCGAATACCTGCTCCTGCGAGAGCACATAGCCGCCTTCCTGGTTCGGCAGCACGTAGAACGCGCAGTAGTCGCATTGCGCGACGCACACGTTCGTGTAGTTGATGATCCGCATGACCATGTAGGTCGCGTGGTCGGGCTCGTGGTAGCGCGCACGCACGATCTGCGCGAGCCGCTGCAAATCCTCGTCGCTCGCGTGTCGCCAGAGCCAGTGCGCATCGTCAAGATCGATGCGCCCGCCCTCCTCGAGCGTCGACTCAATAGAGGCGAGTCTCATGCCGCCGCCTCCAGTGAATCCATGAAGGCGCTCACCGAGAACACCGCGCGGCCCGGGCCTGGCGGGCCGTAACCCGGCGGCGGTTCGAGGCCGTGCCGTTCCATGGTCGCGCGATACGTCTCGAGCAGGCGGATGTGGTATTCGAGCGGGGCGCCTTCTGGGTTGTCGCGACCGAGCGGCGTCGCCGGCTCGGGGCACCAGTTGGTGAAGCGGGGCGTGATGCCGCGCGACATGAAGAAGTCGAGCCCTTCCTCGGTGCTCGCGATCGCCTCGTCGACCGACTCGAAGCCGAATGGCTTCGCCATCTCGACGCCGGCAACGAAGTTCGGGATCACGTTACGCGGGCCGAATACCTCAGCCGCATCGAGGATGCGGCGGTGCCACTCCGCTCGCCCGACGTAACGCTCCTTGCCTGGGCAGATGATCTCGAACAGACGCTTGTCCCACACCTCGTAGTTCGGGTGGTAGATCGAGATCCCGTAGTCCTTGTAGCGCTGCACCGCTTCGCGCGGGAGCGCCTGCGCAACGACCTTGCCGATCCAGCGGCCGGGGAAGCGCTCCTCGATCGCCTGCGCGTAGCGGCCGTAGAAGTCGGCCTCTTCGAGGCCGTCGACTCGGCTCGTCACCGAGCCGCCCGTCAGCGTGTACGCCTGGCTCGCGCGGTCGGTGTCGTACATGTCGATCAGCGCGAGTGCTTCGAGTACGTCGTCGACCGGCTTCACACCCGTGTACGGCCGGCCTTCCTTCTTGTGCTGCCGCCAGTTGTGGTTGATGTCGCAGAAGCGACACTCCTCTTTGGCGCCGAAGTACTGGCACAGGCGCAGCACGGTGAGATAGATGAGGTAGCCCCACTGGATCGTCGGCGCCGTCTCCATCACGGTCTTCCCGTTGTCGAGGGTGTGGCGGTAGTACTCGGGCATCGGCGGCAGCGCGACGTCTGCGAGCTCGCGGCCCTCGAGGGTGATGCGCAACGTTCCGTCGTCGCGCACGTCGACGCGATACGGCGAGTCCGGGTTCACGCGCACCGAGACGATCGTGCGCCGCAGCTCGTGTGGCCCGCCAGTCAACGCGATCTCTTCCGGCGGACGGCGCTTCGCGGCTTCGCCGAGTTGCGCGAGCGGCTTCTGGTCGAACGAAAAGATGAAGTACGACTTCGGTTTGATCTCGCCGTCGAGGTTGTCGGAAAGCGCCGACGTGTCGAACGCGATGCCGCTGCGCAGGAGGTCTTCCTTCAGCACGGCCTCGCGTGGCACGTGCGGGAAGCGCTCCATCAGCCCCTCGACGAGCTCAGTCCTGTTCCCTGTCTCGACCGTGTTCGTTGCTGGCTCCGTCGAGCCTACGCCAGTGCTCACAGGGACAAGTTACCTTCATCGTTCTCTCAGGAACGGGCTGTACGCTCCCGCCCGTGACCGCCTTCGTCGGCAACCACGGGCTGCTCGCGGTTTTCGTCCTGATGTTCGTCGCAGCGATCCTGCCGGCTGCGAGCGAGCTGACCATGGTTTACGGCGGCGCCCTCGCGTCGGGTGCGGTCGCCGGGCACATCGCCCTCGGCTCGCATCGCTTCGGCTCGGGCTTCCACGCGTATCTGGCGGTGGTCGTCACCGGCGTCGCCGCGAACACGCTTGGCGCGGTGTTCGGCTGGATCCTCGGCTTCTACGGCGAGCCGCTGCTCGAGCGGCACGGCCGTTGGCTGCACATCACCGAGGAGCGGATACAGAGGGCCGATCGCTGGTTCGAGCGGTTCGGCCTCGTGGCGGTGCCGCTTGGCTTCGCCACGCCCGTTATTCGGTCATTTGTGGCCGTTCCAGCGGGGATCTTCCGCTGGCCGCTCGCCCGGCTTGTGGCGCTGTCGGCCGCCGGCTGCCTCGTCTTCTGCTCGGCCGTGGCGGGCATCGGCTGGGCCGTCGGCTCGAGCTGGCATGCCGCATCGCACGACCTGCGCTACGTGGACTATGTGGTCGCAGCGGGAATTGTCTTGGGGGCGGCGTACCTACTCGTGAGACGCCGGTCTTCAAAAATAGAGCCGCGCTAGGATTTACGCCGCATATGCCGATTCCCCACGTTGACGTCAAGGCGCAGTACGCGCCGCTGATCCCAGAGCTCAAAGACGCCTTCGCGAAAACACTCGAAACGGGCCGCTTCATCTTCGGGCCGGAAGTCGAGGCGTTCGAGCGCGAGTCGGCCGACTACCTCGGGACCAAGCATGCGCTCGGTGTGGCGAACGGCACCGACGCGATCGTGATCGTGCTCGACGCAATGGAGATCGGCCCCGGCGACGAGGTCATCTGCCCCGCGTTCACGTTCTATGCGACGGCGGAGTCGATCGCGCGCCGCGGTGCCACACCCGTGTTCGCGGAGATCGATCCGGCGACGCTCAATCTCGACCCTGCGGATGTCGAGCGCCGGATCACGCCGCGCACGAAGGCGCTCATGCCCGTGCATTTGTTCGGACGCCCTGCGCCGATCGAAGAGCTGCGCGCGTTCGGATTGCCGATCATCGAAGACGCCGCGCAGGCGTTCGGCTCGCCCGGCATCGCGACCAGCATCGCCTCAACGTTCTCGTTCTTCCCGTCGAAGAATCTGTTCGCGTTGGGCGACGGCGGCCTCATTGCGTTGAACGACGACGACCTGCTCGAGCGCGTGAAGATGCTGCGCTTCCATGGGTCGCTCGCGAAGAAAGATTTCCTCTACGTCGGTTACAACTCGCGGCTCGATGCGATTCAGGCGTCGGCGCTGCGCATTTTCCTGCGGCACCTCGACGAGTGGACGCGCAAACGTCGTAGCGCTTCTGAAAAATATCGCGAGCTATTGGACGGCGTCGTCGACTGTCCGCAGGACGAGCCCGGCCACGTCTACCACATGTACGCGGTGCGCTCGGAGGAGCGCGACCGGCTGTCGGCGGCACTCGCCGACGCAGAGATCGGCCACGCCGCGTTCTATACGACCCCGCTGCACCTTCAGCCTGCGCTGCGTTACCTCGGTTACAGCGAAGGCGACTTCCCCGAGACGGAGAAGGCCGCCCGCGAGAATCTGTGCCTCCCGCTGTGGGGCGGGATCTCCGAGGAGCAGCAGGACGAGGTCGCGTCGGTCCTCCGGCGCGCGTCGCAGCTCGTCGCCTCCTGATCATGCGCCTACCGGTCAATCGGCACCGGATCTGGCAGCTCGTCTTCGACGCGTTTCTGATTGCAGCTGCGTGGCGGCTGACGTTCTTCCTCAGCTTCGACAAGGCCGTGCCGGTGTATTACCGGCACTTCCTCGACTGGCAGGTGATGGCCGAAGTCATCGGCATCACGCTCGCGATCTTCCTGCTGTTCGGCTTCTACGACCGCTGGTGGCGGTACGTCTCGACGCGCGACATGTGGGGCGCGTTCCGCGGCGTCACCGTGGCGTCGGCTCTGACGTTCCTGGTGCTCTATGCCTTCGCGCCTGCACATACGTCGCGGCTGCCGCACCGCATCCCGGCGCTCGACTATCTGCTGCTGCTCGCGTTCGTCGCGGGAACCCGTCTGCTCGCGCGCAGCCTGATCGAGCGGCCGCAGGGGCTCAGCCTCGTCGCGCGCGGTAAAGAGGTGCTGATCATCGGCGCCGGCGACGCGGGCCAGTTGCTGATTCGCGAGATGCAGCGCAACCCGCAGCTGCGCTACACGCCGATCGGTCTCGTCGACGACGACCCCCGCAAGAAGAACCTGCGCGTGCACGGGGTGCGCGTGCTCGGCACAACCGATGAGCTGCGCCACATCCTGCGCGACAACCGACCTGACGAGGTGCTAATCGCGATCCCCTCCGCGGCCGGTGAGACGCGCCAGCAGATCGTCGAAGCCTGCCGCGTCGAGAACATCCCGGTCAAGACGCTGCCGGGCCTCTATGAATTGATCTCCGGTGACGTCGACCTTGCCGGCCAGATTCGCCCGGTGCAGGTCGAGGACGTGCTCGGCCGCGAGCAGGTCGAGGTGCGGCTCGACTCTGTCGCCAACTACGTGAAGGACAAGACCGTGCTCGTTACCGGTGCCGGCGGGTCGATCGGCTCCGAGCTCTGCCGTCAGCTGGCACGTCTCGGCGTTGCGCGGCTCGTGCTCGTCGACAAGGGCGAGTCGCCGTTGTTCGAGATCGAGCGCGAGCTTGTCGACGAGCGCGACTTCGCCGCGGCGATTCCGGTGCTTGGCGATTGCGGCGACCGGGCCAAGATGCGCCATGTCTTCGAGCGCTATCGCCCCGACGTGATCTTTCACGCCGCGGCGTACAAGCATGTCGGCATGCTCGAGGCGAATCCGCTCGAGGCGGTGTCGAACAACATCCTCGCGACGCATACGCTCGCCGACGTCGCGGTCGAGTTCGGCGTGCAGCGCTTCGTGCTCATCTCCACCGACAAGGCTGCGAACCCGAAGAACCTGATGGGCCAGTCGAAGGGCGTTTGCGAATGGATCGTCGAAGCGTTTGCGCTGCGCCATGACGTCGCGACGCGGTTCGTGGCCGTTCGCTTCGGAAACGTCCTCGGCTCGTCGGGCTCGGTGATTCCGATCTTCCGCCGCCAGATCGAGCGCGGCGGACCGGTCACCGTGACGAACCCCGAGATGACGCGCTACTTCATGACGATCCCGGAAGCGTCCTCGCTCGTCGTTCAGGCCGGCTCGATGGGCGGCCGCGGTCAGGTCTACGTGCTCGACATGGGCGAGCCGGTGAAGATCCTCGACCTCGCGAAGGAGATGATCCGCCTCTCCGGCAAGGACGAAGCGCAGATTCCGATCGTGTTCACGGGTGCGCGCGCTGGTGAGAAGCTGCACGAGGTGCTGTGGAACGACGGCGAGACCGTCGGCCCGACGTCGCACCCGAAGATCATGCGCGCTGCGCGCCCGACGATCGACCACGACTGGCTGGAGGATGAGCTCACCGAGCTCGAGCGGCTGGTCAGGGAGGGCGACACGCTCGGTGTCGTCACGCGGCTCGGCGCGATGGTGCGTGAGCCGAAGCGCATCGGCACCGAAGCCGTCCTGGAAGACACGCTGCACTGATCACGATGAAACTGCGTTTCGTTGTGGCGGGCCTCTGCGTCGCAGCGTTTCTCGTCGCACCTCTCGGTCTGCACGCCGCGCCGGCTGCGGCGCCCTTCGTGGTCGCCGCAGGTCCGCATTCCGACCCGACGGATACGCCGTGGGAGCACTATCTGCGCGTCACGTTCTCGCCTGACGGAAACGGGATCAACGACCGCGTGCGCGTGCGCGTGACGGCGAAGCCGGGGCAGCGCATCGAACTCGACGTGCATCCGGAGTCAAACGGCAAACGCTTCGTCGTCGACACGGCGACGGCCGGGACCGGCGTGACGACACTCACCTGGAACGGCCTGCTTGCGAACGGGCATGTCGCGCCCAATGCGTCGTACATCCTGCAGGCGTGCGTCTCCGGCACGACGTCGTGTGCCGCGTACGAGGTGATGGCGCACGTGCGCGTGCTCGAGGCGTATGTCCCGGTCGACAAGGGAGTCTCGGTCGGCCAGACGATTCCCGTCGTCATCCAGACGGACCGGCGGGGCCCGTTCACGATCGACCTCCGCCCGGCGGCTAATCCGCTCGGCCCGGGCGTGGGCCCCGTCACGGTGGCTGCCGCAGGAACCGTGCGGTACACGATTCCCGATGTCGAGGGCGGGCTTTGGATTCTTCACGTCATGAGCGGCAACGCGTACACGCAGTTCCCGCTCGTCGTCCATTCGGCAGAGCCGATGAGCGCACCCGAGCACGGAACCGCGCTCGTCGTGTTCCCGTACATGACGTGGCGCGCGTACGACGACGCCGACACGAACAGAAACGGCGAGGTGGACAGTTGGTACGCGCATCCGCGTGAACCCGTTGTGCCGCTCTACGGCCCGTTCGAGACCTATCGTCAAGAGCAGCCGCGCGGCGGGCGCGAAGCCGACCCGCAGGATCAGCAGGCGTTTGCCATCTGGCGCGCGTCGCATCCGGCGCCGGCGCAGTTCGTCACCGACATCGAGCTCGGCCGGATGTCCGTCGACACACTGCGCAAGTACGCATTGATCGTCTTCCCCGGGCACACCGAGTACTACGAGCAGACGACGTATGACCATCTGATGACGTATCGCAACACCGGCGGGCGTCTCTATTTCATGTCGGGGAACCCCTTCTACGGACAGGTACAGGTCGCGCCGATGAGGATCACCCGGCTCACATATCGCTACCGCACACCCATGCAATCCGACTTCTCGATTGCGGCGACCGGCTTCGTCACGTGCTGCTGGCCGCGCACGGTCGAGCCGCGCTACCACGTGACGAACGCAGCGCTCACGGCCATGCCGTGGCTGTTCGACAGCACTGGTCTGAAAGCCGGCGACGAGCTCGGCCGCGCCCAAGGCGAAGTCGACACGATCGACGCGAAGATGTCGCCGCCGAATACGGTCGTCGTTGCGACTGCCACCGTCCCGCCGTTCAAGAGTGCGAACACCAGCGAATCGCTCGGTTGGATCGGCACTGTTCCTTTCACCTATCCGCGCGCGTCGGCGACGACGGAGACTCTTGCAGTTGCCTACGCTGCGACGGCAAAGGGTGAGGTGTTCTCCTGGGGGAACGTTGTCATGACAAGCCTGTTCGACTCGACAGTGCCGGCGACCGAGCGAGTGGCGCTCGCGCGTGCGGCGTGGAACGTATGGCAGCACTTCGCGCGCTGATCGCAGCCGGCGCGGTTGCGCTCATCTGTGTTGTGCCAAGCGGTGCAGCAGCCGGCAGCTCCGCTCTCGAGAGTTACTCGTTTGCGCCGCTGCCGCACCATCGCATCGTTGCCTTCGCCGCCGACCGGCTTTGGATTGTGCTCGCCGAGGATCCGACGTCGAGCGGCGGCTGCCCGGAGGTCGTTCTCGTGCCGTCGGGGGGCGGTCAGAGTCGCACGCTGACTGCGAGCAACGGTCCGACGTGCAGCTTCGGCGGCCACTTCTGGGTTCGTTCGAGCGCGCGCCCCATCGGCAACGCGATCGTCAAAGCGCTCTGGGTGGTGCGGCACGGCTCGAAGGCGATCGCCGTGAAGGCGTCGCCGACGGAGCACGAGGTGGTGCTCGCCCGCGTGACGAACATCAAGCCCGACACCGGGCCATATCTCGGGCCGGTCGTCGCGACGAACTGGCTGCGCCTCTTCGGCGACTACACGAAGGCCGGTGATGGCACGATCACCGGCAGTGTGATCAGCGGCAATCGCCGCACGCTCTACGAGGCAGCCGGTGCGCTGCTGCCGTTCGGTCTCGACGACAAGGAGCATGCGGTGTCCGTCGGTGCCGACGGCTCGATTGCGATGTGGCACGCGCACGGTGCTCGTTACGGGACGGTCCCGAACGCGGATGCACGAGCCGCTGCAATGGTCGACAACGGCACGGTCCTTCTATTGCGCGCCGACTCGGCACGCATCGATGTTCGCAATCTCGCCGGGCACCTTGAGCATTCCTGGCGCATCGCGGCCAGCGCGCTGCCGCTGATCGACGCCGACACCGGTGAGGCTGTCTACTTCACCGCGAAGACGGTGCATGAGCTCGACTACGCGAGCGGCCGCGACAAGCTCGTTGCCACCGTGCCGCACGGCGCGACGTTGATCGACGCGCAGATCGAGAAGACCTACGTCGCGTATCTGTACCGCGACGCCGAGTACCCCGACGGGCACCTCGTCGTCAGAGCGCGCTGAGCAGCAGGTCGAGCATCAGCTGCGGATCGCGCCGCACGCGCTCCGCCGTGTGATCACGCTTGCGTAGTTCGAGTGCGCGCGGATCCGTCAACGGACGCAGCCGTCCCTCGCGGATCAATGCTTCGTCGACGCCGCCGAGCCGTCCGCCGTACGTCGTGTAGACGGGGACGCCGAGTGCGGCGGCTTCGCGGTTCATCGTCCCGCCCGCCGAGACGACGAGATCGGCGAACGCGATCAGGCTCTGCGCGTCGACGGCCTCGTCCGGAACGATCACCGACGGCAGCGCAAGCGAGCGCACGTAGTCGCGCTGCTCGTCGGTGCGCGGGATCACGAACGCATGCACGTTCTCCTGATTGCCGAGATGCTCGAGCGTTTGCGGGAACAGCGGATTCGAATGCCGGTGGTAGAGCGACACATCGGGTGGCGGGCGCAGGACGACAAGCACGCGGGTGCGATCGATGTTCCAGTCGCGTAGCACTGATTCGTCGGGCTCAAAGTCCGAGAGGTAGTACTCCTCTTTCAGGCCGGGATAGCGCTGCAGCTTCGGCGGCTCCGCGCCGTAGCGCTTCATGCGCTCGGGCGGAATCGAGTCGGGGACGACGACCCGCGTCGCGGCGCGGCAGCCAAGCTGGTGCTGCAGCCACGCCCACTCGTAGTCGAACGTTGTCGAGCACGGGATCCCGAGCGAGCGTGCGGTCAGCATCAGCTCGTGCGAACCGTGCGCGAGCGCGATGTCGAAGTCGTGCCCTTTGCCGAAGCGGCGCAGAGCAAGCAGGCGCGACGCCATTTGCCGCGCCTTGCCGGCCCGCGACCGGCCGCCGTGGTGGCCGATGACGGTGGCGGTCATGCCGTGCGCTTCGATCAGCTGAATCGTCTGCGCGTACCGGCGCGTTGTGATCTCTACCTCGTGACCTTGCGACTCGAGCAGCTGCACGAGCGGGCGGAAGACGAGCGGATGCGCGCTCGCGGTGAGGTCGACCCAGACCCGCATCAGGTGACCGCTGCTTCGAGTTGTGCGTCCCGGCGAATGCCTTCCACATGCCTTTCGTACCAGAGCGTCAGGGCGAGCAGCCCCCAGAGCTGACGCGAAAGGTCTTCGCGCCCTGCGACGTGGTCGTCGAGCACCCGGTTTGCGGCGGTCGGATCGAGGAGCCCCTGGCGGCGCAGCGTGGCGGCCGAGAGCGTCTCGCGCGCGAACGGCTCGAGCTCGCCGCGCAGCCACGCGGCGGCGGGAATCGAGAAGCCGCGCTTGCGCCCGTGCACAACCTCCTTTGGGAGGAGTGGTTCAACAGCAGAGCGCAGCAGGCGCTTCTTCGACAGGCCGCGGACCTTGTGGCGCACCGGCAACGAGAACGCGAAGTTCGTCACCGCTGTGTCGAGGAACGGCACGCGCGCTTCCAGCGACCACGCCATCGACGCGCGATCGGTCTTCACGAGCAAATCGTCCACGAGATATGTGCCGAAGTCGACGTCCTGCAGGCGGGTGAGCAACTCGTGGCCCTCCGTCTCTGCGAAACGCGCGCGGTAGGTGTCAAGCGGGTCGAAGCCGTTCCTGCGACCGGTCAACTCGGCTCGCGCATCGGCGGAGAAGATCTCCTTCCAGCCGTGATGGCGCTCGAGCGGCGGCAGGTGCGCCGCACGCGCGAAGCGCTTCGCTTTGTAGTCGAAGCTCGCGCGACGGCTCGAGCTTGGAAGTTTCTCGACCAGTGGTCTCGCAGCGGCTGCAAGCGGGCCGACGCGTTCTGCGAGTTGGTCGGCAACGTAGGTGTAGTAACCGCCGAACAGCTCGTCGCCACCTTCGCCTGAGAGTGCGACCTTGACGTCTTCCGCAGCCAGCTTCGACACGAGGTACGTCGGCAGCGCAGACGAGTCCGCAAACGGCTCGTCGAACGCGTCCGCAAGCGCAGGCAGTAGCAGCGCGGCGTCCGGTCGCAGCTTCAGCTCGCGATGGTGTGTGCCGTAGCGGCTCGCCACGGCGCGCGCGCCTGCGAGCTCGTCGAACGACGATTCTTCGAACCCGATCGAGAACGTGCGCACCGGCTCGGACGATTCTTCGGCGGCGAGCGCTGCGAGCGCGCCCGAGTCGACGCCGCCCGAGAGCAACACGCCGACGGGTACATCCGCGATCAGATGCGCGCGTACTGAGTCGCGCAGGCGCGCGCGGCACTCTTCGATGAGCTCCGCCTCGTCGCTGTCATGGCGCGCGGCGAGCGGGCCGGGGCGCGCGAACCGCTCGTTCGTCACCGCACCCTCGTGCCACGTGAGCACGTGTCCGGGAAGCAGCTTGCGCACGTCGGCAAAGATCGTCAGCGGCGCCGGGATCGAGTTGAACGTGAGGAACGCGTCGACCGCCTCGAGATCGATCTCACCGTGCGGCAGCGCATCAAGCTCGGATGCGAACGACAACTCGCTGCCGGCGTCGCGGTAGTAGAGAGGCTTGATGCCGAAGCGATCGCGCGCGAGCACAAGCTTGTGCGCACGTGCGTCCCAGAGCGCGACCGCGAACATCCCACGCAGTCGCTCCGCGAAGCCGAGGCCCCACTGTTCGTATGCGTGCGCGAGGACTTCCGTGTCGCTCTGAGTACGGAACTCATGACCCGCGCGCCGCAGTTCGTGCCGGAGCTCGCGGTAGTTGTAGAGCTCGCCGTTTTGGATGACGACAACCGAGCCGTCCTCGTTGGTGAGAGGCTGATCGCCGCCTGATACATCGATGATCGCGAGCCGCCGGGCGGCAAGTCCGATCCTGCCGTCGACGTGGAAGCCGTCGGAGTCGGGGCCGCGATGGATCAGCGTTTCCGACATCGCCCGCAGGCGTTCGTGATCGACCGCACCATGGGTGGTCGCGATTCCGCAAATCCCGCACATGGCAGGCCAGTTTAGGGACGGATCGTTTGCTTCAGAACGCGCAGGCCCGTGACGAAGAGCGTGCGTAGGTAGAGCAGAACCGATCGATCCGCGATCCATTCGAGGTCGTGGGCGAGCTTTTCGGCCATCGATGTCTCGTAACCGCGGCGCACCTGCGCGAACCCGGTCAGCCCCGGGCGCACGACGAGGCGCTGCCAGTACGCGGGCAGTTCGGTCGCGAGCTCGGCGAAGAAGCGCGGGCGAATCGGCCGCGGCCCGACGAACGACATCTCGCCGCGGAAGACGTTCCAGAGCTGCGGGATCTCGTCGAGCTGTGAGGCTTTCAGCCACCGGCCGACTGCCGTCAGCTCTGCCTCGGTCTGACGCACCAGTTCTTCGCCGAGGTACTGGCCGATCCGTTCTTCGGCGCCCTCGCGCAGCGTGCGGAACTTGAGCATCGAGAAGAAGACGCCGTGTCTGCCCACCCGCTCTCCGCGATAGAGCATCGGCTTGCCGCAGGTGCTGCGCACGAGCAGCGCGATCACGAGCGCCGGCAGCAGCACGATGGCCCCGAAGACGAACGACAGGAGAACGTCGAGTACGCGTAGCTCGAAGTCGATTCTCCGGTGGGGCGCATCTGAGGCAAGTCGCCGATAGCCGGTGACGAGGCTGTCCTGCAGGCGCGCCTCTGACACGCGATCGATGGTAGACCGTTCCCCGGAATGGTCACCGGCATCGACCACGTGCAGCTCGCCGCGCCACCCGGTTGTGAGGACGCGGCGCGCGCGTTTTACGGCGGCTTGCTCGGGCTCGAAGAGCTGCCGAAGCCGCCGGCTCTCGCGTCGCGTGGCGGATGCTGGTTCCGCGCGGGCGGGCTGGAGTTCCACATCGGCGTCGAGGACGAGTTCCGCCCGGCGCGCAAGGCACATCCCGGCTTCGTCGCCCGCGATCTGGCCGGGTTGCGCGCGCGGTTCGAGGAGCACGGGATCGAAATGCGCCACGACGACGCGCTGCCAGGCGTGGAGCGGATCTACGTCGACGACCCCTTCGGGAACCGCCTCGAGTTCCGCCAGCTATAAATCCCGCTTATGGACACGCGGCAGTTGCAAGCCTTTTGCGCGGTCGTCGAGAAGAGCTCGTTCTCGCAGGCGGCGGAGCGGCTCGGCGTCACACAGCCGGCGGTGAGCCTGCAGGTACGCGCCCTCGAGAAGCGGCTCGGGACGAAGCTGCTCGACCGCTCGGGCCGGCGCGTCGAGCCGACCGAAGCCGGCCTCTTGCTCTACGAGGGGGCGCAGAAGTTGCTCGCGCTCGAGGAGCAGCTGGTCAACGAGGTGTCGGCGGCCGATGTCGAAGGGCCGGTCGCCGGGACGCTCGAGATCGGAGCGTCGACGGGTCCGGGCGGCGTCGTGCTGCCGCGGCTGCTCGCAGAGTTCGCGGCGAGTCATCCCGAGTTGCATGTACGGCTCCAGGTCGCCGACACGCAGACCATCGTCGACCGCGTTGCCAATCGCACGCTCGAGGTCGGCGTCGTCGGCGCGGCCACTCGCCATAAGTCAGTCGAGTTCGAGCCGTTCTTCCGCGACTCGGTCGTGCTCGCGTGTCCGGTCGGCCATCGCTTCGCGGGCCGTCGCATCAGCTTGAAAGAACTGCAAACAGAGCCGCTGATCGTCATGCAGGAAGGAGCCGGCGTGCGCGACGTGATCGAAGAAGAGCTACGCAGCCTCGGCGTGAACCTGAAGGACCTGAACGTGCGACTCGAGCTCGGGCTGCAGGAGTCGGTCGTGACCGCGGTGCGTTCCGGCTATGGCGTGTCATTCATCTCGCGCGCCTCGATCGAAACCGACCTCGAAGCCGGGATGCTCGCCGAGTCGCGCGTCGTTGGTCTCGAAGCCGAGCGCGAGATCTATCTCGTGCGCGCAGCCGGACGCTCGGAGACGCGTGCGGCGCGCGAGTTCCTCGATTTCGCGCGGAAGCAGATCGTGTGATCGTTCGCTTCGGTCTCGGCCATCTTCCTTCGGTGCTGGAAGAGGTTGGTGTCCAGCGCCCGTTTCTGATCGCCGCGCCGCGCTGGGACGGGCTCGATGTTCCCTTCGCAGAACGCTGGCGGGAGGTTCCGTCGGACCGCGTCGAGGTTCCCGGCGACGTCGGCTGCGTGCTTGCGGTCGGCGGCGGCAGCGCGATCGACACCGGCAAGTTCGCGTCGGAGCTCTCCGGCCTGCCGCTCATCTCCGTGCCGACCACGTACTCGGGTGCCGAGTGGACGACGTTCTACGGCGTGCGCTCGCCCGACCGGCGCATGGTCGGCGGCGGTGGCGGTGCACATCCGGTGGCGATTGTCTACGACGTTGAGCTCACGCTTGACCTGCCGCGTGACGTGACGGCAGGGACGGCGCTGAATGCGCTCGCCCATTGCGCGGAAGCGCTGTACGTGCGCGGGCGCAATCCGGAAGGCGACAAGGAGGCGATGGACGGCACGCCGTTGATCGCGAACGCTCTGCCGCGCGTGCTCGAGAACGGCGCCGACCGCGCCGCGCGCGACGAATTGCTGCGCGGCGCGATGCACGCCGGGCACGCACTCGGCGCGGCAGGACTTGGCCTAGGACATGCGATGGCGCAGGCCGTCGGCGGTGCGTATGGCCTGCCGCACGGCGCAATGAACGCGCTGTGCCTGCCGCCGGCGCTCAAGTTCAACCGCGACTTCGTGCCGGAGCAATTCGCGGCCGCGATCGGGGGCGAACCCGTCGCGCGCTCGCGCGAGCTCGCGATGCTCGGCGGCTTCGATCGGCTCCGCGACTTCGGCGTGCCCGAGCAGGACCTGCCCGCGCTCGCCCAGGCCACGGCGCAGCGGGGTGGCAACTTCGCGAACCCGCGCCAGGCCACGCCGGCCGAGATTCTCGAGCTGTTTTCCGCGATCTACTAATAAGTGTTTCTTATCCGTAGGATCAGGTAGACTCGGGGCGTGGCGACGGAGGCTGCTTCTTTCGACGTTGTCGTGATCGGCAGCGGCGCCTCAGGGCTCGCCGCGGCGGTTTCGGCCGAACGCGCCGGCGCGCGGGTTGCCCTCGCGACGAAAGGCTCGCTGCAGGCGAACAACTCGTCGAAGGCGCAAGGCGGCATTCAGGCGGCGTTTGCTCCGGACGACTCGCCCGAGCTCCACGCCGAGGACGTCATGCGCTCGTCGCATGACACCGCCGACCCGGCACTCGTCGAAGTTCTCACCACCGATGCGCACTCGGCCATTCATTGGCTTGAGGAATTGGGCGTTGAGTTCACACGCGAGAATGGCGGTTACCGGCTCGCGCGCTGCGGCGGTGCGACGCGCAAACGACTCTTGCAAGTTGGCGACCGGACCGGTCACGCGATCACGAAGCAGCTGCGCGACGCCTGGGAGGCCGGCAGCGGCCACTCGTACACCAACTCACCGCTGCGCGAGCTGACGCAGACCGAATCGGGCTGGCGCGCGCGCATCGGCGATCACGTCATCGATACCGGCGCAGTGATCCTCGCTGCCGGTGGCCGCTGCTACGCCGAAGCCGAGAAGCGCGGCGAGTTGTCGACGAACCATCCCAACGCAACCGGTGAGGTGACACAGCTCGCGATCGCGCTCGGCGCCGAGGCGCGCGACCTCGACGCGCTGCAGTACCACCCGAACGGTGGTGCTTGGCCGCAGAACATGCAGGGCTACTCGATCCCCGAGACGACGCGCGCGTACGGAGCAGTGCTGCTCAACGCCGATGGCGAAGAGTTCACCGATTCGCTCGGGCCCCGCGACCAGGTGAGTCAGGCGATCTTCGACGAGGTAGAGAAGGGCAAGGGCGTTGCGACGCCGGACGGTCGCCCTGCGGTGTACCTCGACACCACCCGCATCGCCGAAGAAGACGCAGAAGTGTCGCTGCCCTACATGTTGCGGCGTTATCGCGGCGCAGGCATCGATCCGCTGCGCGAGAAAATTCTCACGTACCCCGTCCTCCACTACCAGAACGGCGGTCTCGTGATCGGCACGAACGCCGAGACCACACTCGAGCGCGTCTACGCCTGCGGCGAGATCGCCGGCGGCACGCACGGGCGCAATCGCATGATGGGCAACAGTCTCCTTGAGTGCGCCGTCTTTGGAAGGAGGGCAGGCAGTGCCGCTGCTCGCAACTGATCTCCAGAGTGCAGTCGAGGACGCGGGGGCACACCTCTACGTTTGGGCGCTGAAGGACATCCCGAAAGATCTGCGCGATGCGCTCGCCGCGGCGCGCGACCGCGAGACATCTGTGCCGGGCAAGCGCGTGCTCGAGACGATCCATCGCAACGTCGAAGTCGCCGATCGCGAGAACAATCTTGTCTGCCAGGACACCGGCATCGCTGTCTACCACTGCCGCGTCGGCGAGCACTTCCCGTTGCATCCCGCGCGCATCTACGAAGCGCTGCGTGACGGCACTGCGCGCGCGACCATCGAGCATCCGCTGCGCTCCAACGCCGTGCACACGATCACGCGCGAGAACACCGGGCCGAACATTGGTTACCGCCTGCCGATCGTGCACTGGGAGTTCATCGCCGATTGGGACGGCCTTGATGTGAAGTGCGTGCCGAAGGGCTCAGGCAGCGAGAACATGAGCTTCCTGAAGATGTGCGTGCCCGCTGACGGCGTGAAGGGCATCAAGCAGTTCGTCCTCGAGTCGATCGTCAACGCCGGCGGCAAGCCGTGCCCGCCCGGCATCGTCGGCGTCGGCATCGGAGGCTCCGCCGACTATGCAATGCACCTCGCGAAGGAAGCGATCATGCGGCCGATCGGCACGCGCAACCCGGATCCCCTCGTCGCGCAACTCGAAGACGAGCTGTTCGGCCTGCTCAACGAGACCGGCATCGGCCCGATGGGCCTCGGCGGAGACGTCACGGTGCTGCAATGCCACATCGAGCACGCCGACACGCACATGACGCTGAATCCGGTTGCCGTGAACTATCAGTGCTGGGCTGCGCGCCGCGCGTCGGCGCACATCAGTGCAGGTGGAGTCATCGACTACGAAAGGGACGCATGACGGCGCACGAAGTCACGTTCCCGATCACGGATCCCAACGAGATTCTCAAGCTGCGCGCAGGCGACGAAGTCACTGTGCAGGGCCACGTCATCGGCATTCGTGACCGCACGCAGATGCGCATCTTCGACGAAGGTATTGCGCCGCCGATGGATCTCGCAGGCGCGTTCCTCCTGCACACGGCGCCGAACGTGCGCAAGGTCGACGACCACTACGAGAAGATCTGCATCGGCACAACAACTTCAGCTCGAATGGTTCGATTTACGGAGCCTCTCGGCCGCCAATATGGCGTGCGCGCCATCTGCGGCAAGGGCGGCTTCCCCGACGAGGCGATCGAGCCGATGCACGCGCTCGGCATGGTGTATTTCGCGATCGTCGGCGGCGCAGCAGCGCTCGAGACCACCCAGATCGAAGAGATCGAAGAGGTGGCGTGGGAGGACCTGATGCCGGAGTGCTTGTGGAGGTTCCGCGTCAAGGATTTCGGCCCGCTCACCGTCGGCATCGACGCGCACGGAAATTCTCTCTACCGCGACGTCCAGACTCGGGCGAAGCAGAAGCTGGAGGAACTTTATGCCCGCCTATGAAGATTTCCTCGGGCTGCCGGAACGTCCCGGTAAGCCGCGTCAGGAGGGGCTCACGCACGTCATGGACAAGGGCCTCAACACCCGCGACATCGAAGGCATGTTCGACACCGCGGGCCAGTTCGTCGACATCGTCAAGCTGGGTTGGGGCACGAGCTACGTCACGAACAACCTCGAGAAGAAGATCGCGCTGTACCGGCATTTCGAGACGCCGATCGTGTGTGGGGGAACGCTCTTCGAGGTCGTCTACGCACGTGACCGCCTCGACGAGTTCAAGCGGTGGCTCGAGGAACATCGCTTCTCGCATGTCGAGGTCTCCGACGGCTCGTACGACATCCCGCGCGAGCGGAAGCTCGAGTTGATTGCGGATTTCGCGCGCGACTTCACGGTTCTCTCCGAGGTTGGCTCCAAGGACTCGGACGTCGTCTTCGCGCCGTACCAGTGGGTGCAGTGGATCAAGGAAGAGCTCGACGCCGGCGCCTGGAAGGTGATCACCGAGGCGCGCGAAGGCGGCACCGCAGGCCTGTTCCGCAAGGACGGCGACATGCGCACCGGACTGATCGAAGAGATCGCGCACGAGGTCTCGACGAGCGATCTGATCTTCGAAGCTCCGACGAAAGAGAGTCAGGCTTGGTTCGTGAAGCACTTTGGGCCGAACGTGAACCTCGGGAACATCCCGCCCGACGAAGTCATTCCGGTCGAGACGCTTCGGCTTGGTCTGCGCGGCGACACGCTGAAGGAGGTGCTGTTTGGCGACAACACTGCAACTCCCGCCTGACATCGAGAAGCTGTCGGCGGAGGACGTCGTGCGCTTCGTCCTCGAGCAGTTCCCCGGCCGCGTCGCGCTCGCCTGCTCCTTCCAGAAGGAAGAAACAGTGCTGCTCGACATGGTGTTCGCCGTCGATCCGAAGGCGCGCGTGTTCGCGCTCGACACGCATTACCTCTTCCCGGAGACGTATGAGTTGTGGCGCGCGACCGAACGCCGTTACTCGACGATGATCGAGAAGTTCGAAGGCGCGCAGGTCGAGGACAAGCTTTGGGATACGAACCCCGACCTCTATCTCGCGATCGCGAAGATCGAGCCGCTCAATCGCGCGCTGCTCGATCTCGATGCCTGGATCACCGGCATTCGCCGTGACCAATCGCCGACGCGCGCGGATGTGCCGAAGCTCGGTTGGGACGAACAGCACGAGCTGTGGAAGGCAAACCCGCTCGCCGACTGGAGCGATCAAGACTGCTGGAACTACATCCGTGAGCGGGATCTTCCGTACAACCCGCTCCACGACCAGGGTTACGAGTCGATCGGCGATACGCACTCGACGCAGCCCGGCAAAGGCCGCGCCGGACGCTGGTCGGGAACCGAACGCACCGAATGTGGGCTGCATACATGAGTGGGTTTGTCTTGTGGTTCACCGGTCTGAGTGGTGCGGGGAAGACGACGATTGCGAACGTCGTCGATCCGGAGCTCGAGCGCCGCGGGTTCGTCGTCGACCACCTCGACGGCGACATCGTGCGCACGCATCTCTCGAAGGGCCTCGGATTCTCGAAGGAGGACCGCGACATCAACGTCTCGCGCATCGCGTGGGTTGCGTCGCGCATTGCACGCGCAGGCGCGGTAGCCATTGTTTCTGCGATCTCGCCTTACGAAGAGGCGCGCAAGCACGCGCGTGGGATGGTCGAGCCGCTGGCGCCGTTCGTCGAAGTGCATGTGGCGACGCCGCTCGACGAGTGTGCGCGCCGCGATCCGAAGGGTCTGTACGCCCAAGCGTTTGCCGGCGAGATCATCCAATTCACGGGCGTTTCTGCGCCATACGAAGAGCCGTTGCGTCCAGAGCTTCGCCTCGACACGACGGGGCAGACACCGAGTGAGTCCGCGGACGCCGTGATCGAGGCGCTGTACGCGCTCAAGCTGCTCGAGCGGGTCAACGCATGACACGGACGCTGTCTCATCTTGATGAGCTGGAGGCTGAGGCGATTCACATCATGCGTGAGGTCGCCGCCGAGCGTGAGCGGCCGGTGCTGCTTTTTTCAGGCGGCAAGGACTCGATCGTGATGCTGCGCCTCGCCGAGAAGGCGTTCCGGCCGGCGAAGTTCCCGTTCCCGGTGATGCACGTCGACACCGGCCACAACTTTCCCGAAGTGGTCGAGTACCGCGATCGCCGCGTGGCCGAGCTCGGCGAGCGTCTCGTTGTCGCGAGCGTGCAGGAATCGATCGACAAAGGCCGTGTCACCGAGCAGACCGGACCGCGCGCGTCGCGCAACCAGTTGCAGACGACGACGTTGCTCGACGCGATCGAAGAGCACGGTTTCGACGCCGCGATGGGCGGTGCGCGGCGCGACGAGGAACGCGCCCGCGCGAAGGAGCGCATCTTCAGCTTTCGCGACGACTTCGGTCAGTGGAACCCGCGTGCGCAGCGCCCCGAGCTATGGAATCTCTACAACGCGCGCATCCAGAAGGGCGAGCACATCCGCGTCTTCCCGATCTCGAACTGGACTGAGCTCGATGTATGGCAGTACGTCGCGCGCGAGAACCTCGAGCTGCCCAACATCTACTTTGCGCACCAGCGTGACGTGTTCCGTCGCGACGGCATGCTCTATGCCGCCTCCGAGTTCGTCGAGCGGTTCCCCGACGAAGTGCCGTTCAACGAGACGGTGCGCTTTCGTACGGTCGGCGACATGACGTGCACCGGCGGCGTACTCAGCCACGCGAGCACGATCGAGCAGGTCGTCACCGAGATTGCCGCGACGCGCATCACCGAGCGCGGCGAGACGCGCGCCGACGACCGCGTGTCGGAAGCAGCGATGGAAGACAGGAAGCGCGTTGGCTACTTCTAAGGAAATGCTTGACACGCAACTGTTGCGTCTCGTCACCGCGGGCTCGGTCGACGACGGCAAGTCGACTCTGATCGGCCGCCTGCTGTTCGACACAAAGCAGATCCTCGCCGACCAGCTCGAGCACATCGAGGATGCGTCGCGACGCCGCGGTCACGACTACGTCGATCTTGCTCTGTTGACGGACGGGCTCAGGGCCGAACGCGAGCAGGGCATCACGATTGACGTGGCGTACCGCTCGTTCGTCACGCCACGCCGGCGCTTTCAGCTCGCCGACGCGCCCGGCCATGTGCAGTACACGCGCAACATGGTCACCGGTGCGTCGACGGCCGACCTCGGTGTGATTTTGGTCGACGCCCGCAAAGGTGTCGTCGAGCAGACGCGTCGTCACTCGTACATCATCGGGATGCTCGCGCTGCCGCACGTCGTGTATGTCGTGAACAAGATGGACCTCGTCGACTTCGCCGAAAATCGCTTCGACGAGATCGGGCTCGAGCTGGCCGCGCTCGCGACGCAGCTTGGGATGCACGACGTGAACGTGATTCCGGTTTCCGCGTTGCGCGGCGACAACGTCGTCGACCGCACCGACGCGATGCCGTGGTACGCGGGCTCGACGCTGCTCGAGTACCTGGAGACGGTTGAGATCTCGGGCGACCGGAATCTCGACCTGCGCCGCTTCCCCGTGCAGTGGGTGATCCGCCCGATGGCCGACGAGCACCACGACTACCGCGGGTATGCCGGCCAGGTCGGCAGCGGCGTCTGGCGGCCGGGCGATGAGGTCGTCGTGCTGCCGTCGGGGCATCGCTCGACCGTGAAGGCCATCGACACCGCCGACGGAGAGCTCGACGACGCGATTCCGGGGCAGTCGGTGACGATCAGGCTCGCCGACGACATCGACGTCGCGCGCGGCGACATGCTCGCCGACCCGACGCAGCCGCCGGTCGTGGCGCGCGAGGTGCTTGCGCGTGTGTGCTGGATGAGCGAGCGCCCGCTCGAGCCCCGCGCGAAGCTGGTTGTCAAGCAGACGACGCGCACCGCGCGGGCGGTCGTAGACGAACTTGTGTCGGCGGTGGACATCGGAACGCTCGAGGACCGCCCGTCGCCGCAGCGCCTCGAACTGAACGACCTTGCGCTCGTGCGGCTGCGCCTCGCCGAACCGCTGGCGCTGGATCCCTACACCACGGATCGCGCGACCGGCGCATTCATCCTGATCGACGAGAGCTCAAACGACACCGTCGGCGCCGGCATGGTGGTCGAGGCTTCATGAACGCCAAGACCAGAGGTCCGTCATGACTTGGCAGTTCATCATCGCCGGACTCGGCGTCGGCCTACTCGTCGGGATGACCGGGATGGGTGGTGGGTCACTGATGACGCCGATGCTGATCCTGATCTTCGGCTTCGACGCGAAGACCGCCGTCGGCACGGACATCCTGCACGGCGCCGTTTTCAAGTCGTTCGGTGCATGGCGTCATCGCCAGCTTGGCAATGTGCACGTGCCGCTTGCGATGTGGATGTTCTTCGGCTCCGCGCCGCTATCGCTTGTCGGCGTGGAGATCGCGAGCAAGTTCTCCGACAGCATGCAGTCGTCGATGAGCAAAGTCGTCGGCGCGACGCTGATCCTCGGCGGCATCGGCTTCCTGGTGAAGACGTTCGTCGCAGGCACGACGGAGGACAAGCCGCTGCACCTGACACGGCAGCAGAAGATCATCGCGATGTGCATCGGCGCAACGTTCGGGCTCGTCGTCGGCCTGACGTCGGTCGGCTCCGGGACGTTCTTCGGTCTGGCGATGCTGTGGCTCTTCCCGCTCACCGCGCGGCGGGTCGTCGGCACCGACATGCTGCACGCTGCGGCGCTGTTGTGGGTCGCGGGCGCCGGGCACTTGTTGCACGGGAATGTCGACATGCACGCGATCGCGTGGCTCCTGATCGGATCGATCCCCGGTGTACTGATCGGCTCGCACCTCTCGATCCGCGTCCCCGAGCAGTCGCTGCGGATCGCCTTCGCCTTCGTTCTCGCGCTCTCGGGGGTAAAGCTCCTCGAACTGCCCGCGGCGACCACGATCATCGAGGCGGGCTGTGCCGTCGGCGTGGTCGTCGTCTCCCTCTTCTCGGCGCGCGAGGTACGGCAGCGCCGGCTGCTCGCCGCCGACCCGGCCTAGACCCCGCGTACACTGGCCGAGCGTTGGCCCGGGTTCTGTCGATCGCCGCGGTCCTCGGACTGCTCGCCGCAACAGCGGTCGCCTTCGCCGTCACCGAACGCGCGAAGCTGACGCTCTCCCCGATTGCGGGAACGTTCGTGACGAAGACGTTCTCGCCGAAGGCTGCGGAAACGATTCATCGCACCGCCGAGATCCGTTTCCGCCTGCGCAAGCGCGAGAAGGTCACGGTCTGGATCGAGGATGGGGGCGGCAATCGCGTACAGACGCTGCTCACGCCGCGCACACTGCGCAGCGGTTCGAAGGTGGATCTGGTGTGGGATGGGTTCGCCGACAACGGCGTGCTCGTCCCGGACGGCACGTACCGCCCCGTCGTGAAGCTCGAGACGTCGCACTTGACGACGGTGTTGCCGAACCCGATTCGGCTCGCCACGACCGCGCCGAAGATCAGCCTCCCGCACCCATTGCATCCGGTGCTCTCGCCTGACGGCGACGGTCATGGCGATCTGTTCCGCGCGCACTACAGACTGACCGGTCGCGCGCACGCCATCCTCGAAGTCCGCGTCGGAGCGAAGAACGTCGTCGCTGAGTTCACGCGCTCGCAAAAGACGACGGGCGACCTGCAATGGAACGGGAAGGTCAAAGGCAAGGCTCTGAAGCCCGGCCGGTATGTCCTGTCGGCGGCCGCACAGGACGAGGCGGGCAACCGCTCGCGACCGGTGCCGTTTGCGGTCGCGACGATTCGTTACGTCTCGCTCGGTCGCCACAGCATCACCGTTGGCGCAGGCAAGTCGTTCGCGCTGCTCGTGTCGACCGATGCTCCGACAGTCGAGTGGCACTTCAAGGGAGCAGCGGGCACCGAGCGCAGCGGCACGCTTCACTTCCGCGCACCCAAGAAGGCGGGCACCTACACGTTGTTTGTGAGCGTCGGCTCGCACGGGGCGGCCTGCACGGTGGTGGTTCGATGAGCGCCGAGGTCGCACGCGCCGCGGGCGCGATCGGCGGTCTAGGCCTCGCGTTACTGCTCGTCGCCACGCGTCGCGACCTGCGTGTTGTGGGTCTCGCCGGTTGGGGAGTTGGCTGCGCAATGCTCGCCATCTACCTCGCGCCGCACGGGCACCATCGTCTCCTCGCCGCGGCGGCCGTCGTCGGTGTGATCTGCGCCATCGCCGGTGCGTGGCTCGTCGTGCGCATCCCGTGGCTGCTCGCGCTCGCAACCCTCGCCTGTGTGCCCGCACGGTTCCCGGTGCATGTCGGCTCGACGCAGGCAAACCTGCTGCTGCCGCTGTACGGCGTCGTCGCGGTCGCCGCGCTCGCGCTCGCGTGGGAGCTGTACGGCGAGGACACGCGAAGCCGCGAGCTCGGGCCGCTCGCCTGGCCGGTGGCGGCGTTCATCGGCTGGGAGAGCCTTTCGCTTACCTGGTCACAGGACCCAAGAAACGGCGCGATCGAGCTCCTCTTCTTCGTTTTGCCGTTCGGGTTGCTCGCGGTCGTGCTCGCGCGCTTGCGCTGGTCGCGCCCGTGGGTGCTCACGCTCTACGTGCAGCTCGCATTGATGGGGCTCGTGTTCGCGGTCGTCGGGATCGTGCAGTACGGCAGCCGCAACATCTTCTGGAACCCGAAGGTGAAGGTCGACAACGCGTACGCGCCGAACGGCTGGTTCTACCGCGTGAACTCCGTCTTCTACGACCCGTCCATCTACGGGCGCTTCCTGGTGATCGCGATCCTGGCGAGCCTCGTCGTCGTGATGCGGCGGCGGCGCGATCCGCTCTGGTCGATCGCCGCGTTCCTGACGATGGGCATCACCTGGGCGGGTTTGCTGCCGTCGTTCTCGCAGTCGAGCTTCATCGCGCTCTTCGCCGCGGTGCTGCTCGCTGCAGTTCTCGCATGGCGGCTGAAGAGCCTGTTCGTCGTCGCGGCAGCGATCGGCGTGCTGCTGGGTGCGACCGTCGCGTCGCCGACGGTGCGCCATAAGGCGTCGCTCAAGCACATCACGAGCGGCCGGTCGACGCTCGTCGGCAACGGCGTGAAGATCG
Organism: Gaiellaceae bacterium; assembly: GCA_036496645.1. GTDB lineage: Bacteria > Actinomycetota > Thermoleophilia > Gaiellales > Gaiellaceae > PALSA-600. Next base: position 27,275 of record DASXKU010000025.1, read on the forward strand.
CGTATCACCACCCAATCGCGGGCGTCGGTGTCGGCGGCTTCAAGCACGCGTACGCGAAGCTCGAGCATCTGCGCTCGGCAGAGCCGAAGGCTGCTGCGTCGCATACGACGCCGGTGACGGTCGCCGCCGAGACCGGGATTGTGGGGCTCGCATTGTTCCTCTGGCTCGTCGCTGCCGCGCTGGGGACGTCGTTCCTGCGGCTGAGACGCGGCTTCGACGGAGCGGCGCGTATCGCGTTCGGGCTCGGGATCGTCGCGATCCTCGTGCACTCGCTCTTCTACAACGACCTCTTCGAGGATCCGATGTTCTGGGGGCTGCTCGCCCTCACTGCGATCGGGGCACGCCCAGTTGAGACGGGCCCAGTTGAGACCGGCCCAGTCGAGACGTGAAGAAGAACCTGCTGATCGTCCTCGCCGCGCTCGGCGTCTGCCTGGCTGCGGCAGGAGTGACGATGACGTACGTGTATTTGCACGGCAATCGCAACATCCATCGAGGCACCAAAGTTGAGTTCGACTCGACCGCGACGTCGACGCTGCCCACGAAGACGAAGGGGCACGGCACGAACGACTACACGCCGTGGCCGTTCTACGGCTTCGACCTCGAGCATACGCGCGACAACCCGAACGCCGGGCAGCGGCCGCCCTTCAAGATCCTCTGGTCACGCGGCTTCCACGAGTTGCTCGAGTTCCCGCCGACGGTCGTCGGCAGGCGCGCGTACGTCGAGTCCGCGAAGGGCTACGTGTCGGCGCTTGACACATCGAACGGCGACGTCGTGTGGACGAAGAAGGTCGCAGGCCCGCTCGCGTCCTCGCCGGCGATTGCGGGTGACACGATCGTCGTGTCGTCGCTCGGCGGTTATGTCTACGCGCTGCGCCGCCGCGACGGCAAGCAGCTCTGGCGCTTCACGGTCGGCTCCGGCACCGAGTCGTCGCCGATCGTCGTCGGTAATCGCGTGTACTTCGGCTCGATTCGTGGTCGTCTCTTCGCGGTGCGCCTCGACACCGGGAAGCTCGTCTGGTCGGCGCAGGCGAACGGCCGGCTCGAAGGCTCGCCGGCGTACGACGACGCAAAGCTCTTCATCGGCTCATACGGCGGTTCGGTCTACTCGTTCGACGCGCGCAATGGCCGCATCGTCTGGAAGACGGGTGGCCTCGGCCACTTCCTCTCGTCGGGCACGTTCTATTCGACCCCCGCAGTCGCCTACGGGCGCGTGTACATCGGCAGCACCGACCACCGCATCTATTCGCTCTCGGAGCGCACGGGTGAGATCGCGTGGACGCATTCGACCGGCGGCTACGTCTACAGCGGCCCGGCCGTGCACAAGGGCATCGTCTACGTCGGCTCCTATGACCACAAGCTCTACGCGCTCGACGCACGCACGGGTGCCACCATTTGGAAGTTCGACGCGCACGGCCCGATCTCCGGCTCGCCGTCCGTCGTGGGCACCGTCGTCTACGTGTCGTCGTTCGCGCGTCGCACGTACGGGCTCAACTGGCGGACGGGAAAGCTGGTCTGGACGTTCCGCGACGGCAAATACGCTGGAGTGGTCGCGGCGGGACCGCTCTTCTTCGTCGTCGGCTACGGCCGCGTGTATCGCCTCGTTCATCGTTAGGCTGAGCGCATGCAGAGCGAGGTCGCGTCGTACCTGACCGAGCACCACTACGGCGTCCAGGATCTCACGGAGCGCAGCGACCTCCACTACTTCCTCTATCTCCGCGACTCGGCGCGTCCGCTGCTCGACGTTGGCTGCAACGTCGGGAATCTCCTTTCCATCGACACTGAACATTCAGTTGGGGTGGACGTCGACCCAAAGGCGATCGAGATCTGCCGGCAGCGCGGCTTCACTGCAGAGGTCGTCGACCTGAACGGACCGCTGCCGTTCGCTGACGGGACGTTCGGCACGGTGCACTGCCGGCATGTGATCGAGCACGTCTGGGAGCCGATGCAGCTGATGCGTGAAATCCGCCGCGTACTGCGGCCTGGCGGCCGCCTCGTGCTGTTGACTCCGGATTTCAGGTACGCATTCCGCACGTTCTACGACGACCACACCCATCTCCGCCCGCTCACCGAGGAGTCGCTGCGCAGGCTCGCGCTCGATTCGGGCTTCGCCGACTTCATGATCCAGCACGAGGTAAGCCGCGTTGGGCTGCGCCAGCTGGTACGGCGCGGCACGGTCTCGCCCGCGCTTGGCGCGCGGCTGTATCACCTCGCGTACCGGCTCGGGATCAGGCAGCGCAAGACGATGTTGCTCGTGGGGACCGCGGCATGATCGGCAACGTCAAGCGTGCGTTGGTGCTCGCACCGCACACCGACGATGGCGAGTTCGGCTGCGGCGGCACGATGGCGCGCCTCGTCGAGGCCGGCGCCGACGTGCGTTACGTCGCATTCTCGATCGCCACGCGCTCGCTACCGGAGGGCTTCGCGCCCGACACGCTCGCGCGCGAGGTCAAGGAGGCGACTGCGGAGATCGGGATTCCTTCCGCGAATTTGACGGTTCATGATT
>DASXKU010000026.1:0-55272 GCA_036496645.1 Gaiellaceae bacterium
CGAGGCCGATCGTCTCGGGCAGTTGCGCACGGCCGCCGCGTCTGCCGTCGCCGCGACGTTGCTCGCGCGTGAGGGTGCTTCGTCGCTCGGCGTGCTCGGTTGCGGGCGCCAGGCTGCCTCGCACGTCACGGCTTTGCGCGCGGCACTGCCGCAGCTGGAAAGGACTGTCGTCCACTGTCGCGATGCGAAGAAGCTTGCCGCGTTCTGCAAGAAGCACAAATGCGAGCCGGCGGACTCGCACAGCGAAGCAGCCGCGTGCGACATCGTCGTCACGGTGACGACGTCTAAGGATCCCGTCGTCCGCGGCGAGTGGCTGCAGCCAGGCGCGCTCGTCATCGCAGTCGGCGCGAATGATCCGGCACAGCGCGAGCTCGACAATGTTGTCCTCGAACGCGCGTCCTTCGTGTGCACCGATTCGCGCGAACAGGCGAAGGCAGAAGCAGGCGACTTGATCGAGCCGGTGCACCGCTCCGTGCTCGACTGGCTCGAGGTGTACGAGCTACAAGACGTCGTCAGCGGCGAGTTGCAGGGCCGCGCGAGCGACGACGACATCGTCGTCTTCAAGTCGAACGGGCTGGCGGCGTGGGATCTCGCAGCGGCCGCGCGCGTTGTCGAGCTATCCCGCTAAGGACGTTCGCGCGCGATCGTGTCTTCGCCGACCGCGTGCACGACTTCCGGGCGGTCGAGCAACCGGCTGATCTGCTGTGGCGTGCACCGGTTCGTGACATACGGGTCGGCGAGAATCTCGTCGAGCCCGCGACCTCGGTGATGCTCACGAACAACGTATTGCGCGACGGCTGCTTCGGTGCGGTTGGCGCCGCCGAGAAACGAGAAAACCCCACGAATGGTGTCGATCAGGCTCACCGCCGAGCGATTGTATAGTCGGGCTCGTGAAGGCCCCGAAGACTGAAGGGCGCTTCGCCGAACGCATCGTCGAAGGTCGTGACGACGCAGGCGCGGACGAGCGCATCGTCATCTGGATCGAGCGTCTGCCCGGTGCCGTTTGGGCGGTTGGCAGAGCGGTCAATCCTCAGCATCGCGACGAGAAGGAGCCGCGCGTCGACGACTACGTGTGGCAGGGCTTCGAGCTCGAGGAGTGCCTCGAGCTCGCGAACGAGACGCTCGAGGATGACGTCGTCGTGTCGGACGCAGACGGCGGCGGTGGGAAGGTGCAGCCGTTCGTTCGCGACGAGCTGCTCGGCCCGCTCGAGGCGTACTTCTTCGGTCGCCGTTGACGATCCACGTAGGACACAGCGCGGATCCCGACGACGCGTTCATGGCCTGGGCGCTGCAGTCGGGCGCGGTCGATCTTCGCGGGCTCGAGATCGAGACGGTCGTCTCCGACATCGAGACGCTCAACCGCTGGGCGCTCGAAGGGAAGCTCGAAGTGACCGCGCTCTCGGCCGGTGCGTATCCCGAAGTAGCCGATCGGTACGTGCTGCTGCCGCACGGCGCGTCCTTCGGCGAGGGGTATGGACCAATCGTCGTTGCGCCGCGCGAACTCACGCTCGATGAGCTGCGCGCGACCGAGATCGTGATTCCCGGCCGCATGACCACCGCCTACCTCGTGCTGCGCCTTGCGCTTGGCTCTGTTTCTGAACTGCATGACTTGCGGGTGCGCGAGCTGCCGTTCGACGAGATCCTCGACGAGGTGCGCGAGGGCCGCGCCGAAGCCGGCCTCGTCATCCACGAAGGGCAACTCACATACCGCGACTCCGGTCTGCAGAAGATCCTCGATCTCGGCGCCTGGTGGGGCGAGGAGACGGGTTTGCCGCTGCCGCTCGGCCTCGTCGCTGCGCGCCGTGAGATCGAGCGGCTGGACGATGTCGTCGCCGTGATCGGTGAGGCGATCCACGCGGGGCTTGACCAACGTGACGACGCGATGCAGTACGCGATGGGTTTCGGACGGGGCATCGACGCGACGACCGCTGACGAGTTCGTCGCGATGTACGTCAACGAGTTGACGGAGGACATGGGCGACCGCGGCCGTGCAGCGGTGCACGAGCTGTACCGGCGAGCCGGAATGACGATCGAAGCGGAGTTCGTCGCGTGAACGTCGTCGAAGGTCGCATCCCGTTCCGTGGCCATGAGACGTGGTACCGCGTCGTTGGCGACGGCGAAGAGCCCGGACAGCTGCCACTGCTCTGCCTGCACGGGGGGCCGGGCGCGGGGTGGCTGCACCTCCACCCCTACCAACGCTTTGCCGACGGCCGGCGCGCGATCTTCTACGACCAGCTCGGCTGCGGGAATTCGGCAATCGCCGAGCCGCACGATCCGTCCATGTGGACGGTGGATCTCTTCGTCGAGGAGGTCGACGCGGTGCGCGACGCGCTCGGGCTCGAGCAGTGCGTGATCCTCGGGCAGTCGTGGGGCGGCATGCTCGCGCTCGCGTACGCGCTCACACAGCCAAGTGGCGTTGCGGGAATGATCGTGCAGAGCTCGCCCGCGAGTGTGCCGTTCTGGAAGGAAGAGCTGAAGCGTCTGCGCGCCGAGCTGCCCGCGGACGTGCGCGAAACGCTCGACCGCCACGAAGCGGCGGGCACGACGCACGACCCGGAGTACGAAGACGCGGCGATGGTCTTCTACAAGCGGCACGTGTGCCGGGCTGACCCGTGGCCCGACTGGCTGGAAGAGTGCTTCGCGGCAATGGCGGCGAACCCGGAGGTCTACGAGACGATGAACGGCCCGAACGAGTTCCACGTGATCGGCGTGATCAAGGATTTCGACCTCAGTCCTCGCCTAGGTGAGATCGCGATGCCGGTGCTGCTGATCTCCGGCGCGCACGACGAGATCACGCCGGCCACAGTTGAGGTTGCTGCGAATGCACTGTCCGACTGCGAATGGGTGCTGCTCGACGAGAGCTCACATATGTCGCAGGCGGAGCAGCCCGAGGAAACGTTCGCCGCGATCGACAGCTTCCTCGCACGGGTGGAATCATGAGCGCTGCCGAGCGTTACGTGCTGCTTGGGCTGCGCTTGGGTCGACACGTCGACGGGCTCGTCGACTCGTACTACGGGCCGGCCGAGTTGAAAGAACAAACGGACAGCGAAGAGCTCGTTCCGACCGAGCAGCTCGTTGCCGATGGCGCGTCGCTCGTGGCCGAGCTCGACGAAGGCTGGCTGCGCGACTGCGCGCAAGGGCTCGAGACGTACGCGCGCGTGCTCGCCGGCGAACCGATCTCGTACTCCGACGAGGTCGAGCGTTGTTACGGCGTGCGGCCCGAGCGCAGGGACGAAAGCGTGTTCCTGGCAGCGCATGAGCAACTCGAAAAGCTGCTGCCCGGCGAGGGCACGCTCGGTGAACGCCGCGAAGCGTGGCGCGACCAAAACCGCGTCGACCCGCAGAAACTCATGCCGATCATCAACGACCTCTTCGCTCTCGCGCGACGGCGCAGTGACGAGCTGTTCGGGCTCGTCGACGGCGAGGAGATCACGGTTGAGGAGGTTCACGACGAGCCGTGGTGGGCCTTCAACTACTACCAAGGGAATCGCCGCAGCCACGTCGTCCTCAACGTCGACGTGCCCACGACCTACGGCGACCTGCTCGAGCTGTGCTGTCACGAGGGGTATCCCGGTCATCACACCGAGCGTTCGACGAAGGAAGTCGTGATCGTCGAGGGCCGCGGCGACATCACCGAGACGATCAACATGGTGCCGACGCCGGTGTCCATGCTCGCGGAAGGGATTGCGACGACCGCAACCGACATTCTTGGCCCTCAGGCACGTGAGGAATCGCTCGCGATCCTCCGGAAGCACGGTGTCGAGTACGACGACACGCGTGGCCGTGAGATCGCGGAGGTGTTCAAGCCGATCGGTCGAATCGGCGTCGACGTGGCCCTGCGCATCCACGAGGACGGCATGAGCGAGGAAGACGCTGCCGCGTGGGGGATGAAATGGGGCGTGACGACCGAAGCGCGCGCGAAGCAGGGCGTCCGCTTCGTCACCGACCCCACCTGGCGCGCGTATGTCATTTGCTACACGGCCGGCGAGGAGCTCGTGCGGGGCTACTGCAAGGACGATCCCGCGCGCTTCAAGCAGTTGCTGAACGAGAACGTGCGCATCTCTGACCTCGCGGCAGGTCGCTAGGCTCCCGCCGTGGCAGTCGCGGAGAAGGAGTACGGCCTCTACATCGACGGCGCGTCGGTCGAAGGGTCGGACACGCGTGAGTTGCGCGAGCCTGCGACCGGCGAGCCGCTCGGGCGCGTCGCGATGGCGGGCGAAGCAGACGTCGACCGTGCGGTCGACGCTGCACGCGCCGCGCTCTCGGGCGACTGGGCGAAGGCGGCGGGGACAGAGCGCTCGCGTCTGCTGCACGCGCTGGCCGATGCGATCGTCGCGAACCGCGCCGAGCTTGCGGAGCTCGAGAGCCGCAACGTCGGCAAAGCGATCTCGTCGGTAAAGGCAGAGCTCTTCGGCGCAGCCGAGCAGTTCCGTTTCTATGCGACCGCGATCGGCTCGATCGCCGGGCGCTCGAACCCCATCGGCGGGTCACTGCTTTTCTATTCGCAGAAAGAACCGGTGGGCGTCTGTGGCCAGATCGTGCCGTGGAACTACCCGCTGCTGATGACGTCGTGGAAGCTCGCGCCTGCGCTGGCTGCCGGCTGCACCGTCGTCTTGAAGCCCGATCCGCAGACTCCGCTCACCGCGCTTCGTCTCGCAGAACTGGCAACCGAAGTTGGGTTCCCACCGGGCGTGATCAACATCGTTCCCGGCGACGGGCCGAGCACCGGTGCGTATCTCGTGAAGCACCCGGGTGTCGACAAGGTCGCGTTCACCGGCTCGACGAAGACGGGCGGCGAGATCATGCGGCTCTGCTCCGACCCGATCAAGCGGCTGACACTCGAGCTCGGCGGCAAGAGCCCGAACCTTCTTTTCGCCGACGCGAATCTCGCTGACGCTGTTCCTGCGAGCGCATGGGCGATCTACTATGCCGCCGGCCAGTCGTGCGAAGCGCGCTCGCGTCTGCTCGTCGAGCAGTCGTTGTACGACGACGTCGTCTCGCAGATGACCGACTACGCGCAGCGCATCAAGGTCGGCGATCCGCTCGATGCCGAGACGCAGATGGGCTCGCTCATCTCCACGGCACACCGTGACAAGGTGCACTCGTTCGTCGAAGGCGCAAGCGCCGAAGGTGCAGAGGTGACGACGGGCGGCTCCGCGGGCGACGGCCCGGGCGCCTTCTACGCGCCGACCGTGATCGCAGCCAGCAACAACGACATCACCGCGGCACAGGAAGAGATCTTTGGCCCGGTGGTCACCGTCATCCCGTTCGCCGACGAGAACGACGCGATTCGCATCGCGAACGACGTGAAGTACGGACTGATGGCGACGATCTGGACCGGTGATCCTGCGCGCGGGCATCGCATCGCGTCGAAGATCAAGTCCGGCATGGTTGGCATCAACATGCCGTACACCGCGTTCCCCGGCGTTCCGTTCGGCGGCTACAAGCAGTCGGGCTTCGGACGCGAGCTCGCGCTCGACACTCTCGAGGTCTACCTCGAGACGAAGGCGGTCGTGACCTACACCGGGTCGCGTCCCACGAATCCTTTCGGCCTCTAGTTGCGGCGCTACCGCTGGGCCGTCCTCGGCGCGGGAACGTTCGCGCAGGCGACGTACTCGGCGATCTGGGCGGGCATGGCGGTGATGGCATCGTCGCTGCAGACGCGTTATCACCTGAGCCTCGGCGCGGTCGGCGTGCTGATCTCGGCGTCGCTCGCCGGCTCAGTGGTGAGCCTCGTTCCCTGGGGCTTGCTCGCAGACCGAATCGGCGAGCGCATCGCGTTGCTCACCGGCGTGGGTGCGTGCGGCGTCGCGCTGCTGTTCGCGGCCGAGACGCACCGCTACTGGACGCTGCTCGTGTTCCTGCTGCTCGCCGGGTTTGCGGGCGCGAGCGTGCAGTCCGCCAGCGGGCGCGCCGTCATGTACTGGTTCGCGCCGGACGAGCGCGGGCTCGCGCTCGGCATCCGGCAGACCGCGATTCCGATCGGCGGCTTTGCCACCGCGCTCGCGCTGCCGCCGATCGTGCGCCACGGCGGCGTCGACTGGGGCATCCGCACTCTCGGTATCGCGTGCGTGATCTCCGCGATCGTCGGTTGGCTGCTTGTGCGCGACGCGACGCGCGACGACGACCACGTCGAAGAAGGCCCGCCGCCGCTGCGCGACCGTCGCATCTGGCGCATGTCATTCGGCAGCGCGCTCGTGCTGGCACCGCAGATGTGCGTCGTCGGCTTCACGGTTCTTTTTCTGCACAAGCACCGAGGGCTGTCGACAGCGGAGGCCGCCTATGTGCTTGCCGCCGTGCAGGTGCTCGGCGTCGGAGCGCGTATCGCCGCTGGCCACTTCTCGGACAAGCGCGGCACGCGGCTGCGCCCGCTGCGCGCGATCTCGCTTGCCCTCACTGCCGCGACGGTCGTCGCCGGCATCGTGCTGTGGTCGCCGCTCTGGTTGACGATCCCGGCGCTCGTCCTGTGCGGCGTGATCTCGATGAGCTGGAACGGCCTGTCGTTCGCGGCCGCTGCGGAGCTCGCCGGTCGTGCACGCAGTGGCGCGGCGATCGGCCTGCAGCAATCGCTGCTCAACGCGTCGGGGGCCGTCTATCCCGGGGCCTTCGGCGCGCTGGTCGCAGCGACGTCATGGCGCATCGGCTTCATCGCGATCGCGCTGCTGCCACTCGGCGGCTGGCGGCTGCTGAGAGGATTGTCCGGATGAGCCGCGTCACCGACCGTCTCGACGAGATCTATGCGATCGGGCAGCATCGTGCGGGTTACTCCGCGCAGGAAGACGCGGCGCACGAGCTCGCGGCCGATTGGATGCAGGATGCGGGCCTCGAGGTGTCGAGCGACGAGGCGGGAACGCTCTTCGGCAAGCGCGGCGCCGCGCGTGTCTGGGCCGGCTCGCATCTCGACAGCGTCCCGACTGCGGGCAAGTTCGACGGCGCACTCGGCGTCGTCGCGGCGATCGAGGCAGCCGAGCGCACCAATGTTCCGCTCGCGGTCGTCGCGTTCCGCGCCGAGGAGACGGGACCGATGAGCAGCAAGCAACTCACAGAGACTCCAGACGCGTATCTCGAAGTCCACATCGAGCAGGGATCGGTGCTCGCACAGCTTGATGCGCCTTTGGGGGTTGTCACGGCGATTGCCGGCCAGGCACGCGGGCAGCGCGTGTTCGCCGGCCGCGCCGACCATGCCGGCACTACTCCGATGGACGCGCGAGCAGACGCGCTCGTCGCCGCGGCGGAGTTCATCCTCCACGTCCGCGCGTGCGCGGTCGCAGGCACGGTCGCCACGGTCGGTGCGATCGAGTGCGAGCCGAACGCGACAAACGTTGTGCCCGCGCAGGTGACGGTGTCTGTCGACGCACGCTCCGCCGACAAGCAACTGCTCGATTCTTTGGTGGCCGCCATCGGTTTTGACGTCGCCTGGCAGAGCGATCCGGTGCCGATGGGCGATGCGTTCGCGGCCGTCCTACCCGATGCGCCGCGGCTCGTCTCCGGCGCCGGCCACGACGCGATGTTCGTTCCGAACGCGTCGATGCTCTTCGTCCGCTCGCTGAACGGCGGCGTGAGCCATCACCCGGACGAGCTGTCGAGCGAAGAAGACATCGAGCTCGCCGTCCAGGCATTGACGGCGGCGCTCGTTAGGCTCGCGCAATGAGTGAGCGCAGCGGCGTAGGCTCGACGGAGCCGCCGAAGAGAGAGGTCATGCAGTGGGACGAGCTCGGCTCCGGTGCACGCATGCTCGCCGAGGCGGTCGCCGCCGACGGCTACCACCCCGACATTGTGCTCGGCATCGCGAGAGGCGGCCTGCTCGTCGCCGGCGCAATCGGCTATGCCCTCGGCGTGAAGAACACCTTCACGATGAACGTCGAGTTCTATACGGGTGTCGACGAGCGGCTCGAGCTGCCGATGATCCTGCCGCCGGTGCCCGATCTCGTCGACTTCGCCGAGACCAAGGTGCTGATCGCCGACGACGTCGCCGACACAGGCGCGACGCTCGAACTGGTCAAGGAGTTCTGCGAGGGCAAGGTTGACGAGGTGCGGTGCGCCGTCCTCTACGAGAAGCCGCACTCGACGGTGCAATGCGAGTACGTCTGGCGCCGCACCGACCGTTGGATCGACTTTCCGTGGAGTGCTGAGGAGCCGGTCGCCCGGACCCTCTAGTCGGCCGCCGCACAGTGGGCTATGGTCGGCAGGCCCCCTGGCACACAAGTTCGAAGGAGAGGAGCACCGTGACCAAGAGGAAGCTTGCGGTTGCCGTGACCGCGTTGTTGATCGCGGCTGCTGCAGTCGTCCTGGCGCTCGGGACGTCGCCCGGTAAGGCGAAGTCGACCGGCGCGTTCAAAGTGGCATTCATCTACGTCGGCCCGCATAACGACGGTGGCTGGTCGCAGGCCCACGAAGACGGCCGTCTGTACGTGCAGAAGGCTCTCGGTTCCAAGGTTCAGACGACCTACAAGGAGAACATCGCCGTCGGCGCGCAGTTCAGCCAGACCGTGGCGAGCCTTTCCGCGCAGGGTTACAAGATGATCTTTGCGACGTCGTACGGCTACATCACGCCGCAGATCGCAGCGAAGTATCCGAACATCGACTTCGAGCAGGCGACCGGCACGGATGTCCTGAAGAACGAGTCCGAGTACTTCGGCGCTGCTGAGGACACCGTCTACCTGTCCGGTATGGCGGCAGGCGCGGCGGCGAAGTGCAACACGATCGGCTACGTCGTCGCGTACCCGATCCCGGAGGTCATCCGCCACGCGAATGCGTTCGCACTCGGCGCACAGGCCACGCATCCGGGCATCAAGGTGAAGCTCATCTGGACGAACTCGTGGTACGACCCGGCGAAGGAGAAGAAGGCCGCGCAGAGCCTGAAGGGTGCAGGCGCTTGTGTGCTCGGCCAGAACGTCGACTCCCCGGCAACCGGCCAGTACGCGCAGTCAGTGCATGTTCCGTGGGTCGGCTACGACTCGGATGCACAGTCGTTCGCGAAGACGTCGTGGCTCACGGCTTCGGTCTACAACTGGGGCTCGTATTACGTGAAGCGCATCAAGGCAGCGATGAACGGCACGTGGAAGCCTGGCTTCTACTACGGCAATATCGCTGACGGCTTCACGAAGCTCGCTCCGTACGGGCCTGGCGTCAGCGCAGCCACGAAGGCGAAGATCACCGCCGAGTGGAACAAGCTGAAGGCGCACCCGGACGCAGAGTTCACCGGGCCGCTGTACGACCAGTCCGGCAAGCTGCGTGTCGCCAAGGGCGTGAAGATGCAGGTCCTGAAGGGCGGCACCAACAGCCTGTACGGGATGAACTGGCTCGTGAAGGGCGTTATCGGGAGCCCGAAGGGCTAACGGTCTAGCGGCGGGGTGCTTCGGCGCCCCGCCGTTTACTTCTCATGCGGATCACCGTCGAGCGGAGGTTGCGGCAGCCGCGGTGGCTCGCCGTCGCCGTGCCGGTCGCGTCGCTCTTTGTCGCGCTGTGCATCTCCGCACTTGTGCTCCTTGCAACGGGACACAACCCGCTTTCGAGTTATCGCAAGTTGTTCAATGCGGCGTTCCTGTCGAGCGGCGCGCTCGACCAGACGCTGATCGCGGCGACGCCGCTCGCGTTCACCGGCCTCGCAGCCGGCGCGGCGTTCCGCATGCGCATCTTCAACATCGGCGCCGAGGGCCAGCTGTACATGGGCGCGATCCTCGGCAGCGGCGCCGGGCTTTGGCTCGGCGGGCGTGGCGGTGCGTCGCCATTCGTGATCGCAGCGATGATCGTCGCGGGCGCACTCGGCGGCGCGGCGTGGGCGTCGATCCCTGGCATCTTCCGCGCGTTCTTCGGCACGAGCGAGATCCTCACGTCGCTGATGCTCAACTACGTCGCCGGCTACATCCTCACGTACCTGATCTTCCAGAGTCAGTCGTATTGGCGGCAGACGAAGGGCTTCAACGCGACGGTGTTCCCGACCGGCAAGCCGCTGCCCGCGAACGCGGAATGGCCGGCATGGACGCTGCACACGCAGGGCGGTATCGCGTTGCCGCTCGGCGCGGGCGTGACCGTGCTCGCCGCCGCCGTGCTGTGGGTCGTGTATCGCCGCACGCGCTTCGGCTTCGAGGTACAGGTGCTCGGAGACTCCGAAGGCGCAGCGCGCTATTCAGGCGTGCGAACGCGTCGAAAGATCCTCGCGGTGATGGCGATCTCCGGCGCGGTCGCCGGCATCGGCGGCGCAAGCCAGGTCGGTGACTTCAGCCACGGCCTCGACGGCGACCCGAACGGCCTGCAGAAGCAGTCATACGGCTACTCGGGCATCGTCGTGGCAGCGCTCGCGCGGTACAACCCGTTCGCGGTGCTGCTCGTCGCGTTTCTGATCGGCGGGCTCGACAGCGCCGGCAACGCACTGCAGGGCGCCGACTTCCCGTCCGGTCTTGTCGGCGTGATCCAGGGGATCATCCTGTTCACGACGCTCGGCGGTGAGCTGCTCGTGCGCCACCGCGTGCGCATCGTGCGCGGCGCGGGCGCAGCGACGGAGGCCGCGTGAACAACTCATTGCTGGTGGTGTTGATCGCGAGCGGCATTGCGTACGGCACTCCGCTGCTCTACGGCGCACTCGGCGAGCTGCTGGCCGAGCGCTCGGGCGTGCTCAACCTCGGCGTCGAGGGGATGATGCTCGTCGGCGCCGTGATGGGGTTCTGGGCGGAGCAGCGCGTGCACGCCGGCGCCGTCGCAACGTTGATAATCGCCGTTCTCGTCGCCGCGTTCGCAGGACTGGTGATGTCGGCGATCCACGCGTTCCTCGTGATCACGCTGCGCGCAAGTCAGATCGTGTCGGGCCTCGCGTTGACGATCTTCGCCGGCGCTGCCGGGCTTTCGTCGTATCTCGGCAGCGATCTCAACCTCGCGGACGTGCCTGCCAGTCATTCATTCCACGCGATCTTCCCGAGCTCGATGCAGAACTGGCCGATTGTCGGACCGATCGTCTTCGGTCAGAACCCGCTCGTGTACGCGTCATGGGTGCTCGTGGGCGCGATCGCGTACTACCTGACGCGCACACGTCCTGGTCTGAACGTGCGCGCGGTTGGCGAAGCGCCCGGCGCTGCTGATGCCATGGGCATCAACGTCGTCAAGTACCGCTATCTGCACACGCTCGCCGGCGGTGCGCTCGCGGGTGTCGCAGGAGCGACGTTCACGCTCGCGATCACGCCGCAGTGGGTGAGCGGCATCACGGGCGGAGCAGGCTGGATTGCGATCGCGCTGGTCATCTTCGCGTTCTGGCGGCCGGAACTGTGCCTCGTCGGCGCGTACTTCTTCGGTGCGCTGCAAGCACTTGCGCCGGAGTTGCAGGCGCGCAACATCAGCCTCGGCCCGACGGAGCTCTGGACGAACGCAATTCCATACGTCGCGACGATCGTTGTGCTCGTGCTGGTTTCGTGGCGCGGTGCGCGGCGGCGGCTCGGCGCGCCGGCCGCGCTTGGCGTTCCCTACGTCCGCGAGGACGCGTAGTGGCGACGATCACGCTGAAGGGCATCACGAAGCGCTTCCCAGGCGTCGTTGCGAATGACAGCGTCGACTTCGAGGCGGTCGCGGGAGAGGTGCACACCCTGCTCGGCGAGAACGGCGCCGGTAAGTCAACGCTCTCCCACATCATGAGCGGCCTCTACCGGCCGGACGAGGGCGAGATTTTGCTCGACGGCGTGCCGCAGTCGTTCAACTCCCCGCGCGATGCGATCGACGCGGGCGTGTGCATGGTGCACCAGCACTTCCGGCTCGTGGAACGCTTCACCGTTGCCGAGAATCTGATTCTCGGCGACCGGCGAGGTGCCGGACGGAACTTCAGAGTCAATCCGGGTGCCGTCGTCGATCAGGTGCGCGCTCTCGGCGAGCGCTACCGGCTGCCGGTCGATCCACGTGCGCGCATCTGGCAGCTGTCGGTGGGCGAACGTCAGCGCGTCGAGATCTTGAAGGCGTTGTACGAGGAGGCGAAGGTGCTGATCCTCGACGAGCCGACCGCTGTGCTCACTCCAGACGAAGCCGACACGCTGTTCCAGACGCTGCGCGAGATCGTCGCGGAAGGCCGGACGGTGATCTTCATCTCGCACAAGCTGAACGAGGTGAAGGCGGTGTCGGATCGTGTGACGGTGATGCGCGCAGGGAAAGTCGTCGCGACTGTTTCGACCGCGGATGCGACACCGCAGTCGCTCGCGTCGCTGATGGTCGGCCGCGAGCTCGAGACGGGCATTCGCCGGCGCGCGGAGATCGAAGTGAGCGAGCCGGTGCTTGTGGTCGAGGACCTGTGGGCGCCGAGCCATCGCGCGACCACGTCCTTGAAAGGCATCGACCTCGAGGTGCGTGGCGGCGAGATCGTCGCTGTCGCGGGAGTTGCGGGAAATGGTCAGCGCGAGCTTGCCGAGGCGATCGCCGGGTTGCGGCCGCGCACGCGCGGTGCCGTTCGCATTGCAGGGCAGGCGCTGCGTAACGGCGACCCGCGTCACGCCTATCGCTCGGGGCTCGGGTACGTGCCGGAGGACCGGCTCGGCACCGGCGTAGCGCCGAACCTGCCGCTGTCGATGAACATCGAGCTCAAGTCGCACCGGGTCGGCTCGCTCGGGCCGTTCCTGCGCATGTCGCGCATGCGCGACCTCGCGCTCGCGGCGATTCACCGCTACGAGGTGAAGGCGCCCGGTCCGCATGCGGAGGCGGCGACGCTCTCCGGCGGGAACATCCAGAAGATCGTGCTGGCGCGCGAGTTCGCCGGGAATCTGAAGGCGCTCCTCGCGGCGTCACCGACGCGCGGACTTGACGTGAGCGCGGTCGACACGGTGCACCGCCACATTTGCGAAGCCGCCGACCGCGGTGTCGCGGTGCTGCTGATCAGCGAAGACCTCGACGAGATTCTTGCGTTAGCCGATCGCGTGTTGGTGATGTACGAGGGCCGCCTGACGCCGGTCGAACGCCACGACGACGTCGAAGCGATCGGCGTCCTCATGGCCGGCGGCGCTGCCGCCGATTCCCCTGCAAATTCCGCTACTTAGTCTGACTCTAGTCTGACCAACGTCAGACCAAGAAGTCGAGTGCGCCAGCGTTCGGGAATGACGCCTGACCGAATGGCCGAGTCGTAAAGTGGGATCAATGAGTAGGTGGTCAGATCCCTTCCTCAGGATCGCGCTTGGCCTCTTCGTTGCGAACGCGGTTCTCTGGGCGACGATCCACAAGCCCGTAGTCCTCGCGCTGCTTGGGGTCGTCGCGTGGGGGTTCGTGATCGCCTGGCTATGGCGGTGCTGGCGTAACGCCGCGTAGGTGCGCCAGCGTTCAGGAATGACGCCTGACGGCGGCATGCGATAGTTCGCCGGGTGAGCGACGTATGGCCCACCGAGTGGCAGCTGTCAATATCGAGGGATGCTGCTGTCGTCCTTGAAGACTGGCTAGACAAAGCTCAGCGGACCGGCGAATGGACGCTCGACGACGGCTCCGTGAGGGCCGCGTTCAATGCCCTGTTGTGTGCGCTTGAGACCGCGAACGACGGCACGTGCTTCAGCCCCCGGTACGCGGAAGAGCTCGCCGCTTCTCGACAACGGCTTGCCCGCGAGCCGAGTTAGCTTCCCTCATCAGCCGGCTGCGCCAGCCCTCAGGAATGACGCCAGAGCGTGTCCATCAGCGACCGCCGCCGTTTTCGCATCGAGAGCCAGAGTGGTCCCAAAGGCAGTGGTTCCCGATGCCCGACCAGACGAGGAGCGCAAGCACGTAACCGACGAGCGCAACGATGACGAGCACGATCAAAAGCTCGCGCCACGTAGCGCGGACATCACGCCACCCTCGGAGCGATCGGTCCGTGAGCAACTGAACGAAGAAATCGCGAATCGACACCGTTTGAATCATCGCTCTTACGGCTGCGTCAGGGAACGGGCGCTCTCAGCTGGGCCAGCGTTCGGGAATGCACCCTGAGCGGCACGCGGTTTAAGCTGCGTCAGATGTGCGCCGAGAAGACGGGTGACCGGCTGACGTTCAGCGTCGAGATCTTCCCGCTCGACTTAAACCGCTTCATCGACTTCTACGTCCGAGTGCTTCGCTTCGAGCTAGAGGCCGACAGGCGGCACGAAGATTCACCGTATGTGGTGGTCCGACGCGGGTCTGCACGCATCGGCGCAAACGCGGCGTGGGAACGGGTCGAACCGGAGAAGCGCGCGGTCCCCCAAGGGGTCGAGCTTGTATTCGAGGTGGATGACGTGGTCGCGGAGCGCGACGCGGTCCTCTCTACGGGATGGTCGGTCGAGGCCGACATCACCCGACGACCCTGGGGGCTGTTGGACTTTCGGCTATTCGACCCAGACGGGCACTACATACGCATCACAGAGCCGCGTCCGTAGACAGCGAAGCTGGCCTGCGCGAGCGTGTCGTCGCCTGAACGCGCAGCTCTTCGAACCGGCTAGATCTCGCGGAACGTGATGGCCTGCGCGCCTTCCCAGAGCGTGCGCCGGCCGAGCTCTTTCAACTGCTCCTGGCCCTCGACGAGTGTGGCGAAATGATTCGCCCACAGATGACCCGCCTTCGAGGCGAACGAGCAGTAGCCGTACGGGAACAGCAACTCCGTCTCGCTCTGACCACCCGGATACAAGGCGAGCTCGCCGGGATGCGGGTACGACGTTGCGTTCTCCGGCCCGATGCCGAAGTCGCGCGTGCCCCACGGGATCCAGCACGACTCGCCGCTCCAGCGGCAGTGGATGATCCGATCGTCGAGCGGCAGCGATGCCTTGAAGGCGGCGACGGTGTTCGGCGCCAGCTCGTCTTCCCAGCGGGCGACGAAGCGCATTCCGGATGCGACGATCTCGAGCACGGCGAGAACCTACCGCAGCACGAGCGCGAGGGCGACGAGGCCCGCCGCCGCAACGCCGAGCAGCGGCCACAGGTTCATGCCGCGATGCCGCACGTTGTAGTAGTGGCGGATCACCGCGCCGATCGCCATCAGCGAGACAAGTGCGATCCAGCCTTCGCTGTGGCCGTACAGCATGTTGAAGTGACTCGACAACATCGCGAGCACCACCGGCAGCGTGAGGTAGTTGTTGTGAACCGACCGCGTCTTTCCCTCCGCGTTCCAGCGCGGGTCCGGTTCGCGTCCTGCTTCCTTCGCGCGAATCAGCTTCCAGTGGTTCGGGATGATCACGAAGAAGACGTTGCCGACCATCATCGTTCCGATCATCGCGCCGGTCTGCAGATACGCCGCGCGCTCGGCAAACAGGTGATACGAGCCGTAGGCAAACGCGCAGACGAACGCGAACACAAGCAGTGCAAGCAGCCCCTCTTCCTTCGCGAACATGCGACACAGCGCGTCGTAGACGAGCCACGCGATCACCAGCCCGGCAACGGAGATCGCGATCGCCTCCCACGCCGTCAGGTTCGCGACAGTCGGATCGATCATGTACGACGTTGCGTGCGAGTAGTAGACGGCGATGAACAACGCGAAGCCGGACATCCACGTCGTGTACGCCTCCCACTTGAACCAGTGCAGCGGTTCTGGCAGCCGCGCCGGCGCGAGTGAGAACTTCTCGACGCGATAGAAGCCGCCGCCGTGAATCTCCCACGTCTCGCCGCCCACACCGCGCTGCGCGTCGCGAGGATCGGCCGGCGGCTCGAGATGGTTGTCGAGCGCGATGAAGTAGAACGACGCGCCGATCCACGCCATCGCCGCGATCACGTGCAGCCAGCGGAAGAGCAGGTCGCCCCAGTTCCACCAGTAGTCGCTCAGCGCTACGACTGCTGCCATCTACTCACCGCGATCTGGACGAGCTCGTCGACTCCGGTCGCAAGCTCTTCTACACGCGAACGCTCGAGGCGCTCGCGCAGGACAGGAACGATCTCGCGGCGCGGGCGGCCATTGACGAAGACAACGAAGCGAAAGCCGAACTTGTCTTCGTACGCGCGGTTCAACTCAGCGAGCTCGGCGAGCACACTCGGATCATCGTCGGCTCCCTGCTCGCGTGCACTCCGTGTCGAGTTCGCGCGCGCACCGATCGCGGGATGCGCGTCGAGCACTTCCTTCTTCTCGTCGTCGGGCAGCTCGTGCGCGACCTCGCACGCATGCTCAAGCGGGTCCTCGATCGCTGCCAGTCGCTCGACGAAGCGGGTGTGACCTTCGAAGAGCTCGGCGAGCTCGGCCACGCTCAGCTGCCGCGGTAGCTCGCGCATCCGTATGACGAGATGAGCAGCGGCACATGGTGGTGGCCTTCGCCTAGCTCGATCTCGAGCTCCACGCGCTTGAAGAACGGTGACGGCGGATGGAAGACGAGCCGGTACGTGCCAGCGGGAACATCCGCGAGCTGTGCGATGCGGCCGTCCGCGTCGGTCGATCCTTCGGCAACCAGAGATTCGCCGTCGTACAGCTCCACGCGCACGCCTGCCGCGGGCTTGCCGCGTTCCGTGTCGAGCACATGGGTTGAGAGGGTCACGACTGCCAGAGCCTTGCAGCTTGTGTGCGGTGCTCGCGGGCGATCTCCTGCACGTCGGCGTTGACGAGCGACCCGCCCCGCACCACGTCCTTGCCGCCCACCACCAGGCGATCGACGCGGTGCGAGCCGCTCACCACCAGGTCGCAGACGAAATCCTCGGCTCCACCGAACTCGAGTCCGTCGGTCCGCCAGACCGCGAAGTCGGCCCGCTTGCCCGGCTCGAGCGACCCGATGTCGTCGCGGCGCAGCACCTCCGCACCGCCGCGCGTCGCAACGCGGAGTGCATCGCGCGCGGTCATCGCGGCCGGCCCGCCTCGGCCGCGCGCGACGAGCAGCGCCTGCTTCACCTCGAAGAAAAGATCGCCGCGCTCGTTCGAGGCGCTGCCGTCGACGCCGAGCCCGACGCGAACGCCTGCGTCGAGCATCTCGCGTACCGGTGCGATGCCCGCGCCAAGGCGCAGGTTGGACGTCGGGCAATGCGCGACGCCCACGCCCGCGCTCGCGAACTCCTTCACGTCGTTCGGCGAGAGATGAACGCAGTGTGCACACCACACGTCGTGCGCGATCCACCCGACGCGCTCGAGGTATTCGACCGGCGTGCAGTTGAAGAGCTCGCGGCAATACGCGTCCTCCTCGATCGTCTCGGCAAGGTGCGTGTGCAGCTGCAGTCCGAGCTTGCGCGCGAGCGCAGCCGACTCTTCCATCAGCCGCGTCGTCACCGAGAACGGCGAGCAGGGCGCGGCCGCAATCTGCACCATCGCGCCGTCGGCCAGGTCGTGCAGCCGTTCCGTGTCGGCAAGGATCGTGTCGATGTCCTCGACCAGCGAGTCGGGTGGCAGGCCACCGTCCGACTCGCCGAGATCCATCGAGCCGCGCGACGCCACGATGCGCACACCGATCTCCTGCGCCGCACGAATCTCCGCCTCGATCAGTCCAGACACACCGCGCGGAAAGACGTAGTGATGGTCGAAGACCGTTGAGCAGCCCGAAAGCGCAAGCTCGGCGAGGCCGCAGCGCGCCGCGGCGTACTCCATCTCGTCGTCGATGCGAGCCCACACGGGATAGAGCGTCTTCAACCATGTGAACAGATCGGCCTGTTGCGCGCGTGCGCGGGTGAGCGTCTGGTACAGGTGGTGATGCGTGTTGACGAGTCCCGGCGTGACGACCGCGCCGCCTAGATCGTCGAAATCTCTCGTCGGTGTTCCTTCGCCGCTTGCTTTGACGAGCCCGTCCTCGATCTCGAGCCAGCCGTTGCGATATTCGGTGCCGACGTCGTCCATCGTGACGAGCCAACAATTCCCGTAGATCACTGCGCCTCCAGGGAAACGAGCTCGAAGCGGTCGACATCAACAAGGCCGCGGTCGGTGATCTTCAGGCTGGGAATGACGCTGAGCGCGAGGAACGCGAGGTGCTGGAAGGGCGCGTCGAGCGTGCAGCCGAGCTCGCGCGCCGCCTCGACGAGCTTGCGCGAACGCTCGACAACAACCTCGAGCGGCTCGTCGGAAAGCAGTCCGGCGATGGGCAGCGGCAGCTCGGCCAGCACCTCCGCGCCGTCGATCGCGACGATGCCGCCGCCGATGTTGGCGAGGCGTCGCACGGCGGCCGCCATCGAGGCGTCGTTCATGCCGACGACGACGAGGTTGTGTGCGTCGTGCGCGACGGTCGACGCGATCGCGCCGCGTTGGAGGCCGAAGCCGCGGACGAAGCCGATGCCCATGCGGCCGGTGCCGAGGTGTCGCTCGACGACCGCGATCTTCGCAAGGTCCTGCGACGCGTCGGCGAGCGCTTCGCCGGCACGCAGCGGCGGTGTCGCGACGAGCGAGTCCGTGACGATCTGTCCGGGGATGACGCCGATCACGCGCGCATCGCCGCCCTGCCATGGGACGCGGAACAACTCCGGCCCGATCGCACCGATGCGCACGGTGTGGCGCATCCAGTCGGGCACCACCGCGTGCGGAAACTCTTCGACCGGAGCACCGTTCTTCAGCACGACGTCGGGCACGAACGTGTCGAGATCCGGCAGCACGAGCAGATCGGCGCGATAGCCCGGCGCGATCGCGCCGAGCTGCTCAAGTCCGTGCCACTGCGCCGGGTTGAAAGTGGCGCACACAAGCGCGTCCTCGGGAGAGATCCCGTATGCGACCGCATCGCGCACCATCGAGTTGATGTGTCCGTCGTCGGCGATGTGCTCCGGCTCGCGGTCGTCGGTGCAGAACGCAATGCGACTCGGCCCGAACTCCGCAAGTACCGGCAGCAGCGCGTGTAGGTTGCGCGCCGCCGTCGCCTCGCGAATCAGCAGCCACATGCCCGCGCGCAGCCGTTCGCGTCCTTCCTCGGCGGTGTATGCCTCGTGATCGGAGCGGATGCCTGCCGCCGCGTACGCGTTGAGTGAACGGCCGAGCACTCCCGGTGCATGTCCGTCGATGTGTGTTGCGAGCGCGAGCTTCGCAAGCTCCGACTCTGCGCCGGAGATGACGCCTGGGAAATTCATCATCTCGGCAACGCCGAGCACGCGCCGCCGTCGCAGCAGTGCGTCGATGTCTCCGGGGTTGAATGCGCGACGCGGCGACTCGAACTGCGACGCGGGCACGCACGACGACGCCATGAAGTAGACGTCGAGCGGAATGTCGTCGCACAGGTCGATCAACCAATGCACGCCGTCCGTGCCGAGCACGTTGGCGATCTCGTGCGGGTCGGCGACCACGGCGGTCGTCCCGAACGGCATGACCAGGCGCGCGAATTCGTCGACCAGCAGCTTCGACGACTCGAGGTGCATGTGGGCGTCAACGAAGCCGGGCACGACGTAGCGGCCTGCGGCCTCGAGCGTCTCGCGGCCCTCGTATTCGCCCACGCCGGCCACATGGCCGTCGACGATCGCCACGTCGGCGTCGAGCCACTCGCGCGTGAAGACCGAGAGCACCCGCCCGCCGCGAACGACCAGATCCGCGGGCTCGTCGCCACGCGCCACAGCCAACCTGCGCGAAAGAGATGACGCCATTGGGGTGAAACCGTACATTTCGACCCGTGGACGTCCTAGTTCCCCGCTCTCTTGATGAGGCCCTGCGGCTGAAGTCCGAGCATCCCGATGCGCTGCCGGTGCAAGGCGGCACCGACGTCCTCGTCGCGCTCAACTTCGACCGCGCACGGCCGGGTGTGCTGCTGAACCTGAACGAGGTCAGTGAGCTGAAGGGCTGGTCTCGACAGGACGGCGAGCTGCGTCTCGCGTCCGGACTCACGTATACGGAGCTCATGAGCGGAAGAATCGCCGAGCTTTTGCCGGCGCTCGCGGAAGCGTCGCGCACTGTCGGGTCACCGCAGATTCGGAACCGCGGGACGATCGGCGGCAACCTCGGCACGTCGTCGCCGGCGGGCGACGCGCTGCCGCCGCTCGTCGTCGAAGGCGCGGAGGTCGAGTGCGCATCGGTGCGTGGCGTCCGTCGCGTTGCGGTGACGGACTTCATCACCGGCGTCAAGCAGAACGTGCTCGAAGGCGACGAGCTGATCACCGCGGTGTACGTCATGCCGTCCAAGCTGCCGCAGACATTCATGAAGATCGGGCCGCGCAACGCGATGGTCATTGCGGTCACGTCGCTCGCAGTTTCCGCGGGAAGCGAGCTGCGCGCGTCGTTCGGCTCTTCGTCGCCGCGGCCGGTGCTCGTGCGCGCATCCCGCGAGGACGCGTCGACGTTCGCCGAAACCGTTGCGAACGCCGCATCGCCGATTGACGACGTGCGCGGCACCGAGGCTTACCGCCGTCACGCACTGCGTGTGCTCACCGAGCGCGCACTGAAGCGAGTGCTGGCATGAGGATCTCCGTCACCGTGAACGGCGAACGCGTCGAAGCGGATTGCTGGGAAGGCGAGTCGCTGCTCTTCGCGCTGCGCGAGAAGCTCGGATTTTTTGGCTCAAAGAACGCGTGCGAGCAGGGCGAGTGCGGATCGTGCAGCGTGTTGCTTGACGGCACGCTCGTCTGCTCATGTCTCGTGCTGGCGGCGCAGGCCGACGGTCACGAGGTGACGACGGTCGAGGGTCTCGCCGACGGCGAGGATCTGCATCCAGTGCAGCAGGCGTTCGTCGACGCCGGCGCCGTGCAGTGTGGCTTCTGCACGCCGGGGCTGGTCGTCGCGACAGCCGACCTGCTGCGCCGTAATCCGCGGCCCAACGACGACGAGATCCGCGAGGCGCTGTCCGGGAACCTCTGTCGCTGCACCGGCTACGCGAAGATCTTCGACGCGGTCCGCATGGCAGCGGGCATGGAATGACGCAGACCGTTCAAAGGCTGAAGCTCGGCAAGATCGGCGAGCTCGTCCCGCGCCGTGACGCGCCGCCGAAAGTGCAAGGCGAGTTCGCGTACGCAAGCGACCTCTCCGCGCCGGGGATGCTCTGGGGACACACCCTGCGCAGCCCGCATGCTCACGCGAAAATTCTGTCGATCGACACGTCGGCCGCTCTGACGATGCCGGGCGTGCACGCGGTGCTGACGCACGCCGACGTGCCGGGCACGAAGCTCTACGGCCTCGAGTTCGCCGACCAGCCGGTGCTGGCGATCGACCGCGTTCTCTACTTCGGCGAGCCGGTGGCCGTCGTCGCAGCCGAACATCCGGAGCAGGCGCGACGCGCGGCTGAGAGCATCGTCGTCGAGTACGAGGCGCTTGATGCCGTCGCCGACATGGAGCGCGCGCTCGACGGGCCGGACCTGCATCCCGAGAAGCCGACGCACGGTCATGGCTATCTCGACGACCCGCGCCCCAACGTCGTGCGCCACATCGTCATCCGTCACGGCGACGCCGACGCGGCGGGCGACGTGAGCATCAGCGGCTATTACGAGATCGGCATCCAGGACCAGGCGTTCCTCGGCCCCGAGTCCGGGCTTTCGGTGCCTGATGGTGAGGGCGGTGTCGACATCTACGTCGCGACGCAGTGGCTGCATGTCGACCGTGCACAGGTCGCGCCGTGCCTCGGGTTGCCCGAGGAGTCCGTGCGCATCCACCTCGGCGGCGTCGGTGGTGCGTTCGGCGGACGCGAGGATCTCTCGATTCAGATTCACAGCGCGATGCTCGCGCTGCACACGAACCGCCCGGTGAAGATGGTCTACAACCGCGAGGAGTCGTTCACCGGGCATGTGCATCGCCACCCAGCGCGCATCTGGTGCGAACATCGTGCGACGCGCGAAGGACGGCTCGTCAACGTGCGCATGCGGATCCTGCTCGACGGGGGCGCGTACGCCTCGAGCTCGACTGCCGTCGCGTCGAATGCTGCGTCGTTCGCGTGCGGCCCGTACGAGGTGCCGAACGCGTTGATCGAATCGACTGCGGTCTACACCAACAATCCGCCATGTGGCGCGATGCGCGGCTTCGGCGCCGTGCAGACGTGCTTCGCCGCCGAGGCTCAGATGGACAAACTGGCGGCCGAGCTCGACATCGACCCGGTCGAACTGCGCTTGCTGAACGCGCTCGCACCCGGTGACGTGCTACCGACGGGGCAGCCGATCACCGGCTCGCTGCCGATCGCTGAGCTGATCCGCGAGGCGGCCGCCCTCGAGCCGCCGCCGGCCGAGGAACTGCCGCGCGATCCGATCCGGTTACCCGGCGGCGCCGGCAACACGACGAACGGCGAAGGCGTCCGTCGCGGTGTCGGGTTCGCCATCGGCTTCAAGAACATCGGCTACTCCGAGGGCTTCGACGACTACACCGCCGCGCGGGTGAGGCTCTTCGCCGACGGTTCGGCAGAGGTCGATTGCGCTGCGGCCGAAGTCGGGCAAGGCGTGACCGGGGTGATGCTGCAGGTTGCGCGCACGGAGCTCGGCACAGAGGACGTTCGTCTTGCGCCGAGCCAGACCGCGACCGTCGACTCAGCGGGATCTGCGTCAGCGTCGCGGCTGACGATGATGGTCTCCGGCGCCGTTCGCGACGCGTGTCGGGCGGCACTCGCCGAACGCGACCTCCATCCGGGCGAGGACGTCGACGTCGAGCGCATTTACCGCCACCCGCGCACAACGCCGCTCGATCCCGAGACCGGCCAGATCACCGGTGATCGCGCGCACGTCGCGTTCGCTGCGTGCGCCATGAAGGTCGTTGTAGAGGTCGACGTCGATCTGGGCCTGACGCGCGTTGTGTGGATCGGCGCCGCGCAGGACGTCGGCAAGGCGGTGAACCCGCAGCAGGTCGAGGGTCAGATCGAAGGCGGCACCGCGCAGGGTCTCGGCCTCGCGCTGATGGAGGAGATTCAGACGCGCGACGGCCGCATCACCAACGCGAGCTTCACCGACTATCTGATCCCGACCGCGCTCGACATGCCGCCGGTCGACTCCGTGATCATCGAAGACCCCGATCCGAACACGCCCTACGGCGTGAAAGGTGTCGGCGAACCGCCGACCGTCGTCTCGACAGCGGCGATCGTCGCGGCGCTACGTGCCGCGACGGGGCGCGAGCTCACCCGCGTCCCCGTCAAACCGGACGACATCTGTCTCTAAGCCGGGCACGTCGGCCTCGGCCGGTGCGGTAGCCGGATCGCGCCGAACAACCGCCGCAACCGCGATCACGACGACGATCGCGCCGCCGAGCAGCCGCCAGGACAGGTGCTCGCCGCGGAAGAGGACACCGAGCGAGATCGCGACGATCGGGTTGACGTACGCGTAGGTGGAGACGAGACCGAGCGGTGCGTTGGCGAGCAACCAGGCGTACGCGGTGTAGCCGACGAGCGAGCCGAGCAGCACGAGGTACACCCAGCCGCCGATCGATCCCGCCGAAGGTGAGAAGTGGTGCACCGTGAAGACGGATGGGACGAACATCACGAAGCCGCCGGCGAGCATCTCGTACGCCGTGGCGACGAAGGCATCGGTGGGCATCGTTCCGCGCGCGGAGATCACCGAGCCGCCTGCCCACATCACCGACGACAGCACGCAGAGCCCGATCCCCCAGAGTTTCGCGCCGCCAGATGGCTGCGCGAGGATCGCGACGCCGGCGAAGCCGAGCGCGACGCCGCTCAGCACCTGCCAGCCAAGCCGCTCGCGCATCGTCAAGCGCATCACGACCACCCACAGCGGCACGGAGGCGATCAGCAGCGACGCGAGCCCCGTCGGCACGTTGCGTTCCGCGAAGAAGAGAATCCCGTTCGCGCCGGGCAGCAGAATGCCGACCGCGACGCACGTGACAAACGCTCGCCTCGAGATGCGGAGCGAGCCGCCGCGCAGCTTCACGATCCCCGCCATCAGCGCACCGGCGACGATGAAGCGCGTCGATGCCGCAAAGAGCGGCGGGATCGTCTCGCCCGCGACCGCGATGCCGAGGTACGTGGAGCCCCACAGCACGTAGACCGTGATGAGGACAGCCCAGACCCTGGTGTTAGAGGCCACAGCGTTCTGCGACACGCGTTATCGAACGAGTGAGAGGGCCGCGCCGATTCCCAAAAGAACGATTCCGATCGCTCGGGGTGTCGAGATGTCGATCTTCTCGACCCCGAAGAGGCCGTAGCGGTCGATCACCGCTCCCATGACGAGCTGGCCGGCGATCAGGATGCCGATCGTTGCGGTGGCGCCGATCTTGGGCTGGGCAAACGTGACGGCGAAGACGACCGTGGCCCCGGTGAGGCCGCCGATCCACATCCAGGGCGGCGTTTTCGAAAGGTTGCTCAGCCCGCCGATGCCGCCGCGAACGGCAAAGAGGATCCCGCCCGAGATGACGAGTTGCACCACCGTCGAGAACGCGAGCGCCTCGAAGGTACCGACGCGTGCGCCGAAGCGGCCCATGACGGCGACCTGCACCGAGCCGGCCAGGCCGCCGATGATTGCCAGGGCTACCGCGACAGACATCACGTTTAGGCTCTTCCTCTTCTTCTAGGACAAGGGGGTTCGGTGTACAGAGCAGTCGTACTCTATGACGAGGCGCCCGACGCGGAGCGCTACGCACAGCACGTCGAGTTGTGTGACGCCGTGCCCGGGGCGACGTTCCGCCACGGACGCGTGACCGGTGCGCCGGTGGGCGAGCCGCAGCACGCGTACTACGCCGAGTTCGAATGGCCCGACAAGGAGTCGTTCAAGGCAGGTCTCGGATCGCCCGAGTTCGCGGAGACCGGCAAGGACGCGATGTCGATGGGCAAGAAGTTTAGCGTCGAGTTCGTGTCGCTTAGCTGAGCGGTAGCTGCGCGCGCACTTCCCACCGGCCCCAGTTCGGCTCGACCTCTTCGAGGAGCACTGCCTCGCGGACGACGGCCGTGATCGGCAGGCGCGGTCGGACGTCTGCTTCGGCGTCGGCGAGTAGTTCTGTATCGCCGTAGGCGACCGTCAGGTGCGGGGTGAGATCGGCGAGCGCGATCGCTCCTTCGTACGGCGCGTAGTCGGGAAACCGCGCGGCGATCAGTTCCGTCAGTTGCGTAAACGGTGCGGCCGGCTCGGGCGCGAGATAGAGCAGCTCCGGAAAGCGGGCCGTCTCGCGTAGCGCGAGCTCGAAGGCGGGAACCGTGGCCACGACGTCACGCAGCGACGCAATCACCTCGTCGGTCAGCTGTGCAGCCGGCACGAACGGAAACAGCAGCGTGATGTGCGGCGGCACGCCGATCGACGGTTTGTCGTTCCCGGTCTGCTCGCGCCAGTGGTCGACTGCTCCCGACGCCTCCGGCACGGGCACGATGACGGCGCTTCTCAACTGAAGTTCGGCGGACGCTTTTCGCGCACAGCGGCGACACCTTCGTGCACGTCAGGCCCGGTCATGTCGAGAAACTCGAGCTCGAGCGACTTGTCGAAGGCGGGGCCTGCTGCACGCAGCCAGTTGTTCAGCGCAAATTTCGTGTTGCGTATCGCCTGCTGAGCACCGGTAGCGAGGCGCGTCGCGATCTCCAGTCCCTTCGCTTCGAGCTCGTCTTCCGGCACGCATAGCGACACGAGACCCATGCGCTCGGCCTCTTCGCCGTTCATCGGCTCGCAGAGCAGCAGGTGGTACTTCGCTTTCGCCATGCCGCAGAGGAGGGGCCACACGATCACCGCGTGGTCTCCGGCCGCGACGCCGAGTTTCGTGTGCCCGTCGACGATGCGCGCCTTCGGCGAGGCGAGCGACACGTCGGCGAGCAGACCCACGGCGAGACCTGCGCCGACCGCCGGTCCGGTCATTGCAGACACGATCGGCTTGGGGCAGTCGATCACGTTGTAGACAAGGTCGCGCGCTTCTTTGAAGACGCGCGCGTGCGTCTCGGGGTCGTTCGCGATCGCGAGCACCAGGTCGAGATCGCCGCCCGCGCTGAACGCTCCGTCGGCACCGCAGACCAGGACGGCGCGAGTCTCGTCGTCGGTGGCGATCGTCTTCCAGATGTTCGCGAGCTCGCGGTGCATGTCGCCGCTGACGGCGTTGAGCTTGCCTTTGGCGCGCAGAGTCAGCCGGAGCACGTGCTCGGCTGGGCGGTCGAGCTCGAGATTCGGGAAAGCCTCGTAACCCTTCACGTTGCGGATTATGGTTGTGCGCAATGCCTGATGTCCTGACCAGTCGTGACGGCGGCGTGCTCACGATCACGCTGAACCGCCCCGACGTCCTGAATGCCCTGAACGCCTCGGTTCACGCCGAGCTGTTCTCGGCGCTCGAAGCGGCAAAAGACCCGACCGTTCGCGCGGTGATCATTACCGGCGCCGGGCGTGGTTTTTGCGTCGGGCAGGACCTGCAGGAGTTCCGCTCGGGCGCCGGTGACGTCGCCGAGAACCTGCGCCGGAACTACCACCGCAACGTCCTCGCGATCCGCGCCCTCGAGAAGCCGGTGATCGCTGCGGTGAATGGGCCCGCCGCCGGCGCGGGGCTCTCTCTTGCGCTCGCGTGTGACGTGCGCATCGCGTCTAGTGATGCGAGCTTCGTACCGGCGTTTATCAACATCGGCCTGATCCCCGACTCCGGCGGAACGTGGCTCGCACGCCGCATGCTCGGCACGCCGCGCGCACTCGAGTGGCTGACCACCGGCCGCCGGCTGGGCGCCGACGAGGCACGGACGATGGGAATCGTCTCCGAGGTCGCCCCTGCCGCCGAGTTCGAGGAGCGCATGCGCGAGGTCGGCGCGTACTTCGGCGCGATGCCGACGCGTGCGTTCTGGCAGACGAAGCAACTGCTCGATGCAGCAGAGACGACGACGTTCGCCGAACAGCTCGAGCTCGAAGCCGCCGCGCAGGCAGAGCAGGTTAAGACGGACGACTTCAAGGAGGGCGTCACCGCGTTCCTCGAGAAGCGCGACCCGGCGTTCACCGGCGCACCGCGTGCGCGCGCGCATCCGATCTCGCTCGTCGTCACCGACGATCTCAAGCGCTGGCGGCTGACGACGTTCCTGCGCCCCTTGCTCGCGCTGCCGCACATCGTCGCGCTGCTGATCTGGGCCGTAGCCGCCGGCTTCGTGCTGATCGCAGGCTGGTTCATCGCGCTCGTTCGCGGCGAGCTGCCGGAGCGCATGCATCGCTGGTTCGCAGCACTGCTGCGGTACGAGACGCAGGTCGAGGCGTATTACTTCCTCGCCGCGGATCCGTTCCCATCGTTTCGCGTGCAGCCGTACCCGGTCGATCTGACTGTTGCTCCGCGTGAGCCGCAGCCGCGCTGGACGGTGCTGCTGCGCATCGTGCTCGCGATCCCCGCGCTGGTCTTCGTGAGCGCGCTGGCCTACGTCGCGGAGCTCGTCTCGGCTCTGATCTGGATCGTCGCACTCTGCACTGGGCGCTCACCGAAAGGAATGCGCGACCTTCTTGTGTATTACCTGCGCTACCGCGCGCAGACGACCGGTTACCTCATGCTGCTGACGAGCCGGTACCCGACCCTCGCGTCGGACTAAGCGGCGGGACCGAGAAGCGCGAGCATTTCGCCCGGCTCCGCGTGGCGGCCCAAGCGTTGCTTGGAGAAAACGAGCTCACCGTCGGCGATCACGTCGAACTGGCTCTTCTCACCGGGCGCCATTTCGGCGATGTGCCCGACGGCGTTCAACTCGGCCACGAGACTCGCGGCCCGTTCGTCATAGCCGTGTCAGACAGGGCAAAAGAGAACGCGAACCGCAGCCACGTGGCGAATGTACCACCGTGGGCTCGTACGCCGTGC
Source organism: Gaiellaceae bacterium (assembly GCA_036496645.1). Taxonomy (GTDB): domain Bacteria; phylum Actinomycetota; class Thermoleophilia; order Gaiellales; family Gaiellaceae; genus PALSA-600. The sequence goes on from DASXKU010000026.1 coordinate 27,461, forward strand.
GTGTGTCCACCACCCCGTATCGTCTTCCCGTCCCGTGCTGACTCTGTTCACGATTCCCAAACCGTTTGTCGGGGAGAGCGGAAGGCTTCAACGCAACGCGCTGCGGAGCTGGCGCATGTTGGGCCACGGCGTCGACATCATCTTGCTAGGGGACGAGGTCGGGGTGGCCGATGCGGCCCGGGAGTTTGGGGCCCTGCATGTCCCGTCCGTCGCCGTTAACCGTTTTGGGACGCCGCTGCTCGACTCTGCATTTGCCCTCGCGCAAGACCATGCACGATCTTCGGTCGTCGCCTATGCGAATGCCGATCTGATCTTCTACGCAGATTTTCTTGATGCTGTTTCGATTGTTGCTGCGCAATGCGAACGTTTCATGCTTATCGGTCGTTGCTACGACCTCGACGTCCCGGATGAGCCCCTCGACGTCGCGGGCCTCCTCGCGCTCCGTGGCCGCGCCGAAGCGGAGTTGCGTTGCCGTGACCAGGCCGGCCAAGTTTGGTTCAGACATGGGCTCGACTACTTCGTGTTTCGCAAGCGGAGCCTGGGCGAGTTACCGTCGTTTGCCGTAGGACGGCCACCATGGGATCGATGGATGCCTTGGCGCGCCCGACAGCTTCGAATGGACCTGGTCGAAATCACGTTGTCGGCCGTCGTCCTTCATCAGCACCACGGCTACGGGCACGTTAAGCAGGCAACCGACGATCGCTGGGAAGGGCCTGAAGCCGAAGCAAACCGAGCGCTCGTCGGTCACGCTCGAAGGCTCGCCCTCCGCGACGCCGCGACGCATCGTCTCGATCGAGGGGACTTGATCCGTAATCGCCGCGGCATTTGGCGCCGCATGATGACCGAGCTGGTTCTGCACGACTCGGCGACACCGATTTTCTTTGTGACGCGGTGGCTCCGCTGGCGGCTACGCCGCTTCTCTCGTGCTAAATCGTCTTGAACTGCTCGCTGCGCTTCCACGCGCAGACGTTCGGCCACCGCGGCCCGTTCGTCAAAGCCGTGTCAGACGGGGCAAAAAAAGAGAACGCGGACCGCAGCTACCAGCTGAACGTACATACGTAGGCTGCCGTCATGCAGGCAATTAGAGCACTCTTCATGTTGATCGTCCTTACAGGCGTCCTGGCGGTGGCCGCGACTGCGAGCGCACCGCCCGTCGGTCCCCTTCCCGCCGGTCCGGTCACGCAGATCTCGGTACGGCACGGCGAGCTTTTCGCGATCGCGCTGGCCAAGCCGGCTGGAGCCGGGCAAGTCTGGCGAGTCGCGCGTGCGTACAACGGCAAGGTCGTCACCGAAGTGAGCGAAGGCGTTCAGCGCGGCAACATCGTCACCGTCTATCGCGCGCTGCATTCCGGCAAGACGACGATCGTCTACGCAGTCACCGTCGGCGAGCGAACGAAGGCGCTGCGGGCGCGGACGTTCAGAGTTACGGTCCGCTGAGCCTCGAGGACCTGCTCGAGATCTGCCGAGCGCGTGACGACGTTGTCGGCATGTACGTGTTCGGTTCACGCGGTCGGAAGTACATGGTCGACGACCGCTCCGACTGGGACGTGTGCGTCGTGCTGCGCGACGAGGCGTCGCGCGATGCCTTCGCGACCGAGTACCCGTACACGCACGGCGCACGCCTGGAGCTTGCGCACGCCACGTTGGACCAGCTGCGATCGAACACAGACGAGCACAGCCGGTACGCCTCTGCGCACGCGGACGTCGTGCTCGACAAGACCGGCGGCGAGCTCGCGCGGATCGTCGCAGAGCGCGAGTCGCTTCCGTCCGGCTGTCGCGAAGCCGTCGTGCGCGAGGCACTCGACGGCTACATCAACCAGACGTACCGCTCCTTGCGGTACGGAACGCGCCTCGACGCCGCGGAGTCGGTTCCCTATGCGTTACGCACGATCTTCGCGTTCGCCGATCGCGTACGCCCGTACAACAAGTATCTCGAGTGGGAGCTCCGGCACCACCCACTGGACGGATGGACTCCGGACGGCTTTCTGTCGTTGATCGATCGCGTCGTAGAGGGTGACCGCGATGCACAGCATGAGCTCTTCAGGGCAATCGAGACTCGCGCACGCGCTGAAGGCTTCGGCGACGTCATCGATGCGTGGGAGCCCGACCTTGAGTGGCTTCGCGGGAACGGCGAGTACCGCATACTCACGCCATGAGCATCTTCGAGACAGACATCAAGCCGCTCTTCCGCGAAGAGGACCGCGACGCGATGAAGTGGGCGTTCGACCTGTGGTCAGAGGCCGACGTTCGCGCGAATTCCGACGCGATCCTCGCGCGCATCGAAGACGGGACGATGCCGTGTGACGGCGAGTGGCCCGCCGAGCGGACCGAGCAGTTCCGCGCATGGGTTCAGTCGTCGAGCGAAACGGCCTGACCGCGGCCGTTCAGCGGCGGGCGGCTTTGCCACATCACGGCCCAGTAGACAGTGCGGCCGACGCGTAGCAGCGCTTCGCGCCGATGGTTGCCGTCGACCAGGCGGAGCGTCGGCGCATGCACGAAGAGCGGCGGCGGATCCCAACCGTCCATCAGTGCGCGCATCATCGCGGTGACATTCGACTCGAACTGATCGGGGTCGATCGGCCAGTCGTATTGCTCGTCGGGGCCTGAGATCTCGTTGACATCCTCGAGTCGGATCTCCGCCAGCACGTAGACATCGTCCTTGCGCACGCTCAAGGGATTTGCGACGCCGAGGTTGCCGCCCTCGCCGCGCAGGTACTCCTGCGACCATGCGGCCAGCTCGCCGGCCGCATGCGCCTCGCGAGCCGACGCCGACGTGGGGGCGTAGCGCCACACGGGTGTCAGATCGTCTTGAACTGCTCGAACGGCTGGCGACAGTTATCGCACCAGCGAATCGAGCGACACGGCGTGGGGCCGAAGATGTTCTCGAGTTTGGTGTCCGTCGACCCACAGTAAGGGCAGCGGAAGACGGCTGACTGCAGCTGCACGAGTGTCGTCGTGCCCGCTGCGCGCGGCGCCGGCGGAGCGAACCCAGCCTCGCGCAATTTCTCTCGGCCAATAGCGGTGATGCGGTCGGTCGACCATGAGCCGTCCTGGACGACCTCCACTTCCGCGTGCACACCGAGCGCGCCCACTTTCTCCTCCATCGCGTGCTTCATCACCTCGAGCGCGGGGCAACCGAGGAACGTCGGCGTGAACTCGACGTGCACGGTGTCGCCGTCGATCGAGACGTCGCGGATCACGCCCAGGTCGACGAGCGAGATCACTGGGATCTCCGGGTCCGGAATCTCGTCGAGCGCGTCCCAGACCTGCTCGGCCGTTACCACTGTGCACCTGGGGCGCTGCGCCGCACCTCTGTCATCGTCTGCCAGAGCTCGTCGAATTCGGGCGAACGACCATTGCGCTCATTCGCCGTCACCTCGGCGAGCCCGACACGTGTCGCAAGCTCTGCTCTCAAGCCCGGCTCGACGACGCCGAGCGCATACGGCCACAGCTCCTCGACCGCGTCGCGGAAGCGGGATTCGTCGCGCAAGCGCGCGGCCCACAGCTCCGCGTGCAGCCGGTGGTACACCTCTTCGCGGTCGATCTTGGTCGCGAGCCCCGCCAGCTCCGCGTCGTCACTCTCCATCAGCGCTTCGATGCGCAGCCGGTCGGCCTCCTCGTAGAGGTAGCGACGCGCGATCGTGTGCGCCCAGTCGAGCAGGTGTAGCTCGACCAGTTGCGCGCAGCGGTACTCGGACGGCTCACGGTCGAAGGCGAGCGCGTCTGCATCCGTGTCGAGCTCCTTCGCGGCGAGCTCGTAGAGCGCGCGTGCATGACCGATCTCGTTCTGCGCGATCGACGAGAACGCAACGTCTTCTTCGAGCGTCGGCGCGATGCCCGTCCATTCCGAGTCCCGCCAGCCGACGATCAGCTCGTCGTCAGCCAGACTCAGCAGCAGTTGTGCCCGCGCGTTCACGTGCCTCCTTCAATCGCGCTTTGATGCTGTAGCCGTCGACGCGGCGGTACTTCAGATCGAACTCGTCGGCCCACTCCGTGACTTCGTGAATCGTCGCGCGCGGCACGAGCCACAGGGCTGCCGACTCGCCGCGCCGCCCGTACTGCTCGCGCGCCCAGGTGTCGGCGAACGCGGCGTCCGGTGCCTCGACGGAACCGGCGTGCTGGAACGCTTGACCCTTCTTCTCTTGACGGAAGACCTCGTAAATCACGCGGCCAGCACCAGATCCCGCACCCACTTCTCCTGGTCGAGGAACTGCTTGCGGAACGCGAGGCGATCCTGCGAGCGCGGGCCGTGACCGGTGACGACGGACATCAGCTCATCCCAATCTGGCTCGGAGTACACCCACGTGCCGTCGGCGAGCTTCTCGAGCTTCGGGTCGGGCACGGTGAGGCCGAGCTCCCAGATCTGCGGCGCGTACCCGTCGAGGAACTGCTGGCGCGCTTCCTCGTTTCCCTGCGACTTGATGCGCCACACGTACATCGGGTCCTCGTCGCGCGGAATCGGGTTGCCGTGGAACTGCATCAACGGCCCCCACCAACGGTTGAGCGCTTCCTGCACGAGCTCGCGCTGCTCGTCGGTGCCGGTCATCATCGCGAGGATCACGTCGCGGCCGTGGAGGATGTGGAACGATTCCTCCCAGCAAATCTTTTTCATGATGCGCGCGTACGGCGCGTACGAGCACTTGAGCAACGCCTTCTGCGAAATGATCGCGGCCGCGTCGACGAGCCACGCGATCACTCCGACGTCGCCCCACGTGTACGTCGGGTAATGGAAGACGTTGTGGAACTTCGCCTTGCCGGAGATGAGGTCGGCGAACATCTCGCCGCGCGGCTTGCCGAGATCCTCCGCGACGCGGTAGATCAGCTGCGCATGACCGACCTCGTCCTGCACCTTCGCGGTGAGGGCCAACTTGCGCTGCAGCGTCGGCGCCTTGAGGATCCACTCGCGCTCGGGCAGCACGCCCATCAGCTCCGAGTTGGCATGCATCTCGATGAACTTGACGAGCTTCGCTCGGTACTCGTCCGGCAGCCAATCGCCGGCCTCTACCTGCCCACCCTCCTGGACGAATGCGAGAAACTCTTGGGTCTTGGTGTCCAAAGAACCAGCCTCCCTACCGATCGTTAGTCTGATGATAGATGTCCGCGAGGCGTGAGGAGCTAACCCGCGCGGCCGCCCGGCTCTTCGCCGAACGGGGCTATCAGGGCACGTCGCTGGCCGACCTGGCCGACGCGCTCGGCATGCAGAAGCCGTCGCTGTACCACCACATCGAGTCGAAGGAAGACCTGCTCTGGGACGTGGCCCAGGAAGGGTCCGCTGCGTTCCACGCCGCCCTGGACGGAGTTCCCACCGACCTGCCGGCAACCGAACGGATTCGGCTCGCGCTCGCGGCGCATCTGGCCGTCGTCGCGGGGCAGCTCGACGTCGCGACGGTGTTCGTGCGCGAGTGGCGCTTCCTCTCGGGCGAGCGTCGCGATCAGTTCGTCGCCGAGCGCCGCCGCTACGAGCAGCGCATCCGCGATCTCTTTCGCGAAGGCGTCGAAGGCAGCGAGCTCCGCACCGACCTCGATGTTGCAACCGCGGCGTTGCTGTTTCTCTCCGCAGCGAACTGGGCGTACACCTGGCTGCGCCCGGGCGCGAACATCGACGAGCTTGCCGACCGCATGTTCGCGGTGCTGCTCGACGGGATGCGAGGGTACGCGACGCCGTGAAACGCGCAGTCCTCATCGTCAATCCGTACTCGACGCAGGTCACCGGCGACCGCATCCTCGCCGTCGAAGAGGCGTTGCAGGAGCGCGTCGAGGTGGAAACCTTCTTCACGCAACATCCCGGGCACGCGACCGAGCTTGCGCGTACCGCTGCAGCAAATGCCGACGCGATCGTCGTTTTCTCCGGCGACGGCACGTACAACGAAGCATTGAACGGCGCGGACGGCGCGGTTCCCTTCGGCTTTCTGCCGGGTGGCGGCACGAGCGTGTTCGCGCGCGCACTCGGGTTGCCGCGCAATCCTGTTGCCGCCGCGCGCATCGTCGGCACCGCGCTCGCCGAGGGCCGGACGCGGCGCATCTCGCTCGGCCGCGTGAACGGTCGCCGCTTCTGCTTCTCCGCTGGAGTCGGCTTCGACGCCGAAGCAGTGCGGCGACTGAACGAGCTCGGCCGCGCCCCGGGCGGCGCGCGACCTGGCGACACCGCCTTCGCGCGCGCCGTGATGCGCATGATGTTCGAGCGTCGCGGACGCTGGGAGCCGCAGCTCGAGATCGAGGGGCTCGGGCGAGCGGCGTTCGCCTTCGTCGCGAACGGAGATCCGTACACCTACGCGGGGCCGGTGCCGTTGCGAATCGCGCCGCGCGCGCGCTTCGAAGCCGGGCTCGACGTCGTCGCGCCGTTGCGCGTCAGCCCTGTCGACGTTCCGCGTCTGCTCAGGTACGCGCTGCGTGGCGGCCGGCTTCCCCGCGGTGTGCTTGAGGGTCACGACGTCGACCGCTTCGAAGTGCGCTGCGACACGCCGCTGCCGCTGCAGGCCGACGGTGAGGATCTCGGAGACGTGTCGTCGATTGTGTTCGAGGCTGAGCGCGATGCGGTTTCGGTGCTCCTCTAGGTAGGCTGGCCGCCGCGATGGCGACTGCTCATCAAGAGCTTGCGCGCGGGCTCACCGACGCGGATCTGCTCGAGCTGTACCGGCGAATGGTGTTTCTGCGCACGTACGACGAGCGCTCGGTCGTCTACCACCGGCAGGGGCGCATCGGCACCTACGCGATCTACTGGAACCACGAGGCGATCCAGGCTGGCGCGACGTTCGCGCTCGGAGCAGAAGACTGGATCTTCCCGTCGTATCGCGAGAGCGCGATCGGTCTCGTGCGCGGCATGCCGGCCGAGACGATTCTGCAGTGGTGGCGCGGCCATCCATCGGGCTGGTGGAACCCGGCCGACTGGAACGTCGCGTCGATTTGTGTGCCGATCGCGAGCCAGGTGCCGCACGCCGCCGGTCTCGCATGGGGCAAGAAGCTGCGCGGCGAAAGCGCGGTGGCGATGGCGTTCTTCGGCGACGGTGCAACGAGTGAGGGCGAGTTCCACGAAGGCGTGAACTTCGCCGCCGTCATGAACGCGCCCGCGGTCTTCGTCTGCAACAACAACCAGTGGGCGATCTCGACACCACTCGAGGCGCAGACGCGCGCCGAGACGCTCGCCGACAAAGCCGTCGGCTACGGGATCCCCGGTGTGCGCGTCGACGGGCTTGATGTGCTCGCTGTTTACGAGGCTGCGCGCGACGCGGTCGAGCGCGCACGTGGCGGAGACGGGCCGACGCTGATCGAAGCAGTGCACTACAGAGCCGCGCCGCATGCGACGGCCGATGACCCGAAGGCGTACATCGACATGCAGCGCGTCGAAGAAGAACGCGCGCGTGAATGCGTCGGGCGGTTCGAAGCCGTGCTGAAGGAGGCGGGCGTCCTCACCGACGAGCGCATCGAGTCGATGCGCAGCGAATGCGAAGAGCTGATGCGTGCCGGCATCGCCGCTGCCGAGGCTGAGCCGCCTGCCGATCCGTCGCTGCTCTTCGATAACGCGTACGTCGATCCGCCGGGGAACATGCGCAATGGCTGAGCTCACGCTGGTCGAAGCGGTCAACGACGCACTGCACACTGAGCTTGCGCGCGACGACGACGTGATGGTGCTCGGCGAGGACGTCGGCCGCGCGGGTGGTGTCTTCCGCGCGACGGCCGGGCTGCGCGACCGCTTCGGCGAGAACCGCTGCGTCGACACGCCTCTCGCAGAGGCGGGGATCCTCGGTAGCGCGATCGGTCTGTGCATGGCCGGCTGGAGGCCCGTAGTCGAGATGCAATATGACGCGTTCTCGTATCCGTCGCTGAACCAGCTGATCACGCATGTCGGCCGCTATCGCTGGCGCACCGGCGGGAAGATGGCCTTTCCAATCACGATTCGCATGCCGTACGGCGGCGGCGTGCGCGCACCGGAGCTGCACGACGATTCGCCTGAAACGTATTACGTGCACACGCCGGGCATCAAGGTCGCGATTCCGTCGACACCGGCGGATGCGAAGGGCTTGCTCGCCGCGGCGATTCGCGATCCCGATCCGGTCGTCATTCTCGAGCCGAAGCTCGTGTATCGCACCTCCCGCGGCGAAGTGCCGGAAGGCGAGCACGTCGTGCCGCTCGGGCACGCGCGCATCGCGCGCGAAGGCAGCGACGTGACGCTGATCGCGTACGGCGCGATGGTGAAGGTGTGCGAGGACGCGGCCGACGAGCTCGACGTGTCGTGCGAAGTGATCGACATCCGCTCGCTGCGTCCGCTCGACGAGGCGACGATTCTCGCTTCGGTGGCAAAAACAGGACGCGTCGTGATCGTGCACGAGGCGCCGCGGACGGTCGGCTTCGGCGCGGAGCTTGCGGCGCTGATCGCAGAGAAGGCGATCTTCGACCTGCAAGGGCCGATTCTCCGCGTCACCGGCTACGACGTGCCGTACCCGTACTGGACGATCGAGGATGCGTACATGCCGTCGGTCGCGCGCGTGACCGCGGCGGTACGCAAGCTGCTCTGAGCGTGGCGGCGTAGGCTTGACGGAGCCGCCCAGGAGCGGAGGTGCCGGCTTTGCCGGCGCCGGAGCGGGAAGGCTCCGCCTGTGGATGGAGCGCGGCCGCGGCGGTGGCTACTTCCTGCGCGATGCGGCGACGAACGAAGAGGTGCGCTGGGAGGATCCGCGCATCCGCGTGGTCTCCGTGGCGGGCGTGTCGTTCCGGCCCGAGGCGGTTGCGGACGGCTCGTTCGATCCCGGTGCGCGTCTCGCATTGGTGCCGGAGCCGCAGAACGAGCACGATCCGAATGCGATCGGGATCTGGAACGAAGCGCGCACGCTGCAGGCCGGGTACGTCCCGCGTGAGGTCGCGGCCGAGCTCGCGGGAAACGAAGTTGCCGTCTCGCTGTGGCGGGCCGGCGAGGGGCTCCGGGTACTGCTGGCTCCGAAGGGCAGCTGGGTAGGGCGGCCGCGCCGGTGAGCTTCTATCTCGAGACGCAGCGCGCTGGTATCGACTGGCTGTTGAATCCGGCGAGCCCCGAGCTCGGTGAGCTTGCACGTGAGGCGGAAGCGAGAGCCGTCGATTCAGCCTGCGATCCACGTGGGCTCGCAGACGATGCGGACGAGTTGCGCCGGCTGATCCGCGAGCGGCATTTCGGCGTTGCGACCAGGCATGTGGCGATGCCCGACGACGAGTTGGACGCGTGGGAGAAGCGTCTCGAAGCGAGGCCACGAACATGGGGCGAGGCAGTCACCGAGTTGCAGCACGACCTTCGCGATGCGTTGCGCGATCAGCACATCCGGCTACGAGGCGGTGCTCCGCGTTTCGAGCCGAGCCTGAGGGGTCAGCCGGCCGTCGAGGAACAACGCATAGGCGACACGGTCGTGCTGATCGTGCGCAGGTTGTGGGGCGATTCCGATGACGATCGACTGCTGGAAGCGTGGGTCGCACGCGCCGATGAGCATTTTGCGTACGAGCGGATTGTCGTTGACCTTCGCGGGAACACGGGGGGCAACGACGGCTACACATTCGACTGGGCATCGTCTTGCTTTGACGCTGCACCAACTTTCGTACGCGACTGGACGTGGTGTGTCCGGGGGACACCGGTTGGCATATGGAACTCTGCAACGTGGGGCGAGGTGCGTGACGGCGTCGCACCGCTGCACGACTCACGACACGACCCGCGATCGGGTGACACGCTCGAAGTCGTCGCAGACGAGGAAGGACTCGAAGTTGGTCACAAGCCGTGGCGGGGCCGCATGGTTGTGCTCGTCGACCGGCGCACAGCGTCGTCCGGCGAATCGTCCGCATGGCTGCTCCGAGCGGGGCTCGGAGCGCGAGTTGTTGGGGAGCCGACACTGGGAATGATCGAGTACGGCAACGTCGTCCCGTATGTCCTGCCCCGCAGTGGGCTCGTGATCCATCTCCCGACAAAGCGCAACGACTTCGGTCTCCCCGTGGAGGGTCGAGGCTTCCCAGTTGACGCTCCGCTCGATCCCGAGACTCCAGTCGAGGACGTCGTGCGCGACTTCGACCTGTTCGTCTAGCCTCAAGCGCCGATGGCCTACGAGTTCAAGCTGCCCGACCTGGGTGAGGGTCTGACCGAGGGAGAGATCGCGCGCTGGCTCGTCGCCGAGGGCGACGACATCGCCGAGGATCAGCCGCTCGTCGAGATCCAGACCGACAAGACGACGGTTGAGATTCCATCTCCCGCCGCCGGGCCTGTGTCGCAGATCTTGGTCGCCGAAGGTGAGACGGTGCCGGTCGGCACCGTGCTTGTCGTCATCGGCGGAAACGGTGCTCCGCCCGCACGGACTTCCTCAGAGGAACCCCAGAGGACCGTGCCGGCGCCGCCCGTCGAAACCGGACGCGTCCAGGCGACACCCCTCGTTCGCAAAATCGCCGCAGAACTCGGGGTCGACCTCGCAATCGTCACGCCGACGGGATCCGACGGACGCATCACGGAGGAGGACGTTCGCGGCACCGTCTTCCTCAGAGGATCCTCAGAGGAACCTCAGAGCACCGAGGGTCGCCGCGAGCCCGTGCGCGGCGTGCGCAAGAAGATTGTCGAGCACCTGACGCGCGCGCACCGCGAGATCCCAGCGGTCACGTTTGTCGAGGAGTGCGATTTCAGCGATGTCGACTTGAAGCAGCTGCTGCCGCTCGTGCTGAAGGCGACCGCAGAGTCGCTGAAGGAGTTTCCCGAGCTGAACGCGCGGCTCGAGCGCGACGAGATCGTCTACCTCGACCGCTACGACATCGGCATCGCAGTGCAGACCGATCAAGGACTCGTCGTTCCTGTTGTGCGCAATTGCGACTCGCGCACTCTTGACGAGTTGCGCACGGACGTCGACGCACTCGCAGAGAAGGCCCGTGCCGGCAAGCTCGAGCCTGCAGAACTACAGGGCTCGACGTTCACCGTCACCAGCGCCGGCAAGCTCGGCGGCCTGCTCGTCACGCCGCTGATCAACCATCCGGAGGTCGGCATCCTCGGAATTCACCGCATCGCCGACCGCCCGGTCGTTCGCGACGGCGCAATCGCAGTGCGCAAGCTGGGGAACATCAGCGTCACCTTCGATCATCGCGTGGTCGACGGCGCCCGCGCCGCCGAGTTCACGCTCGCAGTGATCAGGCGGCTCGAGAGCTGATGGGCGCTTGGTACTGGATCGGCGTGCTCGCAGGCGTCGGCTCCGCTCTCGGCGTCGCTGCCTCCGTGCGTGCCCGGCTCTTGTCGGTCCCCGCGGCGCTCGTTGTCGCGATAGCTGTTGCGCTCGTCGTGCAGAGCTGGCCCGAGGCGATTTCCGGCGTGGTCGGCGTCGCGTGTGGCTACGTCGGCACCGCGCCTGTCGTGGGCGGCGCGTTTCGCCGCGGCGGCACGCGCGTTGGTTTGTCGCTGATCATCGGCGCCGCAGCGATCGCGCTTGCCGCCATCGCATTCATCCCTGCGCTCGGCTACCTCGAAGCCGTCGCGCTGCCAGCGCTCGGGCTGCGCCTCCGCCGACGCACGCCCGACACGCACGCGGGCCTACGCAGCCTCACAAAATAATGCCGAAGCCTGTGGTGCTCGTTGTCATCGACGGTCTCACGCCGTCGATGCTCGAAGCGACGAACACGCCGGCGCTGCGCTTCCTGCTCGACCACGGCGAATACCGCCGAGCTGCGTCGACGTTTCCGTCGCTGACGCCGGTATGTCTTGCGTCGATCGCAACCGGCGCGCACGGTGATGCGCACGAGATCCCACATCTCGTGTGGTGGTACCGCAAGGAGCAGCGCATCGTCGAGTACGGCTCGTCGTTCGGCGCCGTGCGCGCCGCTGGGCTCGCGCGCTCGATCCGCGACACGATCATCGACCTCAACGCGAAGCATCTCGGCAAGAACGCCGAGACGGTCTTCGAGGCCCTCGAGCGAGAAGGCCTCACGACCGCGGCGATCAACATCACGACCTACCGCGGGCCGCACCGCCATCTCGCGACGATCCCGGGCGTGCCGCCCGTGTACGGCCCGTCGCGCTTCTTCTTCTACTCGCTGTACGAGAGTGATCGCACCGGTGCGCCGATCGCGATTCGCAACCGCTCACTCGGTTCGATCGACGCATACGCCGCGGCCGTCGGCCGCTGGCTCGTGACCCGCGACGGCTTCGACCTGCTCGTCTTCTATCTCCCCGACTACGACTACGCGTCGCACGTGACCGGGCCCGATGTCGCACACGACGCGCTCGCGCGCAGCGACGCGGCAATTGCCGCGTTGATGGAGGCCGCCGGCGGGCCTGACGAATTTCTCGACCGGTATGCGATCGCCGTGTTCTCGGACCACGGCCAGTCGAAGATCGAGCATGTCGCCGAGCTCGACGCGGGCGAGGCTCTCGTCACGGCGTCGAATCGTGCCGCCATGGTCTACACCGACGACCCGCGCACGGTCGCCACGCGCCTTGCCACGCAACCCGCCGCCGGCCTCGTGCTGTTTCGCGAGAACGACCAGCTCGTCGTTCGCCGCGGCAACGATGAAGACGTCACGCTCCTCGACGACCTGCCAGACGGACGCATCCGCGCCGAGGCTGCGCTCCGCAACCCGAACTCGGGCGAGGTGCTCGTGTCGGCAGCGCCGGGCTGGGAATTCACCGATCTCGCGGGCCGCCACCACCTCGGCGGCGGCAGTCACGGTTCCCTCGAGGTTGCAGACTCCGAGGTGCCGATGCTCACGGTCGGCCTCGGCGCGCCGCCGTCCTCGATCACGGGCGTTAAGGCGCTCGTGACAAGCCACTTCCTCCGCTAGCCTCGGGGCTGCTTTGTCCGTCGCCGCCCGCACGGTTCGCGCCTTGCGCCATCCGCCCAACTGGATCGAGCTCGCGAAGTTCGGCGCCGTCGGCACAAGCGGGTTCGTCATCAATATCGCGATCTACCAGTTGCTGCTCGGCCTCGGCGCGCACACGGCCGCTGCAATCTCTTTTGTCGTTTCCGCCGCAAGTAACTATTGGTGGAACCGTCATTGGACGTTCGTCGGGCAGAAAGGGCACTTCGCGCTGCAAGGCATGCGCTTCTACATCGTGTCGTTCGCGGCGTTCGGTGTGAACCAGCTGTGGCTCACGGTCTTCCTGGACTGGCTTGGCTGGGGCAAGCTCGTGTCCGAGATCGTGGCGATCATTCTCGTCACGCCCTTGAACTTCCTCGGCAACAAGCTCTGGTCTTTCCGGCGTTGAAGCTCGCGGCGGTCGCGCTGCTCGCGCTCGCACTTGCGCCGGCGGCGCTCGCTGCGGGACCGACAGTGTCTTCCAAGACCTCTGCCGGCGCGACCACGACCACCGTCCCCATTACGACGGCGCCGCAGATCGAGACGAAAGCGCGGCTCACCGACAAGCAGGCGCTCGCGATCTTCTTCGCATACCCGAAGGTGCACGACTGGCTGAAGCGCTATCCGCCGCATCCGGTGACTGACGCGACGTTCAAGAACGGTGCGTGGAAGATCATGGTGTGGTCGGGCAAGGCCGGCGAGATCGCGCAAGGCGACATCGACGATCCGACCGGCGCCGTCCTCGACGCATTCACCGGCCCGCAGGTTGCGTGGTCGATGGCGCGCGGCGGCCCCGGCGCGTTCGGCGGCAAGGAGATCAACAGCTACGGCATTTGGCTCGGGTTCTGCGCCGTGTTCCTGATCGGCCTGATCGATTGGCGTCGCATCATCTCGTGGCGCACCGCCGACCTGCTCGCGTTCGTGTCGTTCTCCGTGTCGCTGTGGTTTTTCAACCACGGACACATCTTTGCGGCGATGTCGCTCGTCTATCCGGGAATGGTGTGGCTACTCATCCGCTGTCTCCGGCTCGCGCACATCGACCGTGCACCGTCGACGCGCGCGCGCTGGCCCGTGTGGGTGCTCGCGGCGCTCACCGTGTTCGGCGCAGGCTTCCGCATCGGGCTGAACGTGCGCGCGTCGAACGTGATCGACGTCGGCTACTCCGGTGTGATCGGAGCGGAGCGGATCGCCACGGGCCAGGTTCCTTACGGCAACTTCCCGATCGAAGACAACAGGCCGGCATGCGGACCTGCCGATCAGAACGGCGAGATTCGCGACCGCATCCAGACGAACAGTTACTGCGAAACCGCGAACGCGCTCGGCGACACATACGGCCCCGTCTCCTACGAGGCGTATCTGCCCGGCTACTGGATCTTCGGCTGGTCACACCACTGGGACAGCCTGCCCGCTGTGCATGCGACTTCGATCATCTTCGACTTACTCGCGCTGATCGGAATGGCGTTCGCGGGCCGGAGGTTCGGCGGCGCGCGCGGCGCGGCAACGATGGCGTTCGCGTGGGCGGCGTGGCCATTCACGCAGTACGTCTCGAGCTCGAACACGAACGACGCGATCATGCCGGCGCTGCTGATTTGGGGGTTCGTGCTGATCACGAGCGACTACGGACGCGGCGCGTTCGCGGCACTCGCGGGCTGGACGAAGTTCGCCGCGTTACCCGTGCTGCCGCTGTGGCTCGGCTACCCCGAGGCGCGTCGTCTGCGAGTCGCCAAGCGCACCGTGATCGGCTTTGCGCTCGCGACACTCGCTGCGTTCTCGATCCTCTTCCTGGACGGGTTCAACATCATCCACCAGGTGCATGTGTTCTACGACCGCACGATCAAGTTCCAGATCGGCCGGTCGTCACCGTTCTCACTGTGGGACTGGCGGCAGTACCACGCAAAGGGTTTGCCGAACCTGCACGCGGTGCAGATCGCATTGCAGGTGCTGTTCGTCGCCGGCGCGCTCGCGCTCGGCTGGTGGCCGAAGTACCGCTCGCCGCTTCGCTTCGCCGCGTACACCGGTGCGCTGCTGATCGGCTTTGAATTGGTCCTAACTCATTGGTTCTACTTGTACCTCCCGTGGTTCTTCCCGTTCGTCGCGCTCGCGCTGCTCGTGTCGCCGCCGGGTCGCCCTGTCGAGGTCGCCGCAATTGAAGAGCCTGCGCCTATTCCCGTCTGAGGACGCCGCGCTGCGGGCCGGTGCGGCCGCCGCCGTCTTTCTCGGCTGCTTCTCGCTCGCGCACTTCTGGTTCTGGGCGCACGGCCAGATCTCGGACATCGGCGAGTATCAGGATTACGGCACGGCGATCGTGCACGGCGGCCTCGTGCCGTACCGCGACTTCGCGGTTGACTATCCGCCCGGTGCGCTGCCGATGTTCATCGTTCCGGAGCTCGCAGGTGGGTACACGACGGCGTTCGAGCTGCTGATGGCAGCGTGCGGGCTCGTGCTCGTCGGTGTCGTCGAGCGCGTTCGCCCACGCGCAGCGTGGCTCGTCGCGGTGTCGCCGCTGCTCGTCGGCTCCACGCTCTACACCCGCTTCGACCTCTGGCCCGCGTTGCTCGCCACGGCGGCCATGGCCGCACTCATCTTCAATCGCGACCGACTCGGCTGGGGTTTGCTTGGCGTCGCAGTTGCTGCGAAAGCTTGGCCGCTCGTGTTGGTGCCGCTCGCATTCGTCTGGTCGTGGCGTCGAGGCCATCGTCGCGCGCCGCTCGTCGGTGCGGCTGTTCTTTGCGCGATCGTGCTTCCGTTCGTCGCGCTGTCGCCGCACGGTGTGTGGGAGAGCGTGCACGGGCAGGCGTCGCGGCCGTTGCAGGTCGAGAGTCTCGGCGCAGCGTTCGTCACGACGTTCAGTCATCCCGACGGCATCACGTCACACGGCTCACAGAACATTGTCGGCTTCGGCTGGCTCGCGACAGCCTCGGTGATCGTCGGCGGGCTCGCGTTACTTGCGTTGTGGATCGCGTTCGCGCGCGGCGCGCAAACGTCCGCGCGTCTTCTTCGCTACGCAGCAGCCACGACGTGCGCCTTCATGGCGTTCGACAAGGTGCTCTCGCCACAGTTCCTGATCTGGCTCATTCCGCTGGTGCCGCTGGTGCGAGGACGGCGAGGTCTCGCCGGAGCTGCCTTACTGACGGCTGCGGTCGTGCTGACCCAGGTGTGGTTCCCAATTCGCTATTGGGACTACGCGCTGGACTTCCACCTCGCCGGCGTCGTGCTCGCACGGGACCTCGTCCTCGTCGCACTGCTCGCTGTGCTCGCCGTTCCGCTAAGAAATCTCGACGCGTAGCGGCGCGATCGCGGTCGCCCGCCCGTCGCTGTCGCAGTCGACGATCGCGCCTTCGATGCGCACATCCCCGCTCGCCGGCTCGAGCCGCACCGGCATGCCTGTGACGAATCGGTTGATCGCGCCTTCGGCGATGCTGCCGATCACAGAGTCGTGCGGTCCGGTCATGCCTGCGTCGGAGATCGCCGCCGTGCCCCCTGCGAGAACTCGCGCGTCGTTCGTCTGTACGTGCGTGTGCGTTCCGAGCACCGCGGTCACGCGGCCGTCGAGGTAACGCGGCAGCGCGACCTTCTCGCTCGTCGGCTCGGCGTGGAAGTCGACGATGACGACGGGCGTCTCGCGGCGCGCCTCTTCGACCAGCCGGTCCGCGGCCAGGAATGGGTTCTCGTACGGATTGAGCGAGAAGATGCCGAGCAAGTTGATGACGGCGACGCCGTCATGAATTGCGATGCCCTTGCCCGGCGTGCGTGGCGACATGTTCGCCGGACGCAGAACGCGATCGGTTCCGGAGAGATACGGCGCGAAGCCGGCTTGTCCCCAGGTCCAGTTGCCGAGCGTGATCACATCGGCGCCGGAAGCAAGCAGGCTGTTCGCGATCTTGGCAGTGATGCCGCGTCCCGCGGCGGCGTTCTCGCCATTCACGATGCAGAAGTCGGCGCTGAGTTCTTCCCGTAGCGATGGGAGCCGTGTCTCGACGGCGCGACGGCCGGGAGCGCCGAACACGTCGGCGACGAAGAGGATCCGCACTACTGAATTTCTAGGGTCGCGCTCGGGTGCACTTCGATCGCGACATGGTTCCCCGTGTCGTTCGTGTAGCGCGAGAGCACCTGACGCTCGACGGAAGAAAAGTCGACGACCTCGCCGATCTTCGATCCACCGGCGGTCACCGCCGAGCCGACGGCGAGGCCTGGG
Source organism: Gaiellaceae bacterium (assembly GCA_036496645.1). Taxonomy (GTDB): domain Bacteria; phylum Actinomycetota; class Thermoleophilia; order Gaiellales; family Gaiellaceae; genus PALSA-600. The sequence continues at coordinate 44,430 of DASXKU010000026.1, forward strand.
TCGACACGAATGTGCGAGATCGTGACGACGAGCGATGGGGCGCCACTCGGTTGAATCTCGATCGTCGAACCGTGCGGTCTGCCGTTCAGCACAAGATTCGAGATTCCGACGACGGTGCCGTCGACGGGCGAGTAGACGTCGGTGCCGGCGGCGCCGCCGACATCGAGCAGTGACGTCGGCGAACTACCTCCGCCCGGCAGCTGATACCAGCGCGGGCCGCCCGACGAGCTGCCGACGACTGCATGCAGCACGCGGCGGATCAGACCCTGGTTTGCCTGGCGGCCGACCGGTGTAAGTGCGATCGAGCCGTCGCTGCCACCTTGGTAGCCGACCGCAGTCACGCGCGACTGGCTGACGGGTAGCTGCAGATGCAGCGAACCGATGCGCGCCACGATCTCTGGCGACGGCGGTCCCGCAGGGATCAGCAGCTTCGACGAAGCGCTTGCAGCAGGCGCAGTCTGCGGCGACGTTCCGGAGCCGCCAAACGCGGAGACAACGATGACGACGGCCGCGATGATCGAGAGAACGAGCACGACCGCGACGCGGCGCCGCCGCCGTTCTGTCTCACGCTGCCTCCGACGCGGCGTCTGCGCGCGACGAGGTGTCGCTGCCGGCGACATGCGGGGCACCGTAGCGAACCCCCGTTGGCCTTTCAATTCGTCGGCCTTTTGCAGGGGAAACGGCTCGGGCGCGAGGGCGAGATTGCCGTTCGAACCGAACGTCCAGTCCCAATCGGGCGGTCGAAGGCTTCTGATGCCCTCGCTAGCATCGGCACGGTGATGGTGGTCCCGCGCTGGATTCAGCTGGTTGGGCTGCCGTTGCTGCTCGTGCTCGCGTGGGTGATCGCCACTACTGCGGGTCACGTCGTCTTCCTCTTCCTCGTTGCCGCGCTACTCGCGTTGCTGCTCGATCCGCTCGTGCGCGTGCTCCAGCGAGTGCGTGTCTCGCGCGGCCTTGCGGTCGCGCTTGTGTACCTCGCGGGTGTGGCTGTGCTCGCGCTCGTCATCTTCGGAATCGCTACGGCAGTCGTCACCCAGACGAAGAACGCAGCGACTCGCTTCAACGACTACTTCTCGAATCCTCAAGCACCGTCCGGACAGACAGCTGCATATAACGACGTCGATCGCCTACAGCATTGGTTGAACACGCATCACCTGCGCTCGATCAAGATCGAGAAGGAAGGCCACAAAGTCGTCAAGCAGGTGCAGCGTCGTGACGTCGGCAAGTACACGCATCGCATCGTCACCTTCGCTGAAGGTGCAGCGATCTCGATCGGCAAGACGCTGTTCGAAGTAGTGCTTCTGCTTGTCGTATCGATCTACATGCTGCTCGACATGGAACGCTTCTCGGCTGCGATCGACCGCCGCTTTCCACCGCGCAGTCCCGACGGCCAGTCGCTCGTGCGCAGCATCGAGAACGCGCTTGTCGCATACGTGCGCGGTCAGGTTGCGCTCAGCCTGATCATCGGCACGAGCGCGGGCCTCGGCTTGTGGGTGCTCGCCGCTCTCGGGCTGCTGCCGCACGCCGAGCAGTACGCGCTGTTGTTCGGCGCGTGGGTCGCGCTCACGGAAGTGATCCCGTATCTCGGGCCTTGGCTCGGCGCGATTCCGCCGCTCCTCTACGGGGCGGTCGTGCATCCGCTCTCAGCGGTTTGGGTGGCGATTCTCTTTCTCGTCATCCACCAGCTCGAAGGTCATGTCGTCGTGCCGAAGGTGATGGGTTCCGCGCTTCGGCTCCATCCGCTGCTCGTGATCTTCGGTCTTGGCGCGGGAGCCGAGATCTACGGGCTGCCGGGCGCCTTGGTTGCACTGCCGACGCTCGCTGCTTGCCGCGCCACCTGGGAGTTCTTCGCGGGGCGGATCGCGCTGGAGCCGTGGGCGGCGGAAGAACGTACCCTGTTGCCGTGAGCACCTACCCGGTGACGCGGCTCCGGCGGCTTCGCCGCTCGGCGCCGCTGCGTGACCTCGTCCGCGAGACGCCGCTCTCCGTCGACGACCTGGTGATGCCGCTCTTCGTGGCACCGCAGGCGCTGGCGAACGAGCGCCTGCCCGGCCTCTCCCGGTTCACGGTCGACGGTGTCGTCGCCGAATGCGAAGAGCTGGTGCGCCTGGGCGTGAAGGCGGTGATCCTTTTCGGGATTCCGGAGGCGAAGGATGACGAGGGTTCGGGCGCGTGGATCGACGACGGGATCGTGCAGCGCGCGTTGCGTGCGCTCCGGCCGCGCTTCCCTGAACTGTTGCTGCTCACCGACGTCTGCCTTTGCGAGTACACGTCACATGGACATTGCGGCGTTCTCGAGGGCGATGAGGTGGACAACGACGCGAGTGTCGACCTGATCGCGCGCACCGCGGTGTCGCACGTCGACGCCGGCGCCGATGTCGTGTGTCCGAGCGACATGATGGACGGACGCGTCGCCGCGATCCGCGAGCGTCTGCCGCACACGCCGATCGTCGCGTATTCCGCGAAGTACGCGTCCGCGTTTTTCGGGCCGTTTCGTGACGCCGCCGGCAGCGCACCGTCATTCGGTGACCGGCGCGGCTACCAGATGGATCCGGGCAACGTGCGCGAGGCGATTCGCGAGTGCGAGCTCGACGTCGCTGAAGGTGCGGACGTTTTGATGGTGAAGCCGGCGCTCCCATACCTCGACGTGATCAGGGCAGTTCGCGATCGCTTCGATCTGCCGCTCGCTGCGTACAACGTGAGCGGCGAGTACGCGATGCTAAAAGCAGCCGCTGCCGCCGGCGACATGGACGAGCGCTCCGCGGTGATCGAGTCGCTCACTGCAATCCGCCGCGCCGGCGCGGACATCGTCTTCACCTACTGGGCAAAGGAATACGCCGGTTGGCTCTGACGGAGACGTCTGCTCTGTGGCGGCGCGCGCGGCGCGTCATCCCGGGCGGCGTCAACTCACCTGTGCGCGCGATGCGCGGCGTCGGTCTTGACGAGCCGCTGTTCGCTGCGCGCGGCGAAGGCGCGTACCTCGAGACGCAGGACGGACGCCGGCTCGTCGATTGGGTGCAGTCGTGGGGACCGCTGATCTTCGGGCACGCCGATCCGGAGACGGTCGACGCGGTACGGAGCGCGGCGCTCGACGGAACGACGTTCGGCACCGCGACCGAGCGTGAGGTCGAGCTCGCAGAGGAGATCGCCGACGCGATGCCGTCGGTTGAGCTCGTGCGGCTCGTGTCGTCGGGCACTGAAGCGGCGATGTCGGCGGCACGCCTCGCGCGTGCGTTCACGAGCCGCGACCGCATTCTCGTTTTCGCGGGCGGCTACCACGGCCACGCCGACGAGTTCCTGGCGAGCGCCGGGTCTGGCCTCGCGACGCTGTCGATTCCCAGCTCGCCTGGTGTGACGAGCGGCGTGACGGCCGACACGATCGTCGTCGACTACAACGACATCACCGCCGCTGCCGCTGCTGTCGAGCATTACGGCGAGGGGCTAGCGGCGATCATCGTCGAGCCGGTCGCCGGGAACATGGGTTGTGTCCCGCCGCGACCCGGGTTTCTCGAAGCACTGCGCGCGCTCTGTGACGCGAGCGGGGCGTTGCTCGTCTTCGACGAGGTGATCAGCGGTTTCCGCGTCGGCCGCGGCGGCGCGCAGGAGCTGTTCGGCGTTACGCCCGACCTGACGATTCTCGGGAAGATCGTCGGCGGCGGCCTGCCGCTCGCGGCATTCGGCGGCCGCGGCGACGTGATGGAACGTCTCGCGCCGGCCGGGCACGTCTACCAGGCGGGGACGCTGAGCGGCAATCCGCTCGCGACCGCAGCGGGGCTGTCCGTGCTGCGGCGTCTGCGAAACCCAGAGGTGTACGAGCGGCTCGAACAGATTTCAGCCCGGCTCGCGGACGGGCTCGCGCCGTTCGGTCGTGTGCAGCGCGTCGGCGCGATGCTCACGCTGTTCACCGGTCGCGACGCACCGGTCGAGCATTTCGAGGAGCTCGAGCGCGATGCGTTCGCGGAGCTGTTCCGCGGGCTGCTCGAGCGCGGCGTCTACATCGCGCCGAGCCCGTACGAGTGCTGGTTCCCTTCGCTGGCGCATGACGACGCAGTCATCGACGAGACGATCGAGGCGGTTGCGGATGTCCTCGGTCGCTGAGTCGATCGCCGCCGGCGCGCGCAGCGAGAGCGAGGTGTGGTCGCAGGCCTTGCGAACGACGTCGGACTGGGAGCCGATCTTCTCGCCGCTGGCACCGCCGCAGTTTGCGCTCGGGCTCGAGACGATCTACGAGGCGTACCTCGTGCATTACGGCTCGCCGCGCTTATTCGAGGCGCCGGATCTGAACGATGCGGTGCTGCTCGGCGACTACCTCTACGCGCACGGGCTTGTGCGCATCGCGGAGGAGGGCGGTGTCCCGGCAGTCGAAGCGATGTCGCGCCTGATCTCGCGTTGTGCCGCGCTGCGCGCGGAAGGAACGGTGGGCGACGCCGACGCTTGGCTCGACGCGGCGCGCGATCTTGGTGGTGCTCCGACCGCCGACGCCATCGAACGTGCTTTGGCACTCCACTCCGCTAGAGTCGCCCCGTGATCTTCAGTAGTACGGTGATTTTCGATGCCGCCTCCGAGGGAACGCACGTCATCCTCGGGATGCTTGTTGTCGGGTTGATCTTCCTCGGCGTGATCGCTCTCGGTGAGTTCACCCATTGGGCGAACCACCGGCGCGCCGAGCGCAAACGCGCCCGGCGCACCGCTTTCTAAGAACTAAATGGCGAGCCGAAGCTCGCGACGAATGCGATCGAGCTCGTGCTCGAACGCCTGAAGTTCGTCGCGGCTCGCGCCACGCTCGGCGAGCAGGTTGTGCACGAGCTCGAGCCCGCGCGCCTGGAGAAGTAGATCGTCGATGTGGTTATCCAGCACAGATGTCATGCGGCCTCCTGGAGAGCGGGTTCGAATTCGACCTCGGGCTGGTGCTCACGGTGCGGGCGGAGGACAGGGGCCAGCGCGGCGCCTGCGAGGGCGAGGACGGCGAGCGCGCCGAAGACGACGTGGTCGCCGTGGACGGTGTCCGCCAGCGCTGGCGCGTGACCGGCGACGGACGACGCGAGCGTGGCCGCTGCGGCGAGCCCCACTGCGCCGCCGACCTGGCGGCTGGTGTTGACGAGACCGGATGCGACACCCGCGTGCTGCGGACGCGTGCCGGCGAGCGATGCGATCGTCACGGCGACGAAGCTCGTGCCGAGGCCGATCCCCATCAGCAGGAACGAAGGCAGCAGGTCGGTGACGTAGTGGGCGTCGACCGGTAGCCGCACATACAACGCTTGCGATGCGGCCATCAACAGCAGGCCTGCGGCGAGCACGGGACGCGCGCCGAAGGATGAGACGAGACGCTGCGCAACGTTCGACATGACGGCGACACCAACGGCGATCGCGGTGAACGCCGCGCCCGTCTGCATCGCCGAGTAGTGCAACACCTGCTGCAGGTACAGCGTCAGCAGGAAGAACTGGGCGAACCCGACCGACGAGATGACGGCGGTGATGAACGCGCCCGTGCCAAGCGTTGTCCCGCGGAACGCTGCGAGCGGCAGCAGCGGCGACGGTGCGCGACGCTCGATCAGGACGAACGCTGCAGCGAGAACTGCCGATGCGCCGAGCGCCAAGAGCGTCACGGTGCTCGACCAGCCGTCCGTCGTCGCCTTCGTCAGCGCGAAGACAAACGCCATCGTCGAGCTGGTGATCGCGGACGCGCCTGCGACGTCGAAGTGGCGTCCGAGACCCTCCGCACGGCTTTCAGCGAGGAAGCGTGGGGCCGAAACGACGACCGCGATCCCGACCGGGACGTTGATGTAGAAGACCCACGGCCAGCTGAGCGCCGACGTGAGGATCCCGCCGAGCAGCACGCCGACAGCGGCGCCGCTGCCTGAAGCAGCTCCCCAAAGACCCAGCGCGAGGTTCCGCTCACGGCCTTCGGCGAAGCGCGTCATCAGCAACGAGAGGCCTGCAGGCGCGAACAGCGCACCGCCGACTCCCTGAATCGACCGGAAGACGATCAGCGCGGCCGGCGACCAGGCGAGGGCGCACAGCGCGGACATGAGGGTGAACAGGGACAGGCCGATGACGAACAGGCGCCGACGGCCAAGCAGGTCTGAGAGGCGCCCGCCCAGCAGCAGGAAGCCGCCAAAGGTCAGGGCGTAGCCGCTGATCACCCACTGGAGACCCGCGCCAGAAAAGTGGAGATCGGACTTGATTGCGGCGAGCGCGACGTTCACGATCGACATATCCAGGACGACCATGAATTGGGCGGCCAGGATCAGGGTAAGAACTGCCAGGCGCGACCCACGCTGTACTGAAGCTATTGAAGAAACTGTCATCTATCGTCTCCCTAAATCGTGGAACGGGACAACGATAGCACACGACGACCGTAGGGCGCGCTACACTTCGTAACCGAAATGACCACACCCATGGACAAGCCCGTCTTGAAGCATCCGGCGAAGCCGCCGAAGGAGCTCCTGAAGAGCACCGGCTTCTTGCTGAAGCGGCTCGGCTTCGGGATCAAGGAGCGGACGATGGCGGCCTTCGAGGCCGAAGGCGCCAACCCGTACCAGCACGGCGTCCTCTGCACGCTGGCCGAGAGCCCGCGCGAGACGCAGGCCACGATCGCCGACGCGCTCGGGTATGACCGGAGCTGGCTCGTCGGACTACTCGACGAGCTCGAGGAGCAGGGCTATATCGAGCGCAAGGCCGATCCGGCGGACCGCCGTCGTAACGTCGTCACGCTGAAGCCCGAGGGCAAGGAACGCTTGCTCGAGCTACGCGGCATCACGAAGCGCATCGAGGAGGATTTCTTCTCTCCGCTTAGCGCCGCCGAGCGCCAGCAGTTGCACGCGCTCCTGCAGAAGCTCGCCGCGGGCACCGACCCGCGCTTCAAGGCAAACGGCAGCAAGTAAGTAACGTCCCTCAGGTGAAAGACCTGCGGGACTGGATCTCACTCCTCGAGAAGGAAGGCGAGCTCGTCCGCGTTTCCGCGGAGGTCGACCCGCACCTCGAGGTGACCGAGATCGTGGCGCGCACGGTCAAGGCCGGCGGGCCGGCGCTGCTCTTCGAAAGGCCGAAGGGCTCGCAGCATCCGCTGCTGATCAACCAGTTCGGCACCGAGCGGCGCATGTGTCTCGCGTTCGGCGTCGACTCGCTCGACGAGGTTGCCGAGCGGCTGTCACAGGTGCTGGAGATGCAGCCGCCCGAAGGTCTCGCCGCGAAGGTGCGCGGGCTGAAGACGCTCAAGTCGATTGCCGACTCTCGTCCAAAGACGGTGAGATCAGGCGCGTGCCAGGAGATCGTGCTCACCGGCGACGACGTCGACCTTTCGCTCCTGCCGGTGCAGACGTGCTGGCCGCTCGACGCGGCGCCGTTCATCACGCTGCCCGCCGTGATCACGCACGACCCTCGGAACGGCAACCGCAACGTCGGGATGTACCGCCTGCAGGTGCTCGGCCCCCGCTCGACCGCGATGCACTGGCAGATTCACAAGGACGGTCGTGCCGACTACATGTTCAGCGAGGGCAAGCTTGAGGTGGCCGTCGCCCTTGGGCTCGACCCGATCACCGCGTACTCGGCGAGTGCGCCGTTGCCAAAGCACATCGACGAGCTGATGGTCGCCGGCTTCTTGCGCGGTGAGCCCGTCGAGCTGGTGAAGGGCGTGACCGTCGACATCGAGGTCCCCGCCACTGCCGAAATCATTCTCGAGGGGTACGTCGAACAGGGCGACCTCACGACCGAGGGGCCGTTCGGAGATCACACTGGCTTCTACACACCGGCCGAGTTGTTCCCGGTGTTTCACGTCACGGCGATGACGATGCGCCGTGACGCGATCTACCCGTCGATCGTCGTCGGCAAGCCACCGCAAGAGGACGCATGGCTCGGCAAGGCGACCGAGCGCATCTTCCTGCCCGCCGTGAAGATGACCGTCCCCGAGATCGTCGACTACGACCTGCCGGTCGCCGGTGCGTTCCACAATCTCGCGATCGTCTCAATCCGCAAGGCGTTTCCCGGGCATGCCCTCAAGGTGATGCACGCGATCTGGGGCCTCGGGATGCTCAGCCTGACGAAGGGCATCGTGATCGTCGATGAGCACGTCGACGTCCACGACTACGAGCAGGTCATGTTCTACGTGGGGGCAAACGTCGACCCCAAACGCGACGTGATGATCTCCGAGGGCCCGCTCGACCACCTCGACCACGCGCCGACCCTGCAGTTCGTCGGCGGCAAGATCGGGATCGACGCAACCGCAAAATCCCCTGCAGAAGGGGCACGTGAGTGGCCGGAGGAGCTCGAGATGAGCCCGGAGATCAGAGCCCTCGTGGATCGCCGCTGGGCCGAATACGGAATCGCGACGGATGCCGTGGCGGCGAGCGGCGAAATCGGGCAGAGTTCGCGGCGGCTGTTACGACGTTGACCAGCCGCCGCCGCGACCGCTTGAATTCGTACTAACCGCCCGTTGCAGCCCCACGACGAACATCCGCACGTCCCGGGTCCGAGCCTTTGGCCGGTCGGCTTTGCCGTTGGCATTGTCGTTCTGCTCGTCGGGCTGATTATCTCGTGGTACATCGCAGGCGCCGGCGCGGCGATCGCACTCGCGTTCGGGTTCCTGTGGGTGCGCGACCTGACGGCCGGAACCGAGCTCGCGCATGCCGAAGAGGTTGTGCCCGAGACGGCGGCGAGCGCACCGGCGCGCGCGCCCGAGACGACGTTGCCGCCAGAGCCTCCTGCGCAGCGCTACCCGCGTTCGAAGTTCCTCGAGCTGTCGACGCTCGGTCTCGGCGGCGTGATCGGCGGCATCGTCACCGCGCCCGCGCTCGGGTTCATGGTGATCCCGCCGTTCCTGCACCAAGGTCAGAAGGATCACAATCTCGGTCCGCTCTCCGACTATCCCGAAGGCAAGTACGTCATTGCGACGTTCATGGCCGATCCGTCGCAGGGCGAGGTGTCGAGGCGCACGGCGTTCGTCCGTTACAACGGTGACGTCCCCGTCAGCGGCAAGCAGGAGCCGAGCTTCACGATCATCTCGAACCACTGCGCACACCTCGGTTGCCCGGTGCAGCCGAACGGCCCTCTCGACTCAACGCATACGAAAACGTTTGGTGACGTGACACTGATCCCGACGGTTTCGATCGCAGGTTTCGGCTGCCCGTGTCACGGCGGCCAGTACGACACCGAAGGCAATCGCATCGCGGGCCCGCCGGTGCGCGCGCTCGACCGTTATTCGTATTCCATCCGCAACGGCAGCCTTTATCTCGGCCCGCCGTTCTCGGTGTCGCACGTCGACGGCTCAGGTTCCGACGCCAAGATTCACAAATGGAAGTTCTCGTTCCCGGGTGAGCACGTGAACGGCATCGAAAGTTGGCTGTACCCGATCCAGCCTCCTCACTAAATGTCGACGCGCAGACTTACAAAGGCAGAGCAGCTCCAGCAGACGATCATGTATCCGGTCGACTGGCTCGAGGAGCGCTCCGGCCTGGTCGGCGGCGTCAAGTACTTCCTGTTCCGCAAGGTGCCGGGCGACACCAACTGGTTCCAGACGCTCGGCGCTGCAACGCTCACCGCGTTTCTCGTGCAGGCGCTGACCGGCGTGATCCTCGCGATGTACTACAAGCCGGATCCGCAGAACGCGTACGCATCGATCCAGAACATCACGAACGATGTGTGGGCCGGCTGGCTCGTGCGCGGCATGCATCGTTGGGGCGCGTCGGTATTCATCATCCTCATGTTCATGCACATGGGGCGCGTGTTCCTCTACGGCGCCTACAAGTACCCGCGTGAACTGAACTGGATCATCGGTGTGCTGTTGCTGGCGAGCGGCTTGGCCGAGGGCTTCACGGGCTACCTGCTGCCCTGGGACCAGACGGCGTACTGGGCGACGATCGTCGGCATCAACATCAACGGCACAGCGCCGATACTCGGGCCGTTCCTTGCGCAGTTCTTACAAGGGGGCACGTACATCGGCGGAGACACGCTGGCGCGCTTCTACTCGATTCACATGCTGCTCATTCCGGGCGCGATCTTCGCGCTGATCGGGCTGCACCTCTATCTCGTCGTGCGCCTCGGCGTGACGTCGCCCCCGTGGTCGAAGGAAGCGGCGGGCACCGGCCCTCTGCCCGAGGCGTCGACGAACGGCGCAGGCCCGCGCTCGGGTCTCGTCAACCCGCGCACGCGGAGGACGAAGTAATGGCGAGCGACAGGATCGTCGAGCGCCGCCGCGTCTTTGCGCAGTACAAGGCGGACGTCAAGGAACGCGGCAAGCCGTTCTATCCGTACGCGATGTTCGAGGACACCGTGATGTCGCTGATCGTCGTGTGCGTGATTGTCGGGCTCGCGATCGTCTGGCGCTATACGACGCCGGGCAACCACCACACGATTGCCGCGGGCTGGCTCGGCAAGCTGTACGACGCGCCGGCCGACCCGGGAACGATCAACTTCGTTCCGCGGCCCGATTGGTACTTCTACTTCCTCTTCTACTTGCTGCGCATCTTCAAGTGGCCGAACTCGGTGCTGCTCGGAACGATCGGTATCCCGACGATCTGCCTGATGCTGCTGATCGCGATCCCGTTCCTCGACGTTCGTTTCGAGCGGCGGCTGCTGCGGCGCCCGGTCGCGATGGTGGCCGCATTCCTCACTGTCATCTCGATGGGCGTGCTGACGTACAAGGGCGCGACGGCGAAGGAAGCGCTCGGCAGTGAACTGCTCGCCGACGTTCCGCACTGGGCGGCGAGCGAGCACTTCCAGAACAACGCAACGGCGATCGCGGGCGCGAAGCTGTTCGCCGTCTCCGGCTGTCTCAACTGCCATACGTACAACGGCGCAGGCGGTCACAACCTCGGTGCGCCTGAGTTGACCGCCGAGGGCGCGAAGA
>DASXKU010000027.1:0-39415 GCA_036496645.1 Gaiellaceae bacterium
ACACGACCGGTGACAACGGTGCCACGACCAGTGATCGTGAACACGTCTTCGATCGGCATGAGGAACGGCTTGTCGGCGTCGCGGACCGGCTCCGGGATGTAGGTGTCGACCGCGTTCATGAGCTCCATGATCTTGTCTTCCCACGCTTCGTCGCCCTCGAGCGCCTTCAGCGCCGAGACGCGAACGATTGGGATGTCGTCGCCGGGGAACTCGTACTTCGAGAGCAGTTCGCGAACCTCGAGCTCGACGAGCTCGAGGAGCTCTTCGTCGTCGACCATGTCGGACTTGTTGAGGGCGACCACGATGTACGGCACTTCCACCTGGCGCGCCAGGAGGATGTGCTCACGCGTCTGCGGCATGGGACCGTCCGCAGCCGAGACCACGAGGATGGCGCCGTCCATCTGCGCAGCACCCGTGATCATGTTCTTGATGTAGTCGGCGTGACCAGGGCAGTCGACGTGCGCGTAGTGACGGCTTTCCGTCTCGTACTCCACGTGCGACGTGTTGATCGTGATGCCGCGCTGGCGCTCTTCGGGAGCGTTGTCGATCTCGGCGAAGCTCTTGACCTGGCCGCCGCCGCCCTTTTTGTGGAGGACACTCGAAATCGCTGCGGTCAGCGTCGTCTTGCCGTGGTCGATATGCCCGATGGTGCCGACGTTGAGGTGCGGCTTCGTGCGCTCGAACTTCTGCTTGGCCATATCCCTTTCTTCCTTCGGTTAGGACCCGGAACCCTGTTCCGTGATCTCGCTCGCGATCGACGGCGGTACTTCGTCGTACCGGTCGAACTGCATGGTGAAATCGGCGCGTCCCTGGGTCATCGACCGCAGGTCGGTGGCGTAGCCGAACATCTCGCTGAGCGGGACGAGGGCCTTGACCACCTGCGCGTTACCCACGGGCGCCATGTTCTCGATGCGACCGCGGCGGGAGTTGAGGTTGCCCATGACGTCGCCGAGGTAGTCCTCGGGCGTCGTCACTTCGACTGCCATCATCGGCTCGAGAAGCTTGGGCTTCGCGCGCTTCATTGCTTCCTTGAACGCCATCGAGCCGGCGATCTTGAACGCGCGCTCGCTCGAGTCGACGTCGTGGTACGAGCCGTCGATCAGCTCGACCTTCACGTCAACGACGGGATAGCCGGCGAGGATGCCGGAGCCCATCGCTTCCCGAATGCCTTCGTCGATCGGCTTGATGTACTCCTTGGGGATCTTGCCGCCGACGATCTTGTCGACGAACTCGTAACCCTTGCCAGGCTCCTGCGGAAGCAGGTTGATCACGGCGTCGCCGTACTGGCCGGAGCCACCCGTCTGACGAACGAATTTGCCCTGAATCTTTTCGGCGGGCTTCGAGACCGTCTCGCGATAGGCGACCTGCGGGCGGCCGACGTTCGCCTCGACGCTGAACTCGCGCTTCAGGCGGTCGACGATGATCTCGAGGTGCAGCTCGCCCATGCCGGAGATGATCGTCTGGCCCGTTTCCTCGTCTGAGGCGACGCGGAACGTCGGATCCTCTTCAGCAAGACGCGCAAGACCGTTGCCGAGCTTGTCCTGGTCGGCCTTCGACTTCGGCTCAACGGCGACCGAGATCACCGGGTCCGGGAAGGTCATCGACTCGAGCACGATCGGCGCGCTCTCGATGGACAGCGTGTCGCCGGTCGTCGTCGCCTTCAGGCCAACGCCTGCAGCGATCTCGCCCGCCCCGATCTCGTCGCGCTCCTCGCGATGGTTCGCGTGCATCTGCAGGATGCGGCCGATGCGCTCGGTCTTGCCGGTCGTCGTGTTCAGAACGCGGTCGCCGGCCTTGAGCTTGCCCGAGTAGACGCGGAAGTACGTGAGCTTGCCGACGTACGGGTCGGACATCACCTTGAACGCGAGCGCCGAGAACGGAGCCTCGAGCGACGCGTCGCGCGTGATCTCTTCGCCGGACTTCGGATCGAGGCCTTCCATCGGGGGCACGTCGAGCGGGCTCGGCAGGTAGTCGACAACTGCGTCGAGCAGGGGCTGCACGCCCTTGTTCTTGAACGCGCTACCGAGAAGTACCGGCGTGATCTCGTCGGAAATCGTGGCGCTGCGGATCGCGCGCTTGATCATGTCGGGCGTCACCGAGTTCTCGTCGGTGAGGTACGCCTCGAGCACTTCGTCGTCGAAGTGCGAGATCGCGTCGATCAACTGGTGGTGGTACTCCTTCGCCTGCTCTTCGAGCTCGGCGGGAATCTCTGTGACGTCAAAGTCTTGCCCGAGGTCGTCCTTGTAGAGAATCGCCTTCATCTCGACGAGGTCGATGACGCCGCGATGCGCGTCTTCCTGACCGACGGGGATCTGCACCGGCACGGGGTTCGCGCCGAGGCGGTCCTTCATCGACTGCACAGCTGCGAAGAAGTTCGCGCCGGTGCGGTCCATCTTGTTGATGAACGCGATGCGCGGCACTTTGTATTTGTCGGCTTGCCGCCACACGGTTTCCGACTGCGGCTGCACGCCGGCAACGCTGTCGAAGACAGCGACGGCACCGTCGAGCACGCGCAGGCTGCGCTCCACCTCGACAGTAAAGTCCACGTGCCCGGGCGTATCGATGATGTTGATGCGATAGTCGCGCCAGAACGCAGTCGTCGCCGCCGACGTGATCGTGATGCCGCGCTCCTGCTCCTGCGCCATCCAGTCCATCGTCGCGGCGCCCTCGTGCACCTCACCCATCTTGTGGGTGCGGCCGGTGTAGTAAAGGATCCGCTCCGTCGTCGTCGTCTTGCCCGCATCGATGTGGGCCATGATTCCGATGTTGCGGACGCGGTCCAGCGCCACTCTTGTCTCAGTTGCTGCCATATCTCCTTACCAGCGGTAGTGGGCGAAAGCCTTGTTGGCCTGCGCCATGCGGTACATGTCGTCCTTGCGCTTGAACGCGCTTCCCTGCTGCTCGAGCGCATCGAGGATCTCGCCCGCAAGCTTGTCTGCCATGTGCTTCTCGCGGCGGTCGCGCGAGAAGGTCACGAGCCAGCGCAGCGCGAGCGTGCGGCCGCGCCGCTGCGGCACTTCGATCGGAACCTGGTAGTTCGCGCCACCGACGCGGCGGCTGCGAACCTCGAGCACCGGCGTGACGGTCTTCACGGCCTGCTCCAGCACCTCGACCGGCGGCCGACCCGTCTTCTCGCCGACCTTGTCGAGCGCGCTGTAGACGATCGCCTCGGCAGTCGACTTCTTGCCGCGCGTCATCACGCGGTTGACGAGCTGCGTGACAAGCTGGCTGTCGTAGATCGGGTCAGAAACGACCGGGCGGGGTGTGATCTCTGCACGACGCGGCATTACGGCTTCTTTGCGCCGTACTTCGAGCGGGCCTGCTTGCGGTCTGCAACACCCGACGCGTCGAGCGCCGCGCGGATCACGCGGTAGCGATACCCCGGCAGGTCGGCGGTGCGGCCGCCGCGGACGAGCACGACCGAGTGCTCCTGCAGGTTGTGTCCTTCACCCGGGATGTATGTCCCGACCTCAACGCCGTTCGTCAGGCGAACGCGGGCGATCTTGCGGAGCGCCGAGTTCGGCTTACGAGGAGTCATCGTCGACACGCGGGTACAGACACCACGCTTCTGCGGGGCTCCCGCGAGCGCAGGCGTCTTCACCTTGGCCTTGGCCTTGGTGCGTCCCTTGCGAATCAACTGATTGACGGTCGGCATGGTGAGACGGATCTCCTGGGTAAAACGGTCTCTGGACAGGGAAAAACGGCCGACGAAGCCCGGAGGCTTCAGCCGAACCGGCGGGCATGGTAGCGAAAACCGCTTGCCAGCGCCAAATACAGTTGCCGACAGTCTTTTGATCTGGCCTATCCGGTGAGCTGGCGGCTTTGCCGACTGCTCACTCGGCGAAAACATATCCCCCGTTCAAGGTAGGGCGGTGGCCGGTCAGGCGCTTTACATTCTGGTGTCACTGCCGTCGTGACCTCTGTCTGGCTCATCGGAGCGCTGGGAGTGGTGCTCCTTCTTGCTGCGTGGGCGGTTTTGGCCGCCATGCGGGCGCGGTCCGACACGCGCAGGCGGCTTGCCGCCGCTGCCGGGGAGACGGCAGAGCTGCGCGAGGCGCTGAACCGGCTCCAGGAGCGGGAATCCGAGGTCGCGACGGCGTATTCCGCCGGCGAGCTGGCCGCTTCCTTGGATCTCGACGAGGTGGCCGAGCGGACGCTCGAGGCCGCGGCCGCGATCCCGGGTGCCGACGCCTCGTTCCTGGAGGCGACGACCCAGGACGGCGAAGCGATGCGGCGGGCGGTCGGCATGTCTGTGGAGGAGGCTCACCGCACGGCCGTCACGCTCGGCGAGAACGACATCCTGCGGGCGGTCGAGCTGAACTACCGCTATCGCCTGGACGAAGTCGGCGAGAACGGGCCGGGGATCCATTCGGGCATCGCTGTGCCGCTGCGGTCGGAGGGGCTGCCGGTCGGGATGCTCGCTGTCTTCTCACGCACGCGCGGGACGCTGGCCGATCCGCAGCTCGAGGAGCTCGAGCGGCTGGCACTACGGGCCGGGCCGGCGATCGAGAATGCGCGGCGGTTCCTCGAGGCGCGCGCACAGGCGGATCTCGACGCGCTGACAGGCCTGCACAACCGGAGGTATTTCCACGAGACGCTCGCGCGCGAGGTGGGCCGCGCGCACCGCTACGACCGGCGGCTCGCACTCGTGCTGTTCGACCTCGACGACTTCAAGGCGATCAACGACAAGATCGGCCATCTCTCCGGCGACAGTGTTCTTGCAGATGTCGCGAGCCGGCTGATGTCGGTGGTTCGCTCTGCCGATGTCGCGTGCCGTGTCGGCGGCGACGAGTTCGGCGTCGTGCTGCCGGAGTCGATCGGCCCCGACGCCGAGATGCTGGCCGAGCGCATCGCGCACGCGATCAAGATCAAGCCGATCGGCAAAGCCGGAGCGCTGAACATCTCGGCCGGGATCGCCGAGATGCAGCAGGGCGACGACTCCGTCTCGCTCTTCGAGCGCGCCGACGCCGCGCTCTATCGCGCGAAGGAACTCGGCAAAGCGCGCGCCGTTGCTGCCGACGGCACCGCCGGCGTCTGAGTTGTTTCCGAAAGAGGCCGGCGCTGATGGCGCCGACCTCTTCGGATAGGCCAGATCAAAGACTGCCGACGTAATACGGGGGGTCAGACCCCTACAAAACGAACGCGTCCAAAACGAACATGGCCGGGGACAGTCCCCGGCCATGTCTGAAAAGACCAGGTTCACGAAACGACGAGGGCCCGGCGAGTGCCGGGCCCTGCGTTGCTTTTGATCTGGCCTATCCGGTTCGCGGCACCTTTGGTGCCGCGAGCTCGGTGACTACTCAGCCGAGTCGACCTCAGGAGTTTCCGTAGCCTCGCCGGCTTCGTGGGAGTCGGTGCCGTTTGCACCCGGCTCGCCGCCGACGTTCAGGTCGAGGTCGCCGAAGTCCGCGACGCCGTTCGTGCCGTCCTGGCCGATTTCCTCGAGCGCCTGGAGCAGCGTCTCGCGCTCGTAGCCCTCGCGGACGATCGGCTCCGACGGGCGGATCTCGATCTGCCGGTACCGCTTCAGGCCGGTGGCCGCCGGGATCAGCTTCCCGATGATCACGTTCTCCTTCAGCCCGAGCAGCCGGTCGATCTTGCCTTCGATCGACGCGTCGGTGAGCACCTTCGTCGTCTCCTGGAACGAAGCAGCCGAAAGGAACGACTCGGTCGCGAGCGACGCCTTCGTGATTCCGAGGATGAGCGGCTCGACCTTCGCGAGCTCCTTCTTCGCCTTCTTCACGCGTGTGTTCTCGCGCTCGAGCACGACCTTGTCGACGAGCTGACCAGGCAGCAGTTCGGTGTCGCCGTTCGACTCGACGCGCACCTTCTTCAGCATCTGCCGAACGATCAGCTCGATGTGCTTGTCGTGGATCTCGACGCCCTGCGACTTGTAGACCTTCTGCACTTCGCCGACGAGATACAGCTCGGTGTGCGTCGAGCCCTTCAGCGCGAGCAGGTCGGTCGGGTTCTGCGAGCCCTCGTTGAGAGCATCGCCCGCGACAACCTCCTGGTTGTTCGTCACAAGCAGACGCGTGCGACGCGGCAGCTGGTACTCGATCGGATCTGCGAGCTCGCCGTCCTTGCCGACCTCGGTCGGGTTGATCGTGACCTTCGGGCCACGCTCGGTCTGCTCGATGCCGATCTTGCCGGGAACCTCCGCGAGGATCGCAGCACCCTTCGGGTTCCGCGCCTCGAAGATCTCAACGACACGCGGCAGACCGTGCGTGATGTCCGCACCGGCGACACCGCCGGTGTGGAACGTCCGCATCGTCAGCTGCGTACCAGGCTCGCCGATCGACTGCGCGGCAATGATGCCGACCGCGTCGCCGATCTCCGTCATCTCGCCCGTCGCCGGGAAGATGCCGTAGCAAGCACGACACACGCCAGACCCGGCCTTGCACTTGAGCACCGAGCGAACCGGCACGAGGTGATCCGCGCCCAGCTCGGACTCGAGCTCGTCGAGCAGCGCAACCGTGACCGTGGCGCCGCCCTCGGCGAGCACGGTCTTGCTGGGCTTACCCGAGGCGAGCGGCTTGTGCACGCTTTCCGACAGGACACGGCCGAGCAACGCCTTGTTCTGCCCCTCGCTCGTGCGAATCGGCAACGAGATGTGATCGTCGGTGCCGCAGTCCTCTTCGCGAACGATGACGTCCTGCGACACATCGACCAGGCGACGGGTGAGGTACCCCGAGTCGGCCGTGCGGAGCGCCGTGTCTGCGTTGCCCTTACGCGCACCGTGCGTCGAGATGAAGTACTCGAGCACCGACAGGCCTTCCATGAAGTTGGCCTTGATCGGGCGCTCGATGATCTCGCCCTTCGGATTCGCCATGAGACCGCGCATACCGGCGAGCTGGCGAATCTGCTTCATCGATCCGCGGGCGCCGGAGTTGGCCATCATGAACACCGGGTTCAGGGTGTCGAAGTGCGCCTCGGTCGCATCGGCCACGCGATCGGACGCCTCCGTCCAAATGTTCACGATCGTCTCGTGCCGCTCGTCCTCGGTGATGAGGCCGCGGTCGTACTGCCCGTGAACTTCCTCGACACGCTTCTCGTACTCGGCAAGGATCTTTTCCTTCTCCGGCGGGATGACGATGTCGTTCTTCGAGATCGTCACGCCTGCACTCGTTGCGTATGTGAAGCCAAGCGACTTGATCGTGTCGAGCACCGGCGCCAGCGTGTGCGCGCCGTAGCGCTCCGCCAGCGACAACACGTAACGATCCGTGTCGGGCTTCGCGAGCGTCTGGTTCAAGTAGTCGAACTCGAGCACCTGGTCTTCCGGCACCATCTCGTCGAGGGCGCGGTACACGGCCGAGTTGAAGAGCACACGGCCCGCAGTCGTCAGATAGAGCTCGCCGTTGAAGCGGAACTCGATCGGCTCCTGCAACCCGACAGCCTTCATCTCGAGCGCAACCTCGATCTCGTCGGCCGAGTCGAAGCGCCGCGGACGCGGGTCGAGCTTTGCCGCCTCGAGCGAGCCGAGGTCGAGGTCGTTGTACGTGAGGTAGTAGATGCCGAGCACCATGTCCTGCGTCGGCGTCGCCAGCGGGCGACCCGAAGCGGGCGACAGGATGTTGTTCGACGACAGCATCAGGATGCGCGCCTCGGCCTGCGCCTCCGCCGACAGCGGCAGATGGACAGCCATCTGGTCGCCGTCGAAGTCCGCGTTGAACGCGTGACAGACGAGCGGGTGCACCTGAATCGCCTTGCCCTCGACCAGGATCGGCTCGAACGCCTGGATGCCGAGACGATGCAGCGTCGGTGCGCGGTTCAGCAACACCGGATGCTCGGCGATCACCTCTTCGAGGACGTCCCACACCTCGGGCGTCATCGAGTCGACGTACTTCTTCGCCGCCTTGATGTTCTGGACGGACTTCCGCTCGACGAGCCGGCTCATGATGAACGGCTTGAAGAGCTCGAGCGCCATCAGCTTCGGCAGACCGCACTGGTGCAGCTTGAGCGTCGGCCCGGCGACGATCACCGAACGGCCGGAGTAGTCGACGCGCTTGCCGAGCAGGTTCTGGCGGAACCGGCCCTGCTTACCCTTGAGCATGTCGGACAGCGACTTGAGCGGCCGGTTGCCCGGGCCGGTCACGGCGCGACCGCGGCGGCCGTTGTCGAACAGTGCGTCGACGGCCTCCTGCAGCATGCGCTTCTCGTTGTTGACGATGATCTCCGGTGCGCCGAGGTCGAGCAGTCTCTTCAACCGGTTGTTGCGGTTGATCACACGGCGGTAAAGATCGTTCAGGTCGGACGTGGCGAAGCGACCACCGTCGAGCTGCACCATCGGGCGCAGCTCCGGCGGGATCACCGGCACGGCCTCGAGCACCATCCACTCGGGACGGTTCTCCGACTTGATGAATGCGTTGACGACCTTCAGCCGCTTGATCGCGCGCTGCTGCTTCTGGCCCTTCGACGTCTTGATCGTGTCGCGGAGGAAGTTCGCCTCGGCGTTGAGATCGAGGTCGCGGAGCAGGTCGCGGATCGACTCCGCACCCATGCCGCCGCGGAAGTAGACGCCGAACCCGTACGGCGAGCCGAAGCGATCCTTCAGCTCACGGAACAGCTGCTCGTCGTTGACGACCAGCTTCGGCTCCAGCTCGCGGAACAGCTGCCAGGTCTGCTCGAGACGACGCACGGAATCGACGCCCGCTTCGCGCGTGTCCTCGCGGCGCGACTCGATGTCCATGTACATCTCGCGCACCTTCATGCCCCACTGATGCAGAGCGTCGAAGTCTTCGCGCTTCACCTCGGGCTTGAGGATCAGGTCCTGCGTGACCTCGCGGATGTCCTGGCCCTCTTCCCACGTGTCGACAACGTCCTTCAACAGGCCCTTGCCGAGATCGCGGGCCTTGTCGAGGTTCTTGAAGTCGATGCCGCTGACGTACTTCTGGTCGTCCTCGACCATGTCTTCGCCGAGCAGCAGCGCGTCGACGACGCGATGGATGTGCTTCGTGATCGCGCCCTTCTTCGAACCGGTTGCCTTGTCGAGCTCCTTTTCGAGCGGAGCGATCGCGGCGAGGATCTGCTCAGCGGCAACAGACACCTGCTCGAGCTCGCGCGTCGTGAGCGTGCGGTCCTTGCGCACGGCCGTCGAGCGCACCATTTCGCGAACCTTCTTCTGGTCTTCGGTGCTGATCTTCGGCACGAGCTCGACGAACAAACCGCCCGCAAGCTTGCGCGCGTCTTCGAGCGTCGGCAGCAACGTCTCCTCGGCCCAGGTCGCAAGACCGCGGGTCCAGAAGTCGTCGTCCTCGTCGAAGCCCTTCTCGGCACCGTTTGCGAAGTACGCGCGGCGGCGCGCGAGGCGCTTCTCGAGATCGGCGAGCTGCTCGTCGCGGTCGACGTAGATCTGCTCGGACTCGGACTTGACCTTGTCTTCGAGATCGTTGACGTCCTTGGCGCGCGCCTCGACGTCCACCTGCGTGACGATCGACGCGGCGAAGTAGAGAACCTTCTCCAGTTCGCGCGGCGCGATGTCGAGCAGGTAACCGATGCGGCTCGGGACACCCTTGAAGAACCAGATGTGCGAGACGGGCGCAGCGAGGTCGATGTGACCCATGCGCTCGCGGCGCACCTTCTGCCGCGTCACTTCGACGCCGCAGCGCTCGCAGATGATGCCCTTGTAGCGGACGCGCTTGTACTTGCCGCAGTAGCACTCCCAGTCCTTCGTCGGACCGAAGATGCGCTCGCAGAAGAGACCGTCACGCTCGGGCTTGAGCGTGCGGTAGTTGATCGTCTCTGGCTTCGTGACCTCGCCCGACGACCAGTCGCGGATCTGCTTCGACGATGCGAGACCGATGCGGATCGCGTCGAATTCGTTGATGTCGATCAAGTAACTAATCCCCTACTTTCTTCTGGTCGTCAGTCTTCGATTTCCACTTCGGGCTCGTCGCCAGCGGCAACGGGCTCGGCATCTTCGTCGTCGGCCTCTTCTGTCTCGAGCTCGACTGAGCCTTCAAGATCAACAGAGTCGAGGTCTGCGAGCGACTCATCGGTCGGCAGCGCAAGCTCGCCGTCGGTGTCGACGCGGTCCTGACCCTCTTCGAGCTCCTGGCCCGTGGGCTGGCGCGCGGCTGCGCGCAGCGAGCCGGGCGACAGATCGATGCCCAGTTCTTCCGCTGCGCGAAGCAGTTCGTCGTCTTCCTCGCGCACCTCGACCTGGGCGCCCTCCTCGGACTCGACGCGAACGTCGAGCGCCAGGGACTGCATCTCCTTCAGCAGCACCTTGAACGACTCGGGGATCGACGGCTCGGCGATGTTCTCGCCCTTGACGATCGCCTCGTACGCCTTCACGCGCCCGACCGTGTCGTCGGACTTGATCGTGAGCATCTCCTGCAGCGTGTACGCGGCGCCGTATGCCTCGAGCGCCCACACTTCCATCTCGCCGAAGCGCTGTCCGCCGAACTGTGCTTTACCACCGAGCGGCTGCTGGGTGACGAGCGAGTACGGGCCCGTCGAACGCGCGTGGATCTTGTCGTCGACGAGGTGGAGCAGCTTGAGGATGTACATGTAGCCGACCGTGACGGCCTGCTCGTACGGCTTGCCGTTGCGGCCCGAGAAGAGACGAACCTTGCCGGAGGCCTTGCGGCCGGCGGGCGCCGTCTCGTCGATGACCATCTTGATCGGGCTGTCCTCAGCGTGGTCTGCGGCCCACTTGAGCAGGCCGGCGTCGACGTCCTCGAGCGTGGCGCCGTCGAATACCGGCGTTGCGACCGGCGACGGCGCAGGCGCGTTGATCACGCGATGCCCCCTGCTGTTCGTCGACCCAGTTCCGTTCATCGTGTGAACGTCGCCACCCGCGTACACGCCCCATGCCGCCGACCAGCCGAGATGCGTCTCGAGAATCTGGCCGATGTTCATGCGGCTCGGCACGCCGAGCGGGTTCAGGAGGATGTCGACCGAGCGGCCGTCCTCCATGAACGGCATGTCTTCCTCGGGGACGATCTTTGCGATGACACCCTTGTTGCCGTGACGGCCGGCGAGCTTGTCGCCTTCCGAGATCTTGCGCTTCTTCGCGACGTAGACGCGAACGAGCTCGTTCACGCCCGGGCTCAGATCGTCGCCGCCTGAGCGCGAGAACGTCTTCACGTCGATGACGACGCCGCCCTCACCGTGCGGAACCTTGAGCGACGTGTCGCGGACCTCGCGCGCCTTCTCCTTGAAGATCGCGCGGATCAGCTTCTCTTCCGCGGTCAGCTCGGTCTCACCCTTCGGCGTGACCTTGCCGACGAGCAGATCGCCGGAGGTGACCTCGGCACCGATGCGGACGACGCCGCGGTCGTCGAGGTTGCGCAGCGACTCTTCCGAGCGGTTCGGAATGTCGCGCGTGATCTCCTCGTCGCCGAGCTTCGTCGAGCGTGCGTCAATTTCGTACTCGTGAATGTGGATGGACGTGAGCACGTCCTCTTTCACGAGACGCTCGCTGAGCACGATCGCGTCCTCGAAGTTGAAGCCTTCGAACGGCATGAACGCAACGAGCAGGTTCGCGCCGAGCGCGAGCTCGCCGTGATCCGTCGAAGAACCGTCTGCGAGGACAGAGCCCTTCGCCACTGTGTCGCCCTGACGAACGATCGGCTTGTGGTGGATGAGCGTGCCCTGGTTCGAGCGCATGAACTTCGTCAGGTCGTACTCGTCGCGCGTGCCCTTGCCTTCGACGACGACGCGCGTTGCGTCGAGGTCGATGACGGTGCCCGCGTTGTCGGCGACGATGACGTCGCCCGAGTCGACGGCCGCGCGATACTCCACTCCGGTGCCGACGAGCGGTGCCTGCGGAATCATCAGCGGCACTGCCTGCCTCTGCATGTTCGCGCCCATCAGTGCGCGGGTCGCGTCGTTGTGCTCGAGGAACGGGATCATCGCGGTGGCGACCGAGACGATCTGCGCCGGCGCGACGTCCATGAACTCAACGTCCTTCGCCTGCGCCATCACGGCCTCACCTTCCGACGAGCGGCAGAGCACCTGAGCGTTCAGGAACTTGCCGGTCTTCTCGTCGACCGGTTCGCTTGCCTGCGCGATCGTGAACTGCGCCTCTTCGGCGGCGTCGAGGTAGGTGATGTCGTCCGACACCTTGCCGCCTGAGACCTTTCGATACGGCGTCTGGATGAAGCCGAACTGGCTCACGGTCGCCATCGATGCGAGCGAGCCGATCAGGCCGATGTTCGGGCCTTCCGGCGTCTCGATCGGGCACATGCGGCCGTAGTGCGTCGGGTGCACGTCGCGCACCTCGATCGGCGCGCGCTCGCGGGTCAGTCCGCCGGCGCCGAGTGCCGACAGGCGCCGGCGATGCGTGAGGCCGTCGAGCGAGTTCGTCTGCTGCATGAACTGCGACAGCTGCGACGAGCCGAAGAACTCCTTCAGCGCCGCAACGACCGGGCGGATGTTGATGATCGTCTGCGGCGTGATCGTGTCGACGTCTTCCGTCGTCATGCGCTCACGCACGACGCGCTCCATGCGGTAAAGACCGACGCGGAACGCTTCCTGGATCAGCTCACCGGTGGTGCGCAGGCGGCGGTTGCCGAAGTGCTCATACTCGTCGAGCTCGGTGCGGATCGGATCGCGCGACAGGCCGATCGCGTCCGCGGCGTAGTCCTTCGAGTCTTCCGGCACGCCGATCGCGTGCGGCATCGACACGAGCTTCTTGACGAGCGCCAGGATGTCCTGGGTTGTCAGCACGCGCGTGCCTTCCGGCACGTCGACGCCGAGGCGCTGGTTCAGCTTGTAGCGGCCGACCTTCGTCAGGTCGTAGCGCTTGGGATCGAAGAAGAGCGAGCGCAGCAAGTTCCGCGCGTTGTCGAGCGTCGGCGGCTCACCGGGGCGCTGCTTCTTGAAGACCTCGATCAGCGCCTCTTCCTCGCGCGTGGTCGGGTCCTTCTCGAGCGTGTTGCGGATGAAGATCGAGTCGTTGAAGAGCGCGAGGATCGCCTCGTTGGTCGAGGTGTCGATCGCGTAACCCGTCGTCGGATCTTCGGCCGGCAGCGCGCGCAGCAGCGTGGTGATCGGCAGCTTGCGCTTGCGGTCGATGCGGGCGTAGACGATGCCCTTCTTGTCGATCTCGAGCTCGAGCCACGAACCGCGGCTCGGCATCAGGTTCGCGATGAAGACCTGCTTCGCCGCGTCCTTCGGCTCCATCAGGTAGGCACCGGGCGAACGCACGAGCTGCGTAACGATCACGCGCTCCGTGCCGTTGATGATGAACGTGCCCCACTCCGTCATCATCGGGAAGTCGCCCATGAACACCGTCTGCTCGCGGATCTCGCCCGTGTCCTTGTTCACGAAGCGGACCGTCATCGAGAGCGGAGCCTGATAGGTCAGGTCCTTCTCACGGCATTCCTGAATTGAGACCGGGGGTGCACCGAAGCGGTACTCGCCGAACTCGACGGCGAGCGTGCCGGTGTAATCCTCGATCGGCGAGATGTCGTCGATCGTCTCGCGGAGGCCTTCTCGCAGGAACCAATCGAAGGACTCACGCTGGATGTCGATCAGATTGGGGAGGTCAAGAACGTGCTTGAGGCGGGAAAACGACTTGCGCGCACGGGGCGCGGTGACCGAGTGGGCCAACTAAAACAGCCTCCCTTGCTGGATCAGATAAAGAGTGCGGAGCAGAAAAAAGGGCGTAGCTAAGCGGGGTCGCGGGCGTCGGCGCAACCCTCCACGGTAGCGAAGGTGGCCCTCCAGCCGCAAGGCGCACGGCGAGGGCCCGTCGGGCCGACCGGAGAACAGTACCAAAAAGAAGGTGCCAGGCACCCAAAGGGTGCCTGGCACCAGACCTACGACCTGCTACTTGATCTCGACGCTGGCGCCGGCTTCTTCGAGCTGCGCCTTGACCGAATCGGCCTCTTCCTGGTTCACGCCCTCCTTGACGGGCTGGGGGGCGCCGTCGACCAGGTCCTTGGCCTCCTTGAGGCCCAGGCCGGTGACTGCACGGACGACCTTGATCACCTGGATCTTCTGGCCGCCTGCTGCGGTGAGGACGACGTCAAAGGCGGTCTTCTCCTCCACCGCCGCGGCATCGCCGCCGCCGGCTCCGCCGGCCGCTGCGACTGCGACCGGAGCCGCCGCCGTAATGCCCCACTCATCCTCGATCTTCTTCTTCAGCTCGACCAGTTCGAGAACAGACATGCTCCCGAGCTGATCGAAAACGGTGTCAACTGCCGCCATTTTCGGCTTCCTCCTGAGTTTCGTCATTGGTGGGTTCCGGCTCGGGAGCCGGTGCTGCTTCCTCTACTGCTGCCGGCGCTTCTGCTGCCGGTGCCTCCTCTGAACCGCCGAGCTGCTCGATCCGGGCGTCGATCAGCCCGTAAAGGTTCTGCAGCGGAGCGTTCACGAGTGCGGCCAGACTGCTGAGCGGTGCGATCACCGCAGCGAGCACCTGACCGCGAAGCACGTCGAGCGGCGGGAGCATCGAAAGCTGCTCGACGTCCGAGGCCGAGATCACGCGGCCTTCCATGATGCCGCCGCGAATCTCGAGGACCTTCGTGTCCTTGGCCGAGTCGGCAAGTGCCTTCGCAACCGCAACCGGGTCGCCGTCTGCCTCGATGAACGCGATCGCCGACGGGCCCTCGAGCAGCGCCAGCAGCGCATCCGCACCGGCGGCTTCTGCCGCGCGGCGCGTGAGGGTGTTCTTCACCACCGTAAACCTGGCGCCATGCTCGATCAGCCGCCCGCGCAGGGCGTCGATCTGCGGCATGGTCAGGCCGCGGTAGTCCGCGACGATCATCGTCTCCGAGGTGCGGAGCTTCTCCGTCAACTCGGCAACAACGCGTTCCTTGTCGTCTTTCTGCATTTCACCTCCCCTTCACGTCACGAACCCGCGTTTTGATGTTCAAAAACACAGACGGGCTCGTGGAAAGAAAGAGGTGCAACAAAACCTTCTCCCAGGAGGCCGCCTCGGGAGGGCTTCTGGCGGCTGTTCTGAAACACAGCCGGCTGCCTCCTGTCTCTGGCGACGGGCTCTATTACTAGGCCGTAGCTTCCACGGCCTCCTGCGTCGCGCTTGCCTCGACGATGTCACGGACCCGGGTGGGATCGATGTGAATCCCAGGGCCCATGGTCGAGGTGAGCGTGATCTTTTTGATGTAGCGGCCCTTCGAGGCGGAGGGCTTCGCGCGGACGATCTCTTCGATCAACGCCGCGTAGTTCTCCACCAGCTGCCGCTCGTCGAAGCTCTTCTTGCCGATCGCGATGTGCACGTTCGCGCCGCGGTCGGTGCGGTATTCGAGCTTGCCGGCTTTCGCCTCCTGCACTGCCTTGGCGACGTCAAAGGTGACCGTGCCGGTCTTCGGGTTCGGCATGAGGCCGCGCGGGCCGAGCACGCGCCCGAGCCGACCGACAATTCCCATCTGATCCGGCGTTGCGATAGCAACGTCGAAGTCGGTGAACCCTTCCTCGACGCGCTTCGCGAGATCGGCAGCGCCGACGACGTCCGCGCCGGCTTCCTGCGCCTCGCGCGCCTTCTCGCCTTCGGCGAACACGGCGACGCGCGCCGCGCGGCCGGTGCCGTGCGGGAGCATCATCGTGCCGCGCAGCTGCTCGTCGGCATGCCGCACGTTGAGACCGAGGCTCATGTGGATCTCGACGGTTTCGTCGAACTTCGCGTCGGGCGCCTCTTTGAGCAGGTGAAACGCCTCGGCGGGCGAGTACAACTGCTCGCGGTCGACGGCGCCGCGCGCTTCGCGATAACGCTTGCCGTGCTGCATTACGCCTCCACCTCGACGCCCATGCTCCGCGCGGTGCCGGCGATGACCTTCATCGCCTGCTCGACGTCGCGCGCGTTCAGATCCTGAATCTTCGTCTCGGCGATCGTGCGCAGTTGCGCTTTCGAAAGCTTCCCGACCTTGGTGCGGTTCGGCTCAGACGAGCCCTTGTCGAGCCGCAGCGCCTCCTTGATCAGGACGGCTGCCGGCGGCGTCTTCGTGATGAAGTCGAAGCTGCGGTCTTCGTAGACCGTGATCTCGACCGGAATGATGCGGCCGTTCTCCTGCGCCGTCTGCGCATTGAACGCCTTGCAGAACTCCATGATGTTGACGCCGTGCTGGCCGAGCGCAGGACCGACCGGCGGCGCCGGGTTTGCCTGCCCGCCGGGGATCTGCAGCTTGATCAGTGTGAGAATTTTCTTTGCCATGAGTGTCCTGCCTTTGCCCTTCTAAGACTCAGTCCAGTTTCTTGACCTGGTCGAAGCCGAGCTCGACCGGAACCTGGCGCTCGAAGATATCGACGAGCACCTTGAGCTTCTGCTGATCGGCGTTGACGTCGACGATCTCGCCGTCGAAGTCGGAGAGCGGGCCGGACGTCACCTTGACCGACTCGCCGAGTGAGAACTCGACCATTGCGCGCTGGCGTTCGCCGCCAGGGCCTGCACCCGTCTTGAGGATGCGGTCGACGTCTCCCTGCGGAATCGGCACCGGCTTGCCGCCGGGGCCGGCGAAACCGGTCACTCCCGGCGTGTTCTTCACGACCGTCCACGCTTCGTCGTTCAAATCCATGTTGACGAGGACATAGCCCGGAAGGATGCGCTTCTCGGTCTGCACCTTCTGGCCGTCCTTGGTCTCGATTACCTGCTCGGTCGGAACGACGACACGGCGGAAGCGCTGCCGCTGCCCCATCGACTCGATGCGGTGCTCGAGGTTGGCCTTGACCTTGTTCTCATGGCCGGAATACGTGTTGACGACATACCAACGGAACATGGTTACTTCAGCAGCACTTTCTGGACGACTTCTTTCCAGATCTGGTCGTTGATGTAGAGAAAGGTGCCGACGACGACACACGCGATCAGCACGACGACCGTGCCCTGGATCACCTGATTCTGGCCGGGCCACTCGACCTTCTTGAGCTCGGCCCACGACTCGGCGACAAAATTCGAGCGGCGCTCCGTCGAGACGGCGGCAGCGTGCGGCTGATCCGAACGACGGCGGCCGCCGAGGAACCCTTGCGCCTGCTCTTGGCGCTTCGCAGCGCCGCGATCGGAGCGAAGCTGGGCCACTAGCGCGTCTCCCGGTGCGGGGTGTGCTCGCCGCACCAGCGGCAGTACTTCTTGTACTCGACGCGGTCCGGCGTGTTGCGCTTCGACTTTTCGGTCGTGTAGTTACGACGCTTGCACTGGGTGCAGGCGAGCGTGACTTCAACTCTGACGCCGGATTTGGCCATGTCTTCTCTTGACTCCTAAGGGCCCCGGGCATGCTGACGCACCGCCCTTGGGCCGCGGAAGTGTAGCGGGACCCCGGGAAAAACGAGTAGCGGCGGCAGACAACAGAGAGAGCAGGTGCCAGGCACCAGAGGTTCATAGCGGCGGGTGGGCTCGAACCACCGACCTTCGGGTTATGAGTCCGACGCTCTAACCAGCTGAGCTACGCCGCCAGGCGACATCAATCGTAGCTAGGACGCTACGACGCCTTTAGCCGCCCAGGCGACGGCGGTGAAGTTCCCGAACGAACCACGGACATCCTCGACGAGGGCTTCTTTCTGTTCTGCATCAAGGCTTGCGACGTACGCGCCGATCGGGCCGACGCCGTGGTTGAACGGCTCCCACCACTCGTCGAACGTCGCGTGCTCGACGCGAACCGACACCTCGCCGCCCTCGACCTCCTCGAGCCCGGCCTGCGTGGACAGTTCCTCGAGCTGGCCTGCCTTCGTTCCCAGAAGCTTGTCCTCACCGCCATCGGGCAGGCCGAGTGAGTGCGCCGACGTCCACACGGGCGAGAACGGTGCCCGGCCGCCGCCGACATCCCACACGCAGGCGGCGACCGTGCCGCCCGGCTTGGTGACGCGAGCCATCTCGCGGATCCCCGCAACCGGGTCGCTGATAAAGGAAACGACGAGCTGCGCGAGCGCGGCGTCGAACTCGCCGTCGGCGTACGGCATCTCCGCCGCCGGCGCGACCCGAACGTCGACGCCCGGGAACCGCTCGGCCATGGCCGCAATAAAACTGTCGGACGGATCGGCCGCCGCTACGTCGCACCCGCGGCGCAGCAGTTCCGCGGTCAGCGCGCCCGTGCCCGCGCCGACGTCCAGCACGTAGCCGCCCTGCACGCCGGCGTAGTCGGCGAAGTCGACGGCGAGCCGCCCGGAATAGCGGCCCATGAAGTTGTCGTATGCGTCCGCCCCCGAGAAGAACGCCATCAATCGACTATCTCACACCGTCCGCCGAGCGACGTAGCCTCGAATGAATGACGGAAAAGTGCTGGCGCTGCAGTGCGGAAATGGAATGGCGACACGGGACTTGGCAGTGCGCCCGATGTCGCTTCAAGCTTGGCTGCTGCGAAGGCGAACCGCAGACGTCGTGCGACACGCCAGATAGTTTTGAGGCGTGGCAGCCGACTACGTCATCGAAGCGCGTGAGCTGAGGCGCACCTACCGCACGACGACGGGCGTGATCCGTCGGCGGCGGCTGGAAGTCGAAGCGGTGCGCGGAATCTCGTTCCACGTCGAGCGCGGCGAACTGTTCGGCCTGCTCGGCCCGAACGGCGCCGGCAAGACGACGACGATCAAGATGCTGATCACGTTGCTGCTTCCCACCTCGGGCACCGGGCACGTGCTCGGTCTCGACGTCGTGAAAGACGCGAAAGAGGTGCGCAAGCGCATCGGCTACGTCTTCGGCGGCGACCGCGGCCTGTACGAGCGCCTGTCGGCGCGCGACAACCTTCGCTACTTCGCCGAGCTGTACGGCGTCTCGGGCAAAGCACAACACAAGCGCATCGACGAAGTGTTCGAGCTTGTCGGTCTATCGGGCCGCGACCAGGAACGCGTCGAAGGCTATTCGCGCGGCATGCGCCAGCGACTGCACATTGCGCGCGGAATTTTGCATGACCCCGAAGTTGTCTTCCTCGACGAGCCGACCATCGGCGTCGATCCTGTCGGTGCGCGCGAGCTGCGTCAGACGATCAGCGATCTCGTCGCTACAGGCAAGACCGTCTTGCTCACGACGCACTACATGTTCGAGGCTGACGCGTTATGTGATCGCATCGCGGTGATCGCGAAGGGCCAGATCGTCGGTGAAGGCACACCCGACGAGCTGAAGCGCGGCGTCAGACAAGGCACGGTCACCGAGATCGAGGTGTTCGGCGTCGGCGACGCAGCCGTCGAGCGCTTGCGCGGAATCGAGACCGTCACCGCAGTCGTCGTCGAGGATCGCGACCAGAAGCAGGTCGTCGTCGTGCAGTCGACCGGCGAGCGCGAGCTCACGCATGTGCTGCTCGGTGAACTCGGTGACGCACAGGTCGGCCGCGTCACCTCGCGCGAGCCCACGCTCGAAGACGCGTACGTCGCACTCGTCACCGCGGACGCGTGATGCGCACGCTGCGGCTGCTCGGCTTCAGCTGGCTGCTGCACTTCAAGATGCTGTCGCAGTCGGCGTTCGACGGGTTCCTCGCAATTCTGTGGCCGATCTTTTTCGCCACCGTCGCGTTCTTCATGTTCCGCACCGGGAACAGCAGCAGGCTCGGCCAGGTTGCGCTCGGCGCAGCGGTGATGGGGGTCTGGACAGCGACGAGTGTCTCGGCGTCGTCAGCGTTGCAACGTGAACGCCGACTCGGCACGCTCGAGTTGCTGGTCGCAGCACCGACGAGCCTCGCGCTGGTCCTGCTCCCTGTAAGCCTCGCAACGTCGACGATTGGCCTCTATTGCATCGTCGCGACGCTACTGTGGGCGCGCTTCGCATTCGGCATTCACGTGCCGATCGAGCATCCGCTGCCGTTCGCGCTCGGCATCTTCGGAATCGTCGTGACGATCGGCGCGCTCGGTTTTTTGATGGGCGTCGCGTTCGTTCGTTCGCGCCGCGCGTGGGCGATCGGCGCCGTCACCGAGTATCCGATCTGGCTCGTGTGCGGCTTCCTCGTGCCAATCTCGCTGCTGCCGCATTGGGTAAGGCCGATCTCGTGGGTGCTCGGCCCGACCTGGGGCATGCGCGCTATTCACGCAGGCGCGTTTGGCGGCAACGGGTACGGCGACGTCGCCATGTGCCTCGGTCTCGCGATCGTGTACGTCGCGATCGGCATGGCGGTGCTCGGCACCGTGCTCAACTCCGCGCGCAAGCGCGCGACCCTGTCGCTGACATGAAGCAGTCGCTCCGCGTGTTCTTCGTCGGCGGCTACATCAGCTATCGCGCGCTGTTCGGCTTTCTCAGCCTCTGGATCTTCATCCCGACGCTCGTGCTCACGCCGATTTTCCAGATCCTCTTGTTCGCCTACATCGGTCGTGCAGCCGGCGTGCGCTCCGACGAGTTCTACGTCATCGGCAACTCGATTCAGTACGCGTCGGTGCCGTGTTTGTTCGCGATGACGCAGACGATCTCGGAGGAGCGCTTCTGGCAGACGCTCGGCCCGATCCTCATCTCCCCCGCTCGACGCATGCCGCTCTTCCTCGGCCGTGCGCTACCGGTGATCGCGAACGGGCTCTTCGTCGCGGCGTTCTCGCTCTTCGTCGGCGGTCTCATTCTCGGCGTCACGCTCAACGCATCTGAGTGGGCTCGCCTGATTCCTGTGCTCTTGATCGCGGCGTTTTCGTGCACCGGGCTCGGTTTGATCACGGCTGGGATCGGGCTCCGCGTCCGCGAGACAGCCGTGCTCTCGAACGTGTTCATCGGCCTGCTGCTGATCTTCTGCGGCGCAAACGTCGCGATCTCGTCACTCCCAAACTGGATGGCGACGATCGCGCGCGGGCTGCCGCTGACGCATTCGATCGAGGCCGCGCGCGCCGTCGCGGCGGGCGCGTCGCTGCATGCGGTACGCGGGCTCCTCGGCAAGGAGCTCGTCATAGGCATCGTTTACGGCATCGTGGGCTTCGCATTGATCAGGTACTTCGAGCGTCAGAGCCGCCGCCTCGCAACGCTGGAGCGCGTGTGACCGGCGCGCGCGTTGTGTGGTCCGGGTTCGTGATGAACCTGAAGATGGTCGGGACGTCGACCTTCTTTCTGCTCACGTCCGTCGTGCAGCCGGTGATCTTCGCGACGATCGCGTACTACATGTTCAAGTCCGGAGGCCGGTCGGGGACGCTGCTGTATGCAGCACTCGGTGCGGGGATGATGGGCGTCTGGTCAACGACGCTGTTCGGCTGCGGCGGGATCATCCAGTGGCAGCGGTGGCAGGGAACGCTCGAGCTCGGCGTCGGCGCGCCGCCGTCGATGGCGCTCGTCTACTTCCCGTTCACGCTCGCGAACGCATTCACCGGCATGTATGCGCTCGCCGCAACGCTCGTGTGGGGCCGCATCTTCTTCGGCGTGCCGCTCCACCTCGCGCATCCATGGCTGTTCGCGCTCGCGTTGCCGGCGACCGTCGTGTCGCTCGGGCTGATGGGGCTGGTGCTCGCGTCGAGCTTCATCCTTTACCGCTACGCGAATGCGATGTCGAACCTGCTCGAGTACCCGGTCTGGGTCGCGTCGGGCCTGATCTTTTCGACGTCGTTGCTGCCGGGGTGGTCGCGGCCGATCTCATGGTGCCTGCCGCCGTACTGGGGAATCCTCGCGATCCGTCATGCGGCGCTCGGCGGCACGGTGTGGGGACCGCTCGGCATGGTCGTCGCGCTCGGTCTTGCATCACTGGGCATTTCGATCTGGACGTTCGGCGTCTTCGAGACGCGTGCGCGTGCGCGCGCAACGCTCGCGCTGACGTGAAGAACTGGTTCAGCATCTTTGTCGTCGGCGGCGTGATCGCGTACCGCGGGTTGTTCAACTGGATTCGTCCGGCGATGTACATCCCGACGATGCTCGGCAGCCCGGTCTTCCAGCTGATCTTCTTCACCAAGCTCGGGCAGTACGCGCACGCAGAATCGCGCGACTTCTACATCGTCGGCAACAGCGTTCAGGTGTGCGCGATGTCGTGCGTATACGGCATGACGATGGCCGTGGCGAACGAGCGGTGGTTCGGGACGCTCGGCCCGCTGCTCGCGTCGCCGGCGAACCGTTCAGCCGTGTTCCTCGGCAGAGGCGTGCCGGTGCTCGCGAACGGGCTCTTCGTGTCGGCGTTCACGTTCGGGCTCGGTGCGTTGCTACTCGGCTTCCGTCCCGGCGTCTCGTCGATTCCTTCGCTCGCGCTGATCGTGCTCGTGACGACCGCGTCGTGCACGTGCTTCGGGATGTTGCTCGGTTCGATCGGCCTGCGCGCGAAGGATTTCTTCTTCGTCGCGAACCTCGCGTACTTCCTGATGCTGCTCTTCTGCGGCGTGAACATTCCGCTGTCGGTGCTGCCCGGCTGGATGAGCCTGATCGGCCGCTGCCTCCCGCTGACGCACGGCATCGCCGCCGCGCGCGAAGTCGCAGCCGGCGCTCCGTTGTCGCAGGTCTCGGGGCTCGTGTGGACCGAGCTGGGCGTCGCAGCCGCGTACGCATTCGGCGCGTACGTGCTCTTCCGCGTGCTCGAGCGCGAGTCGCGTCGCAGCGCGGTACTCGATTCATACTAGGTCTGACTTGAGTCAGACTGTCGTCTGACACACGAGAGTGAAACACACGTTCCACAGGCCCTGCGGGCCGCTTGGCGCCTAGGAAATGATGCGGTCGCGGAGCGCGACCGCCACCGCTTGCGTGCGCGATACGGCGCCGAGTTTGTCCATCGCCTTGCGCAGGTGCGTGCGCACCGTCTCCGCGGAGATGAACAGCTTCTTGCCAATCTCTTCGTTCGACAGCCCGTCCGCAAGCAGCCGCAATACGTCACGCTCGCGCACCGTCAGCTCGGGCACCTGCTCGCCGACCGACACCGCCAATGCGCCTGCGAGCACCGGGTCGACGTAGCCGTCGCCCGCGGCGAGCGCGTGCACGGCGCGCACGAGATCCTCGAGCGGCGCCTCCTTGAGCACAAAGCCGCGAATGCCCGCGTCGAGCGCCTCGAGCAGCAACGCGCGGTCGCCGTAGCCGCTGAAGAGCAGCACCTGTGTCTCACTCTTCCCGCGCAACGCCCGCGCGACATCGATCCCCCCGAGCTTCGGCATCCGCAGGTCGACGACGGCGACCTGAGGCAGCCGGCGCTCGATCAGCTCCAGCGCCTCCTCCCCATCCTGCGCCCGGCCGATCACTTCGATCCCGTGCGCCTGCAGATATGAGGCCACGGCCTCCAAGACCGCGGGATGGTCGTCGGCCACGAGCACGCTGACCTTCGTCCCGGAATCCCCCCGAACGGGGATCCCCGAATCGGGGGATGGGCCGCTCACGGGTCAAGGGATACCGGTTTTTCGCCCGGCCGCCAATACTTTTGGCATGACGCACCAGCTCGCAGAGCTCGAGACGACCCACGAACGCGACCTGATCGAGGCCGCGCTTGCCGTCAACGCCGCCAAAAGTCTCGACGAAGCCTTTGCGGTGCTCGCGCAAGCGGGCGTCGAACTGCTTGGCGCGAGCTGGCTCACGGTCGTCGTCTGGGACGCCACGCTGGCCGAAGGGCGCGTGCATGCCGCCGCCGGCGAAGTCCAAGGTCTCGTCGGCCTGCCGATCGGCGGTAGCGACGAGCTGCGAAACGCGATTCGCACCGGCATCCCGTTCAACGGAAGGCCGGACCGCGAAGGCTTCGACGAAGAGACGGCGCAGGCGTTCGCCGCGACGGTCGTCATCCGCGTCCCGCTCTCGATCGAAAGCTGCCGCGCGACGTTCCACGCTGCGTGGCGCGAAGAGCTCACGAACGCCGAAGTCGATCGTGCGACCCAGCTGCTGTCGACGCTGACAAGTCTGAGCTCGCTCGCCGAGCGCACGCGCAGCTCACGCGAACACGCACGTCTCGAAACAGTTCTTGAAAGCGTCGGCGACGGCGTGATCCTGACGACCGAGACCGACGTGACGGTGAACACCGCCGCCCGCCGGATCCTCGCGGTTCCCGACGGCCTTGTCCTGCGCACCGCGCTCCTCAATCCGCGCAACCTCGACGGCGAGCCGATTCACCTCGAGCCGTCGCTGCGGCCCGGCGAGGCGATGCTCGCGACGAACGGAGCCGGCGGGCGTTTCCGCATCCGCTGCACTGCACTCGACGGCAACGAGCTCGTGATCGACGGCAGCGTTGCGCCCGTCGACGGCGGCGCGATGATCGTCTTCCGCGACGTCACCGAGGAGTACCGCCGCGAGTTTCTCAACGAGCAGTACATTCGCTCGCTGTTCGAAGCCATGCCGACAGCGATCGTCGTGCGCGATCCGGCTACAACAGAAGTGATCGCAGCGAACCGCGCGTTCGTCCGTCTTGTCGGAGCGCCCGCGAGCGACATCCTTGGCACGCGTATCCCCGCGCCGTGGTGGGCGGATGACCGTGTCGACTCGATGGCGGACATCGGCGAGACGAAAGAGCGCCTTTTCCGCACGGCGGAAGGACGAACCTTCCCCGTCGAGTCGTCGGTACACGCCGTCGAGGACGACGACGGCGCACCCGCGTTGGTCTTCGCCGTGGTCACCGACCTTTCAGAGCGCCGTCGGCTCGAGCAGCAGGTCGTACAGAGCGGCAAGCTTGCGGCGATCGGCGAGCTTGCGGCCGGTGTCGCGCACGAGATCAACAACCCGTTGTTCGCGATCCTCGGTCTGACCGAGTTCCTGCTGCTCGAAGCGGACAAGGAGTCGAAGACGCACGAGCGGCTCGAACTTATTCAGCAGACCGGGCTCGAGATCAAGGAGATCGTGCGCGGCCTCCTCGACTTCGCGCGTGATACGAGCGACGACATGCAGCTCACATCTGCGACCGAGATCGTGAAGACGACACTCGATCTCGTGCGCCGCACCAACGCGCACAAGGGCATCGAATTCGTTGAGCGCTACCAGACGGAGGATGGAGCGATCCGCGGCAACATGAACCAGCTCAAGCAGCTCGTGCTCAATCTGGTTGCGAACGCGCGCGAGGTGATGCCGAACGGTGGCGTCGTCACCGTCGAGGTACGGAGAGAAGCCGACGAGGTCGTCATCGACGTGACCGACGAAGGCCCCGGCGTTCCGCCCGAGCTCGTGTCTCGCATCTTCGAGCCGTTCTTCACCACGCGGCGCGGCCGCGGCGGCACCGGGCTCGGCCTGCCGGTCAGCCTCGGCATCGCGGAGTCGCACGGCGGAACGCTCACCGTCATGACGCTTCCGGGCCACGGTGCGACGTTCAGCGTGCGCCTTCCGCACGAGGACAACGAGCAATGAGCCGCGTCCTGTTGATCGACGATGAGGACGTGGTCCGCGGCTTGATGGCGGAGATCCTGGAGTCGGCGGGTCACGACGTCACCACCGCCGTGACGGCCGAGAACGCACTCGAACTGCTCGACGCCAACGTGACCTTCGACCTCGTCGTAAGCGACGTGATGATGCCCGGTCTCTCCGGTCTCGACCTGCTCGAAAACGTGCGCGGGCGGCAGGCGTCGCTTCCAGTCGTGCTTGTGACGGGCGCCGGGACCTACGACACGCTCAGCGAAGCGCTGACGCGCGGCGCAGCCGGCCTTGTCACCAAACCGTTCACACACGCAGAGCTGAAGGACGCGGCGAAGCACGCGATCGAGCGTGCATCGCGGTCCCGCGAAGAGTTGCGCGAGCGCGAGCTCGTCCCGACGCTGGCGAGCGCGCTTGCGAACGCAATCGAAGCGCGCGACTCCTACCTGCATGGGCATTGCGAGCGACTTGAAGCGGTCGCCGCGCGACTCGCGGAGCTGCTCGGCCTGTCGGACGGCGAGATTGAAACGGTGCGGCTGGGCGCGATCCTTCACGACGTCGGCAAGATCGGCATCCCGGATCGCGTGCTGCTGAAGCCAGGCCCGCTCGACGACGAAGAGCGCGCCATCGTGGAGACGCACACGCTGATCGGCGACAAGCTGCTCGAACCGCTCGTGCTACTTGAAGCTGCACGGCCGATCGTGCGCCACCACCATGAGCGCTGGGACGGCCTCGGCTACCCGGACCGGCTCACCGCGGAAGAGATTCCGGTCGCCGCGCGCATCGTCGCTGTCGCCGACTCGATCGAAGCGATGACGTCACGCCAGCTCTATCGCACGCCGCGCACGTGCGCGGAAGTGATCGTCGAGTTGCGCGCATGCAGCGGCAAGCAATGGGATCCGCGGGTCGTCGAGCTCGCGCTGCAGCTGATCGAAAGCGGCGAGCTCGACCTGTCGCAGGGAACGATGCGGTTGCTGGAGCCGCAGGAAGCATGAGCGCGCGCGTCCTTGTCGCCGACGACCATCCGGCGCTGCTTGCCGCGATCACGTCGTACGTCGAAGCCAACGATCTCACCGTGATCGGCCCGGCCTCAGACGGAGATGCGGCCGTGCGGCTTGCGGGAGAGCATCACCCGGAGCTTGCGCTCGTCGATTGGCGCATGCCGCGGAAGAGCGGCGCCGACCTGGTGCGCGCGATCGGCGACGCGTCGCCCGACACGAAAGTCGTCGTCTACACCGCCGACGGCGACGAAGACCTTGCACGCGCGGCGCTCGACGCAGGTGCCGTTTGCGTACTGCTCAAAGAGGCGCCGCTGCCGGACTTGATGCGCGCGCTCGAAGCCGCGCTCGGTGGGCGGAGCTATCTCGATCCTGCCCTCCGCAGACCGGCGAAGACAAAAACCGCACTCACACAGCGCGAGCTCGAAGTGCTGTCACTGCTTGCCGACGGCCTCAAGCACGAAGAGATCGGCCTTCGCCTCGGGATCGGACCGGAAACCGTGCGCACGCACCTGCGCAAAGCATGCGAGCGCCTCGGTGCGTCTACCCGCACGCAGGCCGTCGCGACAGCGTTCCGCATGGGTTTCATCGCATGACGGTCTCGCCGGAGCGCGCGCGGCCGCTGTCGTCACTCGGCAGCGATGTCGCAGCAGTGATGCTGGAGATCGTCGAGCAGCTGCTGGAGTTGCCAGGCGCCGACGGCGCATCACTCAGCGAGGTCACGGCCGAAGGCTTCCACTTTCTCGTTTCCCGTGGCACCGACCGCGCGTTGCAAGACACCGATCATGGCCTGACGGATGGGCTCGGCGCGCTCTCCCTGCAGATCGACGAACCGGTCGTGCTCCGCGCCGACGAGAGCGGTGAGATTTCCGGCTCGCTGACGGCGGAGGCGGGAGCGATCCTCCTGGCCCCGATCGCCTACGGCGGCGCGACGCGCGGCGTGCTCAGTGTTCGCAGCGCAGATCACAATGCGTTCACAGAAGCCGAGGTCGCGGCGTTCCACCTGATTTCCAAAACCGCCGCAGTTGCGCTGCGCAATGCCGCGCTCGTCGAGAACCTGCGCGCCATCGTCGAGACGCAAAGCGAGCTCTCCGCGATGGAAACTGACCACGAAGCAGTCATGACGGCGATCGTCAACCGTGTTCAACGCCTCACGCGGGCCGACGGTGCAGTGATCGTTCGTTTCGAGGACGGAGATGCGGTCTGGGACATCGCGTCCGGCGAAGCGGAGAAGTTCGTCGGCCTCCGCTACCGCAGCGAAGGCAGCGTCGGCGACTTCACCGGCCAGCTCGACAGGACGATCTATGTCGACGACACGCGCAACGACGCACGCAGCAATCCCGATCTCCAAAAGCGCATCGGCACGCGCTCACTGATCACCGCTCCGCTCCATCACGACGGGTCGGTGGTCGGCGTGCTGGGTGTGCTTGGCGCCAAGCCACATGCATTCGACGCGCTCGCCGTGGAGACGACCGGGCTGATGGCCGAGTTCGTGTCGGCCGTGATGCAGAACGCCGAAGAGCTCGAGGGACGACAGCGGCTGCTGCGCGCATTCGAGGAGAGCGAGGCACGATTCCGCAGCGCCTTCCAGACATCGCTTGTTGGTGTCGCGCTCATGGATCTTGACGCGCGCCTCGTAGAAACGAACGACAAGTTGGACGGGCTGCTCGGTTATGAGCCCACCGAGATGATCGGCATGCTCGGAGCCGCGGTGCTCCAGCCCGACGAGGTGCCGGCGGTAGAGGCGCTGATGAGCGAGCTACTTGCAGGCCACCGCGGCGAGTGGAGTCGCGACGTTCGGGCGCGCCGCAAGAACGGAGACGAGCTCTGGGTGCGGCTCGGAATGTCGATCGCGCGCGACTTCGACGGCGCACCACTGCGGTTCGTCACGCTCGTCGACGACATCAGCGACGAACGCGCCCTCGAAGACCAGCTCCGCCACGCGCAGAAGATGGAGGCGGTCGGTCGGCTCGCCGGCGGCATCGCGCACGACTTCAACAACCTCCTCACGGCGATCTCCGGCTACACCCAGTTTCTGGTCGACGGGCTGGAGGACGAAAAACTGCTCGGCCACGCCGAGGAGATCAAGAACGCGGCCGCGCGCGCTGCCTCGCTGACCGGTCAGCTGCTCACGTTCAGCCGGCGCCAGGTCACGCAGCCACGTGTGCTCGATTTGAACGCTGTCATCACCAACCTCGAGCCGATGGTGCAGCGGCTCGTCGGCGAGGACGTCGAACTGCTGACGCACCTCTCGCCCGAGCTCGGGTCGATCCGGGTCGATCCCACGCAGATCGAGCAGGCCCTGATCAACATCGCGGTGAACGCGCGCGATGCGATGCCGCACGGCGGTTCGTTCACCATCGCGACAGCGAGTCACGAGCTCGCCGGCGAGCCGGGCGTCTCGGTCGTTCTCACCGACACCGGAGTCGGCATGTCGGCCGACGAGCGGACGCGCCTCTTCGAGCCGTACTTCTCGATGAAGGACGGCGGTGCGGGGCTCGGCCTGGCGACGGTCTACGGCATCGTCGAGCAGAGCGGAGGCGCAATTGACGTGGTCTCCGAGCCTGGGCTCGGAACTTCGATCCAAATCACGTTCCCGCGCGTAGAAGAAGCAGTGGAAGGGTCCGGCCAGTCGGCGGCCACTGTTGAGTCCACCCCCGCACCGGGAACGGGGACTGTCCTTCTGGTCGAGGACGAGTCGGTTGTACGTCAACTCGTCGCGGAGATCCTCGAGGCGAGCGGCTATTCGGTGCTGCAGGCGGCCGACGGCGCGTCGGCGATCGAGGTGCTGCGGAGGCACGTCGGCACGCTCGACCTGTTGCTAACCGACGTCGTGATGCCGGGTATGAGCGGGCGCGACGTCGCACGCGCAGTGACAGCCATGCGTCCCGGAACGCCGGTGTTGTTCATGTCGGGATACACGGACTCGGCGATCGACGAGAAGGGCGTGCTCGAGCCGGGCGTTCATTTCGTGCAGAAGCCCTTCACCGCCACTGAGCTCACCGCGCGAATCCGCACTGTCCTGGAGGCAAGAACCTCGGCTTGACAGTGAAGATCTGAAAGGGTATTTTCGAAAAATCCCTTTTTCATCTTCGTCACCGCGCTTGACCTCAGCCGCCGCCCTACGGGCACTCGGCCACCCCACACGCCTGCGCCTGCTCGCCCGCCTGCAACTCGAGGGTGACGCGACCGCAACGGAGTGCGCGACCGCCGTCGGCGAGAGCCCGTCGTCGTGCAGTTATCACCTGCGCACGCTCGCACGCCACGGCTTCGTCGAAGAGGTCGCGACCGAAGATGCGCGCGAGCGCCGCTGGACCGCATCCGTCGAGAGCCTCGAGTTTCCCGCGGGTGCGGAAGCCGACGACGACTTCCAAGCTGCATCGGCCGTCGCGCGCGCGGCGCTGCTCGAACTGAGCGACTCGTCGGTGCAGGAGTACCTCGCTCACGAGCACCGCTTCAGCGCGGCCTGGCGCGAGGCCGCGACGTTCATGCAGACGACGGTGGTTGCAACGCCGGCCGAGCTGGACAAGCTTGCCGACGAGATTCACGCACTGCTCGCGCCGTATCAGCGCGGTTCGCGCAGCACCACGCCGCGCGGCGCGCGGTTCGTCGATTGGAGCGTGCGGGCAGTGCCACGCATTTCAGAAAAACAGTCGTGAGGGTTCCGGGGATCCTTAAGCGGAATGCGAACTTCCGCCTCTTCTTCATGGGGCAGTCGCTGTCGCTGGTCGGCGACCAGATCTCGAACATCGCGCTACCGCTCACCGCCGTGCTCGCGCTGCACGCAACGGCCGGGCAGATGGGCGCTGTGCTGACTGTCTCGCTGATCCCGAACCTGCTGTTCTCGTTGCACGCGGGCGTGTGGGTTGACCGCAGCGGGCGGCGGCGTCAGGCAATGCTCGTCGCCGACGTCCTGCGCGGGCTCGTGACGCTGACCATTCCGATTGCCTACGCATTCGGCTGGCTCACGTGGCCGCTGCTGTATGTCGTCGCGTTCCTGCTCGGCTCGCTGAGCGTGCTCTTCTTCGTCGCGTACGGCGGGTTCTTCCAGGCGGTCGTCGAGCGCGCCGACTATGTGGAGGGTCAGGCGCTCGTGAACGGCACGCGCGGTGCGTCGTTCCTCTTCGGCACGAGTCTCGGCGGCGGGCTCGTGCAACTGCTGCGAGGGCCGTACGCGCTCGCCGTCGACGGTGTGTCGTTCTTCTGGTCCGCGCTCATGCTCGGCCGCATCGATGTGGAAGAGCCACCCGCCGCGCCACGCGAAAGCGGCGGCGTGCTGTCGGGCCTGCGCTGGATCAGGAACAACGCCATCATCCGCGCGGAGCTGCTTGGCGTCGCGACGCTGAACCTCTTCAACTTCATGTACTTCGCGCTGCTGATGCTCTACCTCACGCGCTACCTGCATCTGCGTCCGGGCGTGATCGGGCTCGTGCTCGGCATCGCAGCGGTCGGAACACTCGGAACGGCGCCCGTGACGGGACGCTTGTCGCGCCGGTTTGGTCTCGGCCGGACGTTCATCGCCGGCTGCTTCCTTTTCCCCGCGCCGCTGATCCTCGTTCCCGCAGCGGGCGGCCCGCGTTGGCTCGTGCTGGCGATGCTGTTCACCGCCGAACTGCTGTCGGGGATCGGGCTGATGCTGCTCGACATCCTCGCCGGCGTGCTCACCGCCGGCACGGTCCCGGCGCAGATGCGCGGCCGCGTGTCCGGCGCGTTTATGGTGGTGAACTACGGCGTGCGTCCTGTTGGCACGACGATCGGCGGCGCGCTCGGCGCAACGATCGGTGTGCACACGACGTTGTGGATCGCCACGATCGGCGCGCTCGCCGGACTCGCGTTCCTCTTGCCCTCGCCAATCCGTACGATGCGCGAGCTGCCCGAGGAGGCACCCGCCTGAGCGATCCGATCGCGATGTTCCACGAGCTCGTTGAGGGCGACGAGGTCGCCCTTGCGACATCGACGCCGGAGGGGCGCCCTTCGGTGCGCATGGTGCTCTGCAAGGGTGGCGACGAGCGCGGCTTCCGTTTCTTCTCGAACTACGAGTCGCGCAAGGGACACGATCTCGCGACCAATCCACACGCGGCGTTGCTCTTTCACCGGCCCGGCGTGCAGGTGCGTGTGGAGGGGCAGGTCGAGCGTCTGCCCGCTGAAGAATCGGACGCGTACTGGGCGTCCAGGCCTGCGCCTTCACGAAAGAGCGCGGCGGCGTCGCACCAGTCGCAGCCGATCGGGTCGCGCGCGGAGCTCGAGGCGGCCGTCGCCGCGCAGCCCGACGAGCCCGAGCGGCCGTCCTGGTGGGGCGGTTATCTGCTCGTCCCGGAGCGCATCGAGATCTGGCGGCACCGCGACGACCGGCTCCACGAGCGGGAGTTGTATGAGCGCGACGGAGAGGGCTGGCGGTGCGTCATCCTTCAGCCGTGAAGCTCGCCGCCCTCGCCGCTCTCGCGCTCGTGCTCGTGCTGCCCGCAGCGGCGGCGAGCCCGAAGGCGCCCACGATCGCCGGCTGCCCGGTCTTCCCCGCGACGAGCGTGTGGAACCAAGCCGTCGACAAGCTGCCCGTCGCCGCGAACTCGGCACAGATGATTGCGTCGATCGGAGTCGACTCGTCGTTGCATCCCGATTTCGGTTCGGGCCTGTACGACGGGAGCCAGATCGGAATCCCCTACGTCGTCGTGCACGGCGCGAAGATCCCGAAGTCGCGCGTGAAGTTCGACTACGCCGACGAGAGCGACCAGGGGCCGTACCCGATCCCGCGCAACGTTCCCATCGAAGGCCAGCCGCATCCGAACGACGGCGACCGGCATGCGCTGATCGTGGACGAAGACTCGTGCAGGCTCTACGAGCTGTACGCGTTGCAACACACCGCGAGCGGTTGGACGGCGGGTTCAGGCGCGATCTGGAGCCTGCGCTCGAACAAGCTGCGCCCCGCCGGCTGGACGTCGGCGGACGCCGCAGGGCTACCGATCCTGCCGGGGCTCGCGCGCTGGGCAGACGCTGCGACGGGCGCGATCAATCACGCGCTGCGCTTTACGGCGTCACGCACGCGCAAGACATACATCTATCCCGCGCGTCACTTCGCGAGCAGCGACAGCGATCCGTCGCTGCCGCCGATGGGCTTGCGTGTGCGGCTGAAGGCGAGCGTGAACATCAGCTCCTTCCCGCTACAGGCGCGCATCGTACTCACCGCGTTGAAGAAGTACGGAATGATCCTCGCCGACAACGGATCGCCTTGGTACATCTCGGGCGCACCGAACTCGCATTGGTCGAACGACCAGCTGCATTCGCTGTCGCGCCTCACCGGCGACGACTTCGAAGTCGTCGACACGTCGAAGCTCAGACCTTAAAAGCGCAAAGACCGCCTCGGAGGCGGCCTCTGCGTCGAAGCCTTGCGCAATCGGTCGGTGGGTCAGTTGGCACCTAAGCCCGACGCCACCCGTCAATGTGCCTTCGACCTGCGCGTGTGGGATCTTCGTTCCCGCGCCGGACGGCGATTCCTTCTACAGCTGCTTGAGCTGCTGCTTGACGTCCGCGGCCGTGTAGGGCCAGAGGAAGAGCGCGCGCTCATGGCCGGTGCCGTCGATCAGGTATGCACCCTCGGTGTGGGAGACCTCGTGGATCGTGACGCCGGCGACCTTCTTCGGCACGTCGAGCACACCGATCTCGTAGTTCTTCCAGACGCGCTCGAGCTGTGCGGGGCTACCGACGGCCCAGTGCCATTCGCTGCTGAGCTGCCAATGGGTGACGTCCTGCAGCAAGTTCACGCGCGCGTTGCCGTAGATGTTGACGCTGACGGCGACGATTGCAGGACGCGAGTCCGCAGGTAGCGACTTCACGAGCAGGTTCAGCTGCTTCGCCTCGAGCGGGCAGTAGTTCCGGCACAGCGGGTCGATGAACGTGACGAGCACGTTCCGGCCATGGAACTGCGCGAGCGAGACCGGGCGCCCCTGCTGGTCGCGCAGCGCGAACGCAGGCGCGGGACGTTGTCCTGCGCGCCACGCTGCGATCGGCGGCGTCGCATTGTCGGTCGCCGTCGAATGCGAACGTGTGAGCGCATACGCAATGCCGGCGACGGCTACGGCCGCGGCGATCGCGCCCCAGGCGAGCCAGTGCAAACGGCGAAGCGGCTCAGCGTACGAAGCCATCCTGGCAGCAGTATTCCAGTTGGCGGCGGGGGCGGCGGCAGCTAGTGGACGAGCTGGAGCATCTTGAACATCGGTAGGTACATCGCAATCACGATGAGACCCACCATCGCGCCGACACCGATCATCATGAGCGGCTCGATGATGCTCGTCAGCGCGCCGATCGCAGTGTCGACCTCTTCTTCGTAGAAGTCGGCAATCTTCGCGAGCATCGCGTCGAGCTCGCCTGTCTCCTCACCCACCTTGACCATGTGCGACACCATGGGCGGGAAGACGTCGTTCTCGAGTAGCGGCGTTGCGATCGAAGCGCCTTCGCGGACGCGATTTCGAACGTCCGCCAATGCGTCTTCGACGACCCAGTTACCGGACGCCTGACCGGTGATCTCGAGCGCCTTGATGATGTCGACACCTGCTGCGACGAGCGTCGACAGCGTGCGTGCGAAGCGCGCGATCGTGATCTTGAGCACCGTGTCACCGATGCGCATCGGAAGCCGCAAACGCATTTTGTCCCAGAGGCGACGACCGGTCTCCGTGCGCTTTCCGCG
This sequence comes from Gaiellaceae bacterium, assembly GCA_036496645.1. Lineage (GTDB taxonomy): Bacteria > Actinomycetota > Thermoleophilia > Gaiellales > Gaiellaceae > PALSA-600. Next base: position 33,758 of record DASXKU010000027.1, read on the forward strand.
GACGAAACCGAAACCGACGGCGGCCCAGAACGGGAAGATGATGTACCAGTAACCTCGCAACGTCGTTGAGAGCTTCACGACGTACTGCGTCAGTGTCGGCAACTGCCCGTTGAGCTGCGCGAAGATCTTCACGAAGATCGGGACAAGGAAGAGCAACATCCCGTTGAGCACGAGGGTCGCGAAGATAAACACGATCGTTGGGTAGACCATCGCGCCCTTCACGCGGCTCTTGATCTTCTCCTCCTTCTCCATCTGGATGGCGACACGGTCGAGCACGATGTCGAGAATGCCGGCCGCCTCACCTGCTTCGACCATCGCGATGTAGAGGCGGCTGAACACTTTGGGATGCCTCGCCATCGCCTCGGAGAGCAGCAAGCCGCTTTCCACGTCCTCACGGATCTGACCGATGACGCCGGCGAGAACCTTGTCGGCCGTCTGTTCCTCGAGGATGACGAGCGCGCCGACGACGTTGAGGCCCGCTTGGATCATCGTCGCGAACTGCCGCGAGAAAATCTGCAGCGACTTCGACCTGACTCCCTTGAAGAGCCCGGCGGATTTGGAGCCGGTGCTAGCGGCCGACGCGCCGCGCACCTCGTCGATGCGCTGGGCGAGCAAACCCTTCTGCCGCAGCTGCTCGAGCGCGGTCGTCAGGTCGGACGCCTGGAGGGTGCCGTCGAGCTCCAGACCCTGGGCGTTGATCGCGCTGTAGGCGTAGACCGCCATAGAGGAGGCATCGGCAGCCCGGCCCGGGGGCTTGAGGGCAGGGCCGTTCCTGCCGATGGATGGGCAAATGCTTCGGCGTACCCAGGCTGAGGGCGGCTTCCTGATGATCGAGGTCGTCGCCGCCATGGTGATTGTCTCGATCGCGCTCCTCGCGCTGATGGCGGGGTACGACTCGGCGTTCTTGTCGTTGCACAAGTCGAGCCAGAAGGCGGTCGCGGCACAGCTGGCCGATCAGCAGCTCGAGCTCTACCGGGCGCTGCCCTTCGCGCAGGTCATCCTGAGCAGCGACGAGGCGACCGCGGTCGGAGACTCGAATCAATCGACGTATGACGCGCTCTATTCCACCAACTCGATCCTCGACGGCGACTGGGTACCCGATCCGAACGACCCCGGCAACGAGATCCAGGAGCCGAGCGGCACTGTCAACGACGTCACCGGCACGTGTACGAGCGAGCCGGGCGAGCATCTCGACAACTGCAACCCGATCCAGTCCGTTACCGGCTCAGATGGACGGCCCTATCGCATCGAGACGTTCATCCGTGACGTTCCGAATCAGACGGCGATCTCGAGGGACGAGCGCTTCGTGACCGTGATCGTGCGCGACGACAGCTCGAACGCCGGGGATGCAGAGGTTCTGCGCGAGCAGACCGCTTTCGACAGCGGCCCGAGCTAACTACCTATCCGTTCCAGTTCGTCGCAGTCTCGGGGGAGCCGTCGGTCGTGATCGTCGTCGTGGTGGTGACGGTCGTCGTCGTGACGTCTCCGGGCTCACCCGGGACGGTGGTTGTGAACGGGATCATCTGCGAGACGTTTCCCGAGAAGCCCGCGCTGCTCGCGATCACGGGCCCCATGTTCACGGCGTTGCCGCTGACCTCGTAGTCGGTGTTGCTGTACAGACCGGTCTGGAGCTTGGTGTTACCGCTGAGGGATACGCAGCCGCTCGTGATCGTGCCGCCCGACGAATTCCGGCAGCCGGCTACGAGGATGATCGTGTTGTTGGTCGTGTTCCAGCCGGTCGTGCAGTTGGCGATCGCGCAGAACGTCGCGTTGCCGCTCATCCCGACGGTGCCTGTGAAGTACAGCGTCCCTTGCCCCGTATAGGTGATCGCCGAGTTGCCCGTCAGAGAGAAGTTGCCGTCGAAGTAGAAGGCTCCGTTGACATAGAGGTTGCTGGAGCCATCCCACTTGATCTCATTCGCGCCGACCGTGCAGTCATACGGCTGCCCGGACGGGAACAGGTTGATGTTCCCGTTGCTGTCGTTGAGCGTGTGGTCGTTGTCGAAGAAGTTGGACGGCTGGTTGCTACCCGCAGGGCAGCCGTGGCCTGTGGCCGGCCCCGGGTTCGCCGAGCTATAGGTGCCAGGCAGATCGACCGTCGGCTTGGTCAGCACCGGCGAGATGGTGTGTCCGACTCCCGGGACGTTCACCCAGATCGGGCTGTGGTTGCCGTCGCAGGGTGCCGGAGAACACGCTCCGGCGACGTTCATCTTCGAGATTTTCGAGCTGGACGAGCCGACGGCCGCGTTGCCGGTCAGCGACAGCGCGTTTCCTACTTCGAGATCTGACCCGGTGAACTTCACGTTCCCGGACAGGCACATGCTGCCCTGCAAGTAGACCGGAACGTTGATCGTGACGTTGCCGCTGAACGAGGTGCAACCGCTCGTGCCGTCGATGTAGATGTATTGCCAGATCCCGTAGCTCGTCGTCGTCTGCGTGCCCGTCTCGGTCTGCGTCTGGGTGACCGTCGGAACAGTCACCTGCGCACTGACCGTGCGTGAGACACCGTCGACGTTTCCCGTTCCGTAGAGCGTCCATAGCTTCGGGTCGCAGGCGGGAGTCGAGTCGGAGTCACAGAGCGTGCCGCTGTAGGTGATCGTCCCCGAACCGTCGGGAGCCTCGTAGCTCGTGCCCGGGTAGAGCACGCTCTGCGCATCCTGTGGCGACGTGTACAGCCGTCCTTCCGCCTCGGCCAAACCTTCTTCGGCGAGAGCGAACGCCTTCTTGCCCTGAGCCGACGTGAGCGCGCTGCGGTGATTCACCGCAGTCGCCGTGAGCAGCGCCGCCGTGGTTGCCGAGAGCACGAGCAGCGCGATCAGCGTGAGCACGAGAGTCACGCCCTGCTCCTCGTGGACGAGTCTGCGAATCACGGTGAGGGCGTGCCGTCCGCCGTCGTCGTGGTAGTCGACGAGGTCGTCGTCGACGACGTGGTCGTGGCGGCGGTCGTCGTAGTGGGCGTGACCGACTGCAGCGGCTGGTGAATCGTCTTCACCCGAACAAGGCGGATGACGTAGTCGATGCCGGCGGTCTGGTTCACGAGCTTCACCGGCTGCCCCTTCTTGATCTTCAGCGTCGTGTCACCACTTGCGAGCGAACCGCCGATCAGCTGAATCCAGATCGCATCCTTCGACACCGCAATCAGCTTGAAGACCGGGTTCACTTGCGGGAACGAGTCGCCGACCGCGATCACGCGGCCGTGCCCGTTGAGTTTCAGCGCTGCTGCGAGCACCAACGGTCCCTGCGGTGTCGTCACCTGCTGCTTCGGAATGACGAGGACGACCGACGGGTTCGAGCCTTTCGCGGGCGTCGTCGATCCGGCCTGCGCCGTCGTCACCCCGCCGCCGCCCGCCGGTCCCGCCGACACGAGCGGCTGGAACGGATTCTTGGGGTGCAGGTTGGAGAACTTCGTCAGCTGGCCGGGCTGAGCTGCTGCCACGACCTGGTAGCTGACGGCGCTTGCGCTCGGAGTCGCGGCCGGCGTCGAGACAGCGGTGGACGACGTGGTGGGCGCGGCGGCAGGCGTCCCGCCGCCGCCACCGAGCATGCCGGGCAACTCGAAGCCGAGCACCGCGACGAAAACGACGCCGAGCGCGGCGAGCGCGATCTTGGAGCGCCGGTCGCGAGCTTGCTGAGGGGTGAGTTTTTTCGGCGCTGCCATCAGCTGCCTCCGCCTGTCGCGCCGGCGGCCTGCTGGCTCCCGGACGAGGTCGTTGTCGTGGTGGTTGTGGACGGTGCCCCTTGGCCCGCCGTTGCGGTCGCCGAGGGCGGCGCACCGAAGTCGAACGCGCTCAGGGTCAGCAGTGCCTGAATCGGCTGCTTCGTCTGCTGCGCGCTCAGCTGCACCTGGTCGACGTCGAAGACGCGCCCGCCGACGGTGAGCCGCTTGCCATTGAGTTGAACCTGATCGCGCAAATCGCGGAGGAATGCGGTCACCTGCGACCACGAGCCCGCGATGGTGACCTGCATCGGAACCGCGGAGGACCCGTCGGCAAGCGCGACGCGCGACTGCGGCGCGACGGAAATCAGAGAGACCTTGCTCGACGTAGCGATCTGCGAGAGGTCCAGCAGGATTCCCGCCATGTCGTCGGCCTTCGGCATCGCGCGCGAGAGCTGGAAGAGCTGCGCTGCGTCGATTTGCGGCTTCTTGCCGGCCGTGGCGTGGAGCCCGGCGAACTGTGCCTGAGCGGTAGCAATCTGCTCGTCGACAGACTTGAGCTTCGTCTGTTGCGGCCGCACCGCAACCAGGAAACCGCCGGCCGCGATGATCACGGCGACCACGCCGCACACGATCATCGAACCCTGTTGCCAGGTCAGCTTCACGACGTTGCCCCGATCGACGCGGTGAGGTTGAACTGAATGACCGTCTTGTTGTTGATCGTCGACGTCGTGGTTGATCCGAGCGCGACGTTTTCGAGCCCCGGCACGAGGGCGAGGCGCGACAGGACCTGCGCGACGCCGTCATGCGAGTACGCGAAACCCTGGATCGTCACGGACGTGGGATTCGTGTGCGACGTTGTCGACACCGCACCGGACGGCGTCGGCGACATCGCGCTCAGCGCCGTCAACCAGGAGCCGGCCGGAAGGACGCGCGAAAGGCGGTCGAGCACGACATCCCAAGGCACCTGCTTCCCCAGCACGTCGTTGAGCGCCGCGATACGCGACTGGCGTTCGCTCGCAACCCGGCTCGCCTCCGACACGAGTTGCGGAGACGGCCCAAGCGCCGCGATCTGTGACTGCACGACGCCCAGCGTGCTCTGCCGGTCGACAACCTTCGAGTGCTCGAACGAATAGCCAAGATAGACGCACGCTCCGACGAGAACCGGGACCGTCGCAGCAAGCACGACCGGGGCGTGCGGCAGGCGCTGCTTAGGCGCATAGGCATTAGCCGGCAGAAGGTTGACTGCGCGCATCAGTCCTCGATTCCCAATCCGACTGCTACGGCGAGCGAGCCGACATCAGCAGGACGGTTGAATTTCTTCGGCAGCTGAACGCGCGCAAGCGGATCGGCGACGCGCACGGCCGCTCCGAGATGCCGCTGCAATTCCTCGGCGATCCCTGTGAGCTCTGCAGTCCCACCGGTGATGACAACCTCACCGATCGCAAGCGAATCGGAACGGGACTGGTAGAAGCGAAGCGACGAGACGAGCTCGCGCCCGAGCACCGAAATCTCCGTTCGCACGGCGTTTCGCGCCAACTCAAGCTGTACCGGCGTGAGCTCTGTCTCCGCGCCGTCGGTCATGAGGTCGCGCTTCAGCGGCTCCGCTTGTGACGGCGCGAGGTCGAGTGCGTGCGCAAGAGCGACGTCGATCGACGAGCCACCCCAGTCGAGGACGCGAACGAAGTCGCAGATACGCCCGTCTGAGACGGCCATGATCGTGCGCTCGTTGCCGATCGCAACGGCGACGACGGCAGAATCTCCCGACGCAGGCGGCGCAATTGCGCGCAGCAGCGCAAACGGCTCGAGGTCGATTCCGACGAGACGAACGCCGGCCGTCCTGCACACGTCGACGTAGCGCGAGACGAGTTCACGGTGTGCGAAGACGAGCAGCACCTTGCGCATGGCCTCGCCTTCGTCGTTCGTCGACTCGCCGATGATGACGTGGTCGATGATCGCGTCGACCACCGGGATCGGCAGGAGCTCCTGTGCGCGGAACCGCA
>DASXKU010000028.1:0-28610 GCA_036496645.1 Gaiellaceae bacterium
CGGGCCGCGTATAGAGCATCGCCTGTCCGACAACGCGGCCGTCGAGTTCCGCGACGAAGTGCGTGAACTCGTCCTGGCCTTCCCACGTGTCAGCCCAATCGGCGAGCATCTCGTCTCGCGAGGGCATCTCCATCCCGGAGAAGCTCGGCGATTGCTGCTGATGGCGGATCAAGTCCTCGTCGAACGAAGCTGCGGCATCGAGGTCGTCGGACGTGCCCGGCCGGATCACGCCACCGAAGTCGAACGGGTCCGCGAGCTCGGTCTCGCGAACTGCCCACATGAACTGGCAGCCGAACGCAAGCTTGAACCAAACGTCGATCAGGTCGGGTGCGCTGGCGGGGACGGCGACGCCGAAGCGATCACGCCCGGATGCGGCTGCGAGTGCGGCGAAGAGGTTGCGTAATGCCTCCGGCTCTCGCGCGGCCTGGCCGGCGAGGCTTACGCGGTGCGTCTCCTCGCCTTCGTCTGCGAGATAGGCGACGGCTTCGCCGCCGCGCGTTGCGACGAGACCCGCTGCAGGCAGAAGCGGCTCGAAGTTCTCGATCTCGGGCAGTAGCGGTTCCGCGGCACGCTGTCGCGCGAAACGTTCGGCCAGGAGCGCGGCCGCCTCGGAGCGCAGGTCGGACAGCGGATGAAGTTCGAGGCGCGGCATGGGTTAGGGCACGCGGCGATACAGCCGCAGGTAGGTGGGACGAAATCCCCGCTTCGGCCAGTAGCTCGACGAAAGCATGTTCACCGAGCGCCAGTCGACGGTCATCGAACGGAAGTCGTGTTCGTGCGCCCAGTTCATCGCGTGTGCGGTGAGCGCGAGCATGCTTCCGCTGCCTCGCGCCTCCGGCCGCGTTACCGCGAACGTGAGATCGATGTTGCGGTCGGGCACCCGCAGGTCGCCCCCCGGCTTGTAGTAGAGGCCGAGGATCGCGATCACGTGCCCGTCGACCTCGGCGACGAACGGAACATACGTCTCTTCCCATACGGCGCCGGCCTCAGCGCGAAGCTGCTCGCGCGGCGGGGCCGTGAACTCCGAAAAGCTCGGGCTCTCAACCTGGTGGTCGTAGAGAAGTTCGTCGAAGTCGACGATCGCTTCGATGTCGTCGGGCACTGCGAGCCGAACGATGCCGGCGAAGTCGACGGGCTCTGCCCGGCGAACCGCTTGCACCGCCCACACCGCCTGGCAGCCGAATGCGAGCCGGAACCAAACGTCGATCAGCTCAGGCTCCGTCGCCGGGACGGTGACCATGAAACGCGAAACGCCGAATGCCTCGGCCTGCAGAGCGAAGAGGTCGCGAAGCGCTTCCGGCTCGCGCGCGGCGTGCCCGGCGAACAACCAGCGGGCCATCGCGTGCTCCTCGGAGACTGCTCCGGCCAGGTATGCCACGGCCTTGCCGTTTCTCGTCGCAACAAGCCCGTCGGCCGGAAGGTGCGCCTCGAAGTCCTCAACCTCAGGCAGCAGCGCCTCCGCGGCACGCTGGCGCGCGAACCGTTCCGCGAGCAGTTCAGCGGCTTCGCCGCGAAGCTCGGAAAGTGGATGGAACTCGAGGCCCGGCATCGCCGTAGGACGATACGCTCGAACTAATGCCAAAGACGGTCACGGGAGCAGAACTGGAGCTGGACGACGCGCCGGCGCGCGACTGCGACCTCTTCATCGTCGACGGCAACAACCTCGCCTACCGCGCCTTCTTCGCGCTGCCCGAGGAGCTCGCGACGACCGATGGCCAGCCGACCGGAGCGCTGCTCGGTTTCACGAACATGCTCTTCAAGCTGCTCGCCGATTACCGGCCGAAGGGCGTCGCGGTTGCGTGGGACTCGCGCCCGGTGCATCGCGCGGCGGTCGCGGAGGCGGCGGACGTCGTCTACAAGGAAGGCCGGCGGCCGATGCCGGACCTGCTGCGCGAGCAGTTCCCGCATTTCCGGCCGATCGTCGAGGCGTTCGGCTACCGGAACCTCGAGTTCGAAGGCTGGGAGGCCGACGACGTGATCGCGACGCTTGCGACGCGCGCGGACACGGCGGGCCTCAAGACGTGCGTCGTGTCGACCGACCGCGATGCGTTCCAGCTCTGTAGCGAGAACGTCGTGCTGATGATGACCCCGCGCGGCGTTGCCGACGTCAACGTCTACACACCCGAGCGCGTCGAAGCGCGTTACGGCGTTACGCCCGAGCAGGTGCCGGACTTCATCGGTCTCAAGGGCGACACCTCCGACAACATTCCGGGCGTTCCGGGGATCGGCGACAAGACTGCGGGGCAGCTGATCGCGCAATACGGCTCCGTCGAAGCGGTGATCGAGCATGCGTCCGAGCTGTCACCGGCCCGTTCACGCAACATCATGGAGAACGCGGAGATCGCGCTCGTGTCGAAGGAGCTCGCGACCATGCGACGCGATCTCGACATCGATTGCGACCCGGCGGATCTCGTGCTCGCGCCGCCCGACCGCGCCCAGTTGAAGGAGCTCTTCCGGCGCTACGAGTTCCGCGCGCTGCTCGGCCGCGTCGACGAGCTCGATGCCGCCGTGCCGTCCGCGCCGCTGAAGGTGACGGGCGTCGAGGTTTCATGGCGCGAGGGCGAGCTCGACTTCCGCGGAGTCATCGGGTTCTCGGCGCTCGATGACCGGGCGGCCGTCGCGACGGACGACGGCGTCGTCATCGGGCCGCGCCCGGAACGCGTCGACGGCGACCTGGTCGTTCACGACGCGAAGACGCTGCGCGTCGACGCGCGCGACGACACGCTGCTGGCCGCGTATCTGATCGATCCGGCGCGCGCGTCGTACGAACTGGACGAGCTGGCCGCGGAGTACGGCGTCGAGCTGGTGCCGACGCCGGCGGCCGACGAGGAGACGACCGCACTCGTGCGTCATGCCGAGGCCCCTCGCCGACTGATCGCCCCACTGCTCGAACGTCTCGACAAACGCAACGTGACGGAGCTGTATCGCACCGTTGAGCTTCCTTTGATCGCAGTTCTGGCGCAGATGGAAGAGGCGGGCGTGAAGATCGACACGTATCGCATGGGGGAGATCACCGCGCGGCTCGCGGACCGCGTGGAAGAGCTCGAGTCGCTCGCATACGAGCATGCGGGCGGCGAGTTCGTGCTCGGTTCGCCGCAGCAACTCGGCCGCGTCTTGTTCGAGCAGCTCGGACTGCAGGCGGGGCGCAAAGGCAAGACCGGCTATTCGACCGACGCAAAGGTGCTGCGCGCGATTCGCGACGCGCACCCGATCGTGCCCGTCGTCGAGGAGTGGCGTGAGTACTCGAAGCTCTTGAACACGTATCTCGGCCCGCTGCCGTCGATGATCTCGCCGGACGACGGGCGGCTGCACACGACGTTCAATCAGACCGTCGCAGCGACCGGGCGTCTCTCGACCTCCGACCCGAATCTGCAGGCGATCCCCATTCGCACCGAGCTCGGCAAAGAGATTCGCTCGGCGTTCATCGCTGAGGAGGGACACCGCTTGCTTTCGGCGGACTACTCGCAGATCGAGTTGCGCATCCTCGCGCACGTGTCCGGCGAGCCGAAGCTGCGCGAGGCGTTCGCGCGCGGCGAGGACATTCACACGGCTACCGCTGCCGAGGTGTTGGGCGTTGATCCCGCGAAGTTGACAAGCGGGCAGCGTTCGATCGCGAAGATGATCAACTTCGGGATCGTCTATGGGATCTCTGCGTACGGCCTTTCGGAGAATCTCGAGATTCCGCGCGAGGAGGCGCAGGCGTACATCGACGCGTATCTCGCGCGCTTCCCGCACGTGCAGGACTTCATCCAGCGCACGATCGCGCAGGCGAAGGCGGATGGGTACGTCACGTCGCTGCTCGGCCGTCGCCGGCCCGTGCCGGAGATTCGCGCGTCGAATTACCAGACGCGCGGCTTCGGCGAGCGCGTCGCGGTGAACTTCGTCATGCAGGGCTCGAACGCGGACATCATCAAGGTCGCGATGATCAACATCGCGCGACGGCTTCGCGACGAAGGCCGCGGCGCACGCCTCGTGCTGCAGGTGCACGACGAGCTCCTGCTCGAGGTGCCCGACGCGGAGACCTCGAAGGTCAAGCAGCTCGTGCACGACGAGATGGTCGGCGCGTACGACCTCGACCCGCCGCTCGGCGTCGAGATCGGCGTCGGCGACAACTGGGCCGAAGCCAAGTCCTAGGGCGGCCGTTTCCCGTAACCCCGGGTTAAAGCGGGAGGTGGCTATACTTCGCGGCCGCTTTGGCTAGTAACGACCTCATGGAGCAAGAGCCTGGCGTCTGGGTTGAAGGCCCGGACGGCACGCTGATCCCCGACTACGACTCCACGTTCCCCGAGATCAACGAGGGGCAGGTTGTCCACGGCACGGTGGTCCGGGTCGACAAGGACGAGGTTCTGGTCGACATCGGTTACAAGTCGGAAGGGGTCATCCCGGTCTCCGAGCTGTCGATTCGCCGCTCGGTCAACCCTGCCGACGAGGTGTCGATGGGGGACGAGATCGACGCGCTCGTGCTCACGAAGGAGGACGCCGATGGCCGGCTCATCCTCTCGAAGAAGCGCGCCCGCTTCGAGCTCGCGTGGAAGAACATCGAAGGCGCCGCCGAGTCCGGAGCGCCGGTCACCGGTCGCGTGATCGAGGTCGTGAAGGGTGGACTGATTCTCGACCTGGGCGTGCGCGGCTTCCTGCCGGCGTCGCTGGTCGACATCCGCCGCGTACAGGATCTGGACGAGTTCCTCGGCCAGGAGCTGCGCGCGAAGGTGATCGAGCTCAACCGCTCGCGCAACAACGTGGTGCTTTCGCGCCGCGCCGTCCTCGAAGAAGAGCGCAAGGATCAGCGTCAGCAGATCCTCGACAAGCTGCAGCCGGGCGACGTCGTCGAAGGCCAGATTTCGAACATCGTCGACTTCGGCGCGTTCGTCGATCTCAACGGGATGGACGGGCTCATCCACATCTCCGAGCTTTCGTGGTCGCACGTCAACCATCCGTCGGAGGTGCTCGAGATCGGCCAGACCGTGCAGGTCAAGGTGCTCGACATCGACAGAGACCGCCAACGCATCTCACTGGGTCTTAAACAAACACAGACTGATCCGTGGCAGCAGGTGCTCGACAACTACGGCGAGAACGACGTCGTCGAAGGAACGGTTACCAAGGTCGTCACGTTCGGCGCGTTCGTCGAGATCCTGCCGGGCGTCGAAGGGCTCGTGCACATCTCCGAGCTTGCGCAGCATCACGTCGAGAACCCGCGCGAGGTCGTCTCGCAGGGTCAACCGGTCAACGTGAAGATCATCGAGATCGATGGTGAGCGCCGGCGCTTGTCGCTCTCGCTCAAGCGCGTCGAGGATTCTGACCCGGTGCAGCCGCGCGCTGACGGTGCGGAGTCGGTGCACACGCGCCCGCGCATCGACCTCTCCGAAGCTGTCTTCGCCGACGAGGCGCCGCCGCTCGACGAGCCGGCCGCACTCGAAGTTGCGGCTGAGGTCGAAGAGGCCGAGGAGCCTAAGGCCGAAGAAGCCGAGGAGCCTAAGGCCGAAGAGCCTGAGGTCGAAGAGCCCGCGGCCGACGAGCCCGAAGAGTCTCCCTCCGACCCGGAGTGAGCAAGCCCGTCGCCGTCGCAATCACCGGCGGCATCGGAGCGGGGAAGAGCGAAGCGCTGGCGGCCTTCGCGCGACACGGTGCGGCAACGGTGTCGAGCGACGAGATCGTCCATCATCTTCTGCGGCGCGACGCCGTGAAGCAGAAGATCGTCGAGCGCATGGGGAACGGCGTCGTGGGACTGGACGGCGAGATCGACCGCGGTGCGCTCGGCACCGTTGTGTTCAACGATCGCGCGGCGCTCGATTGGCTGGAGCAGTTGCTGCACCCGCTCGTATCGGCGGAGTACCTGACGTGGCGTGACGACCTCGCGGCACTTCCGGATGCGCCCCAGGTCTGCGTGACCGAGGTGCCGCTGCTCTATGAATCGGGTGGCGATACAAGGTTCGACAAAGTCGTCGCGATCACAGCGCCGGCCCAGCTGCGCCGCGCCCGCTCGGCGATGGCAGTCGACGAGCGCGAATCGCGGCTACTGCCGGATGCGGAGAAGGTGAAGCGCGCCGACTACGCGTACGTGAACACCGGTTCGATGCAGGACCTGGACGCATTCGTCCAGTCGGTGATGCACGATCTTGTTCCGTGAGGCGTCTAGCCGCCATTCTCATCGTCGCCGTCCTCGCAGGCGGCGCCGCCGTCTACATCGTCAAGACCAGCCCGCCGTGGTACGAGCGCATTCGCTACCCGTTGCACTACTCGCAATATGTGCGTGTGCACGCGCGCGAGCACAAGCTCGATCCAGCGCTTGTGGCGGCCGTCATCTACCAGGAGTCGAAGTTCAACACGAGCGCCAAGTCGACGTCGGGAGCGATCGGCTTGATGCAACTCACACCCTCGACTGCACGCGGCATCGCCATTCGCACGCACGGCTCGGCGTTCCAGACGTCGGATCTCTACGACGCTGACATCAACATCCGCTACGGCGCGTGGTACCTCGCCGACCTCTTCCAGAAGTACCGAACCGAGCGGCTCGTGCTCGCGGCGTATAACGCCGGGCAGGGCAACGTCGACCGTTGGCGCGCGAAAGGTGAGCCGATTCAGTTCCCCGAGACGGTCGCGTACGTGGCGCGCGTGGAGCACCTGCAGAGCGTCTATCGCAACGCCTGGGCGAAACAGCTGGGGTACTCGTCATGACGGACTGGGCACTCGAGCTCGCCGAGAACGCAAATACGTATGGCCCATTGGGCCCGACAGACGAACGCATCGTCACCGACCGCTTCGTGCTTTGGATGGGACGTGGCGACCAGCCGGGGTGGAACGTTGCGCAACGCTTTCGGATCCGTGCCGAGGAGGTCGAGACGCTGCGCGAAGAGATCCACGAGATCCTGCGTGAACGCGGTCGAACAGTGTGCTCGTGGGAGGTTGGCACGCACGCCACGCCGCCGGACCTCGTCGAGCGCTTGCTCGCGCTCGGCCTCGTCGACGACGACCCCGATCCGCTCGCAATCGGCATGGTGCTTCGCCACGAGCCGCTCGCACCACCGCCCGACGTCGAGGTGCGGCGTGCGCTGACGCGCGACGAGCTCATCGCCGCCGAGCGGATCGCGAGAGAGGCGTTCGGCGACGGCGTCGGCGAGATCAACCCATCGCCGCCGGTCGAGGACAAGCCGATCTACCTTGCGTTGATCGACGGGGAGCCTGTCGCTCGCGCGTCGGCTTCGTATAGCGAGCACGGCGTCTCGCTGTTCGGCGGGGCCACACTGCCCGACGCGCGCGGTCGCGGCGCCTACCGCGCGCTCGTCGCTGCACGCTGGCGCGACGCCGTCGAGCGCGGTACGCCGCTGCTCGTCACCCAGGCGGGCCGCATGTCGCGGCCGATCCTTTCGCGTCTCGGATTTGAGGAGCTCTGCGAGATTCGCATCCTGGTCGATAGGTTCGGCGCATGAGGGTCTCCGCGAAGGCCGATTATGCGATCCGCGCGGCCGTCGAATTGGCAGCGGCAGGGGACGGCCCGGTGAAGGGCGACGCGATCGCCCAGCGGCAGCAGATTCCGCCGAACTTTCTGGAGAACATTCTGGCCGATCTGCGAAACAGCGGCATCGTCGCGAGCCGTCGCGGCGCCGAGGGCGGCTACTGGCTCGCGCGGCCGGCCGCGGAGGTGACGCTCGCCGACGTGATTCGTGCTGTCGACGGTCCGCTCGCGAATGTTCGCGGCATCAGATCGGAACAGCTCGAGTACGCGGGCAATGCGGAGAAGCTGCGTGATGTCTGGATTGCGGTTCGCGCCAGCCTGCGCGGCGTTCTCGAGCAAGTGACGCTCGCCGACGTGGCGAGCGGCCGGCTACCGGCGACGGTCGAGAAGCTCGCGAACAGCCCCGGCGCGCTCGAACCGCATTAGTTGCTTTGCGACTTTGAGAAGCACGAACTTAGTTCGTCACGGACGAATTCGAAGCTTCGTGGCCGTGATGGACGAACTAAGTTCGAGGGTCAATCCAGCAACTTCCCCATTTCGAGCGAGTCGAAGAGCTCGCCGTTCTTGCGGCGGTAGTGCTTCACTCGACGGCCTTCGACGACGAATCCATGCTTTGTGTAGAGCGCGATCGCGCGCTCGTTGTGGGCGAAGACGTCCAGGCTCAGCTTGTGCGCACCGTTCTGGCGCGCAAACTCTTCGGCAGCCGAAAGCAGCGCCGAGCCGACGCCTTTGCCACGCCATTCGCGCGCAACCGCCATACCAATTTCCGCGTATCCATGTCTTGAAAGTGCAGCGTGAATCGAGCCGACGATCTTGCCCTCCGCTTCCGCGACCAATGAGTTGTCGAGATTCCATGACGCAGCGCGGGCGTCGACGTCGACCGGTGGCTCTGTGCCCAAGCCGACGTTCTCCTCGACCACTTCCGCGAACATCTCGACGAGCGGACGCCGGTCGGCCTCGGTCGCGGGGCGAATCGAGAAGTCGCTCATTCCGGAGCCTCCATCGTGAGGACGGCACCGGTCACGACGACAGTCGGTTGAAAGCCGATCGATTCGTTGAGATGGCGCATCACAGCGTTCTCCTCCGCATTCGAGGTGGAGACGACGTTGACCTCGGGATGATCATCGCGAAGACGACGCAGTGACTCAACCTTCACCGCTCGCGCGAGCCCCAGCCCGCGCCGGGTCGCAGCCGTCCCCGTGTCATCCGTGAATCCAAGTGTCGAGCCTGCAGACACCCGGAGCTCCGTGAACGCTGCGACCGACTGCTGTTCGTCCATCGCGACGGTCAGGCGCATCTCGCGATTGCGTTGCCGAAGCGCCTCCTCGGACGCGCGCACTTTCTCGGCCGAAGCGGTCGGGAAGTCCATCCCCTCCGGCGCCGGAGCGTCGTCCATCGCCGCACGCGCTTGGACGTACGCGTCAAGGTGCTCATCCGGCACCCGGCCGAGCCACGTGACGAGGCGGAAACCGTCGGAGATATGCGGCTCCGGGAGCTCCGCCGCACGCAAGTCGAGCACCGAGTTCACGATCCGGTAGTCGTCGACGGCTCCGACGCCGGCGGCGAAAGCGGCGCCGGCAGCTATTGTGTGGCTACCGCGCAGGGCCTCGACGTCGAGGTCGCGGGCACGCTGCAGCACTCGATCCAAAAGCGCGCGCCCAACCCCGCGGCGTCTCCGGCCAGGCGTGACCAGCAGCTGCACAAACGCGGCTGTCGGCCCATGCACATAGAGAGACGCCGAGCCACCGTCGGCGAGCCAGTGGCAGCTCGTGTGGGTTGTTGGCTGATGCCGGTAGAACGCGATGACCTCGCCGAGGCTTCGGACCGGCTCTCCCGGTTGGCGCTCCTCGTGGCAGTCGACTTCAAGTGCGTGAAACCGCGCCAGAACATCGTCCGGCGCAACACGTGCGTCTATCTCTTCGATCTCGATCGCGGAGCTCACCCGCGAAGCTCTAGCTGAAGACGGTCTCGCGTGTCGGGCGCACGTAGACGATCTGCCCGCCCTCCAGCTCGAGCTGGTCGGCTTGTTCGCGCGTGAGCTGGATCGTCAGCCGCTCGCCGTCGTCGCGAACGAGTTCGGCTCGTACCTCGTGGCCGAGGTGGGCGAGCCGATCGACGAGAGCCTCCCTCGTCGTCCCGTTGGGGTCGAGCGTGATCTGCAGGTCATGCGGTCGTACCCAGCCGTCGCCGAAACGGTTCGCCTGCCCGACGAACGACATCACGAACTCGTTCACCGGCTCGTCGTAGAGCACGCGCGGCGGTGCGACCTGCTCGACGCGGCCGCGGTTCATCACCACGACACTGTCGGCGATCTCCATCGCCTCCTCCTGGTCGTGCGTGACGAAGACGGTCGTGGTGTGCGTGTTCTCGTGCAGCCGGCGCAGCCAAGCACGCAATTCGAGGCGCACGCGTGCGTCGAGCGCGCCGAACGGCTCGTCCAGCAGCAGCACCTTCGGCTGGGCGGCGAGCGCGCGGGCAAGTGCCATGCGCTGCCGCTGTCCGCCGGAGAGCTGCGCCGGATAGCGATGGCCGAAGCCCTGCAGCTGCACGAGTTCGAGGAGCTCGTCAACGCGGGCGCGGATCTCTTCGCGTGGGCGCTTCCGGATCTTCAATGCGAATGCGACGTTGTCGCGCACCGTCATGTGCTTGAACGCCGCGTAGTGCTGGAACACGAACCCGACGCCGCGGTCCTGTGGTCGAGTCTGTGTTGCATCGAAAGAGTCGAGCTCGACTGTGCCGCTGTCGGGTGACTCGAGGCCGGCGATCACGCGGAGCAGGGTGGACTTGCCGCTGCCGCTCGGGCCGAGCAGCGCCGACAGCGAGCCGCTCTCGACGTCGATCGACACGTCGTCGAGCGCGACGAAGGATTTGAAGTGTTTCGTGACGCCACGCACGCGGATCGACATCAGGCGGTTCCCTCCTTGGGCTTCAACAGGGTCATGACGACGAGCACTGCGAGCGCGATGACGCAGAGCGCCAGCGAGATGCCGTACGCACCGGCCTGGTCGAGGTTCTCGTAGTAGTCCTGCACGCGCAGCGTCGCCGTTTCGGTGCGGCCGGAGATGCGGCCGGAGACGATGGCCACGGCGCCGTATTCGCCGAGGCAGCGCGCGGCTGTCAGCACGACCCCGTAGATCACAGCCCAGCGGATCGACGGCAGCGTGATGCGCCAGAACGTCTGCCAGCCCGATGCGCCGAGCGTGTGTGCGGCCTGCTCCTGCTCGTTTCCGATCTCGCGCAATGTCGGCACGACCTCGCGTGCGACGAACGGCACCGAGACGAAGATGGTCGCGAGCACCATCGCGGGCAGCGCGAACAGGATCTGCCCGAAGTGGATCCAGCCCGTCCGGCCGTACAGCAGGAACAGTGACAGCCCGACGACGACGGGCGAGAGCGCGAGTGGCAGATCGACGAATGCGTTCAGCAGTCCCTTGCCTGGAAAGCGGCGGCGCACGATCGCGAGCGCGCAGACGACGCCAAAGGCCGTGTTCAACGGCACCGCGATCGCGGCGAGGATCAGCGTGATCTTGAAGGCGTGCACCGTGTCGGCGGCGGTGAGCGCGCTCCACGCCTTGCCGACGCCTTCGGCTTCGACGCGCCAGAAGATCATCGAGATCGGCGCGAGCAGGATTACCCCGACGTATCCAAGCGCCGCAAATCTGATGGCGAACCTATGCATGCTCAAACCTATGCACGCTCGTGCCTCGTTGCGAGACGGCGTAGCGCGCCGATCGTCAGCAGGACTGCGAACGACACACCGAGCAGCACGACCGCGACCGCGGCGGCTCCGGCTGCATTGCCGCTTTGGCTCTCGTTGAGCACGTACACGGATGCGACCTCTGTGCGAAACGGCAGGTTGCCGGAGAGAATCACGATCGCCCCGATCTCGCCGACTGCGCGGGCGAACGCCATCGCAACGCCGGACAGGATCCCGGGGAGGATGTTCGGCAGCACGATCCGCATGAACACGCCGGCCTCGCGGGCACCGAGTGAGCGCGCTGCCTCTTCCTGCGAGCGGTCGAGCTCGTGGAGCACCGGCTGGACGGTGCGCACCACGAACGGAAGCGTCACGAACAGCAGCACGAGGTAAATCGCTGCGCGCGTGAAGGCGAGATGGATGCCGACCGGCGAGCTCGAGCCGTACAGCGCGAGCACGACGAGGCCAGCGACGATCGTCGGCAGCGCGAACGGCAGGTCGATCACAGCGTTGACGAGACTCTTGCCGCGGAAGTCGTCACGGACGAGCACCCAGGCAATCAACGTGCCGGCGACCGCGTTGGTGAGCGCGACGAGCGCCGCGACGGCGAAGGTCAGCTTGAGCGCCGAGACTGCTTCGGGTGCGCTCACCGACGACCAGAAGCCGCTCGCGCCGTCGCTCCGCGACGACCACACGAGCGCCGCGATCGGCAGCACGACCACGATTGTGAGGAACGTCGTCACGAATCCGAGCGAAAGGGCCGTCCCGGTCCCCTCGCTGCGGGTGATGCGAACTGGATACGCGACGCTAGCCAGAGCTCGGGCCCCCGTCCCCCTGTTCGATCTTCACCATGCGACCGTTCTTCGGATCGAACCATGTCTTGTCGACGGCGCGCCACCCGCCGATGTATTTGTCGTCGATGCGGATCAGGCCGCTCGGCTGCGGGAACTCCTTCTTCACCGACGCCAGGTTTGCGACCTTCGGATTGACGGGGCGGAAGCCGAACTGCGCGAACAGCTTTTGCGCGGGCACCGATTTCATGAAGAGCGCGAACGCGTTTGCCGTGTCCCTGTTCTTGCTGTTCAGGAGCACCGCGACCGGAAGTTGGATCAGCATCGTCTGGTGCGGTATGACGAACTGAACGTTCTTGCCCTGCAGCCGTGCGTTCAGCGCCTCGCTCTCGTAGGTGATCAGCACGTCGCCCTTGCCCGAGAGGAAGGTGTTCATCGCGTTCGACGCCGACGTGTCCTGCGACACGACATGCGTGAAGAGCTGTTTCACGTACGCGGTCGCCTGCGCGTCAGTCTTACCGAGGCGGCGTTCCGCTCCGTACGCAGCCATCACGTTCCATTTCGCCGAGCCCGAGCTGAACGGGTTCGGCGTGTCGACAGTGACGCCCGGTTTAAGCAGGTCTGCCCACGACTTGATGTGCTTCGGGTTGCCGTTGCGCAGCACGAAGACCACGACACTGTTCGCTGCGATGCCGTCGTACGACATGCGGCTCCACTTCGAGCTCACGAGCCCGGCGTCGACGAGCAGGTTCACGTCGTCGCCGGTCGAGAGGAAGACGAGATCGGCCGGCTGCCCGGCGGCGACGGCCTTTGCCTGGTTGGTCGACGGACCGTAGGACTGTGAGAACGAGACGCCCTGGCCCTGAGACGTCTTGTTGAAGGCCGAGATGATCTGGGCGAGCGCCGGTTTTGGGGTGGAGTAGGCGACCAGCGAGAGCGAGCCGCTCTTCGCTGAGGCGCCGGCGGCGCTCGCGACTGCGAGTGCGGCGGCACCCGCCGCCGCGATCAGGATCAATTTCTTAGGTTTGTTCATCATCATGGTGAACAAATACATAACGAAAGCTGATTCGTCAAATAAGAACCGCTGGTACCAGGCTCGGAAGGTGCCTGGCACAGCTCAAAACGTGTAGGGTCGCGCCGCAAGCAGCCAGGGAGAGAACGCTTGATCGCAAGCGGTGCTGCTGCGGCAACGGCCGGCGCGAAAGCGCTGGCAGAAGCGCGCCGTCACCTCGGCGTGCGTGAGTCACCGCCCGGATCGAACTGCACGCAGTTCGGCCGCTGGTTCGGCGTCGACGGCGTCCCGTGGTGCGCGATCTTCGCGAGCTACTGCTACGACCGTGGTGCCGGCCTCGTCCTCTGCCACGGCTGGCACGGTGCGGGTGTCTACGCGAAGGGCGTCACCTACGTACCGACGCTCGAAGCATGGCTCCGCGCGAAACACATGTGGCTTCCGCGCGCCGAGACTCCCGAACCGGGAGACCTGGCGATCTTCGACTGGGACGGTGGCGAACCCGACCACGTCGGCCTGGTCGAGCACGCGCTCGGCCGCGGTCGCGTCGCGACGATAGAGGGCAACACCGGCGTCGGCAATGACTCGAACGGCGGGATCGTCATGCGCCGAGAACGCTCGCTCGCGCAAGTGGCCGGCTTCGGCCGGCCGCGCTAGCCGCCGGCGGCTTCGGCGCGGTGCAGGCCGTCGAAGGCCCAGATCGCGAAGCACGCGACCAGGGCGAGCCCGATGCCGAACGCCATTGCAACCTGCGTCGGCGACCCTTCGATGAAGCCGCGCCCCGACTCGAGCAGGAAGGTGAGCGGGTTGACGCGCGCGACCGCGTGGATCCAGCCGCGCAGTAGATGCAGCGGTACGTACACCGGCGCGAGGAAGAGCGCCATAAACACCGGCGTCTGCATCAGCGGCCCAGCTTGCACGGT
Source organism: Gaiellaceae bacterium (assembly GCA_036496645.1). Lineage (GTDB taxonomy): Bacteria > Actinomycetota > Thermoleophilia > Gaiellales > Gaiellaceae > PALSA-600. The sequence continues at coordinate 13,874 of DASXKU010000028.1, forward strand.
GCGGAAGCGCATCGCGACGCCGCACGCCCACAGCACGCCGATCTGATTCATCAGCACGGCGAGCGCATACATGCCGAAGATGTCGACGCCGTCGCCGCCGATCTTCATTCCGACGGCGAGGGCGACACAGGTCAGCACGACGGCGATCATGATCCAGCGGATCAGTGCCGCCAGGGCGTACCCAAACACGATGCCGCCGCGCTTCGGCGACGACACGAGCAGCCGTCGCGCGAAGCCGCGCTCGAAGTCGCGCGCGATACCGAAGCCGGTGAAGACGCCGCCGAACGCTGCCGACTGCAACAGCACGAACACGAACTGAAACGCGGTGTAGCCGCCGTGGAAGTCAAAGCCGGGCACGTGCCGGAGCCGCGACAAGCCGCCGGCGAACGCCGTGAAGTTGAGCAGCGGAAAGAGCATCGGCGGCAGGAACAGCGACGGGTTCTTGAGCAGGATCGTCGTCTGCCGGTACGCGATCGCCGTCGCCACGTTGAAGCGCTGCTTCATGTGCGCGCCATCCTCACTTTGAGCTGGCGCGCGGCCAGTGTCATCGCAACGGCGATCAGACCGAACACGAGCCCGAAGCCGAGCAGCAGCGCTTCGGCATTCCAACCTTCGATGACGAGTGAACGCAGCGCTTCGATGAAGTAGCTCACCGGGTTGAGCGTCGCGATGTCGCGGAACCAGCGCACCTCGATCAGGTTGCGCGGCAGGTTCATGCTGGAGATGAAGAGCGTGAAGAAGAGCAGTGGGAACTGCGCTTGCACGCCTTCGCCCGAGCCCGTGCGCAGACCGAGCCACAGCCCGAGCGTGCCGAAGCCGACCGCGATCAGCACCGCAAGCACGAGGATCAGGAACGCGCCGCCAACGCCTGCGTCGATGTGCACGCCCGCGGCGAGCCCGACGCCGAGATAGACGACCGCCTGCAGCGAGCCGAGGCCGACAGCGCCGCCGATCTGCCCGAGCAGCAGCGCGGAGCCGCGCACAGGCGTCAGCGCGAGACGGTTCAGGAAGCCCGTGTCGATGTCACGCGCCAAGTCCGTGCCGGCGATCGCCGACGCGAACAGCGCGCCCTGCATGAACGAGAACGGCAGGAAGAAATCGAGGAACGACTTCGTCGGGAAGCCCGGAAGATGCGTCGCCGCCTTGAGTCCGTTCGAGTTCACGGCCATCAGCATCACCGGGAACAGCAGGGGCGGAATCCAGACGCCGGGCTGACGGAACGTGCGAATGATCGAGCGTTGCGCGATCAACGCGACTTGAGTCGCGATAACCCTCACTCGGCTTCGGCACCCTCGAGCGTGCGCCCGGTCTTCGCGAGGAACACGTCGTCGAGTGTCGGCTGGTGCAAGTTGATCTGCTCGGCGCGCAAGTTCTCGACGTCGAGCGCGCGGATCACTTCCGGAAGCGCGCCGTGACCGTCGAGCTGCACGGCGTACGCACCAGGTCGTGCAGCGGTCTCGCTCCCGAAGCGCGTGAGCAACCCGCGCAACCGCTCGAGCTCGTGCGGCTCTTCCGGGACGACCTCAACTGTGGGCCGCCCGATCTCTGCCTTCAGCTGCGCGGGCGTGCCCTCGGCGACGATGTGTCCGTGGTCGATGATCCCGACGCGGTCGGCGAGGACGTCCGCCTCTTCCAGGTACTGCGTCGTGAGGAACACCGTGACGCCTTCGTCGCGCGCGAGCCGCGCTACCTCTGCCCAGAGAGCCGTGCGGCTCTGCGGGTCGAGGCCGGTCGTCGGCTCGTCGAGGAACAGGATCGCGGGGTCGTGGATCAGCGCGAGCGCGAGATCCAGTCGCCGCTTCATGCCGCCGGAGTACGTGCGCACCTTCCGGTCGGCGGCATGCGTGAGCCCGACGCGGTCGAGCAGCGTCGCGATCAACTCGGTACGCCTCTCACCGTGAATCGAGTGCAGCGACGACTGCAGGCGCAGGTGCTCGCGGCCGGTGAGGAACGGGTCGAGCGCCGCCTCCTGGAGGGCTGCGCCGATGGTCGAGCGCACCTTCGCCCCCTCGCGCACGATGTCGAACCCGGCGACCGTCGCCCGCCCGGAGGTGGGCGGGAGGAGCGTGGTCAGCATGTGGACGGTGGTCGACTTGCCGGCTCCGTTCGGGCCCAGGAAGCCGTAAATCTCGCCGGGGCTGATCGACAGATCGATGCCGTCGACGGCCCGGAGCTCCTTGAAGACCCGAACCAGCCCCTCAACCTCGATCCCCTCGCTGGCCCGCATATTCAAAAACATATCTGTGTGCGCTATACTTGTGGGCGCAACAACCTCTCACACACCATGACCACACCAACGCAGACACAGAATCAGCAGCTCGAGGCCTGGGTCTCATTCTTGCGCTCACACGCGGCGATTACGCGCGAGCTGTCCGCGCAGCTACTGCGCGAGCACGGGCTGACGATCAACGACTACGAGGTGTTGCTGCATCTGTCCCGCGAAGAGACGGGGATGCTGCGGAGAGTCGATCTCGCAGAGCGCGTGATCCTCACCGCGTCGGGCATCACACGGCTGCTCGACGGCCTCGAGCGTCAGGGATTCGTCGAGAAGGCGAACTGCGAGTCGGATGCGCGCGTGACCTACGCGAAGCTCACCGACGCCGGCCGCGGCAAGCTGCGCGAAGCCGGCAAGACGCACCTCGCCGGCATCGACGAGCTCTTCACCGGCCGCTACTCCGGCTCGGAGTTGGCGACGCTCGCCGATTTGCTCTCGCGGCTGCCGATGACCGGCGGCGACTGCGACAAGCCCATCTCCTGCTCCTGACTTTCGAGGTCCTTCGCCAGACTGCGGAAGGGGCCGTCGACCGCGAGTAGCTGATCGAACGTGCCGCGCTGTGTGATGCGGCCATGCTCGACGACGCAGATCTCATCCGCACGGCGAACGGTCGCGAGGCGGTGCGCAATGATGATCGACGTGCGGCCGCGCAGCAACCTGTCGAGCGCACGCTCGATCAGGATCTCCGTCGGCCTGTCGATGTTCGACGTCGCTTCGTCCAGGATCAGGATGCGCGGGTCGGCAAGCAGTGCGCGCGCGATCGAGATGAGCTGACGCTCGCCCGCTGAGAGGCCTGCGCCTCCCTCACGCACCGGATGCGCGAGCCCATCGTCGAAGCGGCGCGCGATGCGGTCGATACCGACGGCCTTCGCAACGTCCTCGACCTGCTCGTCGGTGGCGTTCGGCTGCGCGAAGCGGATGTTGCTGGCGATCGTGCCCGCGAACAGGAACGGATCCTGCAGAACAACGCCGAGTTGCCGTCGATAGCTGCGCAGCTCGAGTGAGCGCAGGTCGTGGCCGTCGACGCGCACCGCACCCGAGTCGGGGTCGTAGAAACGGCCGACGATCTTTGCGGACGTCGACTTGCCGCCGCCCGACTCGCCGACGAGCGCGAGACAGCCGCCGACCGGAACGTGCAGGTTGATCGAGTGGAGCACCGGGTCGCGGCCGTACGCGAACGTGACGTTGTCGAACTCGAGGTCGCCTTGGATTTCGACTTTCTGTGCCTTCGGCAGGTCGTGGATCTCGGCTTCCTCGTCGAGCACGCTGGCGATCTTCTCCATCGCTGCGCCGGCGGACTGCACCTGGCCGTACAGGTCCGACAGCTCCTGCAGCGGCTGGAAGATCAGGTTCAGCACGAAGACGCCGGTGACGACCGAGCCGATCGTCAACGAGCCGTGCTCAATCAGCCTGCCGCCGACGTAGAGCACGGAGACCATCGAAACCGCGCTCAGCGCCTCGATGCCCGGGAAGAACAACGAGTTGAGCCACTGCGCGTGCGTGTTCGTGCCGCGGTTGGCGTCGTTCGCCTTGTCGAACTCGTCGAGGAACGCGCGCTCGCGGTTGAACGCCTGGATGACCGCCATTCCCGAGACTGACTCAGCGATCTGCGCCGTCATGATCGCGATGGTCTCTCGCACGCGCAGGAACGCAGCGTGTGATCTCACCTGGAACATTCGCGAGATCACGAACGTCGGTGGCAGGATCACCAGCGCTGCGAGCGCAAGCCGCCAGTCGATCACGAAGAGGCCGACGACTGCTGCGCAGATCGTGAGCGTGTTCACGACCAGCGTTGTCAGGCCCTGCGAGAGCACGTCCGAAAGCGCGTCTGCGTCGGAGGTGAGGCGCGCGATGATCCAGCCGGCCTTCTGCTGGCTGAAGTAGCGCAGCGACAGCGTCGTCAGGTGGTCGAAGAGGTCCTGGCGCAGGCCGAGCACGACCGTCTGGCCGACGCGTGCCAGTCCGCGCACCAGCGTCGTCTGCAGTCCCCACGCGCACGCGCTGATGCCGATATAGATCAGCACGTCGACGCCGAGGCGGTTCGGGTGCTTGTGCCCCATGCCCTTGTCGATCGCGTCCCTGACGACGAGCAGCGCGCCGACCGGCGCGGCGGCCATCAGCACGCCGAGCACGCCGAGGCCGGCGACGCGCGTGCGGTAGCCGTCGGTATAGCGCCAGAGGCGCGAGAGGCCGGTGCGCTGCTTCCTATCAGGCAACTGCCGACACCTCCTCGCCGAAGAGCGCAGCAAAGACCGCGCCGCTTGTCAGCAGGTCGGCCGGCGTGCCCGACTCGACGATCTCGCCTTCGCTCAGCACGACTGCTCTATCAGCAACTTGGACCGTTGACAGACGCTGCGTCGCGAGCAGAACGGTGCGTCCGGAGAGCGCGGGGCGGAGGTTGAGCACGAGGTGGCGCTCTGTCTGCGTGTCGACTGCCGACATCGGGTCATCGAGCACGATCACGCGTGCGCGGGAGATCAGCGCGCGCGCCAGCGCAACGCGCTGACGCTGGCCACCGGAGAGGTTCACGCCGCGCTCGCCGATCAGCGTGTCGTAGCCGTCGGGAAGGTCTTCGGCGAAATGCGCGACACCGGCCGCCTCGCACGCCGCGAGCACCTCGCCCCACGGGGCATCGGGCCGTGCCGCGGTGAGGTTCTCGCGCAGCGGGATCGAGAAGAGGATCGGCCGCTGCGTCACGATCGCGACTGCCGTGCGGAGATCGCCGATCGTGAGCTCGCGGACGTCGATGCCGCCGAGCAGCACGCGACCCTGCGTCGGGTCGTAGAAGCGCGGCAGCAGATTGAGGAGTGACGTCTTGCCGGCGCCCGTCGGTCCGCAGACGGCGACGACTTCGCCTGGCTGGACGTCGAGGTTCACGCCCGAGAGCACCTCGGAGCCGGTGCTGTAGGCGAAGTGGACGTTCTCGAACTCGAGCGAAAGCGCACCGTTCGGCACCGGCTGCGGCGAGCTCGTCTCCGGGATCGTTTCGATGCCCTGAAGCCACGCGAAGCTGCGCGACGCGGACGCAGTCGCGCGCTGCGCGAGCGAGAGGATCCAGCCGAGCGCCTCGAGCGGCCAGACCAGCTGCAGGAGCAGTTGGTAGAAGAGATAGAACTGCCCATTCGTCAGGTGGCCGTGGATCACGTCGTGACCGCCGAAATACACGACGGCCGCGATCGACACCGTCGGCAGGAAGATCATTCCCGGCAGGAAGTTCGCCTCGACGCGCGCCTGACGCACAACACCGTCGCGCACGAACCCGGCCTTCTCGCCGAAGCGCTCCTGGACGTCGTTCTCGCGGCCGAACGCCTGCACCATCTCGATGCCGACCACCGATTCGTCGGCGGCCTCGGTGACGTCGGCCTTCAGCTGCTGGACTTGCCGTGAGATCGGCATCACCAGGCGGCCGAAGTTGAAGGTGAGAATCGCGACCGCGGGCATCGCAATCAGGGCGATCGCTGCGAGTTTCACGTTGACCGTGAACAGCACGATCGTGATGCCGAAGATCATCATCAGCGACTGCAGTCCCTGCGTCATGCCCCAGCCGATGAAGTACCGGATGGGGTAGAGGTCGTTGGTCGCGCGCGAGACGACCTGCCCGGTGGCGTGCGCGTCGTAGAACGCGCGCGGGTAGCGCAGGTATGCCTGGTAGAGCAGTTCGCGCATGCGCGCCTCGACGCGGATGCCGGTGCGCGACGTGGAGTAGCGGCGCACGAAGTTGATCGGGAAGCGGACGACCGCGAGCGCCAGGACGATCGCGACGTACGGCCAGAGCGAGGTGCGGTGGTGGCCGGCTGGGGGCGAGATCGCATGGTCGATCGCCTGCTGCACGACAAGCGGGATTGCCAGCGAAATGCCGCTGTAGAGGAACGCGCAGACCAGGCCGGTGATCACCAGCCCGCTCTCCCGTCGCCACAGCCCCGCTAGTCCTTTAGCAGTAGAAACGAAGCCTAGGTCGGGAGGGTCCACAGAAAGGAATGGGCTCCCGCTCACGTTTCGAGGCTATCAGCGGCGTGAGAAGCTACGCCGATGCCGTCACTCGTCTCGCTCATCCCGTTTGTCGTCGGCTCGGTGCTCGTGACCGTCGCGCCCGGCCCGGACATGGCGCTGATCACGCGCCAGGTGCTCGCGCACGGGCAGCGTGTCGCGCGCGCGACGACCGCGGGCAACGTCACGGGCGTGCTCGTGCACACCGTGCTCGTGGCATACGGGCTGTCGGCGGTGTTGCTCGCATCGGAGCATGTGTTCGTCGTGGTGAAGCTGATCGGTGCGGGCTATCTCGTGTACCTCGGCGTCATGGCGATTCGGAACGCGCGGCGTCCGGAGCACGCAGCGACCGGTCCGGTCGCACGTTCACGGCTTACGGGCTACCGGCAGGGGTTGCTGAGCACGTTGTTCAACCCGAAGCCGATCCTGTTCCTCGCGACCTTCTTGCCGCAGTTCGTGAACCCGCACGGCAACGTGACGCTTCAAGTGCTCGGATTGGGCGGCTTCCACGCGCTCGTCGCTGCCGTGTGGCTGCCGATCTACGCAGCGTTCGTGGGCCGGCTGTACGTCGTGCTGACGCGCCCGCGGGTGCGGGCGTGGCTCGAGCGCGCGACGGGCGTCGTGTTGATCTCGTTCGGGTTGCGAGTGGCGCTGAGCCGCCGTTGAGCGGATCTCGCGTTCCCGACTTTTTCATCATTGGGCAACCGCGGTCGGGTACTACGGCGCTCTACGAAATGTTGCGGTGCCATCCCGGCATCTACATGCCTGACCTCAAGGAGCCACGGTACCTCGAGAGCAATTCGACCGAGCTGCCGGGCTGGCTCCCGCAAACGCTTGACGAGTATCTGGCGTTGTTCGAACCGGCCGCCTCGAACCAACTCATCGGCGAGGCATCACCGCAGTATCTGCGCTCGCAGACTGCAGCAGCGGCTATCGCGGATCTCAATCCACATGCCCGGTGCATCGCAATCCTTCGCGAGCCCGCAAGTCATGTGCGCGCATTCCATCTGCACCTTCTTCGCCACCGCGTGGAGACCGAGCCCGACCTGCGCAAGGCGGTCGCAGACGAGGAGGTCGTTCGCCAGGGCCGTGTGGCCCGGCGATATTCCGATGCTGTGGACTACGTCGTTCAACTGCAGCGATTTCACGAGCTTTTTCCGAAGAAGCAGTTGTTGGTGTTGGTCTACGAGGAGTTTCGCGATGACAACGAAGGAACGGTTCGCGAGGTGCTCCGGTTCCTCGGCGTGGACGCCGATGTGCCGGTCGCCAAGCTGGTGGTCAACCAAGCGATCGGCATCCGGTCGGTGCGCCTGCATGGGTTGATCGGAGCGTTCCAGGAGGGTCGGGGTCCAGTTTCGGCCGGCATCAGACGCGTGGCGCGCGCGGTGCTTCCCGCTGGAGCCGCGAATCGGGCTTTCGAGCGCCTTCGCGTTCGCACGATCTACAGCCGCCCTGCCCCGCCGGATGAGGCTGTCGTGAACGAGCTACGAGAGCGTTACCGGCCGAATGTGGTCGCGCTCAGCGAGTATCTCGGTCGCGACATGCTTTCGTTCTGGGGCTACGACGACGTGACGTAGTAACAGACCGCTGCTGGTAGGTCACTAGTTGGGTTTATGCGTAGCTGTCGCCGAGACCAGCCGTGCGTATGCGAGGTATCGATGCGTTGCCGAGAACCGCGGATGGCAGCTCTGCAAGATGAGCTGCTCGGTGCGACCTGTTCGAAGCACCGCAACGTCGTTCGCCGTGACGATCTTGTGTCCCGTGATCTTGTACTCGAAGGTGCCGTAAGGAAGTGAGATCACGACCACGTCGCCTGGGCGAAGCCGCTCGATGTACGCGAACGGCGCGCTGTACGTCGTGCGGTGCCCAGCGATGTAGACGAGGTGCCCTTCGCCGGGCAGAAAATCGCCGCGATAGAGGCCCGGCCCGCGCGTGAGGTCCGATTCATTTGTCCCGTCGACGAGGACGGCGTGCAAGCCGAGCCGGTGAATGGTGATCCAGCCGAGCGGTTCGCCTTCGCGTGTCGCGGTGCGGTAGCGCGCCGCCGCGACTCCGAGTGTTTGCGCGACAGAGTGGTACGCGGCGAAGCGGTTGTCATAGGCCTGCGCGAGCCGGTGCTGCTCGACCTCGGCGTACACCGCGGTGACGGGGTCGTGCCAGAACCGCACGACCGCCGTCCATGCCAGCAGCGCGACGCCGATCGAGATGGCCGCGATTCCGAGCCAACGGGAGAGCCGGGGCGACTGACGCCGCCCCGGCTCCGGGGAGAAACCGTTCACTTACGTCCTCGCCCGGGCGAGTGCACCTCCCCCGAGCACGATCATCGCGGCGCCCATCAGGACGAAGCCGAGCAGTGCAAGCCCGGTGAACGGCAGCGTTTTCGGGAGTGCGCCGAGGACGCCGGAGGTCGCGTTCTTGCCGCCACCCGTCTGCGCGGATTTTGGCGAGAGCGTGTGGTGCGCACCGGCCACGCCGGTTGCTGAGGTCGACGACGGCGCCGTTGTCGACGGCGACGTGCCGCCGGCGCCGGCGGTGCTACCCGTTGCGGTGCTCGGCGTGCCAGTGGTGCTTGGCGTACCGCTGGTGGTACCGGTCGTTTGAGGGCCGTTACCGACCTGAACGGTTCCGACGGAGCCGGTGGCGGTGTTGCCACCGCCGATCTGGACGGTGCCGACCGAGCCGCTCGTGGTGTTACCACCGGAGCCGCCAACTGTGACCGGCGAGGAAACGATGCCGCCGGACTGAACGGTGCCGATCGACTGCGTTGCAGCGTTGCCGCCCGCGATCTGAACCGTGCCGATGGAATTCTCAGCCGTGTTCGACCCGAGGCTGCCGATCTGAACCGGCAGGCCGAAGACCAGCGCGAGCGGGCCGGCCCAGACAGCGGCGGCCGGCAGTGCGCTCACGGGCCCGGACTGCACCGTGCCGATCGAGTGGCTTGCACTGTTGCTGCCGCCGATCTGCGCGGTGCCGACGGAGTGGTCGGCGGTGTTCCCGCCGTTACCGCCGATGGCCACGGGCACGTTCACGATCGCGCCCGCGAGCGGCGTCAGCACGGCTGCGCCGACCTGGGCACTCGGCCCTCCGGTCTGCACCGTGCCGATCGAGCGATGTGCGGCATTCCCGCCACCCAACTGTGCGGTGCCAACCGAGTGGTCAGCCTGATTGCCCGCGGAGTTCGCAGGCACGCTCGCTGAAGCGCGAGCTTTGGCGGTACCAGTCTTGCCTGCCGTTACGACTGCAGGAACGGTCACGGTGATGCCGCTCACTTGCACGGTGCCGCCGGAGTCGGAGGCGCTGTTGCCGCCCCCGATCTGAATCGTCCCGATCGAGTTCGAGGCGGAATTGCCGCCCGATCCATTCGGTGTCGTGCCGAGAAGCGAATCGGCGGCAGCAGGCGTAGCGAACACGAGCGCGGCCACGGCACCGGCCACGCTTACCAGCGTGTGGTGCTTCATCGTCTCTTTCCCCTTTTTTCGAGATGCGTGCGGGGGACCCACCCCGGAAGCACGCATCGATCACTTGCTTATGTGTGCGGGCGAAAGTTCCCGGCAAATTGCGGTTCCAAACTAGTGCGAGAAATCTTTGCAATCAATCACACGCCTGACGCCGCGGCGGGTGAAGCGGCCGCTCTCGGTGCAAGGCGCGTCCATCTCCCGATTGTCGGGCGAAAGCGGCCGCGGGTTTTCGGTGATTTCCCGCGAGTTGCTGGCAGTCAGCCAGCAGAAGGTGGCGCGACGATCGGCTTCAGTCGCCGGTCGGCGGTTGTGCCGAGGGCCTGATGATCGCCGTGCCCTGATCGGGAAAGACCTCGATCGGCGGTGGCGCCGTTGTCGAGTACGTCCGCACGCGCTGCGCGGCCAGGGTGTCGCTCGGGAAGTCTAGGCGGACGCGTTCGTCTGCTTCGGCAGGCAACAATGCTGCGATCTTGGCGCGCGTATCGGCAGCGAGGTGCTTTGCGCTGGCGTCGTCGACGAACGCGCGAAACCCGGCGACGAGGTCATCCCAGATTCTGTTGTAGTCCCAGGGGACAGATAGATCACGGCGGGCATAGCTGAGATGCGCAACCTCGACGCCAGCTCGGCTCGGGATCGACTCCAACCCCTTGGTCTTCTTTGGGCGCTTGATCGACCAAGTGCCGGAGTCCTCGAAGAAGTCCTTGGCCACGCACGTGTGCCGACGCTTCTTGTCGTAGAGAAAGTCGATCAGGATGCGGCTGTGGATGGCGAACGCTTCGATGTCCGCGTTCCGACCCACCAGATCGAAAACCTCGGAGACAGCTGGGTCGGTGTTCGTCTCGTCAAGGGACGACAAGAGGGAGTCGAAGCGCTTGAAGCGGTCAACGAGGCCCGCGACCATCCATATCTCGTAGGTGAGATGGAGCTTGGCGTACTTGCGGGTTTCCTCTGTGCTGGGCGGCATGTCGGAACTGTACGCCGGAGGCACTTCATGCCTGCGCGGGCTGCAACCTAGTTGAGCGCAGCTGCGTCAACGTCACCATGCGACGGCCCGAGACTTTCAATCAGTATCCGAAGGTCTCGAAGTGCAGCCGCGAAGTCCATCGGCATTGAGTGGCCGACCTTCCAGTCGCCGATTGCCGTCTCGACGGCGCTGACGACGCGCAGTTCGCTGGCGGTACCCACGGCACGTACGCGCCCCATCGCATGGAAGACCGCGTCCGAAACTGAGAATTGCCGCTCTACGAGCTGCTGCGCGTATGGATTGAGCTGCAACCCCTTCTGCATCTTCTTCAGCCAGTTCGATTCGGCCGGGAGCAGTTCAGCCAGTGCACTCCAGAGCGCGCCGAAGGATGCCGCCGCAGTCCAGAAGGCGAGCAGCGCGTCGTCGTGGTCGTGCTTTCGCTGACGTCGCTCCGCGCGGAGGCCGACGACGAGCGTCAGACCTGCCCCGATTAAGGCACCGGCGACACCGACTAAACCCGAGATCAGCGCGACGGTTGTGGTCGTGTTCACGGCTTCAGGCTACGCCTAGGTTCGGGCGGTGCGCTGCCCGGGTCGGTAGACATGCTCGTCTTCCCGGCGTACCTTCCGTGTCATGCGGCCCGCCCTCGTGCTTGCGTCGGTCATCGTCCTCGCAGCAGCAGGCTGCGGCGGCAACTCGAACGGTCCGGCGACGTTTGTTGCCCGTGACGCGCGCGGTGCTGCGCTGATCCAGTGGACGCGTGACGGCAGTCATGTCACGGGCAGCGTCAGCCTCGTCAACGCTCCGCAAGGAGCGCTGCAGCTGCAGAAGAGCACCCTGCCCTTCAGCGGTGTCGTGCACGGCTCGGCGGTGACGCTCAGCCTGAACGAAGGACTGGACTCTACGACGAACTGGACGGGCACGCTGCACGGCAAGAACCTGCAGCTCAGCTACACCGCCGACGATGGAAGCGTCGGCGAGCTCAGCCTGGTGAAGGGAACGGTTGCCGAGTACAACGCGGGCGTTGCAGCTTCGCGGGCGCTGGTTACGCAGGCGCAGCAACAGCAGGCGCAGAAAGAAGCCGCGACCGCCGCCGCGCAGCAGACGGCGGACACGGACCAGCAGATCGAGTCCGACGCGCAGTCCGTCGCCAGCGACATCGAGAGCGTCACGAGTGCCGCGGCGACCGTCTCCGGCGAGTCGCTCGCGTCCGAGCTCAGTGCGTTGCGCGGCGACCTGAAGGTCACGTACACCGAGCTGCAGCAGGTGATGTCGGATTCTTCCGACAACGTCTGCACCGACTCGGCGAGCGTCGATGCCGACGAGAGCTCGATGGAGGCAGACGACAGCTCGCTCGAAGCGTCGATCAACGGCTTCGAGGCGGACATCAGCTCGCTGCAGCAGGACGTGTCGACAGTTCACACCGACTACCAGGCGTACCTGTCGGACGCGCAAGGCGACCCTGCCTACGCAGCACCCGACGCGCCCTCGGCCGGCCAGGTGAGCCAGGCCGCCGCGGGCGGGCGTGCAGCAATCCGGAAAGCGCGACAGGTGGAAGCGTCTGGACGTTCTGTCGCGGCTGGTCTTCTCGCGCAGGGCAAGCAGTACGCCGCGAGAGGCGACGCGCGCTGCAACGCGATCGGGTAGGCGACTGCAGCGATCCGGCGTGGTTCAGACGGTGGCGGGCGTCTTGTCCGTCGCGCCGAGCTCGTCGTCGTTCGCCCAGAGCACCGCGTCACGCGCTACGGACGAGCCACCGAGGAACTCGAACTTGCGAACGTCGAACATGTAGGAGCTCTTGCCGTTCCCCGGTCCGTCGAGCAGGCGATGCAGAAACGTGTGTGAGCGCACTGATTCGTGCTCGATGCGGTAGCGCATCGCTGCAAACGTTGCGCGCCAGACGCCCGCCATCGGCTTGACGCTGCGCTCTTTGCTGCCGATCCGTCGGGTAGTCGTTTGCCAGACGACCCAGTAGTAGATGTCGAGCTCCGGGTAGTGCTCCGCGTATCGGCGGTAGTCCTTGTCGTTGAACGACACCGCGAACTGCGGGTCGACCCCGAACAGCTCCTGTGCCTTGAAGAACGGCGTGCGCTGGCTCTTCAGGTCGGCGAGATGGCCGTTCACCACCAGGTCAGGTGCGAAGCGATCCTCCTGCTTCGCCGGGTTGATCTCCCCGGAGAAGCCGAGCAGCGGCAGCACCTGCTCGACGAAGGCGCGCTCCTTGTCTTCGCCGGCGGCGCACCACCACTCCTTGTCCTCAAGCGAGTGCATCACGCCCACCATCGGCGGCGAGGGGCGTGGTCCTAAGCCTGGAGTTGAGCGTTTCCCACCGGGGGCTGCCTTGTGTCACCGCTCGGGCCGTTCTAGATTGCTCGGTGGTGGCCCGGCGTTCCTCGTTTGCTTACCGTATGGCGCAGTATCAGCGAGAGGCTGAGAGACAGGCGCGGGCGCAGCAGCGGACCCAAATGTCTGCGATCAGGGAGGCTGAGCGCGCGCAGAAGGCATACGAGCGCTCGCAGAAGCTGGAGGAGAAGGAGCGCAAGCGCCTCTATCTTGAGGCCCGGGCGGCTGAAGTTGACGCGATGAATGCCGAACTGGAAGCGCAGATCGGTGCGTTGGAGACGGTGCTCGCTCAGACGCTGGACGTCGACGATTACCTTGACTTCGAGCAGCTGAAAGTGGAGCCAGAGATTCCACCGTTCCAGCCCGGCGCGCTGGGCGTCGCGGAGAACAAGCCGGGCTTCTTCCCACCGGATGCGCCGTCGGGTGTCGCCAAGTTCCTGCCCGGTGCAAAGGAGAAGCATCAGGCCGCCGTCGTCGAAGCCGAACAACGGGCGAAGGAGGCGGTCGCCGCCTGGACGGAACGCGAGGCCCAGCGGGAGACAGCGCTCGCGCAGGCGCACAGCGAGTACGAGGCCGACATCGAGAAGATCAAGCAGCGTGCCGTAGCGCAGAACCAGGAGATCGAAGGCTTCCACGCCCGCTTCGACGCGAACGACCCAGACGCAATCGTCGAGTATTTCTCACTCGTGCTCGACGCAAGCAGCTACCCGGACGACTTCACCCGCCACTATCGGATGGCGTTCGTGCCGGAGTCGAAGCAGCTTGTCGTTGAGTTCGAGCTGCCGCCGCTTGCCGTCGTGCCGACCGTCAAGCAGTACCGCTACGTTAAGGCGCGCGACGCCGTCGACGATACCGCGCGCCCCGCTACGCAGATCAAAGCCCTGTACGGCTCGGTTGTTGCGCAGACGACGATCCGCACGCTGCATGAGTTGTTTGAGGCAGACCGTGGCCCGAAGCTAGAGACGATCGTCTTCAACGGCTACGTCGACACGATTGATCCCGCGACCGGCAAGCCGGCCAAGCCGCATCTCGTCACCGTGCGTGCGTCGCGCGAGACATTCCTGCAGCTCGACTTGCAAAACGTCGAGCCGCTCGCTTGTTTGCGCGGTCTGAACGCCGCCGTTTCGAAGAGTCCGTCGGAGCTCGTGCCGGTGCGTCCAATTCTGGAGTTCGACATGGTCGACCCGCGCTTTATTCAGGAGAGCGACGTCCTCGGCACACTGGACGAGCGGCCGAACTTGATGGAACTCTCGCCGCGCGATTTCGAATCGCTGATCACGAACCTGTTCGAAAAGATGGGATTGGAGACCCGGCAGACTCAGGCATCACGCGATGGCGGCGTTGACTGCGTCGCCTACGACCCGCGACCGATCTTCGGCGGCAAAGTCGTGATCCAGGCAAAGCGCTACAAGCACACAGTCGGCGTCAGCGCCGTGCGCGACCTGTTCGGAACGATGCAAAACGAAGGCGCCTCCAAGGGCATCCTCGTGACGACGAGCGGCTACGGCAAATCGTCGTTCGAGTTCGCGGAGGGAAAGCCATTGGAGTTGCTGAGCGGCACGCACCTGCTCTACCTGCTCGCCGAGCACGCCGGCATCGAAGCGCGCATCGAGCCGCCGGAGGACTGGATCGACCCGATCTCAGATGCAATCAGTGACGAATCCCAGGTCGAGGTCGAACCGACACCGGCGGGTTGATCGGAGATCGTCC
>DASXKU010000029.1:0-23112 GCA_036496645.1 Gaiellaceae bacterium
CGTCGCGCAGCAACTCGCCGTAGCGCGCCGCGACCTCGGAACGAGCCGCGAGAATCCTGTCGACCTTCTCCAGCTGCCCGATGCCGAGCGCGGCCGAGAGATCGTCGAGGCGGTAGTTGTAGCCGAGCCGTCCGTGCTGCAACCAACTCGAAGTCTCGAGACGTCCCTGGTTGCGGAGCGACGTCAGCAGCTCGAATTCCTCTTGCGAGCCGGTCGTCACCGCGCCACCCTCACCGGTTGTCATCTGCTTGTTCGGATAGAAGGCGAACGTTGCAGGATGGCCGTGCGAACCGATCTTCGCGCCCTTGTAGGTCGCGCCGAGCGCCTCGCATGCGTCCTCGACCAGCGCGATGCCGTGCTTCTCGCACAGCGCGAGCAGCGGGTCGAGCTCGCACGGGTAGCCGAAGATGTCGACCGCGACGATCGCCTTGGTGCGCGGTGTGATCGCCGCTTCGACCGCAGCCGGATCGAGGTTGAACGTGTGCGGATCGATGTCGGCGAACACCGGCGTCGCACCCTCGTAGATCGCGCAGTTCGCCGACGCGACGAACGAGTACGGCGACGTGATCACCTCGTCGCCCGCCCCCACGCCGACGAGCCGCATGCAGAGATGCAAGCCGGCGGTACCCGACGACACCGCAGCGCAGTGCCGCGCGCCGGCCGCCTCTGCGAGCAGCGCCTCGAAGCGCGGGCCGGTCGGGCCGAGCGCCAGCCAGCCCGACCGCAGCACTTCCAGCACGAGCTCCTCATCACGCTCGTCGATCCACGGCGCGCTGAGGTTGATGTGCTTGGTTGCGGTGCTCAAGTCGCCTTGGCGAGCTGCGGGACGACCTCGCGCCACTGCGCCCAGCGCTCGCTCGCGCCGTGAACCGTGTCGAGGTAGGCCTTCTGCAGTTCGAGCGTCACTGGTCCGACGCCGATCTCGTGGTCGTCGATCGAGCGCAACGGCGTCACCTCGGCCGCGGTGCCGCACATGAACACTTCGTCCGCGAGATAAAGGTCGGAGCGGATGAGCGCCTTCTCGGCGACGGTGTACCCGAGATCCGACGCGATCTGCTTGATCGTGTCGCGCGTGATGCCCGGCAAGATTCCGGTCGCGAGATCAGGCGTATAGATGACACCTTCGCGCACGACGAAGATGTTCTCGCCCGAGCCGTCCGCGACGGTTCCTTCCGGCGTGAGCAGAATCGCCTCGTCGTAGCCGGCGTTGTTCGCCTCGGTCACTGCGAGCATCGAGTTGAGATACACGCCGGTCGCCTTCGACACGTGCGGGACGACGTTCGGCGACACGCGCTGCCAGCTCGAGATCTTTGCGCGAATGCCCGACTTCAGCGCAGCCTCACCGAGATACGGCGCCCATGGCCAGCTCATGATCACGACGTCCACGGGATTGCCGCGCGCGGCGACACCGAGCTCGCCGTAACCGTAGAACGCGATCGGGCGCAGGTAACACTCGGGAAGGCCGTTCACCGTGATCAACTCGTTGCAAGCAGCCCGCAGGTCCTCAGTGGAGAACGGCAGGTCCATGTACAGCAGGCGCGCCGAGTTGTTCAGCCGCACCAGATGGTCGGTCAGGCGAAACACAGACGGGCCCGTGGGCGTGTCGTAACAACGAATGCCTTCGAACACACCCGACCCGTAATGAAGGCCGTGCGTTCCGACGTGAATCTTCGCGTCGGCCCAATCGACCAGCTCGCCGTTCATCCAAATCTTCTCGGTCTCCTGCACCACCGGCTCCTTCGAATCCGCGGGACCTGAGCCCGGAATTCTACCCGGACGGGGTGACCTCAACCGTTCGTGCGCGGGTAAGTCGCTGCAATTCGACCGGTGCGAGCGAGGCCATATGTCGGTGCGTCCCGCCGCCGACCCAAACGATCTCGTGCCGGAGCAGCGTCGGATCCATCAGGGTCTGCGAGATCGCGCGCTGCGGGAACGGCGCCACCGCCCCCGGTTCGAAGCCTGTCGCATGCACGACTTCTTCCGGTCGCGCAACGCGGACGAGCTGCGCACCGACGGCTTTCCCGACAAGGCCCTCGTCGGCCCTCCGGTCGCCGGGAATCAGCGCGAGCACGAACGCTCCGTCGCACACCAGCACCAGCGACTTGACGATCTGCGCGAGCTCGCAGCCGACAGCTTTGGCTGCGTCACGCGCGGTCGGCGTGCCGGCCTCAAATTCCTCGATCCGCGCATCGACGCCCGCGGCACGCAAAACCGCGGAAACGCGCTCCACTTCCTCAGGCCAGACAGTCATCGCACCCCGATTGTGCCGATCTCCGTTGTACCGATCCAATGAGCGAACTAGAGCTGGCACGAGTCGAGGCGGTCTTCCGCGAAGTGAACGAGGCAATCGCGCGCACCGCTGAGCGCTACAACGAGAAAGCCGCGGAATTCGTCTGCGAATGCGGCGATCCTGACTGCGCCGAACGGGTGGTCGTTCCGCTGAATGCCTATGAGGAGGTTCGTGCCGACGGTGCGCGATTCATCGTCGCCGACGGGCACGAGATCGACGAGGTCGAGCGGGTTCTGCGGAAACTGCCGGAGTACACGGTGGTGCTGAAGATCGGCAAGTCGCTTGCCGCAGCGGTGAAACGACTCAATCCGCGACGGCCGCCGCAAGTGCAGCCGTCTGAATGACGTAGGCGTCGTCGACGCCCTCGCTGAGGCGCGACAAGAGTTCGGGTGGTGCGGCGGTGTCGATCGTCAACGCCATCAGCGCTGTGCCGCCCTTGCGATTTCGCGACACGGCCATGTTCGCGATGTTCACGCCGGCATCGCCGCAGAGCGACCCGACGCGTCCGATCACACCCGGAACGTCTTCGTAGCGCAGCAAGATCATGCGCGGCGCAAGCTCGACTTCTAGTTCGAAGCCGAGAGCAGAAACGAGCCACTGCCGGTTGTCGTTGCCGATCGTCGTCCCCGCCACACGCGCAGTGCCGGCGGTCACAGCGAGCAAGTTGGTGAAGTCGCGTGAGCTTCGCCGCTTCTCCTCGACGACGTCGATCCCGCGGTCGGCTGCGATCAGCGGTGCGTTGACGTAGTTCACAGGCTGGTCGGACTGCCCCTGGAACGCGCCGTTGAGAACGGCCACGGTAAGAAGCCGTGTGTCGTACTCGGCGAGCTGGCCGTACACCTCCACACCGATGCGCTCGACCTCGCCGTCGGCAAGCTGCAACGCGAGTCGTCCCAGCTTCGCGGCAAGTGGGAGGAACGGCCCGAGCACCTCGAGATCGTCGGCGCCGACCGTCGGGATGTTCACCGCATTCGTGACGAGCCCACCTTCGAGCGCCGCGGCGACCTGCTCGGCAACGATCACACCGGCACGGTCCTGAGCCTCGTCGGTCGACGCGGCGAGATGCGGCGTGAGCACGACGTTCGGAGCGTGCAGCAACGGCCCGTCGTACGGCTCCTGCGCGAAGACGTCGATCGCGGCGCCGGCGAGCTTCCCCGACTCGAGTGCCTCGATCAGCGCCGCTTCGTCGACAAGCTCGCCGCGGGCGGCGTTGATGAGCCGCGCGCCGTCGCGCATGCGGGCAATCGCTTCGCGGTTGATGCCGCCGCGCGTCTCCTCATTCAGCGGCAAATGGATGGTGACGAAGTCGGAGCGCGCAAGCACGTCATCGAAGCTCGCCTGTTCGGCGCCGAGCTCGCGGAAGCGTTCGCCTGCGACATACGGGTCGTAGGCGACGACTTTCATCTGCAGCCCAAGCGCGCGGCGCGCAACCTGGCGGCCGATGCGACCAAAGCCGAGCACGCCGAGTGTCTTGTCGGCCAGCTCGACCCCGCCCCACTTCGAGCGCTCCCAGCGTCCTTCACGCAGTGCGGCGTGCGCTTGCGGAATGTTCCGCGCGAGCGCCGCGAGCAGGCCGATGGTGTGCTCAGCCGCCGAGACGACGTTCGACTCGGGCGCGTTTGCGACGACGATGCCGCGGCGTGTTGCGGCATCAACGTCCACGTTGTCGACACCCACTCCTGCGCGGCCGATCACCTTCAGCTTCGCGCCGTGCTCAAGAACGTCGGCAGTGACCTTCGTCGCGGAGCGGACGATCAGCGCGTCGTAGTCGCCAAGAATCTCCTCGAGCGGCGAGTCGGTGTCGACGGTGACGTCGAACTTCGCGCGCAGCAATTCGACGCCCGCGTCCGCAATCGACTCACGGACAAGAACTTTCATGCCGGGACGCGTTGTTCGTACGCTTCGAACGCGCGCGCGACGGCGACGCCACGTTCGATGTCGGCGCCGAGCTCGGTGAGCGACAGCTCGACGGCGGCGAGCGCGGCGGCGATGTCAAAGATGTCGAACCAGCCGATGTGCCCGATGCGGAAGATCCTTCCCTTCAGGTCGCCCTGGCCCGGGGCCAGTGTGACGCCGTGACGGTCGCGCAGGTCGAGCAACAGTTGGTTCCCGTCGACTCCGTCAGGCACCCGTACCGCCGTGACGACTGCCGCGCTGTCGTCGTCCGGCGAGAAGAGCTCGAGCCCCATCGCCTTGATGCCGGCGCGCGTCGCGCGGCCCAACCTGACGTGGCGCTCGAAGGCAGCCTCGAGACCATTCTCGAGCAGCAGCCCGAGGGCAACGTCGAGACCCTTGATCAGCGAGACGGCAGGCGTGAACGACGCATCGAAAACTTCCTGCGCGGTCTTCGTGCCCTGCCAGTCGAAATAGAAGCTGCGCGACTTGCGCACGCGCGGCCAGAGACGTTCCGGCACGCTCACCATCGCGAGGCCGGGTGGGGACATCAGCGCTTTCTGCGAACCGGAGATGACGACGTCGATGTTCCACGCGTCGGTCTCCAGCGGCACTGCGCCGAGCGAGCTGATTGCGTCGACGACGAGCGTCGCGTCGCCAACCGCCTCCTTGATCCCGCGCACGTCGGCGATGACGCCGGTCGATGTGTCGGATTGCTGGCAGAAGACGACTCCGGCGCCGGCCTCCTTCACAGCCGCGCCGACCTCGGCGGGGTCGGGAGCCTCGCCCCACTCGTAGCGAATCGGCACGACATCGAGCTCATGCGTGCCGCAGATCTTCAGCCAGCGCTCGCCGAACGCACCGTGGATGACGACCGCCACGCGGTCGCCGGGCGAGCAGAGGTTCGCCGGCGCGGATTCCATCCCACCCGTCCCGGACGCAGTGAAGAGCAGCACGTCGCCTTCCGTACGGAAGACCTCCTGGAGTCGCTGCAGTGTGCGCTCGTAGATGACGCGAAAGTCGGGGCCGCGGTGGTGGACGATCGGCTCGGCCGTGGCAGCGAGCACCTCGGGGGGCACCGGAGTCGGCCCAGGCGCGAACAGGTAGCGCTTCTCCACGTCACTCAGATTAGATGGTCGTCATGAATGCGCTCCTCTCCTTCGGTGCGGCGCTCGTGGCGCTGCGGCTCGCGGGGTTGCTCGCGCGTGGGCGGCGCTGGGCGTGGGCCGGCGGGTTGCTCTCGTTCGCGGCGGCTGCAGCGGCGATGGCCTGGGGTGCGGCGCACGGCTGGGACGCGCGCGCGTTCCGCGTCTACTACCTCGCCGGCGCGTTGCTCTCAGCGCCGCTGCTCGGCGTCGGCTCGCTGCAGCTGTGGGGGAAGCGCTGGGCCTCAGGCGTCGGGTTGGTGTGGGTCGGGCTCGCGGTTGGCGTCGTCGTGGCGATGCCCGTGCACGGAGTTTTTGCCGGGTCGGCGGTGCCGCACGCGCAGTCGCACGTCGATGCGTTCCCGCGGATCATCGCCATCGTCGGCAGCTCGCTGGGGACACTCGCGGTCGTGCTCGTCGCGGGGGCGACGCTGCGCGCTCGCTTCGTGGCCAACGTCTTGATCGTGGCAGCGGTCGGTGCCGCCGCTGCCGCGTCCGCCCTCACGCAGACCGCGGTCTCAGCTGCGGCGGTCTGTTTCGCGGCGGCAGCGGTGCTGCTCTACGCGGGCGCGACCGTCAGACGCGGCTAGCCAAGCCACAAACAGAGGCTGGGGATGCTCTGTGACGCTTTCGTGTGTCAGACGACAGTCTGACTTACGTCAGACCAAGAGGGCGTGTCTCCACCACCCGCGGATCCGCGACTTCGTCGAACTAAGGCCCTAGTTTCTCGCGCACTCGCTCGTTGACCACGCGCGGGTCGGCCTTGCCGCCCGATTCCTTCATCACCTGTCCGACGAAGAAGCCGAGCAGCCCTTGCTTGCCGCCACGGTACTGCTCGACCTGACCCGCGTTGGCTGCGATCACCGCGTCGATCACCGGGTCGAGCTCGGATGCATCCGAGACCACCTTCTGCTCGACATACGGCGTTGCGTCAAAATCGGCATCTCCAAGCTTGAGAAGAGCAGAGTCGAACACGGCACGCTGCATGGCCGCACGCGCGGACACGAGCCTCGCCAACTGCACCGGGTCGACCGCGTCCGGCGAGATCCCTGTCGCAACAAACTGATTGGCGAGCACATTCGCCGCATCTTTCGGATCCGCACCGGCCTCGACGACAGCCACCCACAACCGGTCGAGCCCGCCGGTGACCAGCACGTCGGCGTCGTAAAACGACAACGTGTCTGCGATCCGCTTGATCCGCGCACCGGGCAGCTCGCCGATCTCCGCGCGCATCCGATCGACCAAGTCGCGCGGCGGATGCACCGGCACGAGATCCGGCTCGGGAAAGTAGCGGTAATCCTGTGCCTCTTCCTTGCTACGCAGCGGCGGCGAGTCCTCTTGCGTCGGATCGAAATGCAGCGTCTCCTGCTGCACCTCCCCACCCGACTCGTAGGTCGAGATCTGCCGTGCGATCTCGCGCTCGATCCCCTTCGCCGCGAAGTTGAACGAGTTCATGTTCTTGAGCTCCGTGCGCGTGCGCAACTCGTCGGAGCCCGACGGACGCACGGAGACGTTGACGTCAAAGCGCATCGACCCTTTGTCGAGCTCCGCGTCGGACAAGCCAAGCTCGACGACCGTCTGCCGCAGCAGCTGCAGGAAACGCTTCGCAGTCTCGGCGTCGTGAAGATCCGGCTCGGTGACGATTTCGACGAGTGGCGTTCCGCAACGGTTGAAATCGACAAGCGTCGCGGTCGCGCCGTGGATGCGACCCGACGCCGCAACGTGCACGTTCTTCGCCGCGTCCTCTTCCAGGTGCGCGCGGTGAATACGGATCGTGAGCTCGCCGTCCTCAGTCGGCATGACGAGCTTCCCATTCGCGCACAGAGGCTCGTCGTACTGACTGATCTGGTACGCCTTCGGGTTGTCGGGATAGAAGTAGTTCTTGCGGTGGAACACCGCGCGCTCCGCGATCTCGCAGTCGAGCGCGACGCCGAGCTTGATCGTCTCCTCGATCGCGCGCCGGTTCGGCACAGGCAGCGCGCCCGGAAACGCGAGGCACACCGGGCACGTCTGCGAGTTCGGCTCGCCGCCGAAGCCATTGCGGCAGCGGCAGAACATCTTCGTCTCCGTCTTCAGCTGAACATGAATCTCCAGCCCGATCACCGGCTCCCAGCTCATCTGAGCCGCTCCGGCACCACGTCGAACGCAATCGCCTGCTCCAACGCGCGAGCGGCACGGAAGAGTGTGTTCTCGGCGAACTGCGCGCCGATCAGCTGCAGCCCGACCGGCAACCCCTCGGACAGGCCGCACGGAATGTTCAGCCCGGGCAGCCCCGCCATGCATGACGGAATGGTCAGGACATCGTTCATGTACATCGCGACCGGGTCGTCGATCTTCGCGCCGATCGGGAACGCCACCGTCGGGCTTGTCGGCGAGACGATCACGTCGAAGCGCGTGAACAACTCTTCATGCTCGCGCCGGATGACCGTGCGCACCTTCTGTGCCATGCCGTAGTACGCGTCGTAGTAGCCAGACGACAGCGCGTACGTGCCGATCATGATGCGGCGCTTCGGCTCATCTCCGAATCCAGCATCGCGCGTGCGCATCACCATCTCGCGGAAGTCGTCGCCGTCGACGCGCAGCCCGTACCGCACGCCGTCGTAACGCGCGAGGTTCGCCGATGCCTCCGCCGGCGCTATGAGGTAGTAACACGCGACGCCGTAATCGACTGAGCGCGGCAGCGAGCACTCCTCGACAACTGCGCCCAACGACTCCGCAAGCGCCAGTGCTCTCGCGACGGCCGCAGTAACTCCAGCTTCGATGCCCGCGACGCCGTTCATCTCCTTCGGCACGCCGATGCGCAAGCCCTTGAGATCGTCCGCGGTTGGCAACTCGACTGCCGGAACGTCGACCGTCGTCGAGTCGTTGTCGTCGCGGCCGGAGATGATCGAGTAGAGGTACGCGCAGTCGCGCACGTTTTTCGCAACCGGCCCGACCTGGTCGAGCGACGACGCGAACGAAACGACGCCGTAGCGCGACACCGTTCCGTAAGTCGGCCGCAGACCGACGTGACCGCACAGCGCCGCAGGCTGCTTGATCGAGCCGCCGGTGTCGGAGCCGAGCGCCCACGGAGCCAGCCCACCGGACACAGCCGCCGCAGAGCCACCGCCCGAGCCGCCCGGCACGCGTGTCGGATCCCACGGGTTGCGCGTCGGGCCGTACGCGGAGTTCTCCGTCGACGAGCCCATGGCGAACTCGTCGGTGTTCGTCTTGCCGAGGATCCGCAAGCCGTGCTCCTTGCAGTTCGCAATCACCGTCGCGTCGTACACCGGCACGTAGTTCTCGAGGATCTTCGAGCCCGCGGTCGTCGGGATGCCTTTCGTCCCGATCACGTCCTTGATCGCGATCGGGATGCCGTCGCCGCCCGGGTCGTCGCAGCGATGCAGAAACCCGTTGTACTCGTCGTCACGTCCCGCGTACGCAGCGAAGAGCTCAGCACCCGAGATCTCTTTCTTCTCGAGGAGCTCCTTCGCGCCTTCCGCGGTCAAACGCAGCGTGTCGATCACGCCGGCGGCGTCCTGAAGTAATCGTCCGAGCGGTCGGGCGCGTTCGCGAAGACCTCGTCCTCCGACAAGCACGGGCGCGGAATGTCCTCCGCCCAGGCGTTCTCGACCTCGAGCGGGTGCGCGGTCGGCGGGACGTCCGACAAGTCGAGCTCGGAGACCTTCGAAATCGCCTCGAGAATGTCGCTCAGCTGCTCCTGAAACTTCGCGACCTCGGCGTCGCTCAACTCAAGGCGCGCGAGCCGCGCCACGTGCAGCACCTCATCTCTTGTGATCTTCGCCATGTCCCTCCAAATACGGCTGTGTCTTCTGAACGACTGAGGGCCCCTTCCGGAGCCCTCAGTACACACATTGGTTCCGAAAGACGCTAGAGCGCTGTGACGTTCGCGGCCTGCAGGCCCTTATCGCCCTGCACGACGTCGAACGAGACGCGCTGACCTTCGGTCAACGACTTGTAGCCGTCACCGTTGATGGCCGAAAAGTGGACGAAAACGTCCGCCTCGCCGTTGCCACGCTCGATGAAGCCATAGCCCTTCTCGTTCGAGAACCACTTGACCGTACCTTCAGCCAAAACAACTCCTTACCGTGATGACTACGAGTCGCGACCGTCACTAACCTCGTGACGGAGCGCGCCTACCCTAGCACCGAATCAAGCCGGATATGCAAGTGCGCCCTGGCGATAACGGGCGCAGCGAACAGCGTTCTGAAGCAGGCAGGCGATGGTCATTGGCCCCACGCCACCCGGGACAGGAGTTATGGCGCGCGCGACCTCCTTCGCGCCGGCGTCGACGTCGCCGACGAGCCCCGCGTCGGTGCGGTTCATACCGACATCGACGACGACGCTGCCGAGCTTCACCATGTCCGGGGACACGAGTGCGGGAACGCCCACGGCCACGACCAGCACGTCCGCTTCGAGCGTGTGCTGCTCGAGGTCCTCGGTGTGCGAGTGGCAGAGCGTGACCGTCGCGTTCGCCTGCAACAGCAGGTGCGCCATCGGCTTGCCGACGATGTCGCTGCGACCGATCACCACCGCGCGCGCGCCGTCGAGCTCGACGTGATGCTCACGCAGCAGCGCCATCACGCCCACCGGCGTCGCGCCGACGAGCGTCGGCCGGCCGAGGAAGAGCTGGCCGGCGTTGAACGGATGCAGGCCGTCCACATCCTTCAGCGGTGCGATCGCGCGAATCACGCGCGTCTCGTCAATGTGGTCCGGCAGGGGGAGCTGCACGAGCAGCGCGTCGACCGAGTCGTCCGCCGACAGCTCCGCCACCCGCGCAACCAGCTCGTCCTCGGAGATCTCCGCCGGCAGCCGCAGGTCGTCGGCGCGCATGCCGGCCTCGGTCGCCG
The DNA here is from genome assembly GCA_036496645.1 of Gaiellaceae bacterium. GTDB lineage: Bacteria > Actinomycetota > Thermoleophilia > Gaiellales > Gaiellaceae > PALSA-600. Next base: position 10,179 of record DASXKU010000029.1, read on the forward strand.
CCTTGTGTTTGAGGCCGATGTAGATCTGCGACGCCGGGTCTTCACCGACGAGCACGGTGGTGATGCCGATCCCTCCGAGCGCGGCGGCTTCGACGGCGACCTCGGCGCGGATGCGTTCGGCGAGCGGCTTTCCCTTCATCAGCGTGGCTGCCATAGGCTCCCATTATGCGGTGGCCCCGGAAGAACGACGCGGAGTCCGTGCGCGCCCGCCGAGAGGCGATGGGCGTAGGCGACGGCTTGGTGACCTCCATCGACCTCGAGCCGTTCACCTCGGCGGCCGAGTCGCTGGTCGGCGTCGCCGTGATTCCGGTCTCTGCCGTGCCGATCCAGATCGAGCTCGGGAGCTACGACGACGACCTGAACGAGACCGGCCGCTCGACCGAAACGGTGCACGTCCCGCTTGCGCACACCGAAGGCGGCCTGACCGCGTCGATGACGCGCGGCGCGCTCGCCGCCGGCACCGTGCGCACGTACGTCCTTGCCGATCGCATGACGCGCGCCTCGTGCTTCGTGTGCGCGAACGCGGCGGAAGCGATCCGCCTCGCGCGCTGGGTCGAGGAAGAGCTGCCCCGCATGCGTGAATGGCTCGAGTCGTCCGACGACCCCTCGCTCTCGCGTTTCGCGAAATTGCGCGGCGTCAAAACGCACGTCGTCGGCCCGATGTGTCATGTGCTCTGGCGCTGGACGACTGGCGATGCCGTAGGCGCGAACATGATGACGCGCAACTCGTACGCGTTGAACATGGGCTACGTGATGCAACACGCGCCGGTCAAGCCCGAGCGTTCGATCCTGGAAGCGAACATGGGCGGCGACAAGAAGCCGTCGGCCGAGTACTTCCAGTCGGGACACGGGAAGACCGTGCTCGCGGAAGCGTTTCTCTCCGACGAACAGATCCGCCGCGTCCTGCGCACGACCGCCGAAGACCTCGAAGCGCTCTCGTGGGCAGGCACGCACGGAGCGGTCGCGAGCGGCATGCAGTCGGTTGCGTTCACACCCGCGTCGGCGATCGCCGCGGTGTTCGCCGCGACGGGACAGGACCTCGGCATGGTGGGCACGAGCTCGATGGCGCACGGCACTGGTCGCCGCGTCGACGGTGGCTTGCAGGCGTCGATCCGCTTCGGCGGGCTCGAGGTCGGCACCGTTGGCGGCGGCACGACGCTGCCCGGCGCGCGCGACTGGCTGACGTCGATCGGCTGCGCGGGCGCGGGCACGGTGCACCGCTTTGCGCAGATCGTCGCGGCAGCCGCGTTGTGTCTCGAAATCTCTGCGTCCGCCGCGATGGCGACGGCCGGCAGCGAGAACTTCTTCAAGGCCCACCACGAGCGAGGTGGCTTGCGCTGATCTCGCTCGTCTTCCTCTACGAGACGCGCGACACCGAGGAATTCGAGAACGCGTACGGGCCTGGCGGCGACTGGGCGCAGTTCTTCGCCGGCGCAACCGGCTATCTCGGCAGCGATCTGTTGCGCGACCTCGACCAGCCGGGCCGCTACCTCGTCGTCGATCGCTGGGAAACCGTCGAGGCGTACAACGCTTTCATCGCGACCAACGGCGAGGAATACATGCGCCGCAGCGACGAGATGACCGGCCACTATGTGCAGGAGCTGCGACTCGGCACGTTCGAGACTGCCTGACAGGGGGCATGTACAAAGGCGTGCGTCCCACTCTTGCCGTCGTCGTGCTTGCCGTCCTCGGCGGTGCCGCGGTCTGGCTGGTCACGCGAAGCTCCGGCGACCCGGTCGTGCATGCGATCGTGCTGACGGGGAAGCCGACCACGACGGTCGTGAGGACGACGCAGTCCACCATCGTTCCCAACGTCGTCGGCAAGGCCTATCTCGACGCCAGTGCCGCTGTCAACGCCGCCGGCCTACACGCCCGCGCAGTCCCCTACCGCGCAAAGCGACGCGTCAAAGCGGGAACGGTCGTCGAGCAAGCGCCACCCGCAGGCAGACAGTCGCGCCGCGGCGCCGAGGTCGTGCTGGTCGTCGCATCGCGGTCGGGCTAGTTACCAGCCGCGGCGTTCAAGCAGCTCAGCCGGGTCGAGCGACTGCGTAGAGATGCCGACCATGGCTTCGCCGAGGCCGGCGGAGACACGTGCGACAACGGCAGCGTCGAGATAGTGCGTCGTCGCCTCGACGATCGCGCGTGCGCGCTTGTCGGGGTCGCCCGACTTGAAGATGCCCGAGCCGACGAACACACCGTCGGCGCCGAGCTGCATGCACAGCGATGCGTCGGCGGGAGTTGCGATGCCGCCTGCGGTGAACGTCACGACCGGCAGCCGGCCATGCTCGGCAACCCAGCGCACCAGCTCGTACGGCGCCTGCAAGTTCTTCGCCTCTGCGTACAGCTCTTCGGCGCGCAGCGACTGCAAGCGACGGATGCCACCGAATACCGCGCGCATGTGCGTGACCGCGTTGACGATGTCACCGGTGCCCGCCTCGCCCTTCGTGCGAATCATTGCGGCGCCCTCGCCGATGCGGCGCAACGCTTCGCCAAGATTGGTACAGCCGCAGACGAACGGCACGGTGAAGTCCCACTTGTCGACGTGATGTTCGAGGTCGGCAGGCGTGAGCACTTCGGACTCGTCGATGTAGTCGACCTCGAGCGCCTGCAGCACCTGCGCCTCGGCAAAGTGGCCGATGCGGCACTTCGCCATCACCGGGATCGTGACGGCCTCCTGGATGCCCTTGATCATGTCGGGGTCGGACATGCGCGCGACGCCACCGTCGCGGCGGATGTCGGCCGGCACGCGCTCGAGCGCCATAACGGCGCAGGCGCCTGCCTCCTCGGCGATCTTCGCCTGCTCCGCGTCGACGACGTCCATAATCACGCCGCCCTTGAGCATCTCTGCGAGGCCGCTCTTGACCCTCATGGTCCCGATCTCGTGCATGCCTAGATCGTACCGAGGAGCCGCTCGATCGCGGGCTCGACGCCGTAGCGGTCGCGGAGCTCCACGAAGTCGCGCCGCGCCCGAATGGCCCGGGACGCCGACGGCGCCTTGACCGCACGCAGCATCACGTTCTTGGCTGTGTGCTCGGCCGCCACGAACTCCATGACGTCGACGCGGTAGCCGGCCGCCTCCAGCGCGGCCGCGCGCAGTGCGTCGGTGACGAGATCCGCCTGCCTCCCGAGCAGCAAACCGTGGCGAAGCAGCCCGTCCTTCTCGTTCTTCGCAATCTGTTCGGCGAGCTCGTGGTGGCAGCAGGGTGCGACGACGACTGCTTCCGCTCCCAAACGAATGCCCGCCGCAATCGCGTCGTCCGTCGCCGTGTCGCACGCGTGCAGCGAGACGAGCAAGTCGATCCCTTCGCTCTCGTACGCTGCGATCGTCGTCGCCTCGAATCGCGCCTCGTCGTAGCCGAGCGTGTTGGCGATCGTCGCCACGGTGTCGATCACGTTCGCGTTCGCGTCGATCCCCGTCAGCTCGACGCGCGTTCCCACTTCACGTCCATATGCGACGAGCGCGAGGCTCATGTACGCCTTGCCGCACCCCGCGTCGACAACGCGAATGCGCGAGCGATCCCACAGCGGCAGCGGCCGAAGCAACTCGATGTAGTGCTGCACCTGTCGGCGCTTGTCATGCGAGATCTTCGTCGCGGCGAAGAGCGGATGATCGTCGGGCAGCGGATGCTGCACTGCACGGTCGTGCGCGAGCGACGCGGTCGCTGCCGACGAAGGTTTGCCGAGTGCGACCAGCCACTTGCCCTTCTTGGTGCGGCGCGCGTGCACGTCACCGTCGGGAGCATGCAGGTGCGCGCTCCGCGCATCGGCAAGCAGCCCGTCGAGCCGCGCGGGCCACGCCGAACGCTCGACCGTTTCGGTGTGTGCACCAACAACAAGTTTCACAGCAGAGCCGCGCTTGAGCTCGACCGGCTCGGCCGTCACCCCGTCGACGACAAGCTTGCGCCAGCCGTCGCCGAGCGCGCGGTTCCTGAGCTCCTCCATCCGTTCAAGGGTACGACCTCCAGCTCCGGCGGCGGTTTTCGCAGCGCCGCCGAGACCAGCGACAGCTCATCGGCAGCCTCAGGCGCGCATGTCGATTCGGCGCGCGCGACCGCTGCCAGACCCGCCTGCCACTCGACCCCCTCCGTGCCGCCCCAGGGGCGCACGCAGACGACCTGCCCCTTCGCAACCCACACGGCCCGCTTGCCGACGACGAGCACTGCCTCGATTCGGCGTAGACGTTCGTGCTCTGCGAGTTGGGCGACGACCTCAACAAGCGCTGTGAGGCGATCACGGAGTCGTGCCGCGTCTTCGAAGCGCTGATCATGTGCGAGACGCTTCAGTTTCGCCTGTAGCGGCGCAAGCGCATCGGCAGGGCGCTCCCACTCCACTCCTTGCAGCGCACGAGCCGCGAGTTGCGCGCGGCGGCGGCTGCGAATCGGCCCGAGTGCTCCAGGCGTCTCCGAACAGACGACGGTTTCGCCGCGACGACGGAGATAGACGTAGCGGTCCGGTCGCACGGATCGCGCATTCGCCGGCGGTCGCAGCTCACGAATCAGGCTGAGTTCTTCGAGTCCCGCAACAAGTTCCGAACCGGTCTCGCGCCACTCGATGCGGTGGAGTGCGCCGAGGGCCGCTTCGACGGCTGGCCGCTGCCGCTCCGACCGGAAGTACGAGCGCAGCCGCGCACGCAGGTCACGCGCACGGCCCACGTAGAGCACCTGGTCGTGCACGTCGTGGAAGAGATAGACGCCGGGGGTTTGCGGCGCGCCGAAGGCGAGCTCCCGTTTCGCATGCACGCGACGTGGTCGTGTCGCTGCCAGCTCGACGAGATCGCCGACAGTGCGCGCACCACGCTCCTGCGCCATGCCGATCAGGATCAACAGGATCTCCGCCGTCGCTTCGGCATCCGGCAATGCGCGATGGCACGGCTGAGCCTGGGTGATGAAGTGACGCGAGAGAGCCGCGAGGTTCGCGGGGCGCCGCCCGAGCAGCCGGCGCGCGAGCCCAACCGTGTCGACGGTCGTCGCCTCGACGCGACGGCCGGTCAGGCGCATCGTCTCCGCGTCGAGGAACGCCATGTCGAAGCGCGCGTTGTGCGCGACGAGCACAGCGTCGCCCGCGAAGGCGAGGAACCGTCGCACGGCCGCGGCGACGGGCGGAGCCCGTCGTAAATCAGAGTCGCGGAGCCCCGTCAGCGCGGCGACGGCCGGCTGTAGGCGCGCGCCGGGATTCGCGAGCGTCTGAAAGCGCGGGCCGAGCTCGAGCCCCGCAACGCGAACCGCCCCCACCTCGCAGGGACGCGCCGTCCCCGGCCGGAGCCCGGTCGTCTCCAGGTCGAAGACCACGAAGGTCGCCTCCTCGAGCGCCAGTCCGTCATCCGCCCGTCCAGCCAGTCCAACGACGTCGCCGCTGAGGCGTAGACGCACGTCGGCGCCCACGGCGTCCTCCAGCAGCGACCGGGCCAGAGCTACGGAAACCGGCGTTTGCAGGCGCAGAAGGCTCCTGGCGGCCTCCTGTACGGCCACCGGGCCTCGGCGCTCCTCGACGAGCTCTACGAGACGATCTGCGGCATCAAGGCGAAGCTGCACCCATCCGACAATAGTGCGAACGGGTGTTCGTGTCTAGCTGGCAACGAGAAAGCCGCGCACGACCGTCCGCACTACTTCCTGCTCGGCGCGATGGACGGCCTCGGCGTCGTCCGGAAGCCGGCCGAGCACCCAGCCGGTGAGGATTTCCTCGAGCGCCCCGTAGAGCATCCGTGCGCAGAGACGGGGGTCGAGCGACGCGCGGATCGTGCCCTCCTTCTGGCCCACGGTGACGATGCGCTCCAACGTTGCGAGCGCCGCACCAATCTGGTCGAGCTCGTCCTCGAGCCGTGGGCTCCGCGCAACCTCGCGCACGATCAGCCGCACGACGTCCGGGTCGTCGCGCCACGCGCGCAACACGATCTTCACGACGAGCTCGAGCCGTTCCGGCGCCGATCCGGCGGTCTCTTCGACCCCGGCGATCACCGCGAGCATCCTCCCCCACGTCTCACGGAACACCGCATCGCGAATTGCGTCGCGTGAGCCGAAGTAGTGGTAGACGAGCCCGTACGCGACACCGGCCTCAGTTGCGATGTCGCTGATGCGCGTCGCTTCGTAGCCGCGCTCGGCGAACACACGCACCGCGGCCGCGAGAATCTGCTCTCGGCGGTCGGGGGTGCTTGTCACGGCACTGCCCGTGCGCGCGGACTACTTCTTGCCGGGCGGCGGGGGCGGGGGCGGCGGGGGCGGCGGCGGACCCGTCACCGTCAAGTCCTGCCCGTCGGCCGACGAGCCGTACGCAGAGTCGCCGTCAAACGTCGCCGTGAGGTCACCGGTTCCGGCGGCCTTCGGCGTGATATTGCAGCTAGCTACGCCGCTCGGGTTCGTCTTGGCCGTGCAAGTCACCGTCGCCTGCGATGAATCATCCGGCGTAAAGGTGAACGTGATGTTTTCGTTCTTCAGGGGTGCTCCGGCTGACGTCAACGTCGCCGTCAGCTTGAGGCCCTTGTTCGCTGTCGCCGCACCCGGGTCGGTGAGGCTGAGCGACGTCGCGGCACCACTGTTCGTCGTGGCGCTGTTCCCACTCGGGGAGGCGCTCGCTCCGGCCATGCCGATCCCCACGTTCCAGACCCACACGTCGCCGTCGCCGTCACCGTCGTGGACGACGACGACGAACGAGTATTGGCCGTTCGCAAGAGTCGCCGGCACCTGGAAGGTGATCAGCGACTCGTACTTCGTCGACATCGAGCCCTTGTTCGTGTCGACGTAATTCTGCGGATAGCCGGAGGTCGGCGTGACCGTGAAGGGGACCGCCTGACCGTTCAGCGTGACGGTCGCGCCTCCGGCCGGCATCGGGCTGTCGTCCATGTAGACGACCTGCATCGTCTGGCCCGGCGTGACCTGGGCACCCTGGGCGGGAGTCGGGTCTGCAAGCACCGACTCGCACTTCTTGCCGTTGAAGACGCTGCCGCAGTCCGGGGCGGGGCCACCGCTGCCGCCGCTCGAGCCCGGCTGGCCGATGCCGACGTTGAAGAGCCACTGCTCGCCGTCACCATCACCGTCGCAGACGGTGAGGCGCAAGGAATATTGGCCGTTCGCAAGCGTCGACGGCACCTGGAAGGAAAGGAGTGACTCGTATTTGGTCGACTGGGAGCCGCCGTCTGCAGGCTGGACATAGTTCTGCGGGTAGCCGGACGTCGACGTCACTGTGAGCGGGAGCAACTGCCCGTTCAGGTCGACCGTCGGCTTGCAGTACGTCGTCCCGTCGCCAATCGGGGAGTCGTCCATGTAGACGACCGTCAACGTCTGGCCCGGCGTCACCTGCGCACCCTGCGCCGGCGAAGCATCGGCGAGGATCGACTCGCATTTCTTGCCCTGCGGGCAGCCGTTCGCGTAGACGACGCTGATGTGCGCCGGCACGAAGACGAAGGTGTAGTTGGTGGACGCCAGCGAGCCGATCGTGCAGACGATCGGGTAGACACCGACCGGGCTCGAAGAGGTCGCTGTCGTCGTACACGACGGGGTGCCCGTCACGTCAGACGTCGAAAGCGTGTCGCCGTTGACGAAGCCGGTGATCGTGTACGTGAGCGGCGGGACTGCCCCGCCCTGCGTCATCGACTTGTTGTCGGCGGTGACCGTGAGCGGCGTCGGCGCCATCGTCAGCGCGCCCGTCGCGGAGCTCGGCAGGTAGTACGTCGTGCCTGCGAACGCGCCGCTGACGCCATACGGAGTCGGGCTGACGTTCTGCGAGAGGACGACGGTGCACGACGCGAGGCCGGTTGCATCGGTGGTGGCCGTGCAACTCTGCGCGCCGAGGCCGGTGCCGATCGTCCACGTGACGCTGCGGCCTGCGAGGACGCCGCCGGTCGAGCTGTCCGTGAGGACGCCCTTCAGCGTTGCGGTGCCGCCACGCGTGCCGGTTGTGTCACCGGTGTAAGAAAGCGCCGTTGGTGCGACCACGATGAAGGAGCCTGGGCCGTTCGAGGGGCCGTAGCCGGTCGTACCGGCGAAGCTCGCGGTCGGGATATAGCCACCGTCCTGGCCCGGAGGGGGCGTGGTGATCAGGCACGACACAGAGCCGTCGGCGGCGGTCGTCAGACCGGTGCAGGTCTGACTCCCGAATGCGAGGCTCACGGTCATTGCCGGCAGCACGCTGCCCTGGCCGTCCTTCAGCACGAACGAAATGAGAGTCTGGCCACCGTTCGACCCTTCAGTCACACTCGACGGACCGGTGTACGTCCACGAAGTCGGCGAGGTGACGAAGACGTTGCCGGTGCCCTGCGACGCGAGGTACGGAGCCTTACCGAAGAAGGCCGCGACAGCGGGGAGATTCGACCCCGGTGCGTCGTTCACCGTCGGATCGGGGGTGACGATGACTCTCCCGAGCGCGTCGGAGGTGACGGGATAGGTGCCGCCGTCAAACGTGACGGTGACGGGCATGCCGCCGAGCACGGCGCCGGTGTTGGCGTTCTTGAGCACGAACGAGACGTGCGCGGTGTGACCCTGAACCACCGTCGTGTCGCCGGTGTACGTGAGCGTCGTCGGGATGCCCGCGACGATCGTCATCGTGCCGTTACCTGACGACGGAAGGTAGGCGGGGAGGCCACCAAAGCTCGCCACGATCGGCCAGTTACCGGCTCCCTCGCTCGGCGTGATGACGCAGTTGACGTTCCCCAAGGAGTCCGTGATGCCGGTGCAGGTCTCGCCGCCGGCGGGAACCGTGAGCGTCACCGAGGTGCCGGCCGGCAACGGGTGGCCGAACTCGTCGACGAGATGGCCCGAGATCGTTGTCGGCGCGCCGGTCGTCGTCGAGACGTTTCCTGCGGTCGTCGTGGTGTGGATCGGCAAAACAACGAGCGTGTTGTTGTCGCCCGACGGGAGATAGCCGGTGTTATCGCCGTCGAACGCGACTGCAATCGGATACGAGCCGGGCAGCAGCGTGTCGGTGACGGTGCAGGAGACGTCGCCGTGCCCGCTGGTCGTGCCGACGCAGTCGAGCTCGCCACCGGCATGGCCGGCGTTGACGTCGAGGCGCAACAGCTCGCCCTGCAGCGGCAGACCGCTAGCCGAGTCGATCAGATGGCCGCTCAGAACCACCTGCTGGCCGTACAGAACAGAGGTACCGCCGGTGTACGTCGTCACGGTTGGTTTCGGCGTCGTTACGGAAAGCGTCGACGCACCCGCGGAACCCATGTTGAGGAGGTCGCCGACGTAGTCCGCTTCGATGTTGTACGAACCCTCGAGCCAACCGCCCACAGTGAGAATCGCATCGCCGCTGCTGTTGAGATTGGCCGTGCCGAGGAGAACACCGTTGCCCCGGAACGTGACGGCCTCACCCGCGGGCGGTGTGATGGTCGTCCCGACCTGCTGAACGTGCGCGGTGAAAGTGGTCGAGTCGCCGGTGTGGATCTGATTCGGCGTGGTGAGAACAATGGTTGTCGTCTCCGCGGGATTGCCGGCGCCCGTGCCGACGGTGAGCACCAGTGAAGCGCCGACTGCATGGTCGACCTGGTCGCCCGCGTACGAGGCGGTGACGGTGTAACTCCCGGCAAGCCACGGACCCGCGGAGAGCGTCGCAGTGCCCGTGCCGTCGAGCGTGGCGGTCCCGAGCAGCACGTCGCTACCGCCACTGCCGTTCACGACGGAGTGGAACTGAACTTCTCCGGTTGGGACGATCCCGCTGCCGTCGGTCGTCGTGATCTGCACGATCAGGTTTGCCGAGTCGCCCTGTTCGAGGCTGAGCGGGTTGACGTTTAGCGTCATCGCCGTGTTGTGAATCACGACGCTGCCGACGGTCAGGATCTGACCGGTAGCAGCCGAGTTACCGAACGCGCTGCGATTGTTTGACAAGTAGGTCGCGACGATGGCGTAACTGCCAGCCGCGAACGAGTTGGTCGAATACGTCGCCTGCGACTGCGTCCCGTTGAGGGCGGTGACAGCGACGGTGGCAAGCGTGTTGACCGAGCCGCCACTCTGCTGCGACGTGAACTGGACGCTGCCGGTCGGCGCGCCGCCCGTGCCGGTGACCGTCGCAGTAAACGTGACGGTGTCGCCGAGGGCGATCGTCGTCGCGCTCATGTTCAGCGTCGTCGACGTGGAAGCCTGCGATGCGGGATGCGCAAGGCCTGCGCCAAGCAGCGCGCAAACCGCGACGAGCCCCACGATCGGAACGATCTTGGGCAGGCGTCGAAGCGTTCGAGAGATGTGCAAGGCCGCAGAGAACATCTATCTAGGCGGAAGAGTAGGGCCGCGATCGGGGGCAATCAAGCGAAAACCCCGGGTCATACGCGATTCATTCCCGGATTCCCGCCGAAAAGGGGAGTCCCCGCAACAGGTGATCCCCCAGCCCGTGGGATCTGCCTTTTGTCAGTGTCGGCAAAGGTCTGGTGCCAGGCACCTTCGGTGCCTGGCACCGTTCTAAGAACCTAACCCGTAGCCATGAAGTGGAGCGTCATGACGGACGAACGGTTCATGTCGACATTCCCGGCCGTATAGGGCAGCAGGCAGTCGACCCGCAAGTGGATCGTGTCGCCCGGGTGCAGGGTGTCGAGCGTAATAAACGACGGAACCCAGTCAGTGAGCGGCGGGAACGGGTTCGGGGCAGGCCCCGGCGTTTCCCAAATCCCCATCGTCAGGTCGTTCCAGAGGTGGTCGTCTGGCGGGATGTCGTTCGTGATGTTGAGCGACAGGTCGTATGTGACCTTGCCGGTGTTCTTGATCGTGTAGTTCTCGACGATCGAGTCGCCCGGCTTCGCGTTCGTGATGATGAAGAGGCAGTTCCGATCGCTCGAGACCGAAACGTCGATCGTCCCGCAGTCGGTCGGCGGAGGCGGTGGTGGCGACGGCGGGTTCGAGCCCGTAGTCGTCGGGGGCGACGTAGTCGTGAAAAGGGTCGGCGGCGGAGGAACGGTTGTCGACGTGGTCGTTGTGGTCCGCGCGGTCGTGGTTCTCTTCTTCGTCGTCGTTCGCCCGGTCGTTACGTTGGTCGTGGTCCGGACCGTGGTCGACCCGTGGACGGTGGTCACGATAGTGGTCGTCGTCGTGCCTCCCGGCTTACCGGCGAAGCCTTGGTTCGCCGGCGGGGCGGTGTTGCCGTTCGTCGGCGGCGCAACGACCGGCGGCACACCGAGACCAGGCACGAAGACGGCGCCGCCGCCCTCGTTCGAGAGCGGACCGGTGCCGATGCCGTGCAGCCACGTGTAACTGCGGTCGAGGTTGGTCTCGTAGATTCCGTAGAGCGGGATTTCAGGTTTGTTCGACCGTCCGACGAGCCGCTGGCCGCCCTTCTGGAACGTCGCACCAACCGTCGCCGGGAGGTAGCCGCCGAGATCGCCAGTCTTCGCGTACCTCAGGAACTGCAGGTCGCGCATCGAATGGTTCGTCGTCTTGAACTGAACCGGCGTCAGGATCGCCTCCCCGACTCCGGTCGGAGTGGGCAGCGGGTTGATGTAGTCGACCTTGAGCGTGACGAATAGCGGGTTCGGCCGCTGGATCGTCGGCGCGCCATGCGCGATCGCGGGCGCGGCAAGCGCGAACCCGGCGAGTGCAGCAAGGACGGCGATGCGTCTCACTGCGCGTCCCCGTTCGTCCAGCCATAGCCGTTGCCGTTGCCATTTCCGAAGCCGTTCCGGTCGCGGGTGAAGCGCGCCCAGAAGCTCGCGAGGATTGCGACCGTGCAGAGCAGGCCGATCGCGACGTAGATGCTCACCGCACGCCCGGTGACGTTCGAGTCGTCCTCGAGCGACGCGCCGAGCAGAGCTTCAGCTGCGTGGTCGACGATCAGGCGGCCGAGCTTCTCACGGTGGTCGGCGTAGACGTACCGCGTCTGCAATGCAGCACCCGCCGTGATCGCGCGTGCCTGATCCTGCGCAACCTTCTTCGGAGTGAAGTTCGCGGTGGTTGCGATGGGATCACCGTTGATGTCGTACGCAGTCAGTTCGGCGCCCGTCTCCTGTGCGAGCCGTCCGAGCGCGTCGGCGAGCGGTGTCATCGCGAGCACGGCACCGACTGCTTTGTTGCCGGACATGATCGGGCTGATCGTCGCGAGCGTCGGGCCGAACCGGAAGATGACGAGCTCGCTGTACCGGCCGCCACGCAATCCGTTCGCGTTGCTCAGCGCCTGGTTCAGCAGCCGCAGTCCGTGATACGACGCGATCGGCCGCGGTGCACCCTTTGAGCGCACCGACAGCAGCACGCGGCCGTTCGGCTTCATGATGTCGACCATCGGCACGGTGGAGTTCGCCTGCAGCGGCGTGACGAGCGTGTTCAACGCGGGACCGTTCGTCGCGGCGAGCTCGGTCGCGACACCGCTCGTGAACGCGATCGCCCGCACGGCCGAAAGTTGCTCCGACTCGATCGCAATCAGGCCCGTGTCCGCGCCCGCGCCGCCGGCGACGAGTCGAGCGTCGAGGGTCGCGCGCGCGCCGGCGGTTGCGCGCTGTCCGGCAAACGTCACGGCGAGGATCGCAACGGCCAAGCCGACGATCAAGTGCAACCACTTCTGCTGATACCAGCGCTCGCGCTGGCTCCGCCACGGCTGCTCGGTTTCTTCGGAAGTAAGTTGTTCGTCAACCGTCGCCATCTAGAAGCCTCCGCTCGCGCTGATCGTGCAGTTCACACCGCTCGTGCACGCTGTTGCTTGGTCTGTGACGGCGGACGACACCACAGTGCCGCCGTTCGACGACGACACGAACGTGATGCCGCTGTTGGTGACATTCGAGCCCGCCGCCGTGATCGCGATCGTGATCTGGTTGGCCGCCGGCGAGCCGACGGTGATCGTTGCATTCGTCTTCTTGTGCTCACCGCCGTTGGTCACGGGCAGGCTGAGCTTGCCGACGGTGTACGCGTCACCACCGGCGGTGCTCATCGCGTTGCAGGTCGTGTCGCCGATCAAAACGACGCCTTCCGTCTGATACTGACAAACGTTCCCGAATGTGTTCGACGTCATCGTGACCGGTTGGTTGTAG
>DASXKU010000030.1:0-82411 GCA_036496645.1 Gaiellaceae bacterium
GCGGCGGGCCGATTGCTGTCCGCAAAGAGCTCGAGCCGTTCCTGCCGGTGCCGGTCGTCGTCAAAGACGGCGATGTGTTCCGGCTGGACTACGACCGGCCGAAGTCCATCGGCAAGGTGCGCGCGTTCACCGGGCCGTTCGGTGTGTTCGTTCGCTCGTACACGTTCATGCGCGCGTGGGGACCCGGGCTGCGCGAGATGAGCGAGGTGGCAGTGCTGAACGCCAACTATCTGCTCGCGAAGTTGAAAGGCGCGTACGACCTGCCGTACGAGCGCCTGTGCATGCACGAGTTCGTTCTGAGCGCGCGCAACTTGAAGCGCGACCACGGCGTCAGCGCGCTCGACGTCGCGAAGCGGTTGATGGACTATGGCTTCCACCCGCCAACCATCTACTTCCCGCTCGTCGTTCCGGAGGCCCTGATGATCGAGCCGACCGAGACGGAGGCGAAGGAAACGCTCGACGCGTTCATCGACGCGATGCTCGCCATCGCCCGCGAGGCGGCCGACGAACCAGAGCTGCTGCACGACGCGCCGCACGACCGTCCGGTACGCCGGCTGGACGAGGTGCGGGCCGTGAAGAAGCCGGTCGTCCGCTATGGCTTCGAGCAGCACGGTTTTGAGAAGTGCGGTGCGCCGGTTTCGGCGTAACAAAGGGTCCGTTCGGCAGTCTGTATCGGCGACACCAACAGAAGGAGCGATTTGCCGAACAAGGTTATGAAGACCGACGCCGAGTGGAAGGCAGCTCTCGACGACGAGCAGTACCGCGTCCTCCGTGAGAAGGGAACCGAGGCGCCGTTCACCGGCGAGTACGACCACGTTTTCGAGCCGGGCACCTATCGGTGTGCGGGCTGTGGCGCCGAGCTGTTCGACTCCGACGCGAAGTACGACTCCGGCTGCGGCTGGCCGGCGTTCTCCGCGCCCGCGAGTGGCGAGGCGATCGACGAAGAGACGGATGCGAGCCACGGCATGGTGCGCACCGAGGTCATGTGCGCCGCGTGCGGTGGCCATCTCGGCCACCTGTTCCCGGACGGGCCGCATCCCACCGGGCTGCGCTACTGCATCAACTCGGCGTCACTCGACTTGGAGGAGCGTTAGTAATGGAGAAGAAGGCGACATTCGGCGCCGGGTGTTTCTGGGGCGTCGAGGCGGCGTTCCGCAAGCTCGACGGCGTCAGCATGACGCGCGTCGGTTATGCCGGCGGCGGCGTCGACAACCCGACGTATAAGCAGGTCTGCCGCGACAACACCGGCCACGCCGAGGTGGTCGAGGTGACCTACGACGAGAGCGTCACCCCGTACGAGCAGCTGCTCGCGATCTTCTGGGCGGAGCACGACCCGACCCAGATGAACCGGCAGGGGCCGGACGTCGGCTCGCAGTACCGCTCGGTGATCTTTGTCCACGACGCGGAACAGCGCGCCGCCGCCGAGGAGTCGCGCGAGCGCGTACAGGCTCGTCTCTCGCGTTCGGTCGTGACGCAGATCGAGGACGCACCGCCGTTCTGGGAGGCCGAGGACTACCACCAGCAATACCTCGAGAAGCGCGGCCTCGCGAGCTGCACGGCACGTCTCGCCACGGTCTCGTAACGCTCACGCAAAACCGGGGAGGCCGTCGCCGCCGTAAGAGCTAAGGCATGGGGGCGAGCGTGCCGATGAATCGCGGAATGCTTGTTCAAAGCGTGCAGACGCTGCTGCGGCGACGCCTCCTACCAATGCTCGCCCTCGGTGCCGTGCTTGCGGCGGCGCCTGCCGTGGCTGAGGCGATCTGGGGCGAACGGAAGATCCCGTTCAACATGCCGCTGCATTTCTATGCGGTCGGCTTCAGCGCCGTCGCCGCCGCGGCGGCGGCGGCGCTGCTTACGTGGGTCGGCGCGCGTCGCGGTGACATGCGAACGGTCGGCGTCGGCACCGCGTTCGCAGCGATGGCGAGCCTCCTCGCGCTGCATGGACTCTCGACTCCCGGCTTCTGGGTCGGCTCGAACGGCGTGATCGCGTTGACCGGCGGCCTCACGCTCACCGTCGGCGCGCTGATCCTCGCCGTCTCTGCTTTCGTCGGGCCGCGGCGCATCGACAATCTCAGGCGACTGCTTGTGGTCGAAGCGCTGCTGCTCGTTGCGATTCTTGCGCTCGGCGGGTCGGCGCTCGCGTTTCCGAGTCTGATGCCGTCGGTTCCCGCCCCGAACAGCCCCAGCGCGTACGCACTGCTCGCCGTCGGCTCGGCGGCGTTCGCGCTGCTGGGCGTCCGTGCGCTGCGCACGTTCCTGCTGACGCAGCGCGGTCTCGATCTCGCCGTCGTCATCGGTCTCTCGTGGCTCGCGACCGCCAACGTCGCCGCGCTGGCGATGGACTTCACGCGACTTGGCTGGTGGATGGGCCACGAGTTGGAGCTCGACGGGATCCTCGTCGTCGGCATTGCCGTCGGCATCGACCTCGCGCGCGCGGCGCAATCGCGGCCGCTCGCCGGCGACCTCAGCGGTCCGGATCTCGTCGCGGCCGAGGACGTCTTCCTCGGCTCGCACGTGCGCGCGCTCACGGTGCGGCTGGCGGAGAAGGACGAGTACACCGAGCGTCACACGCGGCGCGTCGCGTTGCGCGCGGTGCAAGTCGGGGAGCTACTCGGCGTTTCCGGGAACAGGTTGCGCTCGCTTGCGATCGGCGGTCTGGTGCACGACATCGGCAAGCTTTCGATCCCGGATGAGATTCTCAAGAAGCCGGGCGCGCTCGAGCCCCACGAGTACGCGCTCGTGCAACGGCATCCGGCGCTCGGCCGCCGGCTGCTCGCCGAGCTCGGCGGGTTCTCGGACGGTGTGCGCGAGCTGGTGCTCGACCATCACGAGCGGCTCGACGGAGCCGGCTATCCGCGCGGCCTCGTCGGAGACGAGATCTCACTCGACGTGCGCATTCTCACAGTCTGCGACGTGTACGACGCGCTCATCTCGAAGCGCGTCTACCGCGCGGCGTGGAGTCACGACGAAGCGATGGCGTTGCTGCGAGCAGAAATCGGAACCGCGTTCGACGCACGCTGCGTCGAAGCGTTGGAGTCTGTCGTCGGAACTACGCAGCCTGTGCGGCCAGCTGACCGCACGCCGCAGCAATATCCCGTCCCCGCGTCAGCCTGACCGTCGACGGCAGCCGCGCCGCGTCGAGCACGGCTTTAAACGCGGCGATCGTCTCGCGCGACGAGCCGTCGAACATGCCGCCCGTTGGGTTGTAGGGGATCAGGTTGACCTTGAACGCGTGGCGGTCGAGCAGCGCGACGAGTTGGCGCGCGTGGGCCGGTGAGTCGTTCACGCCGGCGAGCATCACGTACTCGACGAACACCTTGCGACGACGTAGCTCCACGTAGCGCAGACACTCGGCGATCACGTCCTCGAGTGGGTAGCGGTCGTTGACCGGCATCAGCTCGCTGCGCAGGGCATCCGCCGGAGCGTGCAGCGACAGCGCCAGGCGGATAGGGATGTCGACTTCGTCGACGAACCGCTTCAAGCCCGGCAGCCAGCCGACCGTAGAGATCGTCTGGCGCCGAGGAGTCACGCCGACGTCCGGCAAGCGCCGTGCAGCCGCGATCACGTTGTCGACGTTCAGCATCGGCTCGCCCATGCCCATGAAGACGACGTGGTCGATCGCCTCCATGCGACGGAAGTGCAGCGCCTGGTCGAGGATCTCCCACGCGTCGAGGTTGCGCCGGAATTGCATCTGACCGGTCGCGCAGAACGTGCAGGTCAGCGGGCAGCCAGACTGCGACGAGAGGCACACCGACCGGCGCCCGTCGCGGTAGCGTATGAGGACAGCCTCGACTGGATGACCGTCGTGCGTGTGGAAGAGAGCCTTCACGGTTCCGTCCTGCGACTTCGCCTCGTGCAGAAGTTCGAGCGTCGAGAACGGAACAGTCTCGGCGAGCAACGCGCGCGTCCGTGCGGGCAGGTTGGTCATCTCGTCATACGACTTTGCGCCGCGCGATGCCCATTCCCAGACCTGCTTCACGCGATAGCTCGGCTCGCCCGCGAGCGTCTCCTGCACCAGGTCGAGATTCACGCCGACTCCACGGTGTCGCCGACGCGAATCGTTCCGCCGGAGACGATGTCTGCGCGCAATCCTGCGCGGTGCACGAGCGGACGCATCAATCCTGTGCGGCCAATGACACGCTCGAGGTGCACGCATGGCTCGGCGAGGCGGCGGCCGATGCATTCGACGTCACCGATCGTGAAGCTGCGACCGACGAGCGCGTTCACGTCGATCCCGGTCGTGACGACATTGCGGCGCGCTTCCTCGAAGGACAGTCCCACCGTATCGAGTTGTTCTGACGCGACGAGCGTCAGTTCGTAGCCACGCGCGCCGTGGAACGTGCCGCGGTCGTCGAAGTACCGGTCGCCTGCGAGCCCGCGTCCCGCGATCGCCTCAGCCTCGTCGACGCGCGACATCGGCGCCTCCGCATCGGGAGCGACGAGCAGCGCGGCCACGCTGCCGGTACCGGCGGCGATCCCATACGGCTGCACGATCGGCAGTTCGAGATCGAGCGGCGCGAGCAGCCAGCCTGCGTCGATGCCGCCGCTGACATCGCCTTCGACCGGGCCTGACGGCGAGCCGTACATCAGCACCGCGTGATCGCCCGACTTCGCGATCCAGTATCCCGACCAGCTGAACGCCGCCGGATCGGCAATCGGCACGAGACCGAGGTTGTGCTCGCCCAGCCATTGCCGGAAGAACGGCAGCGCGTCGCCCTCGGGCGGCGGCGGTTCGATCCCGAGGATCGTGGTGATGTGGGTGCGGAGCTCAACTTCGAACACACGGATAGTCTGCCCGGCGGTGGTCGACCTCCGTTCTGACACGCAGACACGGCCGAGCGACGGCATGCGCGCCGCCATGGCAGCGGCCGAGGTGGGGGACGAGCAGGAGCGCGAGGATCCGACGGTTCTCGAGCTCGAACGTCGTGCCGCTGACCTGCTCGGCCAGGAAGAAGCCGTCTATCTCCCGACAGCGACGATGGGGAACCAGATCGCGCTGGCGATCCTCGGGGAACGCGGTACGGAGCTGATCCTCGAGGAGTGGGCGCACATCGTGCGCGCGGAGCTCGGCGGCGCCGCCTACCACTCGGGACTGCAGACGCGGCCGCTGCCCGGCTACCGCGGGCGCATTACGCCGTCGCAACTGCATGGGCTCGCGTATCGCGACGGCGAGTTTTGGGTTCCGCGCATGTCGATTCTCGCGCTCGAGAACACCCACAACGCATCGGGTGGACAGGCGTGGCCGCTCGACGAGCTGCGCGAGACCGTGGCAACCGCGCGCGAGCTTGGCCTGCGTACGCACCTCGATGGCGCGCGCCTGATGAATGCCGTCGTCGCGACGGGCATAGACGCGCGCGAGCTTGGCCCGCTCTTCGACACGGTGACGTTGTGTCTCTCGAAGGGACTTGGTTGTCCGATGGGTGCGGTGATTGCCGGTTCGCACGAGCTGATGCATCGCGCGCGCGTCGAGAAGCACCGCTTCGGGGGCGCGATGCGGCAGGCAGGCATCGTCGCCGCGGCAGGCATCTACGCGCTCGACCACAACATCGCCAGGCTGGCCGACGACCACACGCGCGCGCGGCGCCTCGCAGAAGGCTGGGCAGCTGCCGGTCTCCCGGTCGATCTCGACTTGGTGCAGACGAACTTCGTGCAGATCGACGTGCAGTCGATCGGCCTGTCGACCGACGATGCGATCCGCCTGATGGAGCAGGAGGGCGTTCGCGTCTCGGTGACGCGACCCGGCGTGTTGCGCGCGGTCACGCATCTCGACATCACCGATGACGACGTGGAGCTTGCGCTCGACGCAGTCCCGCGCGCGCTCGGAGCGCATGTCCGCGCCTGAGGGCTACGCACGCGAGCTTGATCGCCTGCTCGCGGAGCGGCAGGCAGACCGGTTGCCGTCGGTCGCAGCTGCGGTCGTGCGCGACGGGGACATCGTCTGGGCGAACGCTGTTGGGGCTGCGAACTACCAGGACGGCGTCGATGCCACGCCGGATCACCAGTACCGCATCGGCTCGATCACGAAGACATTCACCGCCACGGCGATCATGCAGTTGCGCGACGCGGGTGAGCTCGACCTCGACGATCGCATTGAGCTGCACGTGCCAAACCTCGAAAACGGCTCGCCTACGATTCGTCGCATGCTCGCACACCTCTCCGGCTTGCAGCGCGAAGCGGGGGAGATGTGGGTCACCGGCGAGGTTCCGACCGAGGCGGCGCTGACCGCCGACTTCGTCCTCGAACCGGCGCAGGCGTTTCACTACTCGAACCTCGCGTTCGGCCTGCTCGGTCGCGTCGTATCGGCGAAAACCGGCGCGGACTACACGGATTACGTGAACGAGCGCATCATCGCGCCGCTCGGTCTGCGCCGCACGACGTGGGAGCCGAAAGGGAAGGTCGCCAGCGGCTACCTCGTGTCCGAGTACGCGCGCACGGTCTGGGATGAGGAGGCTTCCGATCTCGGGCTGACCGCCTCGGCGGGTGCGCTCTGGTCGACGGTCGAGGATCTCGCGCGCTGGGCGACGTTCCTCGCGAAGGGCGACGAGCGCGTGCTCGCGCCCGCGACCGTCGAGTCGATGTGGTTCCCGCAGGTCATGTACTACCCCGATGTCTGGACGCTCGGCTGGGGCCTCGGCCTGCAGCTGATCAACCAGGAGGGACGCATCTGGGGCGGGCACGGCGGCGCGATGGCGGGCTACCTCGCCGGCGTCTACGTCGACCGCAAGACGGGCACCGGCGCAGCCGCGCTTACGAACAACGGCGTGCGCGGCGACATGGATCTGTTCTGCGTGAAGCTGGCGGCGAAGTCGCTGGAGCTGTGGCCGCCCGCGATCGAACCGTGGCGTCCCGAGGAGGAGCCGCCCGACGACGTGCGTGCCGTGCTCGGTCGCTGGTGGTCGGAAGGCAACGAGTTCATCTTCATGTGGGAGGGCGGCAAGCTTCGCGCGAAGCTTTCCGGCTCGGCTCCGGGTCGGGGCGAGACGACGTTCGAGCGCGAGGGCGACCAGTGGGTGGCGAGCGAGGGTCGTGAGCGTGGCGAGAAGTTGCGTCTCGACGGCGGCCGGATCGTATGGGCCGGCTACGCGTTCACGCGCGACCAGCTTCCGTTCAGCGCGCTCTGACGAGATCGTCGCACTGTCTCTTCGAGCCACCCAAAAACCCCGCAACGTGCAGGGAGTGTGGATCGTTCGTCACGATCTCGTGTGTCAGACGTTGGTCTGACTGTCGTCAGACCACGCCGTCTAGCCGAACGCGTACCAGACGACTGCGAGGGCGTACGCCCCGACGAGCGCGAAGCCTTCCCAGCGCCGTGACTTGCCGTCCCACACGACGAGCACGGCGAGCAGTGACGCGAGCGCCATCGTCGCCACTTCGACGACGCGGAAGCTGAGCGGCAGACCGTCGCCAACGAGCCATGACAGCAACGCGACAACCGGTGCGACGAGCAAGGCGACCTGCATCGACGACGTGATCGCAATCTCTGTCGCAAGCTGCGTGTTGCCCTTGCGCGCAATGACGATCGCGCCGCCGTGTTCGGCGGCGTTGCCGACGATCGCGACGATGACGACCGCGATGAAGAACTCGCTCCAGCCAACCTCATGCCCGAAGGCGGTGAGCGAATGCACGAGCACCTCCGACACGAACGCGGTGGCGATCGTCGCGACCGTGAGCCATGCGAGCGCCGTGCGAAGTGACCAGCTCCCCGGATCGGGCTCACCGCGCGGCGCGCCGCGATGAATCGCCAGGTTGTGCCGCGTGATCAGGAGATATGCGACGAGCAGCACCGCTGCGACCGGCAGCGTCACAACGAACAGGGTGTGGCGGTCGTGGCCACCGTTCCAGCGAAGAACGGAGGGGATCAGCAGCAGCACAACCGCGCCGAGCACAGCAGCGAGTTGCAATCGCAGCGAACGCGTGTCGAGCTTGCCGTCCCCGCCGGCGATCATCGCCGCGCCCAGCACGAGCAGGATGTTCGACACGACGGAACCGGTGATCGCGCCGCGCACGACGGTCGGCAAGGAGTCGTTCACGGCGAGCAACGCGATGATCAGCTCGGGCGCGTTGCCGAAGCTCGCGTTCAGGAGGCCGCCGACGCCGTGGCCGGTGTGCTGCGCGGCGTGGTCCGTCGCCTCGCCGATCAGCCACGCCAGCGGCACGAGCGCAATCGCCGACAGCACGAATGACGCCGTCGCTCCGGCATGGAATGCGTAGTGGGCGATCAGCGCGGCCGGCGCGAGGGCCAGCGTCGTCCAGAGGATGCGCCTCGCCACATCGCTAGCGTAGTCGTCGTGCTCGAGGCGGTCCTCTTCGACTGGAACAACACGCTCGTGAGCTTCACGTGGGACGACGACCTGCTCGTCGCCGGTCATCGCGCTGGGCTGGGGCGTGACGACCCCGCGTTCACCGAGCGTTATCGCGCGACCGTCTTCGATCGTGTCGGTGAGGATTACGCGACGATCCTGCGCGAACTGGGTGTCGAGGACCCCGACGCGTTCATCGACGCTGAGCACGAGGTCTGGCGACCGGCACACGAGGTGCTGGGAGCCGCGCAGGCTCTGCTCGAGGTGCTCCGCGAGCGGGGTTTGAAGACCGCTTTGGCGATCAAGCCATGGCCAGAGCCGGCGCGGACCGTGCGCGCGGACGTCGAGCGCTTCGGCCTCGCGCAGCTCTTCGACACGCTCAGCTTCGAGGGTGTCGACCCGGCTCTACGGGAGCTGAAGGTCGAGCCCGAGGCGGCGATGTACATCGGCAACCGAATCGAGCCGGATGTGCAACGCGCAGCCCAGGCGGGCATGACTACCGTCCAAGCACTGTGGTTCGTTGCAGACGATCAGCCGCCCGGCGTGGAGCCGGATTTTCAGGCGTTCACCCCGATGGACGTTCTGAATATCGCGCGCCGCGTAGCTGGCAGATAGCACCGCGTAGCGCGATAACGGGCGAAAGTCAAGTCTTGAAGGTGTCCGGGATCGGCCGGACAATGCGCGCATGACACCTGAGCAGACGGCTGCCAGGGCGCTGCCTCTCCACCCGCAGGATGAGATGGAGTGTCGCCGCTGCGCCGTCCATTGCGACAAGGTCGTCTACCCCGGAGCGTGTCTCGCGCACGCGTGCCCGTTCGTCTACTCGTACGAAGCGTGGGGGCACACGTACGTCGGCTGCATGCAGAAGGTGTACGAGGTCGAGATCGACCTCGACATGCTGCGTGCCGCCGAGCGTCGCTCTGCCGGCTTCGGCGCCATCGTCGCGCGCCGGCATCCGCTGCCGATGTGCAAGTCGGAAATCGAGCGCACCTACGAATCACGCACGGACGAACTTGGCTGCCTCAACCCGGAGTTCTCGGAGCTTCCGGTCGGCGAGCCCACGTTCCGCGTGTTCGCTCAGATCAAAAACGACTGAGCATCGAGTCGATGCGGCGCTTGCGCAGTAGGCGCGCAGCGAGCACGAGCAGCACGAGCGGAACCCCGAACGCCAGCGCGTAGAGCGAGCCGATCCCGATCCACTTGAAGGCAACGCCGATGCCGTGCAGCGGGCCGTGGCTGTGGTGCTTGGCCGCCGGGGTCGGGGTTGTGAAGTTCAGGCGGAGAGTTGCGTAGCGGTCGGCACGCACCGTGTTTGCGTTCGCGCGCTGCAGCTGCTCGATGCGTGCGGTCAGCGTAGCGATCTGCTGCTTTGTCGTCGCAGTCTTCAGTTCACGCTGCAACCGCTGGATTGTTCGGCTGTTCGCGTTGATTCCGGACTGCTGATCCTGGATCGCTACCTGTTCGCTGGTGATCGTTCCCAGAGCAGACAGGCGGGTGATCGCAACTTGCACCTTGGTGCGCGGCACCTTCAACACCAGCTGCGCCGAGCTTGTCGACACGTGTGTTGACGACAAGTAGCCGCCGAGGCTCGACGTGATGCGGAGGGCGTGCTTCACCGCATCGGACAGTTGTGGCTGGCCGGGCACGCGGAGCGAGAGCGTCGCCGAGTACTTCTGCGCGCGCGCCTTCGTGGACGGCAGCGCGAATGCCTTCGGAGCCGGTGCGGTATTCGCATGAGCCGCCTCACCGTGCTGCACCGACAGCGGCTGCGGGTGGTGCACAGCCGGCCGCGTGAGCACCACCGCGGCCGCAACGGCAGCGGCGACCGGCACGAGTAGCGCGACGGAGCGCCGCCAGGTGATGAGGCGCCGCGGCGACGTGTCGTCGGCGACCGCAATCAGGCGCACGCGCTGCCGCAGCTGGGGCGGAGCGGCGACGTGAGCGGTGCGCAGTTCCGCGAGGACGTCACGCTGCGACATGGAGGGCCTCCTCGAGCTTGTGCAGAGCGCGGTTCAGGCGCGTCGTGCAATTGGTGGGGGAGATGCCGAGCACCCGGGCAGCCGTGGAAGCGTCGAGATCGAGCAGCACGCGGAGCGCGACAACCTCACGCTCGCCGGCGGTCAGTCGCCGCAGCGCTGCTTCGAGCTCCGGCGTGAAGCTGTCGGCGAACTGCGCGTCGATGCGGTCGAGTGGCGCGACCAGCTGCTCGCGGCGCAGGCGACGCTTCTCGGAGCGGAAGTGGTCGAGCGCGACCGTCCGCGCGAGCTGGCAAAGCCAGGTGCGTGCAGAGCCGCGATCGGGGTCAAAGCGGTGCCAGAGGCGGAGCGCGCGCTCGAACGTCTCGGCAGCGAGGTCCTCCGCAACCTCTCGGTCGCCCGTGAACCAGGCGAGATAGCCGTAGACGTCGTCGAGGTGGTCTTCCGCGGCCTGCGCGAAGTTCGTCACGTGTGTCCTACGCCGCTGCGCGGCGGAGCGTCACATAGAGCAGCAGCACGACGGCGAGCGGCAGCAGCCACCACGCGGCGACGTGGGCCGCGACGAGGGCGGCGGTGGCGCCGATCGCGACGATCACGCCGGCTGCGCTCAGCCAGTCGTCGCCGACGACGAAGTCCCACCAGAAGCGGGCGAACCTCATGCCGTCACCAAGCGCCGGGGGCGGAGCAGCACGACGAAGGCGAACGAGATAAGGCCGACGAACACCAGCACGCCCGGCAGCGACGCGTCGTCGCCCGGCCAGTGCGCGCCCGCGCCTTCGGCCGACCAGAAGATGCCGAACGTCGTCAGCATGATCCCGACCGCGAACTTCATCGTGTTCTCGGGTACGCGAGCCAGTGGCGTGCGCACGGCGATGCCGACGCCTGCGACGAGCACGAGCGCGGCCGCGGCACCGGCGGCGGCGAGCGGGATGCTGCCTTGCGTACTGCCGAACGTGAGCACGATGAACGCGACCTCCAGTCCCTCGAGCAGCACGCCCTTGAACGCGAGCGTGAAGCCGTACCAGTCGAGGCCGGCGCGCTCGACGTGCGCTGCGTCGCGCGCCGCAGCGAGCTCCGCGGCGAACAGGGCGTCCTCGTCATGCTTCGCTTTCAGTCCGGCCGAGCGCAGGATCGCTTTGCGCAGCCACTGCAGGCCGAACGCGAGCAGCAGTCCGCCGACGACGAGTCGCAGATCCTTGAGCGGGATCACTGTCAGCGCAGGGCCGAGAGCGGCGACGATCACGGCGAGCGCGACCGTGGCAGCGGCGACACCCGTCATCGCCGCGCGCCAGCCGCGCGTAACACCGGCCGCGAGCACGATCGTGAGCGCCTCGACCATCTCGACCGCGCTGGCGAGGAACGCGGAGAGAACCAGGAAGACGGCGCTCATGCCAGCGCCCGTGCGTGCAGGTCGCGCAGCTTTTGGATCTCGTTCGCGTCGGGGCCGTGCTTGTCGGGGCCGGGCGTCTCGAGGTACGCGCTGAGCTTCTGAAACGCCGGATGCGCGAGAAAGACGCCGAGCCCTTCGCCCATGAGGCCCTCGCCGATGTCGGCGTGACGGTCGCGGTTCGAGCCGAGCGGCATTGCGCTGTCGTTGATGTGCAGCGCGCGTACGCGATCGAGACCCACGCTCGCATCGATCTGCGACACCAACTCGTCGAGTGCCGTCCGATCCGTGACGTCGTAGCCCGACGCGTAGAGATGGCACGAGTCGAGGCACAGGCCGAGGCGCGGGTGGCCGTCGAGCCGTGCGACGAGCGTCTCGAGCTCCTCGACGGAGCGGCCGATCGTTGCGCCTGCGCCCGCGGAGTTCTCCATGCACAACCAGGTGTCGCCGTCGGCGCGCTCGAGGATCTGCTCCAGAGCCTGTGCCGTGCGGTCGAGGCCGACTTCGAACCCGGCACCGAGATGAGATCCGACATGGAAGATGACTGCGTCCGCCTCGATGCGGTTCGAGACGTCCATGGTCGTGCGCATCGTCGCTATCGACTTCTCATAGATCTCGTCGTTCGGCGCCGCGAGGTTGACGAGATAGAGCGCGTGCACGACCACGCCTCCAATGCCGGCCTCCTTGCGCCGCTCCTTGAACTTCTCGATCGCCTCGTCGGTGTGGTTCGTCGGCCGCCACATGCGCGGCGACTGGGTGAAGATCTGGACGCAGTCGCCGCCGATCGCCTCGATCCGGTCGATGGCGCTGAAGATGCCGCCGCTCGAAGACATATGGGCGCCGAATTCCAAGGCACGCCTACGATAGAGACATGCCTGTCCGTGTCCGCATGGCGCCGAGCCCCACGGGTTACCTCCATATCGGGGGCGTCCGGACATTCCTCTTCAACTGGCTGTTCGCGCGCCAGCAGGGAGGGGAGTGCCTGCTGCGCATCGAGAACACGGACACCAGCCGTGAGGTCGCCGAGGCAGTCGAGCAGATTCAGCAGTCGCTGCTCTGGGTCGGCATCGACTGGGACGGGCCGGTCACCTTCCAGCTCGACACCGCCGACCGCGCGCGCGAGCTCGCGCAGGAGCTGGTCTCGCACGGGCACGCGTACGAGGACGAAGGCGCCATTCGCTTCCGGCAGCCGAAGGAGGGAACCGTCTCGTGGGTCGACGCGGTGCGCGGCGAGATCGAGTTCCGCAACGAGCTGCTGCCAGACCTCGTGATCGTCCGTTCCGACGGGCGGCCGACCTACAACTTCGTCTCACCGGTCGACGACATCGAGGACGCGATCACGCACGTGATCCGCGCCGAGGATCATGTCTCGAACACGCCGTCGCAAATCAACATCCTGCGCGCGCTCGGCGCCGATCTACCCGTGTATGCGCATCTGCCGAACATCAACGGCAACGATGGCAAGAAGCTGTCGAAGCGGCGCAACGACGTGTCGGTCGACTGGTTCCGCAGCGAGGGCTACTACCCGGCGGCGCTCATCAACTTCCTCGCGTTGCTTGGCTGGAGCTACGACGACAAGACGACGATCATGTCGAAGCACGAGCTCGTCGAACGCTTCTCGCTCGAGCACGTGCAGCCGAGCCCGGCAACCTTCGACTTCCAGAAGCTCGACTGGATGAACGGCGTCTACCTGCGCGAGCTGCAGCCGGAGGAGTACGCACACTTCCTGCGCAAGTGGCTTACGGAGCAGGGGATCGACTGGGCCGACGAGCGCGTCAACGCGACGGTGCCGCTGGTGCAGGAGAAGATCGAGAAGTTCTCGCAGTACCCCGACTTCGTGCGCTTCCTGTTCGAGCCCGTTTCACCAGACGGCGCTGACCCGGCGATGTGCAAAGCCGCTGCCGCGAAACTCGCCGGCGTCGACCATTGGGATGCGGCGACGATCGAGGAAACGCTGCGCGCGCTTGCGGAGGAGCTCAGCGCGAAGCCGCGCGACGCGTTCCAGCCGATTCGTCTTGCGGTGACTGGTTCGAAGGTGTCACCGGGGCTCTTCGAGAGCCTCGAGTTACTCGGGCGCGACGAGTCGCTCCTGCGGCTTAGTGCGGCTGCCGCGGGCGTCTGAGCGGTTTCGGCTGCGCGAGCGGGTCCAATGCGTGCTGGAACGTGCGCCAACATTTCTGGCGGAACTGAAGCGACGGATGCGGCAACTCATCGGTACCCGGTGCGCGGCCTGGAGGGCCTGCGCGAGATCTCATTTACAAGACTTAAACGGTTGGAGCCGTCCCTGGGTTACGCAGGACGCAGTGTTACGCACGGCGTAGTCCGATGGCGCCGCAGAACGCGAGCAGCACCGCCATCCAGATTGGCCACCACGGCCCGACGTTCGCTTCCGTCATTGCAACCGCACCGCTGACGGCGAGCCCGACTGCCGCGACTTGCGGCGTCATGTCGCGGAACGCGAGCGAACGGCGGCGGCGCCGCCCAATCAAACGCACGCGCGCGTGCCGAACGCGTTCGAGCGAGCCGCGCCATTCGGGAGCGAGACGTTCGAGACTCCAGAGGTTGCCGTCATCGACCGCACTCACAATGCGTCCGGTGACGTCGCGCGCATCTGCAAGCGCAACCGCGAGTGCCGAGTGTGCGAGCTCCGCGCCCTCAGGCGGGCGCATGCCCCACACGTGCTCGCTGCCGAGGTGCAAGACGTACTGGAGGCGCACGAGTTCGTCGTGGTGCTCGTTGATCTCCCAGGGTTCGGTCGCGATGCCTTCGAGGCGCGCGACTGCCCGATGCACTCTTGGCCAGACTTCGCCAAGCTGGTGCACATACTGCAGCCGCATAGCCGCCGGCGCCCCCACCGTCTGGCGAACGTAACACGTACCCTCCCCGCGAATCAATGCCCCCCAAGTCAATGGCCCAGAACCCAGGAAATGTTCTCGTCGTCGATGACGACCCCGGCTTGCGCACGCTCTCTCGCGTTGTGCTCGAACTGGAGGGATTTCACGTGCGCGACGCGGCCTCACTCGCCGAGGCGGAGGCGGCGCTCGCCGAGCAGCGACCGGACGTCGTCCTGCTCGACGTTCACCTCGGCCCGCACCACAGCGCAGACCTCTTTCGGAAGCTACGCGAGCTGGGGATTCCCGTCGCCGCCGTGACAGGCACCGCCGACCCGTCGGAGTACGAGGCGATCGCCGACGCGGCGCTGCCGAAGCCGTACCAGCCATCCGCGCTCGTCGAAGTCGTGAAACGGCTCATGGGTAGGGTTGAAGGGTGAGCACGACTTCAGTCCTGACACCGACGGAGTTCGAGTCCCGTCTGCAGCGCTATCTGTTTGAGCGGTCGGAGGAGGGCCGCGCGGTGCGCGTGGGCGAGAAGGAGACGTCGGAGCAGGCGGAGATCGTTCGCCGTTACGCCGATCTGTTCAGCCGCGAGCAGGTGGACGTGCTGCGTGAGGCGGAGGCCGCTTCGAGCGGCGACGAGCGCGAGCTGTTGTATCGCCTGCGGAAGACCTGCGAAGGCGGCCTGGTCGAGGCGCAGACCGCCGAGCGCGAGGACGAGCTCGAGAACCGTCTGCTCGCGGTTCGCGTCCAGTTCGAAGGAGAGAAGCTGCCGCTGCGCACCGCGCAGGCAAAACTTGCGGTACTCCCGGAATACGAGAAGCGCGAGGAGCTCGGGAGAATTCAAGCCGAAGCGAGCGCGGCGTTCAACGACGAGCGGCTCGCGCTGCTGACGACGATCGAAGAGCTGTCCGCCGACTTCTCGGGCATTGCCGACGCCGTCGAGCGCAACGAAGAAGAGAAGGACATCTCCCTCCGGCAGTTGTCTGCCGCCCTAAAAGCCGCCAGCGATTCATCCACCGATGCCTATCGCGGGCTGCGTGAGCGCTGGTTCGCGCGGCTGCTCGGCGACGACCATCCCAAAGTTCCGACGAGCTTCCACACGTCGTACATGCGCCGGCTGTCGCCGCTCGAGGCGACCTACACCAAAGAGCGCGCGACGGAGGTCTGCCTGGAGACGCTGCGCGAGCTCGGCTTCAACCTTGAGCAGCAGCCGAATATCAAGCTCGACTTGGACGACCGCCCGCAGAAGAGCCCGCGTGCGTGCGTGATTGCCAGTGATCCGCCTGCCGTGGTGCACCTGATCACGCGCGCGCAGGGCGGGCTGCACGACTACCAGGCGTTCCTGCACGAGGCCGGTCACGCGCTGCACTACGCCGGCGTCGATCCGGCGCTGCCGTACACGTTCCGCCGCATCTCGCGCGACCACGCGCTGACGGAGATCTACTCGTACATCGTCGAGGCGATCAGCAAGGAGCCCGAGTGGCACGTGCGCCACTTCGGGCTGTCGGACGACGAGGCGGCGACGAACGCAGAAGCAACCGTGTTCCTCGAGGCGCTGCTCTTCCGCCGCTACGAGGCGAAGCTGCGGTTCGAGTTGGACTTTTGGTCCCGGTTCAAGGAGGACGGCGGCACGCCCGCCGGCTACGAGGAGTTCCTCACGGAGGCGACGGGCGTCCTCTATCGCAGCGAAAACTTCCTCTCCGACATGGATGCCGGTTTCTATTCGGCCGACTATCTGCGCGCGTGGGTTCGCTCGTCGCAGTTGCAGAAGTACCTGCGCAGCGAGATCGGTGATGACTGGTGGTGCAACCCGAAGACCGGCGACATGCTGCGCGAGTTGTTCCGCGAGGGCACGAAGCCGACGAGCGAGGAGATCGCCGGCCGGCTCGGCTTCGACGCGCTCGATATGAAGCCGCTGTTGCACGAGCTCCAGGCGTAGGGCAGGTGTCGGGCACCTTTGGGGCCTGGCACCAGAGATTCGCGACGCACCGTTGGCTACACTCCGCCGTCGAACGGCCGATTCATGCCGTCGCACGGCCCATTCGTCTAGTGGCCTAGGACACCGCCCTCTCACGGCGGCGGCACGGGTTCGAATCCCGTATGGGCCTTCGAGGGTCGCGCTCTGCGCGGCCCTTTCTTTAGGAGCTCGCGGGCGCGTAGTACGGGTAGAACCCGGCGGGCCCATCAGACCCGGAGTACGTGCCTTGCAGCGAGTAGCCGGCAGGCGGGCCGTCGCAGGTGATGCCCTTGCCCTTGATGTAGTTCGCGGCAAGCGCGCCTTTGTAGATGGCGTCGGTGGCTGGCTGGCCGAACTCGAGATTTAGGAACGTGCCGGCCGCAATCGGCGTGCCGTTGCCCCATGTGTTGCCCGGAACCGAGCAGTAACCAGCGCGAGCGTTCTCCGCCTCGTGCGACAGGACGTCGACGAATGTCCTAAACGTGAGGTCGCCGACGTCCGAGTGCCAACTGCCACCGAAGAAACGGACGATCTCGCCTCCTGCGTACGCACCGCCAAGGCCGCCCCCGCTGTCGGCCGAAGCCCCGTACTCGCCGGAGGACGACGTCAACACGACCACGTATGTGGTCCCGGCGATGACGTGCGGGGGCGACGAGAACACGACCTGCACGAACGGGTAGTTCGGCGGCGGGGGGCTGGTGTACGTCGACATCGACGAGTCGGCGACCAGCGCGCTCGCGAGCACCGTCCCGGTCGGAAAGCCGAGGGCGACCGTTTCGATCGAGACGGTTAGACCAGCGCCGCCCACCGAAACCGAGAGCGGCAGGTCCACCCGGCTGAGGGGTCCAGTTCTGCCAGCGGTGAATGTCTCTCCCACGGTGATGACGCCCGGAATGACGAAGTACACGGAGTCCTGCGCCGTGTCCGCTTGGTCGAGGCGACTGGTCCCCGCGCCGGCGCCGCCCGAAAGCGCGAGCAGGATCGCGCACGCGCCGAGAGTGATCAATCCGAGGAGACGTGGCCGCGACACCTCGTCGAACCTATGACGAAACCAATGCTTGTTCAAGCGTCCGAACGGGCATTGACAATCTTCCAATGACCACTCTCGCCATCACCGCGCACAACGGCGGCCGGATCGCAGAGCTCGCGTTTCTGTTGATCGCGATTGCGGGCGCCTCGATGTTTCTCGTCCATGTCCCGATGATCGGACGCGCCAAGAACTCCTTCGCAGGGTTCTGCCTCGGAGCCGCGGGCGTGCTGCTGATCGTTGCGACTCACTGGGGCCACTTCGGCTGAAAAGAGAAGGAGGGCCTTGCGGCCCTCCTTCTCACGTTCTAGCGGGGTCCCGGACTACGCGGCCCGAACGAGCGACGTCGGAGGCGTGATGACCTTCAGCGTCGTCGACTTGCCGCCCTTGATCCCGTAAATCGTGACCGGGTTGGACGACGTGTCGCCGTTGGGGCTAATCGTGAACGAGCCGAGAATGCCGTTCGTGACCTTGGTCTTGAACAGCTGCTTGGCAACGTCAGCACGCGTGCCGTTCGAGCGTGCGATCGCATCGATCATGACCTGCGCAGCCTGCGCGGCGTAGACCGAATACGGATCGGGGGTACCCACTGCCTTCGTGAAGCCCGAGACGAACGCCTTGCCGGCGCCCTTGAGCTTGCTATTCGGCAGACCCGCCACGGAAACCGTCATGCCGTTTGCGTTCCCGGCACCGGCTTCCTGGACGACAGCCGAGATCGGGGTGAAGCCGTCAGGGGCCATGATCTTCACGCCAGGTGCACCAGCGCGAACGTCCTTGACGAGCTTGCCACCGTTCTCGCAGATCAGGCCGCCGAGGAACACGCCCTGCGCGCCCGAGGCCTGGATCTTGACGGCGAGCGCCTCGTACGACGACGCCTTGCCGTCCCACGCCGTGAAGCCGACGACCTTGATGCCGAGCTTCGACGCGGCCTTGCGGAAGTCCGTCGCGACGCCGAGACCATAGGCCTCCTTGTCGTTCAGGATGAACACCTTCTTGATACCGAGCGACTTCGCCTCAAGGGCATCAGCAGCGCCCTGGAAGTCGTCAGCCGCGACGATGCGGATGTAGTTCCGCTTGCCGGTGGGGTAGTACTTGCCCGGCTCGCCGGCCGCCGTGCCAGGACCCGGATGGGTCAGGCCGACGTAGGTGTTCGCGGGGCTGACCATCCCGACCGGGCCATTCGGCGCGCGGTTCAGGATCGGGATCATGATCTCGGCCGCGCCGGAGTTGAACGTTCCGACAACGCCGATCACACTCTGATCCTGGGCGTAGGCGTTCCCGTTCGCGGACACCTTGCCCGAATCCCACTTACCAGCCTGGGCGGTGGCGTCGTCACAGCTCTGATACGCGAGGCTGTACTTGCCGGCCTTCCAGTGATTCTGGTTCAGGATGTAGGCGATCGCCTTGGTCATCTGAATGGTCTGAGTACGGCCCGAGCCCTGCAACGGCAGGTCGGACGCAATCAGGTATTGACCGCTCGGGTTCTGGATCGCCTGGCATGACGACGCCGGAAGGGGCGTCGCAGTCGAACGTGCACTAGCCAAGCTCACCACCACGAGCGCCACGATGGCGACCAGCACGGATGCGCCTGCACCAACGTAGATGCGCTTCTTCACTCGTCCTCCTGTCTGGGGGGTCAGGGGAATTCGCAAAGAGCATAGAGAGGTTCTGGCCCAATCGCCAAGTCAAATTCCCCCGAAGCGGGTTATAGGCTGAGTAAGGAGACGGCGGATGTGACCTCGAAGCGACCCTGGATCGTGCTTGCCGTCGGCGCGGCGGCTATCGGCGGCTATTACCTCTTGCCCTTCAAAGGGCAGTCGATCGTGTACGTCCTGATCGGCGTCTCGTCCGTCGTCCTCGCGTTCTGGGGTATCCGAAGGAACCTTCCGGCCGGCCGTCGGCTGGCGTGGTACGCGCTGGCGCTCGGCATGGCTCTCGAAGTTGCCGGGGATCTCGTCGGCGACTCGTACGAAGTCTTCGCCAATCGAGAGCCAGGGGTTCC
This sequence comes from Gaiellaceae bacterium, assembly GCA_036496645.1. GTDB lineage: Bacteria > Actinomycetota > Thermoleophilia > Gaiellales > Gaiellaceae > PALSA-600. The sequence continues at coordinate 19,487 of DASXKU010000030.1, forward strand.
GGGCCTCGACGACGTCTTCTATCTCGCCGGCTATCCGTTTCTCGTCGTCGGCGTGTTCCTGCTCGTCCGGCGCTCGCGGCGTCCGAGCCTCGGGTCGGTACTCGACTCAGTCGTGGCGATGCTCGCTGTATCGCTCGTCCAGTGGGTGTACTTCATCGATCCCTACAACCACTTGGGGATCACCGACGTTGCGAAGCGACTCGTCGAGCAGGCATACCCAGCTCTCGACACATTGCTGCTCGTCGCGCTCGGGCAGCTGCTCTCTCAGCTGAGAAGAAACGTCGCGTTCGCCGCGCTGCTCGCAAGCTTCGTGCTGCTCGTTCTTGCCGATGAGATCGTTGCGATCACGAACGCCGGCTACGCGTCGCTCAGCTGGCTCGACGCGGTGTACTTGTTCTCATACGTGCTCGTCGCGGTGGCCGCGCTCCATCCTTCGATCGCGGACATTCGTTCGACGGCCGAAGACACGCCGCGTTTGTCACCGCCGCACATCGCGCTACTCGGCGGCGCGCTGTTGACGGCCCCCGCCGTGCTGATCGCGGAGAAGGTGGCGGGGCATCGAGTGCATCTGAGTGTCGGCATCTTCGGTGTCGCGATCGCGGCCATGGTGCTCGCACGGTTATTCGGGTTGTTTGACGACGTGGATAGCGCGCGACTCGGCGAGCAGCGCGCGCGGCGCGAGTCGGAGACCGCGCAACAGCTGCTCGCGGTGCAGAACGCGCGGCTGCGCGAGCTCGACACGTTGAAGGATGAGTTCCTCTCAAGCGTCTCGCATGAATTGCGCACGCCGCTCACATCGATCGAGGGCTACGTCGAGTTGTTGCGAGAGGACGAGGGAAATCCGGTCCACCGCGGCTATCTCGACATCATTCAGCGCAACTCCGAACGGCTGCTTGGTCTGGTCGCGGACGTGTTGTTCGCGGCGCGCGTCCTCGAAGGGCAGCTGCGGTTCCAGTTCGAGCCGGTCGATCTTTCGGTTCTCGTGCACCGTGCCGTCGAGGAAGCGCGGCCGCGGGCGACGGGCGCGGGGATCGAGCTCATGTCGCACGACGGGTCGGTGCCGCAGGTCGAGGGAGAGCCCGCGCGGCTGTCACAGCTGCTCGACAACCTCATTTCGAACGCGATCAAGTTCACGCCCAAAGGTGGGCGGGTTGACGTCAGGAGCAGCGTCGGCGGCGAGTTCGTGCGCCTCGAAGTGAGCGACACGGGCTTCGGCATGTCGGCCGCCGATCGCGAGCATCTATTCGAACGGTTCTTTCGTTCGCAGACAGCACTCGAACGACAGATCCAAGGCACGGGGCTCGGGCTCTACATCTCGCGCGCGATCGTCGAGGCGCACGGCGGCCGAATTGGTGTGTCGAGTGCGGAGGGGCAGGGCACCACCTTCCTGGTGGAATTGCCGGTGCATCAGTGAGCGAGCGTCCTTACGTGATCTGCGCCGACGACGACCCCGACATCCTGTCGCTCGTCGCGCTACGTCTTGACCGCAGCGGCTTTGACGTTGACACCGCGAAGGACGGGGAGCAGGCGCTCGCGCTTGCACATGCAAGACGACCCGCCGTGATCATCCTCGACGTGATGATGCCGCGCCTCGACGGCGTCGAGCTCGTGAAGACGCTGCGCGCCGACGTCAACCTGCGCGACGTGAAAATCATCATGCTCTCGGCGCGCGCGCAGGACGCCGACGTCGCGCGAGGGCTCGACGCCGGCGCGGACTCCTACCTCGTCAAGCCGTTCAAGTATCCGGAGTTGGCGTTCGAGATCGAACGCCTGACCGCTTAGGTGCGCCGGTAGCGGTAGCCGAAGCCGCGCACCGTTTCGATCGGCGCTTCATCCGGCGCATCGGGCATCAGCTTCTTGCGCAGGTAGCCGACATACAGCTTCACCTGGTCGCCCGACACGCCGTACGGGTCGCCCCACACCATGTCGAGCAGTTGCTCACGCGTGAGCACCTGTTCCGGGTTTTGCACGAACGCGGCGAGTAGCTTGAATTCGAGCGGCGTCAGCTGGACGGCTCTGCCACCAACCATCACGCGCCTCTGCGCGTAGTCGATGTCGATCGTTCCGTCGCTGTATGCGTCGAGCACTTCGGCCTTGCCGCCAGAGCGGCGCAGTAGTGCCTGCACGCGCGCGAGTAGTTCCTGTCGGCCGAACGGCTTCGCGATGTAGTCATCCGCGCCCGCCGACAGGCCGCGCACCTTCTCGAGCTCCTGCGAGCGCGCAGTAAGCATCGCAACCGGGACGTCGGACAAGTCGCGAATCCGCTCGAGCGTCTGGTAGCCGTCGAGGTCGGGCATCGTGATGTCGAGCAGCACGAGCGCCGGCGGCGACGTGTACATCAGCTTCAGCGCCTCGCGTCCGTCGGCCGCCTCGATCACGTCGTACCCGGCGCGCTCGAGCAACTCCCGTACGAGCAGGCGAATGTCGTCGTCGTCGTCGACGACCAGGATCTTGTGGCGGGGCGTACTCATACCGTCTTCATACCATCATGGGGATGCATTCCCTGCCCCGCGTGGCCATGCTGGTCTCGTGGCCCGCGTGCTTTTGAGCGAGCCACACGACGACATTTGTGCCTTGTTGGAACACGTAGTACGGCGGCTGGGGCACGAGCCCGTCGTGTGGGTGGGGAATGACTCCGATCTCGTCGGGGTAGCTGCGGCTGTCGTCGAACCGGGTGAGGCCGACGGATTGAGGGTCGCGAAGCGTCTACGCGGCGCAGGCGTGCCGCTCGTGTTCACCAGCATCTTCCCGGCGGACGAGGCAATGACCGTGCTCGAGCCGACCGCGTATCTCGTGAAGCCGTTCCCGCTGTACGTGCTCGAGGCGGCGATCAGCAAAGCGCTCGGCGTGCCGGTGCAGGCACACGTCGCCGCCGCGGCCGGGTAAGTTCCAGCCCCAGTGCGGGGGAAGGTGGGGCGGGCGGCACTCGTTGCGGTCGTTGCGGCGGCGGTTGCTGCGTGCAGCGCGGCCGGCGCACCGCCGAAGGGAACGAGTGGGCTCGTGACGCTGCCCGGCGTGTATCCGCCACGGCTCACCGTGACGCATGCGGCGCACGGCGTGTCGCCCGGCTACGTCTTTGTTGCCGAGAAGAAGTCCGGTTCGCCCGGAGGCCCCGTGATTGCCGATAACACCGGACGCGTCGTGTGGTTTCACCCGGTGCCCAGCCCGGACCAGGCCACTGACTTCCGCGTGCAGACGTATCGCGGCAAGCGCGTGCTCACGTGGTGGCAGGGAACGATCAACGTCGCCGGCGTCGGCAAAGGCGAGGGCGTGATCATGGACAGCTCCTATCGCGTAGTCGCGCTTGTCCACGCGGCGAACGGCTTGCAGGCCGACCTACATGAGTTCGAGCTGACACCACGCGGCACGGCGTACGTCACCGCGTACAAAGAAGTGCACGCTGACCTGCGCAGCGTCGGAGGTCCAAAGGACGGTTGGGTGCTCGACAGCTACGTCCAGGAGATCGACGTGCGCACCGGCAAGCTCGTGTTCCAGTGGCATGCGTTCGGCAACGTTCCGCTCTCCGACTCGCGCGAGGCGAATCAGGAGCCGGCGAAGGATGCGACGAAGAAGCGGCCGCTCGACTACTTCCATGTGAATTCGATCGCCGATGGGCCGAACGGAACCGTCTTCATCTCGGGGCGCAACACGAGCACCCTCTATGACCTTTCGCGCACAGGGAAGATCGTGTGGCAGTTGGGCGGCAAGCACAGCGACTTTGGTCCCCCGTCCGCCGTGAAGCTCAACTATCAGCACAATGCGCGCCTGCATCCGGGCGGCCTGCTCACAGTGTTCGACAACGGCGCGATCCCGAAGTCAGAGCCGTACACGCGCCCGCTCGAGATGAAGCTCGACTTCGCGAAGAAGACGGCGAAGATCGTGAAGAGCTTCGTTCACCCCGCCAAGCTGCTGTCGCCGTATGAAGGCGACCTGCAGCTACTGCCGAACGGCGGCGCGTTCGTTGGATGGGGCGGCATCCGCCGTGTGTCCGAGTTCTCGTCAAGCGGAAAGCTGGTGTTCGAAATGAAGTTGCCCTACGGCGACACGTATCGCGGGTTCCGCTTCATGTGGACCGGCAGGCCCGCGACGCCTCCGCTGGCGAAGGTGCAAGGCTCGATCGTCTACGCGAGTTGGAACGGACGCACCGGAATCGCGCGTTGGCAGGTGCTGTCGGGCGGGAAGATGATCCGGTCTGTGCCGTGGGCGGGACTCGAGACGGCGATCAAGTTGCCGTCGTCGCACAACGACGTCCGCGTGCGCGCGCTGGACGCGAGCGGGCGGGTGCTGGGTGTAGCTAGTGCTGGGTGTAGCTAGTGCTGGGCGTAGCTAGTTCGTGAGGTAGACGCCGGCCCAGACGCCGGCCATGCCGCCGAGCGTTCCGAGCAGCAGCGAGCCGAGCCCGAGCTGGGAGCCTCCCCAAACGGCGGGCACCGAGCCGCCGACGACCATGCCCAGCGTCGCGCACAGCCAGATCACGCGCCGCGAGTTCATATTCCCGTTTGTCGGCGCCATTGGCGCCCGCCTCTAGACTCGATCGAGTGAGCGACGACTGGCGGGGGATTTCGCGCAGCTACCTTCGGCTACGCGAGGTTGAAGTCACTGTGTTGGCCATTGCGGCTGTGATCGTGCTGGCGATTCTCGTCCACGGGCTCTGGCGCGTCCTGGCGATCGCGGCTGTTCTTGTCGCCGGTGTGGTGGCGGGCTTCGTCGTGCAGCGGCGCTTCAACGCGTGGGGTTACGCCGAGCGCGCCGACGATCTGCTCGTGAAGCGCGGCGTGCTGTTCTCGCGGCTGTCGGTCGTGCCGTATGGGCGCATGCAGTTCATCGACGTCACGGCAAGCCCGTTCGAGCGGATCTTCGGCATCGCGACGGTGCGCATGCACACGGCCGCTGCCGCGTCCGACGCGCGCATTCCGGGTTTGGTGAAAGCAGAAGCTGAGCGGTTGCGTGACCGGCTCGCGGAGCTCGGCGAGTCGCAGGCCGCCGGCATATGACAGGAGACTGGCGGCGTCTGCATCCGCTGTCGCCGGTGGTGCGCGGCGGCCGCGGTCTCATCGCCGTCGTCGTGATCCTCATTCCGTCGCTTCTGCGTGGCGGCGACACAGGCACGCGTTACGCACTGCTCGCCGTCGCGGTGTTCATGTTCGCGATGGGGTTCATTCGCTGGCTCGTTACACGTTGGCGCATCGACGATGACGACCTGCGCATCGAGGCGGGATTCATCGGCCGCCGCTCGCTTCGGTTTCCGCTCGCTCAGGTGCAGGCGATCGACATCGTGCGCCCGGGGCTTGCGCGGCTGCTCGGCGTCGCGGAGCTGCGGTTGCGTATGGGCGGATCGAGCGGGGGGAGTGCGCGCCTTGCCTATCTCCGCGAGAGCGAGGTCGAGCCGCTGCGCACGGAGATGTTGCGTCTCGCGCATGGGGCTCCCGAGGCGGGCCCTGACGAAGTGCCGGCGTGGATCGCCGAGCATCTCGTCTCGCGTGTCTCGACGTGGCGGCTGATCGTGTCGATCCTGATCACGGAATCCGGCGTTCTCGCGGAAGGCGTGCTCGTAGTCCTCGTCGTTGTCGGTGTGATCGAGCCCGGCGCAGCGGCCGGGTTGTTCAGTGGTGGTGCAGCGTGGGCCGTTGGTGCGGGCACGCAGATCTGGCGGCGCTTCAACCAGGAGTACAACCTCACCGTCGCGGAGGGGCCCGACGGGTTGCATGTGCGCGGCGGGCTCGTCGCGCTGACGGCCGAAACGATTCGTCCTGGACGCGTGCAGGCGCTGCGGCTCGTCGAGCCGGCGATCTGGCGGCTGCTCGGCTGGTGCCGACTCGAGGTCGACCTCGCCGGCAAGCAGAAGTCGGAAGGCGAAGGTCGTGCGCAGCGCGGCCAGTTGCGTGCGCTGCTGCCGGTCGGCAATCGAGCGACCGCCGAGGAGTTGATCGATCGCCTCATGCCCGATCGTCCGCGCGAGCTCGTTCCGCCGCCGCGCCGTGCGCGCTGGAAGAGCCCGCTGCGTTACTCACTACTTGCCTACGGTCGTACCGACACGTGCGTCGCGACGCGCAGCGGTCGCCTCCGCCGCGTCACAGTGTGGGTGCCGCTCGAGAAGGCGCAGAGCTTGCGCTTGGTTCAAGGTCCGTTGCAGCGTCGGCTGAACGTCGCGTCGGTGCATGTCGATGTCGCCGGCAAGGCGCTGCATGCAATTGCGCGGGACCGTGATGCGACCGAGGCGCAGCGCGAGCTCGACACGTTGGCCGAGCTCGCGCGCGCCGCTCGGAACGTCGCGTAAAAAGGGACTCGGTCCCTGAGCGCTGCGCCTGGGCGATCATCTATCCGTGTCTTGATTTTGTTCCGAATCCAGGCACAATCGTTTTGGAACTTGGGGCCGGCGAGATGGAGGGTTAAGCGTTGCGGCGTAGATTTGTGGCTCGCTTGGCGCGTTTCGGCACGGCCTGTCTTCTTGTAGTCGCCGCTGGAGCCATCTCGATTGGCGGCGCGGCAGGAAGCGGCTCCGAGGGGTCGCAGCGGCTGTGCACTGGCGGGTCAAAGACTGCGAGCGGTGCGCTGCGCGCGCGGTGCGATGCCGAGTTCGTGCCGACGACGCTCGCCGTCGAAAGCGTCAGGCCGGCCGCTGCTCGGGCAGCGACCGGCTGCCCGACCTATTTTGTCGGACAAGGCCAGGGAAAGTCGCCCTGCGAATTTCTCGCCTCGTACAACATCCCCGGCCCGACAGCGTATTCGGCTTCGCAGGTGATCGGGATCGTCGACGCATTCGACGACCCGAACATCACTACCGAGCTCTCGACGTTCGACTCTTTGTATGGCGTTGTCTCGCTGCCGTTGTGCGGCGGGGGCGTGACTCAGTCGTGCTTCCAGAAGGTGAACCAAAACGGTGCAACCTCTCCGTTGCCGTCTTCGCCGCCGAGAAACGATGACTGGAAGCCGGAGATCTCGCTCGACGTCGAAACTGCGCACGCGATCTGTCCGAACTGCAAGATCCTTCTGGTCGAGGCGAATAGCGATTCGTTTACCAACCTCGGTGCGGCCGTCAATGCCGCGTACGCAGCCGGTGCGACCGAGATTTCGAACAGTTACGGCCTCGCCGAGAGTGAGATGACTGCGTCGCAGGCGGCCGCGTACGACTCTCCCTACGCGAATCCAGTCCCGATGTTTGTTTCGGCCGGCGACGACGGATACGGCGCGGCGTTCCCCGCAGACTACGGGGGTGTGATCAGCGTCGGTGGAACGTCGTTGACGACGGACTCTTTGGGCGCGCGTAGTTCTGAATCGGCCTGGAGCGGAACCGGTAGTGGCTGCAGCAGATTTTTCCAGAACCCTCCGTGGGAGGTGTTGGCAACACCTTCGGGTACCGGCTGCGGCGATCAACGCTCGATCTCCGACGTCTCCGCCGACGCGGATCCCAACACCGGACTGATCATCTACACGGAAGGTGGCTGGTACCAGTACGGGGGGACGAGCCTCTCGTCGCCGATGATCGCCGCCATGTTCGCACTCGCGGCCAACGGGACCTCGGCGGAGCGCCCGGCGTCGCTGCCCTACTGGAACCTCAACGACTTCAACGACATCACGTCCGGCAGTAACGGCTCGTGCGGCGGCGGTCGGCGGTGTACGGCAGAGACCGGGTACGACGGACCGACGGGAGTCGGGACGCCGAACGGAGTCTCGGGATTTACGCCGGAGTCCACATTGCCCAGCATCACCTCGGCATCGCCGACATCCGGCGCCCTCAACACGTACGTGACACTCACCGGTCCGTTCATCGGTGACGCGTTCCAGGTGAGCTTCGGCTCTGTTTCTTATGGGCGGTTTGGAACAACCTTCGATCGGATCTCGGCAACCAAGCTCGAGGCGAAGATCCCAGCGAACTTTGAGGGACCGAGCGGGACCTTCTTGGTCTCCACGGGTGACGGCAACCCAGTGAGCTCAGCCACCGTCACGGTCATCCAACCGCCGCTGCTCGGGACCTTCTCGCCTCACTCGGGGGTTGAAGGCTCAACCGTCAGCGTGACGGGCTTGAATCTGACCGACGCCACCTCCGTGACTCTCGAAGGTGTGACCGCAAGCTTCAGCAACGTCACGGCGACGACGTTGTCGTTCATCGTGCCGGCTGGTGCACAGAGCGGGACCTTCACGGTCGTAACACCGGGCGGCGTTGTCACGAGCAGTTCGTCGTTCTTAATCACGCCGACGATTACATCGTTCGCGCCGTCGAGCGGGGCGACCGGGTCGGCCATCAACGTCACCGGGACAGGCTTGAGCGGGGTGACGGCGGCCGAACTTGGATCAACGACCGCTCCGGTAACCGTGCACTCCGATACATCGGCCACTGTCACAGTCCCGAGCACGGCGACATCCGGCACGGTTTCGTTGCTTGGGCCCGGTGGGCTGGCGACGAGCATCGGCACCTTCACAGTGACGGCGCCCGCTCCAACGATCACGGGCTTCACCCCGACCAGCGGCGTCGAGGGCGCGACCGTTAAAGTCACCGGAACGAATCTGAGCGGCGCCTCTCATGTCGCACTGAACGGAACGACGGCCAGCTTCAGCAGCGTCACGTCCAAGTCGCTGAACTTCATCGTGCCATCAGGTTCCACATCCGGACACATTGCGGTGACAACCGCCGGCGGAGCGGCGACCAGTTCCGGCAGCTTCTCGATCACTCCGACGATCTCGTCAATCGGTCCGACAAGCGGCATTGTCGGCTCGACCTTCAACGTCACAGGCACCGGATTGCTTGGAGTGACCGCGGCGAAGGTGGGACGAGTGTCGGCCGGGTTGGTCGTCACCTCCGACACGTCAGTCACTGTGACGGTCCCGTCCGGGGCGTCGACGGCTGTGGTGTCCCTGGTCGGCCCCGGCGGAACCGCGTCGAGTGCGAGCAAGTTCACCGTCATCCCGCCGCCCGCGATTTCGAGCCTCTCACCTAAGAATGCGGCCGAGGGTGCGACGGTCACCGTGACAGGCACGAACATGTCCGGGCTGAGCGCTGTGACGCTGAACGGTGTTTCCGTGCCGTTCTCCAACGTGACGTCAACTGGCTTCAAATTTACCGTGCCGAGTAACGCGTCGAGCGGCCACATCGGCGTCACGACTCCTCAAGGCTCGACATCAAGCTCGGGCTCGCTCGGGATCATCCCGACGATTGCCTCGTTCGCGCCGATGAGCGGCATCGTCGGCTCGACGTTCAACGTCACCGGCACAGGCTTCAACGGTCTGCTTGCCGCGACCGTCAATTCAAAGTCATCCGGCTTTACGGTGCACTCGGACACGTCCGTCACGATCACGGTGCCCAGCGGTGCGTCGACCGGCATGGTGTCGATGACCGGCCCAGGAGGGACCACGACGAGCACCACGGTTTTCACCGTCCTGCCGCCGCCAGCCGTTTCGTCGTTCTCGCCGACGAACGGGATCGAGGGTGCAACGGTGACCGTGTCGGGTACGGCGTTCACCGGCGCAACGGTGGTCACGCTCGGCGGCGATTCTGTGTCGTTCTCCGTCGTCAGCGCGAAGTCGTTGACGTTCACGGTGCCGAGCAACGCGCGCAGCGGAACAGTCCACGTAACCACACCCCAGGGAAGCGGAACGAGCTCGTCGAGCTTCGGGATCATTCCAACGATTTCGCTCGTGTCGCCCAATAGCGGTCACGTGTCTTCGGCGTTCCAGATAACCGGCACGGGCTTCAACGGGCTCACGAAAGTGGTGCTCGGCTCGAAGAAGTCACTCTTCTCCGTGAACTCGGATACGAGCGTGACCGTCACCGTGCCGAGCGGGGCAAAGTCGGCGAAAGTGTCGCTCACGCGGCCGGGCGGGACGGTGAGCAGCTCGACGAGCTTCTCCGTGAACTCGGCCAGGCTCGCCGCCGCGTTCCTTGTGCGCCTCGCGTTCGATCCGTGGCGCAGCGATCCGACCGGGTGCAGCGCAGGCTGAACGTCGCGTCGGTGCATGTCGATGTCGCCGGCAAGGCGCTTGCGATTGCGCGGGACGGTGATGCGACCGAGGCGCAGCGCGAGCTCGACACGTTGGCCGAGCTCGCGCGCGCCGCGCGGAAGGCTGCCTAGCCGCCTACTTTGCGCGGAGGTATCCCTCGAGGTCCATCGACTGACCTTCGTGCAGCTTCGCGTTGGCGAGGTACTGGCGTGAGGAGAGGTTCACGTACAGCGGCCCACCCATGTGCCCCGGGGACCCCGTCGACCCTGACTCGTAGTGCACTCCGTCGATCACGGCGTCCTGCACCGTGTACCAGAACCAGTTGTAGGGCTTGACGCCGTACAACGTGAACCCAGGACCGTGCACGGTCAACTCGCTGCCGTTCCAGCCCCAGCCGACGCGGGTGCTGTGAACGAACGCATGAGCACGAAAGTCTCCCGCCTCCATCGAACCGCCGCAACCCCCGTTGTAGTCCTTCCATGTCGCGTTCTGCCCACCGTCTCGGAAGCAGCCGTTGATCGTCCAGTGCGCATAGGCGTTCATGTGAACCCAGAAGCGGTACCAAGTGTTCTGTGACGACGTCGTGCGCGCCGAGCTACTCGGGATCGAGATGAGCAGCCCGGTCACCATGGCGAGGACGACGACGGCAAGGACGTACCGGCGTTTCCGCATGCTGTGCTCCTGTCGCTTGGGGGACGCCGAGCCTGCCAACGCACTCGAGCGTGCCGCGACCCTACTGAAACGCAGCGTCCAGGTAGACGGGACTCCTAACAAGTGCCTTGGGCACTCGCGCGCGTGTCGCGGCGGCTGCCATCGAGGATCGGCCCCTGGACGCCCGCGAGCAGGTAGAGCAGGGCTAGCGACGCCGCGCAGCCGAGCCAGTCGTAGGTTCGGGGCGTGAGAGGTAGGGCTGTCACGGTGATGTTGACGCCGAGGGCGATGGCAAAAGTGCTGATTCGCTTGGGGAACATCGCAACACCCACGGTGGCAAGCAACGCAGCGACCGCCAACGGGACAGCGGCATGCGTCACACCAGAGTGATAGGTGACGGCGAACAGACCTGACACCGCGAAGACACCAAGCGCTCCCCCGTAGAGCGTCTTCTGCAGAGCCGTCCGCCAAGGCGTCAACCCAGCGAGGAGCAGCGGTACCAGGAGCAAAACATCGGACTGGGAATTCGAGAAGACGAGGGGTGCAACTGCGCCATTGATGCATGCGGCGATCGCGAGTAGCCAGACAGGGCGTGACCATCCACGCGGGCTCCGCAGAAGACGGACTGAGAGCGAGCAAGCGACCAACACGACGATCAGCGTGATCGCCACGGCTCCCCCGCTGTGGCTCCGGTTCGCTCCGTGAAGCGCGTGGACCCAGCGTCGCCAGCTCGGCCCCGTACCAGCTTGGGCGGCAATCGCGGTCGCACCAACCAACAGGAGCCAGCCGACGATGAGCTCGACAACAAATCGAAAACGTCCACGCGCCAAGCCGCCTGCGCTGGCCAAGAGACTGGTCTGAGGCTTCATGGTCGCGAGCGCTTGCGCAACGCCCGAGCCTGGTTTGGCGGCGGCGACAGTGGCAGCGAGCGTCAGCGACGCTACGAACGGATCGATCTGAAGGCGGCTGATGCCGTCGCGCAACGGTGCGAAGTCCAGAGCGATCGCAACCAGGATGGCCCATCCGAGGACCCCTTCGACTTCGACTCCTACGATTCCGAACGTCAACCACGTACAGGCGAAGGCAGCGATGAGGATCACGGCGAGCCAAAGCCGGGTAGCCACGTCATACGGGATCGTCGACATCGCGCGAAACGCCCAGGCGGTCGGCGGTGGGTCGCGAAAGGGGTAGTCGAGCTTGCGGCCCAACAGCGCGCGTTCGATAGGCGCCGTGACAGACGATGCGTACGGATCCGAGCTATGCGCGACGGCGATACCCGCTGCATAACGCGTGGCGAAATCAGGCGCTGGACGTTTGGCCTGGTGCCCGACAGCGAGGATCGAGATGGCGAGCGCCGCCGCGAGGGCGGTGACAACGACGCGCTGCGCACGAGTGCTGGGAATGGCTGCGGCCACGCGGCCCACCGAAGCTAGCCGTCCTCAGCGTGTTGAACTTCCGGATGATCACTCGCGTTACCACCGGCTAAACAACCAAACGCTGACCAAGTCACGTGAGTGTCTTCCCCAGAGTGATCCATGCTCTCGTAAGCCCGCACACGGGTCAAGCTTTAGAGGGTGACGCCCCACCGCGTGTTTTGCGCGCAGGTGGGTGCCGAATTCCGCGCGGATAGGAAGCTGCGGGGCAAGGACTCGAACCTTGACTACCGGATTCAGAGTCCGGCGTCCTACCATTAGACGACCCCGCAGGGCGACGGCATTGTAGCCGCGCTCTCGTGCGTTTTTTAGAGGTCGAGGCGGTACAGCGGCACGAGGCGCTTCTCTGCCTCAGTGTCGATGTGCGCGATCACTTCGACGTACGGCTCGAGGCCGGAGCCGACCAGCTTCGCCTTCAACAAACCATCGACCTGGTAGATGCCGGACGAGTTGTTCATACGGATCGAGATGCGAATCGGCTTCTCGTCGCCGTCTGAAATCTCGACTTCTTCGATGGCGGCCGCGGAAAGCGAGTGGATGCCGACGCGGCCGCGCTCGAATGCGATGCGAGAGCGGCCTTGCTCCATGTCGAGCGCGTCGGCGACGCGCAGGATGCCTGCCTCAATGGTCAACGGCTCACCGTCGGAGCGGTGGCTGATGATTCCCTGCAGTACTTCCGACGTCATCACCGTCAGAACGGGTTCCTCGTAGAGGCCCGTCAACAGCTCGCGCAACTTCGGCTCGGCAAGGAACAGTGAGAAGTCCTCGTGACCGTGGCGATGCACCGACATGCCGATGCAGTGCGTGAGCGCCGTCAGTACGACGACAACTTCCGCATCGTCGCGCGTCATGCCGTAGTCGGTGACCATCGCCGGCTCGATGCCGTGCTTCGTCAGCTGGCGCAGAAGCTTGAGCGCGATGTTCGTGACGATCTGGATGTGCACCCACGAGTGGTCGTTGATCTCCATGCGCGCGACCGCGTTCACGTTCGACACATGCCACCAGCCTTTGAGCTGATCGTCTTTGTTCACGCGATCGATGACCGTGCGCAGCGTCTTGTTCGCGCGCACTGGGACGCGGATGCGCATTTGCGCGACCGCTTCTTTAGGCGTCAGCCGGACTTCGCGCTCGGCCTCGTCAGAAGCCGGCTTGTCGATCCGCTCCTGCGTTTCGTCGTCGACCTGGTTGGTGTCGTCCGCCACGGGTGACACGATACGGCTTCGATGCTTGACGACACTCCCAGCGCGCTCGGAGGCCCGCCCGCGGGGTTCTGGCGGCGCTTCGGCGCTGTGGTGATCGACGGGATCATCGTTGGGATCGTCAACGAGGTGTTCAGCCTGATTCTCGGCAAAGGTGCCGGCTACGCGATTGGGTTCATCGTGAGCGCCGCGTACTTCACCTACTTCCACGGGCGCACTGGGCAGACGCCTGGGGACGCTGCACTCTCCATCAAGGTGGTCGACGAGCGCGCAGGCACGAACCAGCCGATCGGCTACGGGCGTGCGTTTGGCCGGTGGGTGATCTCGATCTTCTCGGCGATCGTGATCGTGATCGGCTACCTCTGGATGCTCTGGGACCCGAAGAAGCAGACCTGGCACGACAAGGCAGTCGGCTCGTTGCCTGTCTACCTCGGCCGCTAGAGCTCGGCGCGAATCAGCTCGACTGCGTCGGCGATTCGTACCCGATTTGCGGGCACATTCACCCAGCTGCTTGCACCTGACGGGTGGGGCAGGGGGATGACCGTTGCGCCACCGCGCGGGTAACGGACACCCACGCATTCCGTGATGCTGCGCACGTCGAGCAGTGAGCGCGCGGCGAGCAGACCGACGGTGACGATCAACTTCGGCTGCAGCAGTCGCAGCTCGTGGTCGCGCCACACCGAGCACAACCGTTGTTCCTCGGGCGTCGGTGCCCGATCGCCGCGGCCCGACGGCGGCTTGCCGGGAAAGCAGCGCGTGACCGACGCGCAATAGAACGTCGCGTAGAACTCCTTCTCGTCCAGCTCGAGCCAGCGCCGCAGCGTCTGGCCGGCTCGTCCACGCCACGGCCGGCGTTCTTGTCCCTCGACGATGCCGGGCGCCTGCCCGAACATGTACGCGCGCTGTCCTTCACCTGGTGCGATCACCGGCAGCGACTCGAGGTGATGACCGGCGTCGGCGCACGCGCGACAGCGCGCTTGGTCGCGCTTCATGCCCGCGATCGAGCGATAGGCCGTCACGAGCGAACGAGGATGAACCATGTGCCCGCGTGCAGCACCTCGCCGCCACTGAGTTCGGCGAGCAGTGTGTCGGGGGCGAAGAAGCGTTTGTAGACCTGCCACTCGGAACCGTCGTTCAAGACGCGTCGCTGCCGCTCCTCGCGAGCACCGAAATGGACGCCCGCGTCGAACACGACGAGCTCGGGCGCGACACGCCGTGCCTCGGCCAGGAAGCGGGTGCGGTCGGGATCTTCGATGTGACCGTAGAAGTGGCTTGTGAAAACGCGCTCGAAGCTGTCATCCTCGAACGGCAACTCGATCCCGTCGCCCTCGACAAAGGTTGCGTCCGGTGCCTGCTTTCGCGCCTCGTCGAGCATGCGCGAGCTCTGGTCGAGGCCGACGACCTCGCCCTGCAGCAGCCGAGTCACGAACCCGGTTCCGCAGGCGGCATCGAGCGTTCGCTTCGCGGGCAGGGCTGCGACCGCGGCGAGAGCTGTGTCGCGCTCTTCGGCCCAACCGGGCAGATCGCGGCCCGCGAAGAGCCCCCGCTGCAGCCACCAGTCGTCGTACTCGGGCGCGCGGGTGTCGTAGTACTGCTTCACGCTTCGTAGAGTAAGCGGATGCTGCCGCTCGAGTCGGTGCCGAACTTCAGCGAGGGTCGCGATCGCGCGACGATCGAGGCGATCTCCGCCGCGCTTGACACTCACGCCCGGCTCCTCGACGTGCACGCTGATGCGGACCACAACCGCTCGGTGTTCACGCTTGTCGGCGATGAGGTGGACCTCGTCGCCGCGCTGCTCGCAGGCATTGGTGTTGCTGTCGAACGCATCGACCTTCGCCGGCACTCTGGCGCGCATCCGCGCATTGGAGTTGCCGATGTCGTGCCGATCGTGCCGATCGTGCCCGAAGACATGTCGCGCGCGCAGGCGTGTGCGGCGTTGCTGGGCGCGCGCATCGGCAGCGACCTCGGTCTGCCGGTGTTCGTTTACGAGCCGCCGGCGCGCGGTCCCGCGTTCTATCGCCGCGGAGATTTGCCGTCCCGGCTCGCTGCGGGCGAGCTCGTGCCCGACTACGGGCCGGCCCAGCTGCATGAGACCGCGGGCGGCGTGATCCTCGGTGCGCGCCGGCCGCTGATCGCGTTCAACGTGAATCTCCGCGGCGACGTCGAAGCTGTGCGCGAGGTCGCCGCGGTGGTGCGCGAGCGGGGAGGTGGTTTTCGAGGCGTGCGTGCGCTCGGTCTTGAGCTACCGAGTCGTGGATTGGTGCAGGTGTCGATGAATGTCGAGGACTGGGAAGCCGCGCCGCTGCACGACATCGTCGAGCGCATCCGGCAGGAAGCGTCGGCGCGCGGGCTCGTCGTTGTCGGCTCCGAGCTCGTCGGCCTGATGCCCGCGGGCGCGGCGGCGACGGCCGCCGGCGCAATGCTCGACATCGAGGGCTTCGATGCGTCGCGCCTGCTCGAGCTGCGACTGCTCTAGTTCCGCTGCCGGTCACTTGCCTGGCACCGAAGGTCGGCCGAGGTACATGCCCTGTGGTGGCAAAAGCCGTGCAAAGCGGCCTCTCGGTGACAGCCAAGTGCCTGGCACCGGGGGTTCGTGAGTTACAGCCGCCGAGCGCCGACGTACGTCGACGCGTACCAGCCGGTGAAGGTGTCGATGCGGACGAAGGTGCCTGTGTGCGGCGCGTCGACGAACTGGCCGTTGCCGATGTAGATGCCGACGTGGTCGAGCGCGTCGAAGAAGACGAGGTCGCCGGGCTGCAGGTCCGCAAACGGAACGGGTTGGCCGTACGTGTATTGCGCGGCGGCGAAGTGCGGCAGCTGGATGCCGAGCTGCGCGTACACGTACATCACAAGCCCCGAGCAATCGAAGCCGTCGGTCGACGAGCCGCCAAACACATACGGAATGCCGATGTAGTTGAGCGCGAGCGCGGCGGCCGACGGATACCCAGCATTGGTCGGCGCCGGGAGCGTCGAACCGGTGGTCGCTGGAGTGGTCGATGGCGGAGCGCTGCCCGTCGTCGACGTTGTTGTTGTCGTCGTCGACGACGAAGTCGACGTGCTGCTCGACGCATGCGCCGACTGCGCCGCCTTTGCTGCCGCCTCTGCCCGAGCCGCCGCAGCAGCCGCTGCCGCACGCTCGCGCGCAAGGCGCGCACGCGCTTCCGCTGCGAGACGTTCCTGGCGTGCGCGCTCGACGGCCTGGAGATGCGCAACCTCGCTTTGGATCCCAGCAAGGAGGTGCTGGCGCTGCGCGACCTCGGTGTCGAGCGTGCGACGGTGCGCGGCGATCGCGGCGGCAGCCGCAGCCTTCTGCTGCCGCTCGACGACGAGCTGCCGTTCGCGCTCGTTCAGGAGGTTGCGGCGAAGCTTGGCTTCGTTCGCAACCTGACGGTCGAGCCTGTTGCCGGCGTTCACCAGCTCGAGGCGATCGAGCATCGCTGAGAAACTCGAGGCGCCGAGAACCGCGTCCGTCGACGAAGGCGGAGGCTCCTCGTACAGCGCGATCAGACGCTTCGACACATCGTCGATCGCGATCTTGTACTGCTTGAGCGCAACCTTGAGCAGACGTGCCGTGTACCGCTCGCGCGCCTTCACCTTGTTGAGCTGGTAGATCGCTCCGTTGAGCTGCTCGTTGACGCGGCCGAGCTGGATGTCGAGGGTGTTGACCTGGGCGAGGACGCGCCGCGCTTCGGCCTGTTTGGCGCGGATCCGCGGGTTCGAAGGCGCGCCGGCGCCCGGCGTGGCTGCCGCGAGTGCGCCAGCGCAGGCGATTACGACCGCAATCTGGGCGCGTCTGACCGTGAGAGTCCGGACTCTCATGGCCGTCATTTCGGCAGCGGAGTGGGCAAACCTTCGTAAGATCGGGGCCGATGACGGTCGTGAATGCGCTGAGCGGCAGCGATCTGAGGCTGGCGGACGTCTGGCAGGTCGCTGTTGAGGGCGCCCCTGCGCCGCCGCTTGCCGACGCCGCGCGGACGAAGATGCGGGCCGCCCGCGACCTGGTCGAGCGCGCCGCCCACGGAACGAGCGAGCACACCTATGGGGTCAACACCGGCTTCGGCCGCTTCGTCTCACGCGTCATTCCCGAAGAGCTGACCGAGGAGTTGCAGCTGCGACTGCTCCGCTCGCACGCGTGCGGCGTCGGTGCGCCGTATCCGGATGAGGTCGTGCGCGCGGCGATGCTGCTGCGTGCGAACGCGCTCGCAAAAGGCAACTCGGGCGCGCGCATCGAGACGGTCGAGCTGTTGCTCGAGTGCATCAACCGCGGCGTCCTGCCGTTCGTCCCGGCGCGCGGCTCGGTTGGAGCGTCGGGCGACCTTGCGCCGCTCGCACATCTCGCGTTGCCGCTCGTCGGCGAAGGGCGCGCAACCGTCGACGGCGAGCTGCTCGACGGCGGCGACGCGCTCGCGCGCGTCGGCCTCGAGCCGGTGCGTCTGCTCGCGAAGGAAGGGCTGTCGCTGATCAACGGCACGCAGTTCATGGCCGCGCAGGGATCGCTATGCCTCGTGCGCGCGCAGCGGCTCGCACGTGTAGCCGACTGTGCGTGCGCTCTGTCGCTCGAGGCGCTCCAAGGATCGCGAACTTCGTTCTGGCCTGAGGTGCACGAGCTACGGCCGCTGCGCGGTCAGGCTGCGTCGGCGCGCAACGTGCTGCGTCTGCTCGACGGATCTGCGATCAACGAGTCGCACCGTTGGTGCGACAAGGTGCAGGATGCGTACTCGCTGCGCTGCGCGCCGCAGGTGCACGGTGCGTCGCGGGACTTGCTCGACTATGTCGACTACACGGTCGGCACGGAGCTCAACTCCGCCACCGACAACCCGCTCGTGCTCGTCGAGCGCGAGCAGCTTGTCTCTGCCGGCAACTTCCATGGGCAGGCGCTCGCATTTGCGCTCGACGCGCTTGCGATGGCGGTCGCGGAGCTCGCGAACATCTCCGAGCGGCGTGTCGAGCGCCTTGTGAACCCGAACCTGAGCGACGGCCTCCCGGCATTCCTCACGACGGATGGCGGCCTGAACTCCGGCTTCATGATCCCGCAGTACGTCGCCGCGTCTCTCGTCTCGGAAAACAAAGTCCTGTGCCATCCTGCGTCGGTGGATTCGATTCCGACGAGCGCGGGCCAGGAGGATCATGTGTCGATGGGCAACGCAGCGGGCTTGAAGGCCTGGCAGGTCGTCGCGAACTCGGAGCGCGCGCTGGCAATCGAGTTGCTTGCGGCAACGCAGGCGGTCGAGTTCCTCGCGCCGCTGCAGCCCGGCCGTGGTGCGCTGGCCGTGCACGAAGCTGTGCGCACGCTCTCGCCGCGCCTCCGCGACGATCGCCCGCTGCACGACGACATCGAGCGCGTCGCCGATGCGATTCGCGACGGCTCCATTCTTGCCGCCGTCGAGGCAGAAGTCGGGGAGTTGGAATGAGGCCGCGGCGCTGGCTTCGTGTTCTTCCGCCTGTAGCGGCGGACAAGCACCGCACGCGCGACACGCTCCTTACGTACGGCGGGTTCTCCGTCGTCATTCTGATTCTCGGCACTGCACTCGGCCGCGGCTTCGGACGGTCGCTGGTGATCGCGGCCGCGGTCTTCGTCTTCAGCTCGTTGTGGGCGATGTACCGGATGCACCGCAAGCCGTGACGCTGCTCATCCGCGGCATTCGGCAGCTGGCGACTTCCGCGGGCACGTCAGCGCCGCTGCGCGGTGACGCGCTGCGCGAGGTCGACGTGATCGAGGACGCGTATGTGCTCTGCGAGGGCGATCGCATCGCCGCGGTCGGACGCATGAGCGAGTTGAACCTGAGCGGTGACGTCGAAGAGATCGACGCGCGCGACTGGTGTGCGGTGCCGGGGCTCGTCGACTGTCACACACATCCTGCATTCGGCGGCGACCGTGTGAACGAGTTCGCGTTGCGTGCAGGTGGTGCGTCGTACGAAGAATTGCACGCTGCGGGCGGCGGCATCCTCTCGACCGTGCGTGCGACGCGCGCGGCAGACCTGCAGCAGGTAGTCGATCGGCACGCGGGCTGGATGCTCCGTGACGGAACGACGACGTGGGAGGGCAAGTCGGGCTACGGGCTCGATCGCGACACGGAACTGGCGTCGCTGCGCGCGGTCGCAGCGGCCGGAGGCGTGCCGACGTGGCTTGGCGCTCACGCTGTTCCCTCGGAGTTCGACCATGCCGATGCGTATCTCGCGTTTTGTCTGGAGGTGGTTCTCCCGGTGGTGGCGCCGGTCGCAGAGGCAGCCGACGTCTTTCTCGAGCGCGGCGCATTTGATGCTGCGCAGGCGCGGCGGTATCTCGAAGCGTGCCGCGACGCGGGTCTCGCGTTGCGCCTGCACGGCGACCAGTTCACCGAAAGCGGCGCGATCCCGCTGGCTGTCGAGCTCGGCGCGCGGTCGGTCGACCACCTCGAGGCGACCGGTGAGGACGGAGTGCGCGCGCTTGCCGCCAGCGAGGTCACCGGAGTGCTGCTGCCGGCGAGCGCGCTCTTCCTCGGCCGCCCGATGCCGCCGGCGCGCGCGCTTGTCGACGCAGGGGCTGCGGTTGCGCTCGCCACGGACTTCAATCCCGGCAGCTCGTTCACCACGAGCCTGCCGCTCGTCTGCTCGCTCGCGGCGACGCAGCTGAAACTCGCGCCGGCCGAGGCTCTCGCCGCGGTGACCGTGAACGCGGCGCATGTGCTCGGGCGAAACGACGCCGGTCGGCTCGTCCCCGGTGCCCGCGCGGACATCGTCTTGCTCGACGCGCCCGACTGGCGCTACCTCTCGTATCACCTCGCCGGCGACATCGTGGCGGCGGTCGTGCGCGGCGGAACCCTGGCGTACCGTCGGTAACCTGGGCGCATGCCGAGCCGCAAGCAGCGAAGGCGCCGCGACAAGTCGCTCCGGCACGAGTACGAGACCGTGCTGATCGACGAGGAGGGCAACGAGACGGTCGTCGATCACGACTCGGACCGCACCGACCGCGAAGAGCGGCGCGCCGAGAAGGCGAAGGCAAAGCCTGCGGCCAAGTCGGCGCGGCCTGCGCGCGCCATGCGCGAGCCGCCGCCACCCAGCTGGGGCCGCGCCCTCAAGCGCGGCGGACTGATGGGCTTGCTGATCCTGGTGCTGTTCCAGTTCGTGCTGAAGGGCGGCTCGACGATCGACCGCCTCGCGATACCGCTCTTCTATGCGGTCGCATTCATCCCGTTGACGTATGTGGTCGACCGCTGGTCGTACCGCATGTTTCTGAAGCGGACAGCGAAAAAAGACGGATAGCGCCGTCTAGACTCGCTCGATGCCGCTTGCCGTCGACACGTTCGTGATGGGGCCGTACGCGTCGAACTGTTACGTGGTTCGAAGCGAGCGTGGCGCTGCGGAGGCGGCGGTGATCGACCCCGGTGACGATCCGACACCGCTTCGGCTCGAGCTCGCGCGGCTCGGCGCGACGACGGCAGGGATCCTCGTCACGCACGCGGATATCGACCACATCGCCGGCGTGGCCGCCCTCGCCGGCGGCACCGGAGCGGAGGTCTGGGCGCCTGAGGGGGAAGTCGAGGCGCTGCGCAGCGGCGAGACGCGCGGTGGTCATCGTGTTGCGCCGCACGACCCGGAGCACACCGTGACCGGTAGCGATCAGGTCACCGTCGCAGGCATCGATTTTGAGGTGCTCGACATTCCCGGCCACTCGTCCGGACACGTCGCGTTTCATCATGACGGTGAGCTGTTCTCCGGTGATCTTCTTTTCGAGAACTCGATCGGCCGCTTCGATCTGAACGGTGGCGACTGGGAGAAGCTGCTCGCATCGGTCAGGATGTTGATGGAGTGCTTCCCGGCCGAGACCGTGGTGTACCCGGGGCACGGCGGGCCGACGACGCTCGGCCGCGAGCTCCAGTCGAATTCTTTCTTGCGCGAGTTGCGGCAGTGACCGAGTTCCAAGCACCACGTGGTACGCACGACATCCTCCCCGCAGATGCGCCGTGGTGGCATCTCGTGCGCGCAATGGAAGAGATCGCCGCGCAATACGGCTACGGCCGCATCCAAACGCCGGTGTTCGAGCACACGGGGCTCTTCGCGCGCACGTCCGGCGAAGCATCGGACGTCGTGCACAAAGAGATGTACAACTTCGCCGATCGCAGCGACCGGCCGCTGACGTTGCGTCCGGAGGGGACGGCGCCGATCTGCCGCGCGTACATCGAGCACGGCATGCATCGCGACCCGCAACCGGTGAAGGCGTACACCATCGCCCCGATGTATCGCTACGGAACGCCGGGTCGCGGTCGCTACCGCGAGCACTGGCAGCTGTCGCTCGAGGCGATCGGCTCCGCTGATCCCGCGCTCGACGCCGAGATCATCCAGCTGTACTGCACGCTGCTCGGGCGGATCGGCGTGACGAAGTGGGAGCTGCATCTCAACTCGATCGGCGACCAGAACTGCCGGCCGCAGTACGTTGCGCAGCTCAACGAGTGGCTCGACGCGCACGACGAAGTGCTCGACGAAGACGCGCGTCACAAGCGCGCGACGAGTCCGCTGCAGGTGTTCGACGTGAAGAACGAAGCCGTGCGCGCTGCGCTCGAGAGCGCGCCGAAGATCGGCGAGTCGCTGTGCGACGAATGCCGAAACCATTTCGACGCTGTGAAGTCGCACCTCGACGCGCTCGGCGTTCCGTACGTGCTCGATCCGACCCTGGTGCGCGGGCTCGACTACTACACGCGCACGACGTTCGAGTTCATCGGTCCGGACGAGAACGTCAACTCGACGATCTGCGGCGGCGGACGCTATGACGGCCTGATCGAACAGATCGGTGGTCCGCCGACTCCCGGCATCGGCTTCGGCGCGGGCCTCGAGCGCCTGCTGCTGGCGGTCGAGAACGAGGGCGCGACGTTCGCCAACGCACCTCTCGACGTGTTTGTCGTCGTCGGTGAGGACGCCGATCGCAGCGAGGTGTTGCGCGTGCTCGCGGAGCTGCGCGGGCTCGGCGTGTCCGCCGACATCGACTACGCCGGGCGGTCGTTCAAGGGCCAGATGACGCAGGCCGGGCGGACGGGCGCCCGCACGGTCGCGATCGTCCGCGGATCCGACGCGACGATTCGTCGTGACGGCCACGACGAGCAGGTTGTGGGGCTCGACCGGCTCGTGGCTACGCTCACGCAATGACCTGGAGAGACCTCTACTGCGGCGAGCTCCGGGCGGAGCACGTCGGGCGGCGCATGAAGCTCGCTGGCTGGGTCGACACACGGCGCGATCACGGCGGCCTCGTGTTCGTCGACCTGCGCGACCACACGGGGAAGGTGCAGCTCGTCCTCAAGGAATCGGATACCGCGCACGAATTGCGCAACGAGTTCGTCATCCAGGCGGAAGGCGAGATCGTGGCTCGCGCTCCAGACGCCGTGAACCCGAACCTGCCGACGGGCGAGGTCGAGCTCCAGGTCGAGCAGCTGACGATCTTGTCGCGCTCGACGCCGCTGCCCTTCCAGCTCGATGAGGAGAACGTCGACGAGACGACGCGGCTGCGCTACCGCTGGCTCGATCTGCGCACCGATCGGATGCAGAACAACCTGCGTCTGTCGCACACAGTGATCTCGGCGATCCGTCACACGATGGACGAGCGCGGCTTCGTCGACATCTGGACGCCGAGCATGACGCGTGGCACACCCGAAGGCGCGCGCGACTTCTTGACGCCCGTGCGTCTGCAGCCCGGCACGTTCTACGCACTCGCGCAGTCGCCGCAGCTCTACAAGCAGCTCTGCATGGTCGGCGGGCTCGACCGCTATTACCAAATCGCTACGTGCTGGCGTGACGAAGACCTGCGCGCCGATCGTCAGTTCGAGTTCCGTCAGCTCGATCTCGAAATGGCATTCGCCGAGCAAGAGGACGTGCTCGATGTGCTCGAGGCGTGTGTCATTGCGTCGTTCGAAGCAGTTGGACGCGATGCGCCGGTGCGTCCGTTCCCGCGGCTGACGTTCGCCGACGCAATGTTGCGCTACGGCACCGACAAGCCTGACTTGCGTTACGAGCTGGAGATTCAGGACGCAACGGACGTCACGCGTGGGTCGGAGTTCGGCGTATTCGGCGGCGCGGACTGCGTGCGCTTCCTCGTGGCTCCGCGCGCCTTCTCGCGCGCCGAGCTCGGCAGGCTCGAAGAGGTGGCAAAAGAGTGGGGCGCGAAAGGGCTCGCGTACATCGTCATCGACGAGAACGGAGAGCAGCGTTCACCAATCGCAAAGTTTCTGTCAGAGAAGGAGCTCGCCTCGTTCTCCGCGCCGCCCGGTTCGACCATTCTCTTCGGTGCAGGCGAGGAGGCACTCGTCGCGCGCGTGCTCGGTGGACTGCGCGTGCATCTCGCGCGCGAGCTCGAGCTGGTCGTGGCGGGATCGAACGCGTTCCACTGGGTCGTCGACTTCCCGCTGTTCGAACAGCACGAAGAGAGCGCAGGGTGGACCTTCATGCATCACCCGTTCACCGCGCCTGCAGGTGGGGTTGTCACGTGGGACGAGCAGAACCCGGCCGGTGTGCACGGGCAGCACTACGACCTCGTATGGAACGGTTGGGAGCTCGGATCCGGGTCGATTCGTATCCACGACGTCGAGCTGCAGCAGCGCGTGTTTCGCACGATGGGTCTGTCCGACGACGAGACACGGTCGAAGTTCGGCTTCTTGCTCGACGCCCTCGCAATGGGGGCGCCGCCGCACGGCGGGTTTGCGATGGGCATCGACCGGTTTGTCGCCCTCATGGCGGGCGAGCCCGACATCCGCCAGGTGATCGCGTTCCCCAAGGTGGCGAGTGGTGCCGACCCGCTCACGGGTGCGCCGACGCCGATGCCGGCCGAGGTCCTGAAGGAACTCGGCCTTGCAATGCTCACACCGCGACCCGATTAAGGGATAAAATCGATAATCCGGCGGATTCCCTGCGGCCCTCGCCGGCGACTTTCATGAGCGACGACCCCCGGCTCGACGAAGCGCTGTCTCGCCTCGACCAGCTCGAGCGTGCCCGCGCGGCAGAGGGGCCGCCGACGATCGAGGGGAACACGGTTGGAACCGGTCGGCCGACGAGGCCGGCGGGTCATAATTCGCCCGGGATGAGCGTTGCTCGTAACCCATCGAACGCCCGAGCGCTGCCGAAACTCGAAGAGCTGCCGCGCACCGGAGACGGCGGCTTCGACCAGCAGTCGGTCGCAGAAGCGTTCGACGCCTTTCGCAGGAACGCGATGCAGATGAGCGCGGAGCTGCGCGTCGTGAGGGCGGCAGGAGGTCGTGCGCCGGCCGTTGTGCGCCAAGCCCCGGCCACGCCGGCGGTGGGCGGGCACGAGGCGCGTCTGAGCGCGATGCGCATCATCCGTGCCGCGGCCGAGTTCGCCGACGCGATCGAGCGCGAGGCGCAACGCACCGCCGCGGCGCAGCTCAGCCGAGTGGGCCATCCCGAGCAGTACCTCCGTGAGGCGCAGAAAGAGGCGTCAGAGATCGTCGCCAAGGCGCGCCAGGAAGCTGACGAGGTGATGTCGCACGCTCGTCGCAACGCCGACGGAATGTCGGCAAACGTGCAGAGCGAAGTCGACGAGACGCTCAGCTGGGCCAGGGCGCAAGCTGGCTCGATCCTCGAGCGCGTGCAAGAAGTTGCGCAGCAGTTGCTGAGCGCCGCGTCGCTCGGTCCTAACCGCGCCGACGAAGTCGCCGAGGCGATCGTGCGTGCTGCGCACGCATCAACCGTCGCCACGAGCGGTCCGCCGCCGTCGTTGATCGCGCCGTTGTACAAGAGTCTCGGGTCGGCGCGCGAGGATGCAGCCGGCAGCCCGGAGCCCGGCGACCGGCCGGCTCCCGAGCCCGACGACACCACCCGGTAGGCAGGCGCACGCGGCATGCTGCGTCCGCGTTGGCGCTTCGGCCTCTCGTTGATGTATCTCGTCGCGCTTGCGGCTGCGCTCGCGTTCGCTGATCTCGGCGCGCCCGCGACGATCGGGCTGATGGCGGCGGGTTGGGTGCTCCTCGCCGTCGTCGAGTGGACCGTGTGGCGCAAGTTCGCGCACTTCGGAGCAGGCATGCCTCCGTCATGGCAGGCTCCCCGCATGATTTTGCCCGCGCCGCAGCCGTTGGAGCAGTTCACGCAGGGGTATCCCGACGCAGTTCGCGACGAGGGCGCGACGTGGATCGCATCGCCGGCGGTTCGGGAAGAGCTGTTCGGCGCGTGGCCGGTTGCGAGTCCCCCATCTGAGGACACACAGCCACAATGAATCCGCTTCGCAGACCGGAAGGGCGCTTCGCGTTCGAAGCACTAGCGATCGTTGCTGCCGCCGCCGTGCCGGGCTATCTGCATGTGACGTGGAAGCACGTGCTCGCGCTCGTCATCGCCGTTCTGCTCGGGTCCGTGCTGCTCGAGGTGCTGATTGCGCTGCGTGGGCGCCGCAAGCGCAAGCGGCAGCAGCCCATGCCGGCTCTTGCCGTCGAGCCACAGGTTGTTGAGGCAGCACAACCCGAATTGCCGGCGCCACCGCTGAAAGTCATCGAACCTGCACCTCGCGCCGAACCTCCGGCGGAGCAGCCGCCGGTACAGCAACCGCAAGCACCTCCGGCAGCACCGCAGGTTCCGTTGCCGCCGCGGCCGGTGCAGCCGCCGGCAGACACGGACATCGACCGTGTGATCGCGACGGTCTTCTCCGACAAGCCGGTCGCGGATGCGCCGGTGCCGCCTCGGCCCCGCGCCCCGGCCGCGCCACCGCCCGCGCTGGTTCCGTCGTCGGGGCCGTGGAAGCTCGCTCAACTCGAGCGCGCCCTACGCGCGCAGCCAAATCCCGATCCCGAGCTGCTCTACATGATCGGATACCTGCGCGACTACGCAGAGGCTGACGGGACGCTTCCTGCGGAGTTCGACGAGCTCGTGCGCGACGCGTTCGGGCCCGTCCTCGGCATCTCGCGGTGACTTTCCTGCGGCGGGTGTTCCTGCTCGCGGCGGTCGTTTTGCTCGTCGGGGTGATCGTGCTTGCCGTTCGCGGCTGGCGTCGCGAACGTGCGCAACCACCTCGTTCGGTTGGCGACTTCGTCGCGCTCGTCGGATCTGCCGGCCCAGCCGCGTTCGGCCGCCACACCGCGTGCGGCGGAGTGATCGGAGCCGACACGCTCGGCATCGCACACCCGACGCTGCCCTGCGGCGCACGCATCTATCTCACGTATCGCGGTCTGCGTGTGCTGACGGCGGTCGTAGATCGCGGCCCCTACGAAGCGGGTCGCCAGTTCGACGTCACGGATGCCCTCGCCCGCCGCATCGGGCTGCAAGGAGTCCAGCAAGTCCGTTGGTCGCACGCAGGCCGGTAACCCCTCGCTAGAGTGCCGCGGTGCCCGACGCCGTTCGCGGGCCGCGTATCCATGTAGAACCAACACCATGTGAAAGGGAGCCCGCGTCGGGCCTAGGCGCCTCGCGTTCGACGGTCCGCACGGCACCCACCTGGCTTGCCAGGTTCACACGGACGCGGCAAGACGGCGGCGTCGAGCACTATTCCTCCTATGGATGAGCTGATCGGAGATTCCGCCCGCGGCGAAGAGTGGGCCTTTGTCCGCCTTCGGGTCGACGGCCAGACCATCGTCGACGCTGAGGCCGACGGGCTTGCTCAGGACCTGCGCGGACTGACGCTGCTCGAAGCGGCAGCGGTGGGTGGCGACACGCTGCCTGTTGACGCGCTCGCGAACGCGATAGCGCCGGCGGTGACTGCGTCGCTCGACGACCGCCGCGTGGTCGTCGGCGTCAGCGGTGGCGTCGACAGCGCAGTTGCGTTGTTGAAAGCCGGACCGCATGCAGTCGGCGCAACGCTTCGCTTGTGGCTCGATCCCCAGGGGCCGAACTCCGAGCGC
The DNA here is from genome assembly GCA_036496645.1 of Gaiellaceae bacterium. Classification (GTDB taxonomy): domain Bacteria; phylum Actinomycetota; class Thermoleophilia; order Gaiellales; family Gaiellaceae; genus PALSA-600. The sequence goes on from DASXKU010000030.1 coordinate 46,508, forward strand.
GCATGCTGCTCGCCGAGCGCGGTGATTGCTGCGCGGCGCGCGTGCCACGACCGTGGCCTGCCGCACATCACGCTCGACCGGCGCGAGGAGTTTCACCGCGCGATCGTCACGAGCTTTGTTCGCGGCTATCAGCGTGGCGAGACGCCAAACCCATGCATTCGTTGCAACGGAAGCTTCCGCTTCGCCGAGTTGCTCGCGTTGGCGGATCGCATCGGTGCGCCGCGCCTCGCAACCGGCCATTACGCGCGTATCGTCGATCGCGACGGTCAGCTGCTGCTCGCGCGTGCGTTAGATGCGCAGAAGGATCAGAGCTACATGCTCGCGCGACTCGACCCGCGGTTCCTCGACCGGTTGTGGTTCCCGCTCGGCGAGCAGACGAAGAGCGAGACGCGCGCCGAGGCTGCGGCGCACGGACTCGCTGCGGCGCACCGCGCCGAAAGCCAGGAGGCGTGCTTCCTCGCCGGCGACGACTACCGCCCGTTCCTCGAGCGGCAGGGTGTCGCGGCGGCGACCGGTGCGATCGTCGACGAGGACGGGCGCGAGCTCGGCGAGCACGACGGCTATTGGCGGTTCACGCCCGGCCAGCGCCGCGGGCTCCGCGTCTCGGCGGCCGAGCCGCTGTACGCGCTGCGTGCCGATCCCGTCCGGAACACCGTGACGGTGGGGCCACGCTCCTCACTTGCACGGACCCGTGTCTCTGCGCGTGGTCGTCTCTACGCTCCCGCGACGAGCGTCGAGGCGAAGCTTCGTCACCGCTCGCCAGCGGTGGGAGCCACCGTCGAGCCCACTGCAACCGGCTTCCGCCTGACCCTCGACGAGCCTGCCTACGGCGTGGCGAAAGGCCAGGCGGCAGTTCTCTACGACGGCGACGCTGTCGTCGGTTCCGGCCTCGTCACAGCGGCGACCCGTTAAGGTCCGGTAGTGGTTCTCCTCTTCTCGTTCGGGGATCTCGCGTACGCCGCTCTTGCGATTTTCCTGGTCGCAATCGGTCTTGCCGCCGGCTGGGCGTTCCTGCGGCTCGCCGTAACTTTTGACCGGATTTCCTCGTTGATTCGAGGTGCGGAGCGTGAAGCGCTGCCGGTGATCAACAAGGTGGGGGGCTCAGTCGACCGGGTGAACGCCCAACTCGACAAGATCGACCAGGCGATGGACAGCGCCGTCGACGCGGCAGACGCTGTCGACCAGGCGGTGCGCACCGTGAGCTTCGCGGTGAAGGCGCCGGTGCAAAAACTCGCCGGTTTGTCGGCGGGCGTCGCACACGGTTGGGCGTCGCTGCGCACGAAGCGTGACTGGCGCGGCGCGGTCGACGAGGCGAAAGCCGCAGCCGAGCGCCGCCAGAAGGATCTCGACGACGATCTGCGGGCCAAGCATGAGTGACGAGATCGTCCTTACGATTCCGACCGCGCCGGGCTTCGACCGCGTCGCGCATCTCGTGTTGAGCGGCATCGCAGTACGGCTCAACCTGACGATCGAGAATCTCGAGGACTTGCAGCTCGCGCTCGACGCGCTGCTCGATCCGAGCGCGAACGGCGACGTCACTGTGACGCTCCGTGTGCGAGACAGCGAGATGGTGGCCTCTGTCGGGCCGCTCTCGGCCCGCGTGCTGGACGAGCTCGAAGACGACGACGCCGAAGCACTTGGCCGCCGTCGCGTCCTTGAGTCGACTGTCGACGATGTGCATGTCGACGGCAACTGCGTTCGCCTGACAAAACGGGTGACTATCGTCGGTGGCTGAAAACGACAAGATCCTGCTTCGCCGCTATCACGAGGAAGGGGACCTCCAGGCGCGGGAGCAGCTGATCGAGCAATACATGTCACTTGTACGTTCGCTCGCCCGGCGATACAGCTACAGGGGGGAACAGCTCGATGATCTCGTGCAGATCGGAGCGATCGGCCTGATCAAGGCGATCGACCGGTTCGACATGGATCGCGGCGTCGAGCTCACCACCTATGCGACGCCGAACATCATCGGCGAGATCAAACGCCACTTCCGCGACAAGGGTTGGGCGGTGCGCGTGCCGCGCGGGCTCCAGGAGCTCAACGTCCAGCTGTCGAAGCTGATCGAGACGCTCACCGTGCAGCTCGCGCGCTCGCCAACAATTCCAGAGCTCGCGAAGGCGGCGGGCGTCGAGGAAGAAGAGGTGCTCGAAGCACTCGAATCGGGGCGCGCGTACAACGCGCTGTCGCTCTCGCAAGGCGGCGGTAATGAGGACGGCGAAGAGATCGACCCGCTCGAGATGCTCGGCGAGATCGAGCACGAGTACGAGGTGTCGGAAGACCGTGCGGTGCTCGCGCCCGGGCTCAAGAAGCTCGACGAGCGCGAGCGGATGATCCTCCACCTGCGCTTCTTCGAAGGGCTCACGCAGTCTCAGATAGCGGCGCAGGTCGGCATCTCGCAGATGCACGTCTCACGCCTGATCCGGCGGGCTTTGGAGAAGATCCGCGACGAGATCGTCGCGGATGAGCCTGAGCCGGATCGACGCCAGTAGGCGTCCCTAGACTGTCGCCAGCGATGGCGATGACGACGAATGAACTGCGCGAGGCGTTCCTGAGCTTCTATGAGGAGCGGGGCCATCTCCGGTGCCCGTCGTATTCGCTGATCCCGCGCGCGGACGACCATTCGACCCTGTTGACGTCCGCAGGCATGCAGCCGCAGATGCCGTTTTTCCTCGGCCGGGAACAGCCGCCGGCCCTGCTCACGACAACTGCGCAGAAGGTGTTTCGCAGCGTCGACATCGACGAGGTCGGACGCGACACGTATCACCTCACGTTCTTCGAGATGCTCGGCAACTTCTCGTTCGGGCAGTACTTCAAGCGTGGCGCGATCGAGTTCGCACGCGAGTTCACGGTTGACCGGCTCGGGCTCGACTGGAATCGCATCTGGGTGAGCGTCCACGCCGGCGATCCGGGGCTCAAGCTCGGACCGGACGAGGTCGCGATCGACGAATGGCTTGCAGTCGGCATGCCGCGCGAGCGGATCGTGCCACTGCCGTCGTCCGAGAACTTCTGGTCGGTAGGCGGTCCCGGCCCCTGCGGCCCCGACTCGGAGCTCTACTGGGACTGGGGCGAATCGGCCGGTTGCGGCGAGCCGGATTGCCTTCCGGGCTGCACGCGCTGCGAGCGCTTCCTCGAGTTCGGGAACCTCGTGTTCATGGAGTACGAGCTGCACCCGGATAACACACTCACGCCGCTGCCTCAGCAGAACATCGACACAGGCTTCGGGCTCGAAAGGGTTGCGCGCGTCGTTCAGGACGTTCCGTCCGTGTATGACACCGACGGTTTCCAGGCGATCATGACCTGGGTCGCGAACGCGTCGGGGGTCGCGTATGGCTCGTCGCCCGATGCGACGAAGGCCCACCGCGTGCTCGCCGATCACGCCCGTGGCATGTGCTTCATCGTCAGCGAAGGCGTTACGCCGTCGAACGAAGCACGCGGCTACGTCCTGCGCCGCATCATTCGTCGTGCCGTGCAGCACGGTCTGCGGATCGGGCTCGAGTCGCCGTTCCTGCCCGGGCTTGCCGACGCGGTGATCGAGCAGATGGGCGGTGCGTATCCCGAACTGGTCGAGCGGCGCGACGAGATTCATCGCGTGCTGTCGGCCGAGGAGGGGCGTTTCGCGGAGACGCTCGCGCGCGGCATGAAGGTGTTCGAAGAGCTCGCGGGCGCGTCTGCGATCTCCGCCGAGGATGCGTTCACACTCGCGGCGACCTACGGCTTCCCGATCGAGCTCACGCAGGAGCTCGCTGAAGAGCGCGGACAGCCGGTTGACGTCGATCGCTTCCAGCAGCTGATGGAAGGACACCGCGAGGTCTCCCGTGCGGGCGGCGACCGCAGCGACGCGCAACGCGCCGCCGAATTCGCCCGAGACGCGGGCTTCGCAACGCAATTCGTCGGCTACGCGAAGACGGACGTGCTCACGCAAATCGGCGCGCTCGACGATCTCGGCGACGGGACATTCCTTTGCAAGCTGCGCGAGTCGCCGTTCTACGCAGACGGCGGTGGCCAGGTCACGGACGCCGGCGAGCTCGTCCACGAAGTATCGGGTGCAGTCTCGACGCTCAAAGCGGCCTATCGCGTCGGCGAAGACCAGGCGCTCCTGTTCGCCGGGGAAGGCTTTGTCGCGGGAGACAGGGTGCGCGCGGTCGTGCCGTGGAACGTGCGGTTCCCGACGATGGCGAACCACACCGCCACGCATCTTTTGCAGGCTGCACTCCGCGAGGTCCTCGGCGACCATGTTCATCAGGCCGGCTCAGCTGTGCGGCCCGACAAGCTGCGCTTCGACTTCACGCATGGACAAGCGTTGACGGTCGAAGAGCGCGAAAAAGTCGAGCGGCTCGTCAACCAGAAAGTCTTCGAGGCGATCCCGGTGCGCACGTTCGTGACGCCGATCGACGAGGCGCGCTCACTCGGCGCGATGATGCTCTTCGGCGAGAAGTACGGCGAAGAGGTGCGCGTCGTCGAGATAGATGGTTTCTCGCGCGAGTTGTGCGGCGGCACGCACGTGCGCTCGACCGCGGAGATCGGGCCGTTCGTGATCCTCAGCGAAGGGTCGGTCGGCTCGGGCGCGCGGCGCATCGAAGCTGTCACTGCGGGCGAAGGCTGGGCGCTGCTCGAGGAGCGCGCGCGCGAGCTCGACGGCGTGCGCGCAGAGCTCGACCAGGCGCGGCGCGACGCGAAGAAGCCGAAGGCCGCAGCGGCCGGGCCGGATCTCCTCTGGGCCGACAAGCAGGGAAGCGTGTTTGTCGCCGAGGTGTCGGGCGGCGCGAACCTCCGCGATCTTTCCGACCAGGTACGCCAGCAAGAGGGCGCGCTGGCCGTTGTCCTCGCGGCCGTCGACGACGGCAAGGTCACGCTGGTCGTGAATCTCGACAAGTCGCTGGCAGAGATCGACGCCGTGAAGATCGTGCGCGAGCTCGGGCCGATCATCGGTGGTGGCGGCGGCGGGCGTTCAACGCTCGCAGAAGCAGGCGGGAAGAACGTCGACGCTGTGCGTGACGCTCTCACGGCCGGCCGCGACTCACTCGCAGCTGCGATCGGGTGAAGATCCTCGCGCTCGACTTCGGCTCCGCGCGCACCGGCGTCGCGGTAACGGATCCCAGCGGGACGATTGCCCGGCCATCGAGCATCGTGGAGCGGGTCGAGACCGACGCCGGGTTTGCCAAGCTGCTCGACGTGATCGCGGCGGAGGCGCCAGAGCTGGTGGTGGTGGGCCTCCCGTTGACGCTGCGTGGCGAGCACGGCGCGCAGGCCGACGCAACCGCTGCGTTCGTCGAGCGGCTGCGCGCCGCGGTGGACACGCCGGTCGAGACGTTCGACGAGCGCTTCACGTCCGTGCTTGCCGACGGCGACGACGCGCGTGCCGCAGCACATCTGCTCAGCGGGTATTTGACGTGGCGCGAGCGCTCGTAATTGTTGCGCTCGCCGCGCTGCTTGTCGGGTGCGGCTCGAAGCACTCGGCGCCGCCGCCACCTCCGCCGCCGCACGAGTTTCGCGTTGTCTTCCCGGAGGGGTTCACGCGGGCACAAATGGCGGCGCGCGTCGGCGCGGTTGCGAAGATCGCGCAGCGCGAGCGAAAAGGTAAGCCTGTTCGCATGACCGCGAAGGGATATCTCGCGGCTACCCGCAAAGCGGTGATCCCGTGCTTCGCGCCGAGACGCCAGACGAACCTCGAGGGCTTCCTCTTTCCGTCGACGTACGACTTCACCGCGCTGACGACGGCGAAGCAACTCGTGCAAGCGCAGGTCGAAGCGTTCTGCGAAGCATTGCAGCAAGTTGGCTTGTCGTATGCGCGCTCGAAGAACCTGACCGACTACGACGTGCTGAAGATCGCGTCGCTGGTGCAAGGCGAAGCCGTCGTCGAGGGCGACCGCGCCAAGATCGCGGCGGTGATCTACAACCGGCTGCATCTGCGCATGCCCCTCGGCATCGATGCTGCGCTTCGCTACGCGCTGCACATCCCGGGGACGAAGTCGATTCTCGAGTCGCAGCTGCAGAACCAGACGCCGTACAACTTGCGTGTTCACGACGGCCTGCCGCCGACGCCGATCAACAACCCGGGGCTTGCGTCGCTGCAGGCGGCCGCGCATCCGGCGCACGTCGACTACCTCTACTTCGTCGCCGAGCCCGACAAGCGGCATCACTTCTTTACCGCGAGTGCGTCGGCGTTCCAGACGTATCTTTGTCAGCACGGGTACGGCTGTTGAGGGTCGCGCTGCTCGGCCACCCCGTGGCGCAGTCGCTGTCGCCGCGCATGCAGAACGCTGCGTTCGAGGCGGTGGGGCTCGATTGGCAGTACGAGGCGCGCGACGTGGACGATGTGCTCGCGGCTGTCGCCGAACTGCGCGCGGAAGGTTTCGCCGGCGCGAACGTCACGATCCCGCACAAGCAAACTGTGGTCGCAGCCTGCGACGAGGCTGAAGGAGATGCGGTCAACACGCTCGTCTTTCGCGACGGCCGCGTGCTTGGCTTCAACACCGACAAGGAAATCCTCGCCGGCATCGTCGCGACGCGCGCCTGCGTGCTCGGTGCCGGCGGCGCGGCGCGGGCGCTTGCACCGGGGCTGCCCGCCGACACGCGGTACTTCTCGCGCTCGGGCAACTGGCCGCCCGAGGCAGACGACTGCGATCTCATCGTCAATGCGACGCCGGTTCGGCATGAGCTCCTCGTCGCGCCGACCACAGGTCAGACGGTGGTCGACCTGGCCTATGGGCCGGAGGAGACGGTGCTGATCGCCGCCGCGCGGGCTGCCGGCTGCGACGTCGTGGACGGGCGAGAAGCGCTCGTGCGGCAAGGCGCGGCCAGCTTCACGCTGTGGACGGGGCTCGGGGCCCCTATCGACGTGATGCGTGCGTCCGTACGCTTTAGCGCGTGAAGCTTACTCTTGCTTCGGCGGGCGAATCGCACGGGCCCGCGCTCGTCGCCATCCTCGGCGGGTTTCCCGCCGGGCTGAAGCTCGACCGCGACGCCATCGACGCCGATCTCGCGCGGCGCCAGCAGGGCTATGGCCGCTCACCACGGCAGCAGATCGAGCAGGACCGCGTCGAGATGCTCGCCGGCCTTCGCCACGGCCGCACGCTGGGGACACCGCTCGCATTGGCCGTGCACAACGTCGACCACAAAAACTGGACGTGGGGGATGTCGCCGTGGCCGCCGGAAGGCGAGCCGAGCGGCAAGGGCACGAAGCCCGTCACGCTCCCGCGGCCCGGACACGCCGATCTCGCGGGAGTTCTCAAGTACGAGCACGATGACGTGCGCAATGCGCTCGAGCGCGCGTCGGCCCGGCATACGGCGGTGCACGTCGCCGCAGGCTCGGTCGCAAAGGCACTGCTTGCGGAGATCGGAATCGCTGTGCAGGGCTCGGTTGTCGACGAAGACGCGCTGCGGGTCGCGATCGAAGCTGCACGCGCCGAGCGTGACACCGTCGGCGGCATCGTCGAGGTGCGAGCGACCGGTGTGCCGCCCGGCCTCGGTTCGTTCGCGACAAAAGAAGAGCGGCTCGACGCGCGCATCGCGTTCGCACTGATGGGGATTCAGGCGGTGAAAGGCGTCGAGATCGGCGACGGGTTCAAGCTCGCATCGCTGCGCGGCTCCCAGGCGCACGACGAGATCCGTCCCGACCGCAAGCGCGACACGAACCGGGCCGGCGGCATCGAAGCCGGCATCTCGAACGGCGAAGAGATCGTCGCGCGCGCCGCGATGAAGCCGCTGCCGACGCTGATGAAGCCGCTCGCGTCGGTCGACCTCGCAACTGGCGCGGCGAGCGAGGCGCTCGTCGAGCGCTCAGACGTCGCAGCCGTCGAAGCACTCGCCGTCGTCGCGGAGGCGGCCGTCGCGTGGGAGCTAGCCGGCGCCGCGCGCGAGAAGTTCGGCGGCGATTCGATCGGCGACTTCGTCGCAGCGCATCGCGCGTACATCGCACGAATCAGCTGGACATGAATGCCGTCGGGCGCCATCTAGCCCTCGTCGGCTTCATGGGGGCGGGGAAGACTCGCCTCGCGCGCGAAGTTACGGAGCGAATCGGGCGTGAGATCGTCGACGCGGATCGCGCAATCGAGGGCCGCACACAGCTGACGATTTCGCAGTTCTTCGCGCAGCGCGGCGAGCTCGAGTTCCGCGTCGTGGAAGCGTCGATGGTGCGTGAGGCGCTACGCAGCGAAGCGCCGGCCGTGATTGCACTCGGCGGCGGCGCCGTCAAGACGCCTGAAGTACGCGAGGCGTTGCGCCGTCACGCACTCACCGTGCTCGTGGACGTCGACGTCGACACGGCGTGGGAGCGGGCGAGGCGTTCCGAACGTCCGCTTGCTCAGAACGAGCAGCAGTTCCGTGCATTGTTCGAGGAGCGCCAGCCGTTGTACCGCGAGGTTGCCGACGTCGTTGTGCGTAGCGGTGACGTGGAGGGCGTCGTGCTCGCCGCTGCGGGCGTGCATCACCACATTGGGTCGCTCGAGAATTTGAGCGAGCTCGTGCCAGGCGACGGTCCCGTTGCGCTCGTCGCGGACGCCCATGTGCTCGGCATCCATGGGCCGCGCGCGCAGGAAGCGCTCGGCGCACGCGTCGCGACGGTGCATGCGGTTCCCGCGGGCGAGGAGGCGAAGCAGCTTCTCGTCGCCGAGCGTGTGTGGAACGAGCTGACGCTCGATCGAAGCGGCACGGTGGTCGCGCTCGGTGGCGGGGCGACGACTGACCTTGCCGGCTACGTCGCAGCTGCGTACCTGCGCGGTGTTGCGTGGGTCGCCGTGCCAACGACGCTTGTCGGGCAGGTGGATGCGGCGATCGGCGGGAAGACGGCGATCGACATCCCTGGCGGCAAGAACCTGGTCGGCGCCTTTCACTGGCCGGTGCGCACGGTGATCGACCCGGCGTTGCTCGAGACGCTTCCGGAGCGCGAGCAACGACAGGGTCTAGCGGAGCTCGTGAAGACGAGGCTGCTCGCCGGTCGCGAGCTCGATGCGCGAGATGCGGCGGCGTATAAGGCCGCGGTGTGTCTCCAAGATCCGCACGACAAGGGCGTGCGGCAGTTCCTCAACCTGGGGCACACGTTCGCCCACGCTCTCGAGGCCGCAGCGGACTTCGAACTGACCCATGGGGACGCCGTGGCGCTCGGCCTACTCGCCGCGCTTCGTCTCTCGGGTCGTGACACCGCGCCGGTCGAGTCTGCGCTCGCGCCCCAGCCGGTCGCGGTCGACCGTGAGCGCGCCTGGAACGCGCTGCGCCGCGACAAGAAGCGAAGTGGCAGCGACATCAATCTCGTATTGCTCGGTTCAGGCGGCCCGGTCGTCGAAACGCGTCCGGAAGCCGAGGTTCGCGCTGCGCTGGATAGCCTGATCGCCTGATGCAGGTGCTCGTTCTCAACGGCGTGAACCTCGACCAGCTCGGGCGCCGTGACCCGAAGATCTACGGCGGCGTGTCGCTGAACGAGCTCGAGCGGAAGATTTACGCGTGGGCGCAGGCGCTCGACATCACCGCGCGGTGCCGGCAGACGAACGACGAGGGCGAGTACATCGGCTGGATCCACGACGCGTACGACAACAGCGACGCGGTGATCGTTAATCCCGGTGCGTGGAGTCACTACAGCTATGCGATTCGCGACGCGCTCGAGCTGCTCGACGTGCCGTACGTCGAAGTGCACCTCTCGGACGTTGACAACCGTGAGGAGTGGCGCCGAACCAGCGTGATCTCTGAACTTGCGTCGCACCGTGTCGTTGGGCTTGGCCCGGACGGGTACCGTGAAGCGCTCGAGTACCTCGCCGGAAAGGAGCAGTCATGAGAACTCGCCTCCAAGCTCTCGCGCATCACCTGGACGCGCCGCTGCTCGTCACCAACCTGACGAACGTGTGCTGGCTCACCGGCTTCGCAAGCTCAAACGCTGCTGTTCTCGTTGCGCCGGACGGCGACGCGACGCTCTGGACCGACTTTCGCTACATCGAGGAGGCGCGGAAGGCGGAGGGCGTGAAGGTCGAGATGGTGAACCGCAATCTGCTCGCGGCAATTGCGCCAGATTTGAAGGGTGGAGTGCAGTTCGAGGCAGACGCGTTGCCGTATGCGCAGTGGCAGGTGCTGGACGGCGAAGGCGTGAAGCTGACACCGTCGCGCGGCATCGTGGAGGAGCTGCGTGCGGTCAAGGACGACGGCGAGCTCGACAAGATTCGGCACGCTGTTCGCGCAGCCGATCGCGCATTCGAAGCGCTGACCGCGGAAGCATGGGTCGGCCGCACTGAACGCGAAGTTGCGTGGCGCTTCCAGGAATTGATGCACGCCCACGGCGCGCAGAGCGTGAGCTTCGAGCCGATCATCGCCGCCGGTCCGAACGGAGCGAAGCCGCACGCCGATCCGAGCGATCGGCTGATCGAGGCAGACACGCTCGTCGTCGTCGACTGGGGCGCGAAGGTCGACGGCTACTGCTCCGACTGCACGCGCACGTTGGCGACGGGAAAGATCCCCGACCGCATGCGAGAGATCTACGACGTGTGTTACGCGGCACAGATGGCAGCCGTCGCCGGCATTCGTCCCACGATGACCGGTATCGAGGCGGACGCGATTGCGCGCTCGATCATCGAAGCGGCCGGGTACGGCGCCGAGTTCGGCCATGGTCTCGGTCACGGCATCGGCATGGACGTGCACGAAGTGCCTCGTCTCTCGACGGAGTCGCCCGACACGCTGCAGACAGGCAACGTCGTCACCGTCGAGCCGGGCATCTACGTCGAGGGCTACGCCGGCGTGCGCATCGAAGACCTCGTGATCGTCACCGACGACGGCGTCGAGATCGTTTCGAGCTTCCCGAAGACGCTCACGGTCGTTTCGTAGGGGTGTCCCTTTGGTCTGACTCCGGTCAGACTGTCGTCTGACCCACGACTTTCGAACAAAGCGTCCACAACGCCTGCTCGTTGCGGGAATTTGGAGTGTCCGTTCGAGACGAGGGGGCGATCGGCGGGAACGCCGTAATCGCGCGGCGCATTCGCTACCCTGCCGCGCCGATGGCCGTCGTCTCTACCAATCAGTTCCGCAACGGCATGCATATCGAGCTCGAGAACCAGAAATGGCGCATCATCGGGTTCCAGCATGTGAAGCCGGGCAAGGGCGGCGCGTTCGTGCGCACGAAGTTGAAGTCGCTCGCGAACGGAGCGGTCGTCGACCGCACCTTCCGCGCGGGTGAGAAGTTCAACCGCGTGCACACCGAGCAGAAGAACATGCAGTACCTGTACGACTCCGGAGACGAGGTCGTCTTCATGGATGAGCAGACGTACGAGCAGATTGAGCTGCCGCACGCCGATCTTGAGGATGAGCTCCCGTTCATGCTGCCGTCGTCAGTGGTTCAGGTGATGTTCGTCGACGGCACGCCGTCGGGCGTCGACCTGCCCGCCTCGGTCGTGCTCGAGGTGACCGAGACGGAGCCGGGCGTGAAGGGCGACACGGTCTCGAACGTGACCAAGCCGGCGACGCTCGAAACCGGCGCGGTCGTCCAGGTGCCGCTTTTCGTGAACACGGGCGACAAGCTCAAGGTCGACCCCCACGAAGCCCGGTACATCTCGCGGGCTTAGGGCCGGTAAGGTCCCCCGCATGCCGCGCCTCGTCGACACGACGATCCGCGTCCTTTCGCAGGAGCCGCTCGCGGGGCTGATTCCCACCGCCGAGCTACTGCGCCTGGCCGAGATCCTAGATGGAGCGGGCTTCGCGTACCTCGAAGTCTCGGGGGGAGGCGTGTTCGACACGGCCGTTCGCCGTGGTGTCGAAAGCCCGTGGGAACGGATCCGCGCGCTGAAGGCGCGTACGAAGACGCCGCTTGCGCTGGCGCTGCGCGGCCGCTTCCTCGTTGGCTCGCGCCCCGTCGGCGGCGACTTCGCGAAACGCTTCGTTGCGAGCGCGGCAGGTAGCGGCATCGATGTCTTTCGCCTCCACGACCCCCTAAACGACGTCGACAACCTGCGCGAGGCCGCGAGTGCGATCACCGGAGCGGGCAAGGAATTCGACGCAGGCCTGCTCTACGGCAGCGGCCGACACGAAGCGCTGGTCGATGCCGCAAAGCGGTTGCCTGAACTCGGCGCGACGCGCATCCTCTTGCACGATCCCGCTGCGCTGTTGCAGCCGCACCGCGCCGGCGAGCTCGTTGCGGAACTACGCGACGTCTCCAAACTCCCCGTCGGTCTCTACGGCCAGGGTGCGGGTGGCAACGCGCTCGCCGCGGCGCTCGAGGCCGCGCGCGCCGGAGCCGACCTGCTCGCAACCGCGGTCTATCCGGTTGCGCTGACGATGCACCGTGTCTCTGCCGAGGCAGCAGCACAGGCACTCGCGGGGATCGGACTCGATCCGGGCGTCGATCTCGAACGTCTCTGGGAGGCAGCGGATCTCGTCGACGAGCACATCGGGGACGAGCCGGTCAGCCCAACGGCGCCGCGCATCGCCGTGCGCGCAGCCCAGCACAAGCTCCCGGTGGGCGTCGTTGCTGCGATCGACATGCAGCTGCGCACGCAAGCCGCCGGCGACCGCCTCGATGAGGTGATCGACGAGCTGTGCCGCGTGCGCAACGAGGTCGGGTCACCGCCGCTTGCCGCGCCGATTGGCCAGGTGCTCGCGTCGCAGGCGCTCCTCAACGTGCTGTCGGCGAATCGCTATTCGACGATGGTCGACGAGGTGCGCGACATCGTGCTCGGCACGTTCGGACGCACGCCCGGTCCGGTCGATCCAGCGCTGCAGCGCGCAGTCGAGCAGTACACGGGAGACGACCGCAACGGCACCGTCGACCTCGACGAGCTCCGCGCCGAGTCGGAAGGTCTTGCGTCGAGCGAGGAGGAGTTGCTGTTGCTCGCGCTCTTCGGTGAAGAAGCAGAGCCGCTGCTGCGCGCGATTCGTGAGCGTTCCGGCGGCGAAGAGTCGCTCGCCGCTGCCGGAGTCGACCAGGCGCGTGCCGCGAAGATTCGCGACGTCGTGCGCATCGTCCAAGAAACGGGCGTGGGCGAGATCACAATCGAAGAGGACGGGATGCGCGTGAGCGTTCGCCGCACCGCGGACCCGGGGTTTGCACCGATCGCACCATTTTCCGCGCCGACAGAGCTGAGCGCGCCCGAGTCGGTCGCGCCGCGCTCTGACGCCTTCCTGCGGATCGAGAGCCCGATGGTGGGCACCTTCTATCGCTCGCCCGCGCCGGGCACCGCTCCGTTCGTCGAAGAGGGCGACGCCGTCGCGCCCGGCCAGACGCTGTGCATCCTCGAAGCGATGAAGCTGATGAACGAAGTAAAGGCAGAGCTCGAGGCCGTCGTGCGCAAGATCCACGTCGGCAACGCCGAGGCGGTCGAATACGGGCAGCTGCTGTTCGAGCTCGAGCCGATCAACGGCCGCCCGCTCGACGCGGTCTGATGTTTTCGCGAGTTCTTGTTGCGAACCGCGGCGAGATCGCGGTGCGCGTGATCCGCGCGCTGCACGAGCTGGGCGTCGAAGCGGTCGCGATCTACTCGACCGCCGACAAGGACGCAATGCACGTGCGCATGGCCGACCACGCCGTGCAGATCGGACCGCCTTCAGCCGCTGAGAGTTACCTGCATATGCCGAGCGTCATCGCTGCTGCGGTGACGACGGGTTGCGAGGCGGTACATCCGGGATATGGCTTCCTCTCGGAACGTCCCGCATTCGTCGAAGCCTGTGAGCAGAACGACCTGATCTTCATCGGCCCGCCCGCCGGCGTGATGGCGACGATGGGCGACAAGATCTCCGCCAAGCAGGCGATGCGCGCGGCCAACGTGCCGATCGTCCCCGGAACCGAGGGCGCGACGACCGTCGCAGAGGCCGCGACCGCCGCGGTCGAGATCGGCTTTCCGGTGCTGCTCAAGGCGAGTGCGGGTGGCGGCGGCAAGGGCATGCGGCTCGTCCATAACGCTGAAGACCTGCCCGACGCATTCGGCACCGCAGCGTCGGAGGCCGAAGCGGCGTTCGGCGACCCCACGCTCTACGTCGAGAAGGCGCTCGTGCCCGCCCGGCATGTCGAGATTCAGGTGATGTGCGACAACCACGGCAACGTTCTCACGCTCGGCGAGCGCGAGTGCTCGATCCAGCGTCGCCATCAGACGCTGATCGAGGAGACGCCGTCGGCGGCGCTCTCGCCCGACACGCGCGAGGAGATGGAGGCCGCTGCCGAGCGCGCGTGCCGCGCGGTCGGGTACCGCAACGCAGGGACGTTCGAGTTCCTGCTCGGGCCCGACGGCAGCTTCTACTTCATCGAGTTGAACGCGCGCCTGCAGGTCGAGCATCCGGTGACCGAGCTGTGCACAGGCCTTGATTTGGTGCGGATGCAGTTGCACGTTGCCGCCGGCGAGAAGCTGCAGGTGACCGGCCGCGCACCGCGCCGCGGGCACGCGATCGAGATTCGCTTGAACGCCGAAGATCCCGAGCATGACTTCCGTCCGTCGCCCGGTCGCATCACAGAGTTCAAGCCGGCACAAGGCCCGGGCGTGCGCGTGGACACGTTCATCGAGAGCGGCACGACGATTCCCCCTTTCTATGACTCGTTGATTGCGAAGCTCGTCGTCTGGGATGAGGACCGCGTGTCGGCGATCGCTCGTGCGGAGCGTGCGCTTCGCGAGACCGAGATCGTTGGGATCCCGACGACCCGTGACCTCGCACTTGACGTGCTCGGTAGCGACCAGTTCCGCAGCGGCGAGTACTCGACGTCGACGCTCGACCAGTTGCGTGCCGAGGTCTTGGCATGACGCTCTCGCGCAGGCAATCGCGCCGCCAGGCGTTGATGCTCCTTTACCAGTGGGATCTCTCCGGCCAGGAGATCGGCTCGCAGTACGCCGGCGAGATCGATGCCTGGGCGCGCGACGTTGCCGAAGCCGTCTCGGCAAAGGCGCCAGAGCTCGACGCGCGCATCACCGGCGCCGCCGAGGGCTGGACGGCCGATCGGCTCGGTGCGGTCGAACGGAGCGCGCTGCGCGTTGCTGTTTACGAGCTTGAAACTCGAGCCGTGCCCGCGTCGGTGGCGATCAACGAGGCGGTCGCGTTCACCAAGCGCTACGCATCCGACGACGGCGCAAGACTGGTGAACGGCATTCTTGGACGAATCCAACGGGAGGTGGAGGCGGCTTGAGCTCGTCAGAGGAAGCGTTGTCGAAGGCGGAGGACCTGCTCGCGCGGCTGGAGGCTGCGCGCACGCGGCTCGACCAAACCGAGGACCCCGATCAGGCGATCGAGCTGCTGCAAGAGCTCGCGGAGCTCGCCAAGGAGGTCGAGGCAGAACTACAACGCGCGAAGCGCGCCGCCGAGACCGAGGCGGTCACCGGTCCCGATGCCCCGGCAGCCTGACCAGCTTCGCGCGCTCGTCGAGAGCTATCTCGACGAACTGTCGCTGACCCCCGAGCTCGGCTCGCTCGCCGAACCAATGCGTCACGGGCTCGGTGGGAAACGCGTGCGTCCCGTGTTGTGTCTCGCCACTGGTGATGCGCTCGGTCTCGAGCTTGCCCGGGTATTGCCTGCTGCCGCGGCGGTCGAGCTCGTGCATTCGTTCTCACTCGTGCACGACGATCTCCCTGCGCTCGACAACGACGACGAGCGACGTGGTGCACCGAGCGTGTGGGCTGCGTATGGCGAGGCGACCGCGATCCTTGCCGGCGATGCGCTGCTCGCCGAGGCATTGCGCCTTGCGCTCACGTATCCGACGACGGGCGTGGCGCGAGAGCTGACGGCAGCGACGATTCAGATGATCGGCGGACAACAGCTCGACCTCGTGGGCGGCGCCGAGCTTGCGTATCTCCACTCGCTGAAGACCGGCGCGTTGTTCAACGCGTCGATCATGTGTGCGCTCTGGGCGGGCGACATCCCGACCGACGAGCATCCGCGGTGGCGCGCGTTTGCCGGCGAGCTTGGGCTGTTGTTTCAGGTCGTCGATGACATCCTCGACGGCGACGGCTATGTGCGCGAGGTGGGCAGCGACGGTTCGCGCCGGCTCGCGGACGAAGCGGCTGGACGGGCGCAGGCGCGACTCTCGGAGATTGAAGCCGACACGAGCGTGCTCTCCGAGATCGTCGACGGTCTCGCAGCTCGTACCACGTGATTCGCGAGCAGCTCGGCGCGCTGACCGAGCGCAACTTCCGACTCTTCTTTTCGAGCACGACTATCTCCGCGTTCGGCGACGGCGTGTCGGCGGTGGCTCTCGCGTTCGCCGTGCTGCAGGTCTCACACAACTCGTACCTCGCCGTTACGGCGGTGATTGCAGCAAGGCAGGGTGCGCAGACTGTTGTGACGCTGGCCGCGGGCGTAATCGCGGACCGATTGCCGCGACATCTCGTGCTCTTCAACGCGGCTGCGATTCAGGGGGTGGCGCAGGCAGTCTCGGGCGCGCTCGTACTGTCGGGACACGCGTCGGTGTGGCTGCTCGCTGTTCTCGCGGTTGTTTACGGTGCGGCGGACGGATTCACGTTGCCCGCGCAGCAGGGTCTGATCCCGACGATCGTCAGCGGGTTGCGGCTTCAGCAGGCGAACGCGCTACTGGGGCTGACGACGTCGGGGCTCCGACTCCTCGGGCCGTCGCTCGGTGGCGTGCTGACTGCACTCGGCAGCCCTGGTGCCGCGCTCGAGGTCGATGCGGCAACCTTTGTGATCTCAGCGTTTCTCCTCTTGCGGGTCACGATCTCGCCGCGCGCTGATGCCGTCGCGCCGGAAAAGTTCTTCGTCGAGCTGCGCGAAGGCTGGACTGAGTTCAGGCGCCAGCGCTGGATCTCGACCACATTCGTGTTCTTTCTCTTCGGCAACTTCTTCTGGGGTGCGTGGGCGGTATTGGGGCCGTACATGGCGAAGCAGCATCTCGGCGGTGCGATCGCGTGGGGGTTGATCGGCGGAGCATCGGGCGCAGGCGCGGTCGTTGGTGGTGCGTTCGCGTTACGACACAAGCCGCGGCGCATCGTGCTCGCGTCGTGTCTGTGGTCGGTTCCATTCGGGCTGCCGATGCTTGCGCTGGGGTTGCTCCTCCCGCTTCCGGTGATCGTGGTCATCTCGTTTGTCCAAGGCCTCACGCTCGCGTTGCATCTGACGTTGTGGTTCACCGCGTTCCAGCAGCAGGTGCCGGAAGCTGCGCGTTCGAGGGTCAGCTCGTTCGATGCAATGGGCTCCTTCGTGTTGATCCCGGTCGGGATGATTGCGGCCGGTCTCGTCGCGTCGGTGATTGGCCCACAGGCGACGCTGATCGGAGCCGGTGCGCTCACCATGGCGGCGAACGTGTTGGTCTTCACGCGCCGCAGCATCTACGAGATCGAGAGAACCGACGTGTCGCCTCAGCCTGAACCCGCGTAACGTTCGACGATGATTCGCAACCGCTCGCTGCTCGCCCTGACGACCGCGGAGCTGATCTCGCAGCTCGGGTCAGCGTTCTCCGGGCTCGCACTGCCGTGGTTCGTGCTCGTGACGACGCACTCGACTTCGCGGATGGGACTGGTATTCGCAGTAGAACTGATTCCCTTCGTCCTCTTTGGACTGCACGCGGGTCTCGTCGTCGACCGCCTTGGCCCGCGCACGACGATGCTCCTCTCGGATCTCGTCCGGGCGCCGGTGATCGCCATCGTCCCGTTCCTGCATGCGGTCGGCGGCTTGTCGTACGGGATCGTCCTGGCGGTCGCATTTGTGTCCGGGCTTTTCTCGACCGCCTATTTCTCCTGCCAGCGTGCGCTGATTCCCGAAATCGTCGGAACGAGCGAGACCAATATCTCCCGAGGGAACACGCTGCTCGAGGGGGCGACGAACTTCACGAACTTCGCGGGGCCTGCAATCGCCGGGGTGCTGATCGCGTTCATCGGCGCGACAAACGTGATGTGGGTCGACGCAGGCTCCTTCCTTGCGTCGTTCGTGCTCGTGGGGATGTCCGTGCGCGTTGTGCGGCAGGTGCACACCAAAGAGGAGGCGGGCGGGTTGCTCGCCGGGCTGGCGTACATCGCGAAGGATCGCTTCGTGCGCCGCGCTGTGCTTTCGCCGTTCCTCTACGGCGCCGCGTTCCCGCTCGTCTTCGCGTCGTTTCCCGTGCTTGCGTATCGCGACTACCACCACAATCCGCGCGTGGCCGGCTTGCTGCTCGCAGCGTACGGCGGCGGCAGCGTTATCGGGTCTTTCGCGACGTACGGGGCACTCGCGCGGTTCAAGAGTGTTTCGATCGCGGTCGTTGCGGCGGTGCTGATCGGTGCGCCGTTCTGGCTGCTCGTCCCGCACGTGCCGCTCGCGGTATTCGTGGTGGCGATGGCCGTGATCGGGTTCGCGAACCCGATGATCAATGGGCCGTACTTCGGGATTCTCACCAAACGTGTGCCGCCCGCGCTCTTCCCAAAGGTGCTGCAGGCGATCATCGTCGCGAATCAGGTGATCCGCCCGGCGGCGTACGCGCTCGCCGGCTTCTTGTTTGCGTCGATTGGGCTGCACACGGTGTACGCATTCGCCGCGGTGGTCGCGAGCCTCGCGTCGCTGAACTTCATCTTCGCCGTCACGTCGGATCAGGGGACCGGTGCCCAAGAAGCGACTTGATCTGTTGCTCGTCGAGCGTGGCCTCGCGGAGTCGCGTGCGCAGGCGCAAGCGCTCATCATGGCGGGGCGCGTTCCGGGACACGCGAAAGCGGGCGAGCTCGTCGACGAGAACGCACCGCTCGAGGTGGAAGCGCCGCCGCCGTACGTGTCACGCGCCGGGACGAAGCTCGCGAATGCGCTCGACGCGTTCGCGATCGATGTCAGCGGGCTCGACTGCCTCGACCTCGGCGCATCGACGGGCGGCTTCACCGACGTGCTGTTACAGCGCGGAGCCGCACGCGTGATCGCGCTGGACGTCGGCTACGGCCAGTTGCACTCGAAGGTGCGCGACGACCCGCGGGTCACCGTCTTGGAGCGGCTCAACGCACGCTCGCTTACGGAGCTGCCGTTCGCGCCCCAACTGATCACGTGCGACGTGTCGTTCATCTCGGCGAAGCTCGTCCTGCCGCCCGCGATCGCGCTCGCGGCCCCAGGCTGGCAGGCGCTCGTGCTCGTGAAGCCGCAGTTCGAGGCGGGGCGGGCGGAGGTGCCCAAAGGAGTCGTCCGCGACGTCGCCGTCCAGCGTCGCGTGGTGCAGGAAGTGGCCGAAGCACTGCTCGCGCACGGAGCCGAGCCGCGCGGGGTCGTAGACTCGGGCCTGCCCGGCCCCAAAGGCAACCGCGAATTCGTCCTTCATCTCGTGCAGGCAGACACACCACAACTTTCCAATGCGTTCGAGCAGTGGGTTGCTGATGCAGTCGGTTAAGACCGCCGCGGTGATCACGCATGGCCACGACGGCGTCGACGACGCACTTGAGCGGCTACGCCGCGTCGCCGAAGGTGCGGGCGTCGAGCTCTACGAGGACGTCGACGACCGCACGCCCGACATCGCGATCGTCCTCGGCGGCGACGGGACGATGCTGCGCGCGCTCACCCGTTTTCTCGGTACGGGCGTGCCGGTGATCGGTGTCAACTACGGGCGTGTGGGTTTCCTGACGGCGATCAAGGCGGCGGAGCTCGAGGCCGGCATCGGCCGCGTCTTCGCCGGTGAGTATCGGGAGATCGAGCTCGTGACGGTCGAGGTGACGGTGGGCGACACACGCGCGGTTGCCGTGAACGATGTCGTCATCGCCGGTGGCACGCTCGGACGCATGGTCGAGCTGTCGTATGCGATCGGTGGCGAAGATCTTGGAGTGCAGCCGTGCGACGGACTGATCTGCGCGACGCCCGGCGGCTCGACTGCGTACAATCTCTCGAACGGCGGGCCGGTGCTGGTGTGGGGGATCGACGCGATGGTGCTCACGTTCGTCGCGCCGCACACGTTGCACATTCGCCCGCTCGTCGTTCCGCGCGGCGTGCACGTCGACGTGACGAACCTGACGCCGGGGATGGAGGCGACCGTGCTCGTGGACGGCCACCGCGTGTCCGGCCTCGCGACGGGCGAGGCTGCCACCGTCAAGATCGCCGAGGCGCACAGCGTGCTGGCGACGCTGCCCGAGGTGACGTTCTTCAGTAGGTACGCCGCCGTTTTCGGGCGATGACCGACGCCGCCTCGGCCTGGGATGCCGAGTATCAGACGGGCCGCTACGTCGGAGAGCCGCCGATCGAATTCGTGAGCGACATCGTGCGTACGTGCGTACCGGGAGCGCGCGGTCTCTACATCGGCTGTGGCAACGGTCGGAATTTCGTGCCGCTCGTTGACGCTGGTCTTGACCTCGTCGGTCTCGACATTTCGCGTGCGGCGATTGACGCGCTTTCGGTGCGCGTTCCGGGTCATCGCCTTGTGCGCGGCGACTTGTCCGCGCTCGAACCCGGTGAGTCGTTCGACGCCGTCGTCGGTATTCAGGTCTTTCAGCACGGCACGCGCTCGGAGGTTCACGCGCATCTGCGGCGTGCCCAGGATCGCGTCGCCGAGGGAGGCCTCTTCTGTCTGCGAGTGAACGCCGTCGGCAGTGATTTCTGGCTCGCTCACGCCACGTCGGAGGAGCACGAGGACGGCGGATTCACCGTCCGTTACCTCGAAGGGCCGAAACAGGGTCTCGACATCCACTTCTTCTCACGTAACGAGTTGGCCACGATCTTCGAAGGCTGGGACGAGGCGCTGCCGCTGCGCGTTCAGTCCACTCCCCGGTCGCAGGGATCTGGCCAGTGGTCGCAGTGGGAGGCGATCTGGCGCCGAACCTGAGTCGCAACGCAGTAGGGGTCAGACCCCTCTAGCGATCGACTCAACCGGCTGCTGCGAACATGTCTGGGGACTGTCCCCGGTCATGCCTGTTTTTGCCAATGTGAGCCGACAGGCGGCGTCCCTACGATGAGAGGGTGCTGCGCCGCCTGGCGATTTCGAATCTCGTCCTGATCCGGGAGGCCGAGCTTGTCTTCGAGCCCGGCCTGAACGCGATCACGGGCGAGACGGGTGCGGGCAAGACGATCCTCTCGAACGCGATTGGGCTGCTGCTCGGCTCGAAGGGTGATGCCGCGCAGATCGGTGCCGCCGGTGACGAGGCCTACGTCGAGGCCGAGTTCGACGGGATCGACGACGAGGCGCTCGGCGAGCTTGCCGACCTTCGCCCCGAAGGCGAGGAGGGCCTCGTGCTCGCGCGGCGGATCTTCGCTGACGGCCGGACGCGCGCCTATGCCTGGGGTCGTGCCGCCGCGCGGGAGGACGTCGCCGGAGTTGCCGAACGCGTCTTGGCGATGAGCGGCCAGTTCGAGCAGCGTCGCCTCGCGCGGCCGTCGTACCAACTGAGCGTTCTCGATTCGTTCGCGGGTCTCGATACTCGAGACGCGTGGCGTGCATGGCGTGAGTTGCAAAGCGCGAAGCGCACCTACGAGGAGCTAACGCGCGACGCTGCCGCGGCGCAGGCGCGCCTCGACGAGCTGCGCGCGCTCGCAGAAGACACCACCGGGCTCGAGCCGAAGCGCGAGGACGAGTTGAAAGCGGGGCGCGAACGTCTACGCCATCTCTCGGAGCTGGTCGAGGCGGCAAGTGATGCAGCAACCGCGCTCGCGCCCGACGAGGGTGACGGCGCGACCGATCTCGTGGCCAGCGCCGAGCGTGCGATTGCGCCCGTTGAGTCCCTGGCGCCCGAGCTGACCGCGGCCGGCGACACGCTGCGCCAGGCCGAGCTGCAGTTGCGAGAGGTCGCCTCGGATTTGCGCGGATTCCTGCTCTCACTGGAAGCGGAGCCCGGGCGGCTTGAGGAGCTGGAGGCCGAGCTCGAGCGCTACGCCGACCTGCGCCGCCGCCACCGCGTGCAGACCTACGCCGAGCTCGTGCAAGCGGGCGAGGCTGCACGCGCGGAACTGGCCGCCCTGGGTGACGGCGGCGACCCCGCGGACGCGGCGGCCAAAGCTCTCAAGCGCGCGCAGGCGGAGGTCGACCGTGTCCATAAGGAGTTGCGAGCGAAACGCACGAAGGCTGCGAAGCCCTTCGCCGCTGCGGTCGCCGCCGAGTTGAAGGGGATTGGGCTCGGCGACGGTGAGTTCGTGGCGGAATTGAAGGAGCGCGAGCCCGGCCCAAGCGGAGCCGACGACGTCGTGTTTCTGGTCAAGCCGAACGCCGGCCTGCCGTTCGGGCCGGTTGCCGAGCAGGCGTCGGGTGGCGAGCTTTCACGCATCGCGCTCGCGATCGCCGCGGTCGGTGGCGGCGACACCATGGTCTTCGACGAGATCGACGCCGGCATCGGCGGGACGACGGCGCACGCCGTCGCCGAGACCCTGCGGCGGCTCGCCGGCCGCGCCCAGGTGATCACGATCACCCATCTGCCGCAGATCGCGACCGTTGCCGACCGTCATTTCGCTGTCGAAAAGGTGCCGGGAGATCCGACTCACACGCGGATCTCGGCGCTCGACGACGCCCAGCGCCGCGACGAGCTCGAGCGGATGCTCGGGGGCGCTGATTTCCTTGCCACAGTCCGCGACTAGGGAGCTCCTTGCCCCACGTGCGGACGTGTGGGCTTTCCTCGCGGAGCCGTATCACCTCACCGACTGGTGGCCGGGGCTGACCGGTGTCGAGCCCGACCGTCGCGGCTTTGCGCCGGGCGCGCGCTGGAAGGCAATAGCCACCGTTCGCAACCTCGTGCTCGGCTCGCGGCGGGTCGAGACGACGCTGCTCGTGCGGGACATCGACCTGTACGAGCGCTGGTCGTGGCACCTGCTTGCCGGGAAGCTCGACGTCGAGATCCGGCTTAGGGCGACCGCCGAGGATCGCACCGAGGTCAGCGTGACGACGAGCCGCGGCGGCGCGTCGCTACCGAAGGTCGCGGTGAAGCGTCTCTACGACCTCGTCCAAACAGCGGCGACGCTGTAGAAGCTCTAGCGCTTTCGGCCGGCGAAAATCGCCCAGCCGAGCTCGGTACGGCGCCACCGAAGGTGTCGGTCGACGTGCTCTCGATGGGTGGCCGCGAACTCCGCGTCCGCGCCGGCCGCGATCTCTTCGACCGCCGCACGCCAGTGGAGGCTCTCGTAGCGATCCCAGTCATCCTCGGACGCGGCGGCCATTCCGATCAGATCGAGGCCGGCCGACTCAAAGCGGGCGACGGTGGCGGGGAGATCGACGAAGTCCTCACCTTCGCGACCGAGCTCGCGCCAATAGGGCTCGCCGATCGCGACTCCGCCGCCCTGTTTGACGGCCGGGACGATTTCTCTCGCCGCATCGCCGATATGGCCCCAAACGAACGCCGCGCCGAAACACACTGCGACGTCCCAAGCTTCGTGCTCCAGGGCAACCTCGGCAGCATTCGCGACTTCGATCTCGACCAGGTCGGTGAGACCGGCCGCGGCGACGCGCTCGCGCCCCTCGGACGCGAACGACTCGCGAAGCTCGATCCCGTGGATGCTGCAGTCGAACCGTTCGGCGAGCAGGATTGCCGGGCCGCACTTGCCGCAGGCGATATCCAGCACTCGCATCCGGGGAGCAAGCCGCAGGTACTCGCCGACGAGCTCGATCTTTTCGCCGCTTGTCGGATTTTGCAGGTCATGATCACGCTCGACGATCTCGTGCCAGCTCATGAGGTCACCGTACAGCCGGGCCCCTTGCTACCCTGAAACCCCGTGGATGAAATCCTCGGGAAGCCGCATGTGAGTACGAAGTACGTCTTCGTCACGGGCGGCGTCGTTTCATCTCTCGGGAAGGGCATCACCGCGGCATCGCTCGGTCGGCTGCTGAAGGCGCGCGGGCTGAAGGTGCAGGTGCAGAAGTTCGACCCGTACATCAACGTCGACCCGGGGACGATGAGCCCGTTCCAGCACGGCGAGGTGTTCGTGACCGAGGATGGTGCCGAAACCGACCTCGACATCGGTCACTACGAACGCTTCATCGACGAGAACCTGTCGCGCACTGCGAACCACACCTCAGGAGCGGTTTGGGATCGCGTGCTGCGCAAGGAGAGGAAGGGCGAGTACCTCGGTTCGACTGTGCAGGTGATCCCGCACATCACGAACGAGATCAAGGCCCGCATCCGCTCGGCTGCGGAGGCGTCCGACACTGACGTCGTGATCACGGAGATCGGCGGCACGGTCGGCGACATCGAGTCGCTTCCGTTCCTTGAAGCGATCCGCCAGTTTCGGCGCGAGGTCGGGCCTGAGAACGTCATCTACCTACATGTAACGCTCGTGCCGTTCATCGACACCGCCGGCGAGCTGAAGACGAAGCCCACGCAGCATTCGGTGAACGAGCTCCGCCGCATCGGCATTCATCCGGACGTTCTCGTCTGCCGCTCGACCGAGCCGCTGCAGCGCGACATCCGCGAGAAGATCGCGCTCTTCGCCGATGTCGACCTCGACGCGGTGATCACAAATCCTGACGTCGCCGACGTCTACCTTGTGCCGCTCGCGCTGCAGGAGCAAGGGCTGGACGAGCTCGTCTGCCGCAAGCTCAGCCTCGATGCGCCGCCTCCGGACCTCGGCGAGTGGATCGAGCTCACGCAGCGCATCACGGGACGCAAGGAGTCGGTCGAGATTGCTCTCGTTGGCAAGTACGTGAAGTTGCACGACGCGTATCTCTCAGTCCACGAAGCGCTCAAGCACGCCGGCATCCACAACGGTTGTCGCGTGCACGTGCGCTGGGTCGACGCCGAGGACATGACGCTGGAGGAGGCGCGGGCCGAGCTGGCCGGCGTCGACGGCGTGCTCGTTCCCGGCGGCTTCGGCTCACGCGGCTGGGAGGGGAAGATCCTCGCTTGCCGCGTCGCGCGCGAAGACCGCATCCCGTACCTCGGCATCTGCCTCGGCATGCACGTCGCCGTCTCCGAGTTCGCGCGCCACGTCGCGGGGCTCGACGGCGCCAACTCGACCGAAATGGATCCCGAGACTCCGTTCCCGGTGATCGACCTGCTTCCCGAGCAGAAGGAGATCGAGGATCTCGGCGGCACGATGCGCTTGGGCGCGCAGGCCGTAGAGCTCGTCGACGGCTCGCGCACCCGCGACGTGTACGGCGGGTCGCCGCAGATCACGGAGCGCCACCGTCACCGCTACGAGGTGAACAACGCGTACCGGCAGCAGATCGCCGACGCGGGCCTCGTCGTCAGCGGAACGTTCCAGGAAGGGAGGCTCGTCGAGATCATCGAGCTGCCTGACCATCCGTGGTTCGTCGCATCGCAGTTCCACCCGGAGTTCAAGTCGCGGCCTACACGGCCGGCGCCGCTTTTCCGCGAGTTTGTGGCCGCGGCGCTCGACCGGTCCCGCGCGCGCAGCGGCGTCGAAGTCGTCTAGCGTTCTTCCGCTGTGGCGGACGTTGTCGATCTCTTCTGCGAACTTGCCGCGGTCCTGAGCCCGCCGGGTGAGGAGCGCGTGGTCTCCGACCGCGTCACGAAGTACCTGCGCGACTTGAAGCTCGATGTCGAAGAGGACGACTTCGGGAACCTCTATACGCATCTCGAGCCAACAGCGGACGGTGAACCATTGCTGCTGTGTGCGCACCTCGACACCGTGCCTCCAACCGATGAGATCGAGCCGGTGATCGTCGACGGCGTGATCCGCAACAAGCGCAACACGATTCTGGGAGCCGACGACAAGTCGGCTGTCGCAGTGATGCTCGAAGCAACGCGCGCAGTCGTCTCGGAGAGTCGGCCACACGCGGGCATCGAGCTGCTCTTCACGATGCAGGAGGAGATCGGCCTGCGCGGCGCGGCGGCGTTCGACCAGGCCAAGCTGCGCGCGCGCGTCGGTTACGTGTACGACCAGGCCGCACCGATCGGCACGGTGATCATCGGTGCGCCGTACGCAGTCTCGATGGACGTGACGTTCCATGGTCGCGCGTCGCACTCGGGGATGTATCCCGACGAAGGACGATCGGCAATCGCGGCCGCTGCGCGCGCGATTGCCGAGATGCGACTCGGGCGCGTCGACGAGGTGTCCACCGCAAACGTCGGCACGATCACCGGCGGCACGGCGACGAACATCATCCCCGAGTGGTGCTCGTTCACCGCCGAAGCACGCTCGCACGAAGAAGCCCGGCTGGCAGAGATCGTGCAGGTGATGCAAGATGCGATCACGTTTGCGGCCGGCGTCGCCGAGTGCGACGCCGAGACGCAGATCCATCGCAGCTATCACGGCTACCGGTTTGTGAAAAGCGACCGTGCTGTGGAAATCGCCGCGTCCGCTCTCACGCGCGCCGGCTATGTGGTCGTCTACGAGCTCTCCGGAGGCGCCGCAGACGCGAACGTCTTCAACGAGCGCGGGCTCAGCATTGTGAACCTGGCCAATGGCATGACCGACATCCATACGCCCGACGAGCACATCGCCACTGAGGATCTGGAGGGAATGCTCGCGGTGACGCTGGCCCTTGTCGAGAGCGCACTCGGGTAGGGTTCCGCCCGCCATGCGCATCGGTGTCGCCAAGGAGATCAAGTCCGACGAGTACCGCGTCGCGCTCACGCCTGCGGGCGCTCTCGAGCTGATCAATCACGGGCACGACGTTTCGATCGAGGCCGGGGCCGGCGTCGGCAGCGCATTTCCTGACGATGCGTATGCGCGCGTCGGAGCGACGATCGTCTCGGTCGACGAGATCTGGGGCAACTCCGAGCTGGTGCTCAAAGTAAAGGAGCCAATCGCGTCGGAGTACCCGCGCCTGCGCGAAGGGCTGATTCTGTTCACGTACCTGCACATTGCGGCGGACGCACCACTCACGCGCGCGCTGATGGATTCAGGCATCACCGCCGTCGCGTACGAGACGGTGGAAGTAGGGAGGTCGCTGCCGTTGCTCGCGCCGATGTCGGAGGTCGCAGGCCGGCTGGCGCCGCAAGCCGGTGCGCACTTCCTCGAGAAGCCGAAGGGTGGCCGCGGGCTGCTGCTCGGCGGCGTTGCGGGTGTTGCGCCGGGCCGCGTCGTCGTGGTCGGCGGTGGTGTCGTCGGCTACAACTCGGCGATCATCGCGCTCGGTCTCGGTGCCCAGGTGACGATCCTCGAGCGCTCGATCGACCGCATGCGCTACCTCGAAGAGATTCTTTCCGGTCGCGTGTCGCTGCTGATGAGCTCGAGCCTGCAGGTCGCTGCATCCGTCGAGGAAGCGGACCTCGTCATCGGCGCCGTTCTGATCCCCGGCGCGCTTGCGCCGAAGCTCGTCACGCGCGAGATGATCAGCGGCATGAAGGAGGGCGCTGTCGTCGTCGATGTCGCGATCGACCAGGGGGGGTGCTTCGAGACATCACACGCAACGACGCACGCCGATCCGGTGTACGTCGTCGACGGCGTGACCCACTATTGCGTCGCCAATATGCCGGGCGCTGTGCCGATCACGTCGACGAAGGCGCTCACGAATGCGACGCTGCCGTACGTCGAGTCGATTGCGAATGAAGGATTGAGTGCGGCCGTCGGTCGTGACCCAGCGCTCGCGAAGGGCGTCAACGTGATCGACGGCAAGCTGACGTACGAAGCGGTTGCCGAGGCACACGGCCTCGACTACACGCCGCTGGCGGACGTTGTTCGCTAGCTCGTTGTTTTCTTTGAAGCGGGTGTTGGGCTCAGTTTCACGACAGCCCATGTCACACCTGCTGCAAGCCCGACCACGCAGGGGATGAAGATGGCGACGCCGAGAATGCCCAGGACGGTATCCATGACGGAAGTAGGATAGCCCGATGCCTCGTGCATGCGTCATCGTGTTGGATGCCGTCGGTGCAGGGGAGCTTCCGGACGCTGCGGACTTCGGCGACGAAGGCTCGAACACCCTCGGCAATGTGGCCAAAGCCGTCGGCGGCCTCGACCTGCCGACGCTCGAAGCGCTTGGCCTGGGCAACGTAGAGCCGCTCGAGGGCTGCGCGCCGCAGCCCGGCGCGCCGGCGATCGCGGGTCGGCTACTCGAGCGTTCACGCGGCAAGGACACGACGACCGGCCACTGGGAGCTGATGGGGGTCATCACGCCGCAGGCGATGCCGACGTACCCGTACGGCTTCCCCGACGACGTCATCGACCCGTTCATGAATCGCACCGGCCGCGGCGTGATCGGGAACAAGCCGGCGAGCGGCACCGAAATCATCCAAGAGCTCGGCGAGGAACATCAACGCACCGGCAAGTGGATCGTCTACACCAGCGCTGACTCCGTCTTCCAGATCGCCGCGCACGAAGAGACGATTCCGCTCGAGGAGTTGTACGACGGTTGCCGCGTTGCGCGCGAGATTCTCACCGGCAAGCATGCGGTTGGCCGCGTCATCGCCCGTCCGTTTAACGGTACGCCTGGGCACTACGAGCGCACGCCGAACCGTCACGACTTCTCACTCGAGCCAAAGCGGCCCAATTATCTGACGGTCGTTCGCGAAGCAGGGCACAAGATCTACGGCGTCGGAAAGATCCCGGACATCTTCGCGCATACCGACATGGATGAAGAGGTGCCGACGAAGTCGAACGTCGAAGGAATCAACAAGACGGAGGAGCTGCTGCGCTCGATCGACGACGGGTTCGTGTTCACGAACCTGGTCGAGACCGACATGCTCTGGGGTCATCGCAACGACCCAGTGAACTTCCACCGTTGCCTGCAGGACTTTGACCGTCGCCTGCCGGACTTGCTCGACGCTCTGCGCCCCGGCGATCTGATGATCATCACATCCGATCATGGTTGCGACCCGACGACGCCGTCGACTGACCACTCGCGCGAGTACGCGCTGATGATTGCGTACGTCGAGGGACGCAACGCGGCCGGCAAGATTCACGAAGAGGGGTACATGTCGGACGTCGGCGCGACGATCAACGCGTGGCTCGGAAGCTCCGCCGGGAAGAACCTCCCCGGTGAGCCGATCGTCACCCCGTGACGCGCCGGCTGAACGATCCCGAGCTCGTCCGCGAGCAGTACTTAAATGAGCAGAATCTCTACGCACGCGCTGCGCTTTGGGCAGAGCTAGAAGGCCCGAACCCGAAGGAGGTTCTCTTCGCGGCAATCGCCAGCGTCGAGCCACGGCGCGTGCTCGAGGTGGGCGGTGGCGACGGCTGGCTGTCCGCGTTGCTGCGGGATGAGCTTGGCTGCGAGGTGACGCTCGTCGACCAGTCGGAGCGGATGGCCGAACTCGCAACTGCACGCGGTCTCGACGCGCGTGTCGGCAACGTCGAAGAGCTTCCGTTCGAAGACGGGTCTTTCGACACTGTGGTCGCGGCATGGATGCTGTACCACGTGAACGACATCGACCAAGGCCTGTCGGAAGTCGCACGCGTGTTGGAGCCCGGCGGGCACCTCGTCGCCAACACGAACTCGCGGCGCCACTGCGAGGAAGTGTTCGACCTGATCCAGTATCCGCGCGAGTCTCGCGAGTGGGTGTTCAATGCCGAAAACGGCGAGGAGACGTTGCGCCGTCACTTCATAGAGGTCTCGCGAGAGGACGTCGTCGCAGTCGCGACCGTGCGCGACCGCGAGACACTCGTCAATTACCAGCGGTCGATGCTCACCGAGACGCAGCCCATCCCCGAAAGGGTTGCCCTGCCACTTCGCGTGCACTCGCGTGGTGTGGTGTTCGTCGCAGAGAGATGATCCATCCAGCGGAGCTCATCCAGCGCAAACGTGACGGCGAGGAACTGCCGTCCGACGAGATTCGCGAGCTCGTGCTCGGCTACGCACGCGGTGAGGTGCCCGATTACCAGATGGCCGCGTTCTGCATGGCGGTGTTCTTCCGCGGGATGACGCCGCGCGAGACGTTCGCGCTCACCGAGGCGATGATCGCGAGCGGTGAGACGATCGACCTTGGCGCGGCGCTTGGACGCAAGGTCGTCGACAAGCACTCAACCGGCGGCGTCGGCGACAAGACGTCGCTTTCCGTCGGCCCGATCGTCGCTGCATGTGGAGTGCCGCTCGGAAAGATGAGTGGACGCGGTCTGGGACACACCGGCGGCACGCTCGACAAGCTCGAATCGATCCCGGGCTTCCGTACCGAGCTGACGCTCGACGAGTTTGTTGCGCAAGTGCGTGACGTCGGCGTCGCGATCGTCGGTCAGACCGCCGACCTCGTGCCAGCCGACAAGCTGCTCTACGCGTTGCGCGATGTGACTGCGACCGTCGACCAGATGTCGCTCATCGCCGCTTCGATCATGTCGAAGAAGCTCGCAACCGGTGCGCAAGCGATCGTGCTCGACGTGAAGGTCGGCGATGGCGGCTTCATGAAGACGCTCGACGAAGGCCGCCGTCTCTCGGAAACGATGATCGCGCTCGGTCAGGAGGCGGGGAGGACCGTCGTGTGCCTGCTCACCGACATGGACCAGCCCCTCGGCGCAGCCGTCGGCAACGCGCTCGAGGTGGGCGAGGCACTCGCAACCGTTCGCGGGTACGGCCCAGCCGACTTCACCGAGTTGGTGATCGACGCCTGCGCCAAGCTGCTCGCGCTCTCGGATCTCGACATCGACGAAGCGGAGGGTCGGCGCCGCGCCGAGGCGGCCGTCGCCGACGGCAGCGCGGAAGCGACCTGGAACCGCTGGCTCGAGGCGCAGGGCGGAACGGCCGACGAGAGTGCGCTCCCGTCGGCGCCGATCGTGCGCGAGGTCCAGGCGGCGACGGACGGCGTCGTCACGCGGCTTGGCGCGATCGCGATCGGCAACGCCGCGCTCCACCTCGGTGCGGGCCGGCGCACCAAGGACGACACCATCGACCACGCTGTCGGCGTCGTCTGCCACGCGAAGCGCGGCGACGAGGTGCACGAGGGCGAGGTTCTGGCCGAGGTACACGCGCACGACGCAGCGTCCGCCGATGAAGGCGTTGCGGCGGTGCACGCGGCGTACGAGCTCGGGCGCACGGCGCCAGCCGAGCATGGCGTCCTGCTCGAAGTGGTCACCTAGCGTCTCCACCCAAGAGCGCGCGGCTACGGTGCGGGAGTGCCCGAGCTTCCCGAAGTCGAGACCGTGCGCCGCCGCCTCGCGCCTGTGCTCGAGGGCAGGCGCTTCATGCGCGTGCGCATCGACGATCCGCGCCTGACGCGACCGCTCGACCGCGAGGATGTCGCGCGGGAGCTACAGGGCGAGACCGTCGACGTTGTCGACCGTCGCGGCAAGTATTTGATTGTTCGGCTCCGTTCGGGGCGCGCTCTGCTGATTCACCTCCGGATGACGGGGTCGGTTCTGCACGCGCCTGCAGGGACCAACGGGTCTGCTTACCCCAGCGGGGCTAACGACCCCCATCGACGCGCTGTTGTCAGATTAGACGACGGATCGGACGTCAGCTATCGCGACGTGCGTCGCTTCGGAACCTGGCTGCTGCTCGAGCCCGACGAAGTGGAGGCGTACGTCGATGCGCGCGTCGGGCGCGAGCCGCTCGAGGACGCGTACAAGGCGAAGCATCTCGCGGAGCGCCTGCAGAATCGCAAGGCGCCGGTGAAGGCGGCAATCCTCGATCAGCGGACGGTCGCCGGCGTCGGGAACATCTATGCAGACGAAGCGCTGTGGCGCGCGCGCATCCACCCGCTCACTCCGGCGAACGAACTCGACGCGAAGCAAACGCAGGCGCTGCACCGCGCGATCCGGCGCGCACTGGAAGCAGGCATCGCGCGCCAAGGCTCGACGCTGCGCGACTACCGCCTGCCGGACGGTGGCAGCGGCTCGATGCAGCACGAGTTCAAGGTGTACGGCCGCGGCGGCGAGCCGTGCGACCGGTGCGGCACGCTGATCGACAAAATCCGCGTCGCCGGACGGGGTACGTGGTACTGCCCGTCCTGTCAGCACCTGTAGATGCCCCTTCTAGACTGGTCTGAATGGCCGGACGCACCTACAAGACCGACGCGATCGTCCTGCGGTCGATGCGCTTCTCGGAGGCCGACCGGATCTTGCACCTGTACACGCGAGACCGCGGGCGCGTCGGGGCGATTGCCAAAGGCGTAAGGAAGACGAAGTCGCGCTTCGGCGCGCGGCTCGAGCCGCTGTCGCACGTCGAGCTGATGCTGCACCAAGGCTCCGGCGAGCTGCAGACGGTGACGGGCGTCGACCTCAAGCAGTCACATCGTGCAACTCGTGAGGATCCGTATCGCCTGAGCGTTGGTCTAATCGGCGCGGAGGCGATGCTGCGTCTCTTCGGCGAGCCGGAGGCGAGTGACAAAGCGTTCACGGCACTCGCGCGCTTTCTCGAAGAGCTCGACGAGCTGGAGCGCGTAGAGCGTGACCCCGTCCTCGAGCCGCTCGGGCTTTCGTTCCAGCTGAAGCTGCTCTGGGTCGCCGGCTATCTGCCGCACCTCACGGGCTGTGTCGAGTGCGGTGTGACGGACGATCTTGTCGGCTATGCCGCTCGTGCCGGCGGAGCAGTTTGCCGTGCGCACGCGCGCGACGCGCTGCGACTCTCGCCGGAAGGACTTGCCGGTGTCGAGCAATTGCTCTCGTCGCCGTTTGCGGACGTTCGCGTGCTGCAACTGTCTCCGCGCGCGTGCCGCGACGCGCTGATGGTGATCACGTCGACGTACGAAGAGCACGGCGGCTTCCGCTTGCGCACACTCTCCGCATGAGTGTCATAGAG
Source organism: Gaiellaceae bacterium (assembly GCA_036496645.1). Classification (GTDB taxonomy): domain Bacteria; phylum Actinomycetota; class Thermoleophilia; order Gaiellales; family Gaiellaceae; genus PALSA-600. Next base: position 78,882 of record DASXKU010000030.1, read on the forward strand.
CATGTCATCGCGGCGCTGACCGCGCATGACCTCGACGCGTTCGTGGCGTGTTACGCGGAGGACGCGAAGATCGAGGAAGGCAACGACGGGGCCGTGCTTGCGCATGGGCACGAGGCGATGCGCGTGCGTTACGGCGCGCTGCTCGCTGAGCATCCGAAGGCGCGGTGGACGGTGTTGCATCGCATCGAGGCGGGCGAGTTCGTCGTCCAACATGAAGAGGTGCATGGCATGGGAATCGCAGTCGTCCAGCATGTGTGCGTCTATCTGGTGCGTGACGGTCTGATCCATCAGGAGCGCGTGTTGCGGTGAACCGTGGGCTCGATGGAAACCTCGAGCTCGATGACGACAGGGAACGGATCGACCGTGTTGAGGTGCATCGCTGGCTGAGCGAGGTGAGCTACTGGGCCGCCGGCCGCGCGCGTGAGACGCAGGAGCGCCTGATCGACACCGCGACGCGCGTCGTCGGCCTGTACGACGGCGATCGCCAGATCGGCTTCTGTCGCGCGGCGAGCGACAAGGTGTCGTTCGTCTATCTCGCCGACGTCTACGTGCTCGAGGAATACCGCGGTCGCGGGTTGGGCGAGGCGCTGGTCGGCTTCATGCTGGACGACGACGAGCTCGCGAACGTGCGCTGGTTCTTGCACACGACGAACATGCATGCGCTGTACCGCAAGTTCGGATTCGAGGATCCGGACTACAAGGTCATGGAGAGGCGACCGAGCAACCAGTCGAGCGAGAGTGGGTAGCGCCAGCTGAGGCCGCGGTGACCGCCGGGGAAGAGCTCGAACTGCATCCGCTCGCGAGGCAGCCCGGCCGCAACGAACGCACGCTGCAACGCGATCGCCGCGAGGTCGAGCGAGTACGTGTCGCGGTCGCCGGCGTCGAGCCAGACGCCGCGCAGCGACTTTGCTGCTGCGGATGACGCAACGACCCGGACCGGATCGTGCGCGAGCCACTGCTGCCAGACGTCCGGCATAAGCTCTGCGGTCTCGGCATCGAACGGAACAGCACCACCGCTGAACGCGAGCGCCGCCGACCACAGCTCGACGAGGATCGCATCGCCGGACGATTCAAGCCCTGCGAAGTCGGTCGCGAACCACTCCGCGAGCGAACGGCCACGCAGCGCTCGCGCTGCGGCGGCGCCGTCGGAGGGCAGCGTCACCTCAAACAACGCGGGTCCCGCGGCGTGGGATGCGACGGCGTGGAAAAGGTCGGGCCTGCGAAGCGCGTTGACGATTGCGCCGTAACCACCGGATGATTTGCCCTGAAGAGCGCGCAGGCCGTTGGTGGGGAACTGAGCGTCGACGAACGGCACGACCTCCTCGCAGAGGTACGTGCCGTAGCGACCGACACCGTCCGAGTCGATCCATTGCGAACCGCCCACGGACGTCCACCCGTCGACGAGCACGATCACTGCCTCGGGCGCGAGCTCGTCGATCGTCTCGGGATACGAGCGCTGGAACGGCTCGACGTTGAACCACCAGCGCGCCGCCCGCATGTGCGCGTGCAGGACGTACACCGTCGGATACGGGCCGTCGCCGCCGGGCGACCAGACGAAGAGCGGCCGCTCGTTGAGATCGCCGAGCGGGTTTCCGCGGAGCGCCTCCGATGCGAGCGAGAGCTCTTGCCAGCTCACGTCAGGCGGCGGCGGGTGACCAGGGCTGCTCGAGCCGGTCGAGCAGCAGCTGCTTCGCGCCGGAGATCGGAATGCGCTCCTGCTCAAGCGTGTCCCGGTCGCGCAGCGTCACGGTGCCGTCCTCCAACGTTTGATCGTCGATCGTGAGCGCCCACGGCGTTCCGATCTCGTCCTGGCGGCGATAGCGCTTGCCGATCGCCGCGTCAGCGTCGTACTCGGCTGACATCGCGCGGCGTAACTCCTCGTACAACCCGCGCGCCTGCGTGACCATGGCCTCGTTCTTGCCGACCAGCGGCAGCACCGCAGCCTTCACAGGTGCGATGCGCGGATGCAGACGCAGCACGGTGCGCTCGCGGCCGGCAACCTCTTCCTCGTAATAGGCGTCGCAGAGGAACGCGAGCATGAAGCGGTCGACACCGCCGGCAGGCTCGATGACATGCGGGACGTAGCGCTCCTCGTGGCCAATCCATTCGAGCTTCGTGCCGGAGTGCTGTGAATGCTGGTCGAGATCGAAGCTGGTGCGATAGGCGATGCCTTCAAGCTCCAGCCAGCCGATCGGAAACTCGTACTCGACGTCACTTGTCGCCTGCGAGTAGTGCGAAAGCTCGTCGCCCTCATGGGGGCGAAGACGTACGCGCGACTCCCGCAGCCCCAGCGATATGTGCCAGTCGCGGCGGGCATTGATCCAGTACTCGTGCCACGTCGGCCCTTCGGCGGGCGGCACGAAGAACTCCATCTCCATCTGCTCGAACTCGCGCAGGCGAAAGATGAAGTTGCCAGGAGTGATCTCGTTGCGGAAGCTCTTGCCGATCTGCGCGATGCCGAACGGCGGCTTCACGCGCAGCGACGACGTGACGTTCTTGAAGTTTACGAAGATGCCCTGCGCGGTCTCCGGTCGCAGGTACGCGACCGATGCCGAGTCGCGCACAGGCCCGATGTGCGTCTCGAACATCAAGTTGAATTCGCGCGCCTCGGTTAGATCGCAATCGGACGTCTCGCCCGGATGCTTCGACGGCTTCCGGCCGCAGTGCGCATGCTCGAGGTCGTCGGCGCGGAAGCGCAGCTTGCACGTACGGCAGTCGACGAGCGGGTCGGTGAACGTCGCGAGGTGGCCGGACGCCTCCCACACTTTCGGGTTGAGGATGATCGCCGAGTCGAGCGCGACCATGTCGTCGCGTTCCTGCACCATCGAGCGCCACCATTCACCGCGGATGTTCTGGCGCATCAGCACGCCGTAGTGGCCGTAGTCGTACGCTGACCCGAGCCCGCCGTAAATGTCCGACGACGGGTAGACGAAGCCACGGCGGCGGCAGAGTGCAGCGACCTTCTCGACGGTGACGGACATCCCGAGGAAACTACCCGTAGAGTCCGGCCGATGGCCGGCGCCAGTGTCGAGCTGCACGTCGTCTCGGACTCCACGGGAGAGACGGCCGCCCGCCTCGTGCAGGCGCTCGAGGCGCAGTTTCCCGACCAGGAGTTCCTGGAGATCCGCCACCCCCGTGTGGATACGGTGGCCGACTTGCAGTTGGCTGTGAACCGCATGCGCGGCCGTCCCGCCGTCGTCGTTTACACGCTGGTCGAGCCGGAGCTGCGCGAAGCGATGCGCACACTCTGTCGCCGCGCTCACCTGCACTACTGCGACCTGCTCGGCCATCCGATTCAGGCGATCGCAAAAGTGTCGGGCCAGGCGGCGAAGATGACGCCACGCGCGCGGCCGCCGCTGAACGAGGCGTACTTCCGGCGCATGTCGGCGATTGAGTTCGCCGTGAAGTTCGACGACGGTGTCGGCCGTGGTCTCGGCGAGGCGGACATCGTGCTGGTCGGCGTGTCGCGTACCTCAAAGACGCCGCTTTCGATCTACCTCGGATATCTCGGCTACAAGGCGGCGAACGTC
>DASXKU010000031.1:0-14330 GCA_036496645.1 Gaiellaceae bacterium
GACGCGCTGGAGCAGTTCGAGGTTCGGGCCGGCGAGCGAGCCGTCGCGCTCCACGTCCGTGACGATGTAGCGGCGCGCGTTCACGATCGCGAGCACGTCGTCGAGCGAGCCAACAGTGACGCCGGTGCCGCGCGGTTGGATGAGATCACCGCGAACGTCGAGCGCCACGACCATCCGCTTGTCATCCGCGACGGACGCCACCCAGTCCGGATCAGCCAGAGCGAGAACCACACGATCGGCGCCGGTCGCGAGCGCGAACTCGAGCGTCGCGTCGGTCGTGATCCCACCCGACAGCTGCACCGGAATGTCGAGCGCCGCGACGACCTCTTCCATCAGCGCGGCGTTGTCGCCGCGCCCGAACGCACGATCGAGGTCGACGAGGTGCAGGCGAGCCGCGCCGCGCGATTGCCAGCCGAGTGCGACCTCCAGCGGGTCGCCGCCCGCCTGCACGACACGTCCGGAAGCGACATCGACCGCAGGGATGATCTCGATCACGTCAGCGCTGCGATCGCGGTCTCAAGCGCCTCGGCGACATTGCCGATTGCGTGCTCGCCGCCCCGAACGACGTGGCGACCCGACACGATCACGTCGCTGATATCGGGAGCGCCAGCGACCAACGGCAGCTCTTCAATGCGCGCGCCTGCAGTGCGCACCGTGTCCGTTCGCACCGCGACGAGGTCGCACAGCATTCCCTTCTCGATGCGGCCTGCTTGCCACCCGAGCGACGAGTGATTCGTGAGAGCGCCAACGAGCTCCTCGACGGAAAAGTTTGCACGGCGTCCCGACGCGAGCCGCTCGTCCAGCTCGAGCGCCTGCGCCTCTGCAAGCAGGTCGATCACCGCGTTCTGGTCGCTGCCAAGGGAAAGCCGAGAGAACTTGCGAGCGGAGCCGATGCCGTCGGCGAGATCGCGTTCCGTCGTGGGACAGAAGCAGACGTTCACGCCGGCGAGTAGCTCAACGTCGGCGTCGGTGAGATGCGTCGCATGCACGACCGTCGTGTTCTCGCCGAGGAATCCGTGCTGCGCGAGCAACGCAGTGGGCGTCACGCCGTACGCGGCGAGGCACGCCTCGTTCTCGGCGGGCTGCTCCGAGAGATGAATATGCAGCGGCCGGCCCTCTGCGGCCGCTGCAATCTTTGTCAGGTCATCGGCGGCGACCGCGCGCACCGAGTGCGCGGCGACGCCGATGCGCGTGTTCGCGTCGTCCTCGAACGCGTTCACACGTTTCCGCCACGCGTTCACGTCGCCGTCCGAGAAGCGCTGCTGCTCCGGCGCGAGCGGCCGGCCGATGCCGCCTGCGAGGTAACATGCGTCGATCAGCGTCAGGCGAATGCCGGCGTCGCGTGCGGCCGCGCGCAGAACGTCGGACTCGTGCACGTAGTCGAACTCGCCGACCGCGGTGACGCCGGCGAGCGCCATCTCTGCATACGTCGCGAGCGCGAGCGCGTAGTAGTTGTCGGGGTCGAGTCTCGCGGCCAGCGCGTACATCGTCTCGCGCCACGCCCAGAAGTCGCCGCCCGCCGCGCGCCCGCGCAACGCTCGTTGGAACGCATGTGAGTGCGCGTTCGCGAACCCCGGCAGGACGAGCCCGTGCAGCATGTCTCCCGAAGGTGCGACGTCCGTCGAAACGCTCGTGATCACGCCGTCGTCGCACTCGACGAGCACGCCTGCCGCTATACCGCTCGGCAGCCATGCCCGCTCGCACCAGAACGTCAGCACGCGAGATCCTTCAGCACGCGCGCGAGCGCGTCGACGGCGGCAAGGCAATCCTCACGGTCAGCGTGCTCTTCGATCGCGTGTGAGACGCCGCCGTGGTTGCGCACGAAGATCATCGACGCGGGCACACCGGCGGTCGCGAGGATCGCGGCGTCGTGGCCGGCGGCAGTCGTCATCAACGGCGCGTCGAGCAGTGACGCAATCCTGTCGCGCAGCGCGACGTCGAATAGCACAGCCGGCGTCCACGATTCGCGGACGGGCTCGCCGTCGACGGCGGCGACGATCGCGTCGACGGTTGCATCGTCGGGCCCGCGCGCGTCGAGCCACGCGCGCACGAGCGACGCGATCGAGTTGGTGCTGTTCGGCTCCACTTGCACGCGGCCGAACGTCCCAAGTCCACCGTGTGCCACTGCCGCGTCGCGCACGGCGAGCGTCGCGCGGGCAAAGTCGAGCATCGCGTCCTGACGGTCAGCCATCGGCGTGGTTCCGGCGTGGTTCGACTCTCCCGTGAAGTCGAAGCGGAAGCGCCCGTGCGGCCAGATCTCCGACGCGACACCGAGCGGCACTTCGAGGAAGCGGCCCTGCTCGACATGCACCTCGACGAAGGCGTCAATCTTTGCGACGCGTTCCGGGTCGGGGCCGGGCGACTCGAGAAACTCGGACAGTTCGTCGAACGGTTCGAGTTGCCCGCACATCAGCTTCGAGCCGAGGCACGGGCGGCCGAAGCGCGCGCCCTCCTCCTCGTTGAAGGCGACGACGCCGATCCGTTTGCGCGGCTTCTCGGCGCGCAACTGATCGACCGCCGCAAACGCGCAGACAACCCCAAGCGCGCCGTCGTACGCACCGCCGTCAACCACCGAGTCGAGGTGACTTCCCGTCACAACCGCCTCGCCCTCGTCGCCCCACCAAGCCCACAAGTTGCCGTTCCGATCCTGCTCGACGCTCAGCCCGCGCTCGTCGGCGACGGTGCGGAACCAGTCGCGCGCCTCGAGCTCTGCCGGCGTCCACGGCAGCCTGCGGTAGCCCGCGGCCTCGCGCCCGATCCCGGCGAGCGACTCCCAGAGCCCGTCGAACGTCGCCAGGGTCACGCCGCGTACCCTAGATCCATGTTCCACGTCGGGGGAGGAGGCCGCCAGTTCGTGCGCGGCAATCGCGATCAGCCGGAGCGGCCGGGGGATCCGGCCGTGCGTCGCGCGAACCTCCGCCGCGTTCAGCGGCTCTTCGTGCCGTATCGCAGCAGGCTGTCGCTGCTGCTCTTCCTGATCGTCATCTCGGCCGCGATCGGCGTCGTGCCGGCGTTCCTGCTGCGGAGCATCCTCAACCGCGCGATTCCACAAGGCGACACGACGCTGCTCGCGTGGCTCGCCGGCGGGATGATCGCCGCGGCGGTCGTCGGCGGCATCCTCGGCGTCGCGCAGACGCTGCTGTCGAACCAGGTGGGCCAGCGCGTGATGCACGACCTGCGTGTCTCGGTGTTCGAGCACCTGCAGAGACTTTCGTTTGCGTTCTTTACGCGCACGCGCACCGGTGAAGTGCAGTCGCGCATCGCCAACGACATCGGCGGCGTCGAGAACGTCGTTACGAACACCGCGACGTCGATCGTCTCCAACGTGACGACAGTGCTTGCGACGACGGTCGGCATGGTGCTGCTCGACTGGGAGCTCGCGGTGATCGCGTTCGCGCTCGTGCCGGTGTTCGCGATCCTGACCCGGCGCGTCGGCCGCCAGCGTCAGAAGATCGCATCGAAGACGCAGCAGACGCTTGCCGAGATCGCGAACATCGTCCAGGAGTCGCTCTCGATCTCGGGGATCCTGCTCGGCAAGACGATGGGCCGTACCGACGAGCTCGCCGATCGTTTCCGGACCGAGTCGCAGCAGGTCGCCGATCTCGAAGTGCGCCAGCGCATGGCCGGCCGCTGGGTGATGGCATCGATCCAAACCAGCTTCGCCGTGATGCCCGCCGCGATCTACTGGCTGGGCGGGCTCTCGCAGGCGAACGGCTGGCACGCCGTTTCGATCGGCACGCTCGTGTCATTCACGACGCTGCAGACGCGGCTCTTCTTCCCGATCGGCTCGCTGCTCTCCGTCTCGCTCGACGTGCAGACATCGCTGGCGCTGTTCGATCGCATCTTCGAATACCTCGACCAGCCGGTCGACATCGAAGAGAAGGACGACGCGCTGCCCGAGGGGCACGCTGGCGACGTCGCGTTCGACCACGTGTGGTTCCGCTACGAGGAAGACTGGACGCTGCAGGACATCGACTTCACCGTCCCCGCCGGCACGACCACCGCGCTGGTCGGCGAGACAGGCTCCGGCAAGACGACGCTCGGCTATCTCGTCGCACGCCTGTACGACGTCGAACGCGGCGCAGTGACGATCGACGGCGACGACGTGCGCGACCTCAGCTTCCGCGCGCTCACCGACCTTGTCGGTGTCGTCTCACAGGAGACGTATCTCTTCCACGCGTCGGTGCGCGAGAACCTGCAGTTCGCGAAGCCCGACGCGACGATTGAGGAGATCGAGGATGCGGCTCGCGCTGCGCGCATTCACGACCTGATCGCGTCGCTGCCTGAGGGGTACGACACCGTCGTCGGCGAGCGCGGCTATCGCTTCTCGGGCGGCGAGAAGCAGCGCATGGCGATCGCGCGCACGATCCTGCGCAACCCGCCGATCCTGCTGCTCGACGAGGCGACAAGCTCCCTCGACAACGCGACGGAGCGGCTCGTGCAGGACGCGCTCGACCGCCTGTCGGAAGGGCGCACGACGATTGCGATTGCGCATCGGCTCTCGACGATTCGCGACGCCGACCAGATTGTCGTCCTCGACCACGGAAAGGTTGTCGAGAAGGGGACGCACGACGAGCTGATCGCCGCGGGCGGGCGCTACGCATTGTTGGCGGCGCGCGACTCGGAATTCGACGTTGTGGGGTAAGCCGTGGCGACGATGAAGGACGTCGATCGCTTCGCGCTGGCGCTGCCGGAGGTGACGAAAGAAGTGTCGGAGGACGGCCGCCCGACGTACCTCGTGCACGGGAAGATGTTCTGCTTTCACCGCAACCGCCGGCCGGATGCGGTTGACGAGAACGGCGAGCGTCTGGACGACGTGTTGGTGCTTCGCGTCGAGAGCCTCGAAGTGAAGGAGCTCCTGGTCGCCGACACGCGAGGCATCTTCTTTACGACGCCGCACTGGAACGGCTACTCGGCGGTGCTGCTGCGCATACCCGACCTCGCGAAGCTCGAACGCGGCGAGCTGAAAGACCTGATCGCAGAAGCCTGGCTGACGCGGGCGCAGAAGCGTGTCGCGAAGGCGTGGCTCGCTGACCAGGCAGCCGGTTAAGCTCGCCCGGGTGGCCCGCCTCCAGAGACCGCGCCTCGTCTCCGCGTTCGCGCTGATCGTCGGCTGCGCGATGGTGGCCGCGTTTGGCATCGGTCAGCTCGCGACCGATTCGTCGAAGCCTTCGTCGAAGGGTGACGCGCTGAAGCAGTTCCGCAAGGCGGTTCCGCATCCGGTCGGCTACGAGGGCGTCTACATCTATTCGACCACGGGCCAGGAGTCGGTCAGCGCGCTCGGCGGATCGACGCATCCATACGCACCGACGACGCCGATCACAATCGTCCGCACGGGTTGCGGGTTGCGCGTGGAGTGGGAACCGCTGGACGGCCGCTCGACAACCTGGACGCTGTGCACGGTGAAAGGCAACATCGAGTTGCGCGGCGTCGCCGAGACGCACACCTTCTTCAAGAAGACCGACCATACGAACTACAAGTGCACGCAACTCGCGCTGAAGTTCACCTGCACGGCGGGAAGTGGCGGCGAGTCGGGTGACGCGACGCCGCTCGGCGAAGCTCTCGTCTCCGTCAACGGCGAGGTGAACGCAGGGATCATCGTGCGCATGACGGCGACCGTGACCGGCTCGAGCCACGGCACAGAGACGACCGAGTTCTATCTCGCGCCGCGCACGCTGCTGCCGCTGCGCATCTCCATTACGAATCGCACCAGTAGGCATGAGCCGCTCGTCGGCAACGTGCACTACAAGGAAGACGCAACGCTCGTGCTCGTTTCCCGGACACCATCGCGGTAGGTTCTAGGGCGATGCGTGCGTCAATCGTACTGGCGAACTTCGCGAAGATCTCGGACGGGATGGTCGACGCCCTCGGGGTCGGCTGGACGTACACCGGGCCTGGGCCGATCACGTTTTTCGCGACGGGCATCGTGACGTGCGACTGGCACGAGCTGAACCAGGAGCACACGCTGCGGCTCGAGTTGCTCGACGCCGACGGGAAAGCTGTTCCGCTGCCACAGAACGACGAGCCGATCCTCGCGGAGATCAAGTTCGAGATCGGGCGGCCGCCCGGCACGAAGCATGGAACGTCGTTCAACTTCCCGTTCGCGATCCCGTTTGGGGCGTTCGTGCTCACGCCCGGCGAGCAGTACGTGGTTGCGATGAGCATCGACGGCGAGTCGAACGACGCATGGCGGCTCCCGTTCACCATTCGGGACGCGCCGCCCGAACAGGGGTAGCTCTACCGGTCGGCGCTACCCTGGCCGGTCGTGGCAACCGAAACTCGCACCGATCTACGCAACGTCGCCATCGTGGCTCACGTCGACCACGGTAAAACGACGCTCGTCGACGCGATGCTCTGGCAGTCCGGCTCGTTTCGCGCGAACCAGGATGTCGCGGAGCGCGTGCTCGACTCGATGGACCTCGAGCGCGAGAAGGGCATCACGATTCTCGCCAAGAACACGGCGGTGCGGCTGCACGACGCGAAGATCAACATCGTCGACACGCCCGGGCATGCCGACTTCGGCGGTGAGGTCGAACGCGCGCTGACGATGGTCGACGGCGTGCTGCTACTCGTGGATGCGAGCGAGGGGCCGCTGCCGCAGACACGTTTTGTGTTGCGCAAGGCTCTTGAGGCGAAGCTTCCTGTCGTGCTCGTCGTCAACAAGGTCGACCGGCCCGACGCACGCACAAAGGAAGTTGTCGACGAGGTGTACGAGCTGTTCCTCGATCTCGATGCGAGCCACGCCCAGATCGAGTTTCCGATCGTTTACGCGATTGCGCGCGAGGGGAAGGCGGGCTTTGCGCCGGATGAGCTGGCCGACGACCTGACGCCGCTGTTCGAAACGCTGCTCGCGACGATCCCGGCGCCGTCGTACGACCCGAAGCATCCGCTGCAGGCGCTCGTCACGAACCTCGACGCGTCACCGTACGTCGGTCGGCTCGCGTTGCTGCGCATTCGCCACGGCTGGATTCGCAAGGGCCAACAGGTGGCGTGGTGTCGCGCGAACGGCACGATCGAAAGCGCGAAGGTTGTGGAGCTGTACGTCACGGAGGCGCTCGACCGCGTTCCCGCCGAAGAAGCTGGACCGGGAGAGATCGTCGCGCTGGCCGGACTGCCGGAGGTGACGATCGGCGAGACGATCGCCGACCCGGACGATCCGCGTCCGCTGCCCGTAACCGTCGTCGACGAGCCGAGCCTCAGCATCACGATCGGCATCAACACGAGCCCGCTCGCCGGAACCGAGGGCGACAGACTTACTGCGAGCCTCGTCAAGCAGCGGCTCGAACAGGAGCTCGTCGGCAATGTGTCGCTGCGCGTGCTGCCGACGGAGCGTCCCGATGCGTGGGAGGTTCAGGGGCGCGGCGAGTTGCAGCTCGCGGTGCTCGTCGAGCTGATGCGGCGCGAAGGTTTTGAGCTCACCGTCGGCAAGCCGGAAGTGCTGATCCGCGAAGTCGACGGCAAGCGGCACGAGCCGGTAGAGCGCGTCGCGATCGACGTGCCGGAAGAGTTCGTCGGCGTCGTCACACAGCTGCTTGCGTTGCGCAAAGGACGGATGCAGCAGATGGTGAACCACGGCACGGGCTGGGCGCGGATGGAGTACCTCGTGCCGGCGCGTGGACTGATCGGCTTCCGCACGGAGTTCCTCACCGAGACGCGCGGGGCGGGGATCATGCATCACGTCTTCGACCGCTGGGAGCCGTGGGCAGGCGAGCTGCGCACGCGGCCGACCGGGAGTCTCGTCGCCGACCGCAGCGGTTCCGCGACCGGCTTTGCGATTCAGAACCTGCAGGAGCGTGGCTCGCTGTTCGTTGCTCCGGGTGATCCGATGTACGAAGGGATGGTCGTCGGTGAGAACTCACGCTCGGACGACCTCGACGTGAACGCGTCGAAGCCGAAGAAGCTGACCAACATGCGTGCAGCGTCGGCGGACGAGTTGATTCGCTTGATCCCGCCGCGCGTCCTGTCGCTGGAGCAGTCCCTCGAGTTCATCCGCGCAGACGAGTGCGTGGAAGTCACGCCGAAGAGCGTGCGCATCCGCAAGGTCGAGCTTTCTGCTTCGAAGCGCGCGAGCGCGACGTCGCGGCGCAAGCGCGAAGCTGCGACTACTTAGAGCGGCTGCGCGTAGCGGGTCAACCCGCCGTCCACGTAGTACGTCGCGCCCGTGACGTAGGACGCGTGGTCGGAGGCGAGGAAGACGACGACGTTCGCGACCTCCTCGGGCTGGCCCACGCGCCCGAGCGGAATGATCCGCTGCAACGTCTTCACCTTCTCGGGATCCTGCAGGGTCGCGCTGTTGATCGGCGTGACGATCGCGCCCGGCGCGACGTTGTTGACGCGGATCTTGTAGGGCGCGAGCTCGACGGCGGCGTTCCGCATCAGCATGCGCAGCCCACCCTTCGAGGCGGAGTAGGAGGCGAAGCCCGGGAACGCTACGTCCTCGTGGATCGAGGAGATGTTGACGATCGAGCCGCCCTTGCCCGAGTCGCGCATCGCCCGCCCGGCGGCCTGCAGGCAGCAGAAGGCGCCGCGCAGGTTGACGGCGATGACGGCGTCCCAGTCCTTCGCGTCGACGTTGAGCAGCGGCATCGCGTGCTCGATGCCGGCGTTGTTGACCAGCACATCGACCGAGCCGAACCGCTCGACCGCGGTCGCGATCAGCGCCGCCGCATCGTCCGCGTTCGAGACATCGGCAGAGACCGCGATCGCCTTGGGGAGGCTCTTCGCGTGCTCTTTCGCCTCTTCTTCGTAGGCCCCGTAGTAGTTGATACAGACCGTGGCCCCAGCTGTGGCGAGCGCGTCAGCAATCGCTTTGCCGATGCCGCTGCCGGCGCCGGTGACAATCGCGACCTTTCCCTGCAGGCTCATAGGTCTCCTTTCCCTCGGCTCAAAGCGGCTGACACATCGCTCGCCCGCACGCCCCTCGTGAGGAGCCGGAGTAGCTCCTGCGCACCTTCGACGGCAAGATCATCGTTTCACCAGGGCAACGTGGTGACCGATCGGATCAGACAGCAGCGCACGGCGGGGATGACGCCGAGCGGCGCCGTTCAGAGCAGAGCCTTCGAATGGCTTTCCCGTGCGGGCTTTGCCGCCCGCGGGACGATCTACGTCCTGGTCGGGATCCTCGCGTTTGGGCTTGCGCTCGGGCTCGGCGGTCGACCCGCAAACCAGCAGGGCGCGCTGCAGGCGATCGGGCAGCATTCGCTGGGTGGACTGCTCCTGATCCTTGTGGCGGCAGGGCTCGCGGGCTATTCGATTTGGCGGCTTACGCGCGCTCTGCTCGGACACGGGACGGAGGGCGTGGACACGAGCGCGGAGCGCGTGGTAGCCCTGGTGAGCGGGCTGGTGTACGCGGCGTTTTGCGCTCTGGCGATCGAGATCCTGCTGGGCGCCGGGAGCACTTCGGGGAGCCCGCGTAAGCCGACGGCGGGCGTTCTCGCCTGGCCGGGGGGAACCTGGCTCGTCGGAATCGCGGGCGCACTGCTGATCTGCGTCGGCCTCTACCAGGGTTATCGCGCAATCAGCAGAGACTTCTTGAAGGACTCGAAGACCGAAGACATGGGCGACGCCGCGAAGGCGTGGCTCACCTGGGTCGGAAGCTTCGGCTATCTCGCGCGCATGGCCGTGTTCGTGCTCGTGGGCGTGTTTCTGATCAAAGCGGCTGTCGATTTCAATCCGTCCAAGGCGGTGGGCGTCGATGGCGCACTCGCCAAGCTCGCGCAAGCTTCGTACGGGCCGGTGTTGCTCGGCATCGTCGCGTCCGGGCTCGTGGCGTTCGGGCTCTTCTCGCTCAGCGACGCTCGCTATCACCGCATCTAACCGCGATGTCTGTGCAGGATCTGGTGAAGAAGGTCGATTCGGCCGTCGGTGCACAGGTCGAGCGGCAGGTCGTCGGCCATCATCGGCGACGCCTGACGAAGCTGGGCCACGAAGCGGCCCTGCGGGGATCGGGAGAGTGGGCCACGACGGCGCATCCGCCGCGGCGGTCGAATCGCCTTGAGGTACTGCCGGATGGTGCGGAGGCGCTGCCGGCGATCGCCGACGCGATCGAGTCAGCCCGCTCCTCGGTTTGGCTCGCGGGCTGGTTCTTCTCGCCCGACTTCCGGCTCCGGAAAGAGAGCTCGACAACGTTGCGCGAGTTGCTGGCGAGCGTTGCGGAACGCGCCGATGTGAGAGTGCTCGCGTGGGCGGGCGCTCCGTTGCCGCTCTTCCATCCCGACCGAGGCGAGGTGCGAAAGATGCAAGCTGCGCTCGCGTCGGGGACTCGCATGCGCGTCGCGCTCGACGCGCACGAGCGCCCGTTTCACTGCCACCACGAGAAGCTCGCAATCGTCGACGGCGAAGTCGCGTTCGTCGGTGGGATCGATCTCACGTCGTACGCCGGCGATCGACTCGATGATGGGCAACATCCTCCCCGCGGTTCGCTCGGTTGGCACGACGCAGCCTCGCGGATCGAAGGGCCGGCGGTCGCCGACGTCGTCGATCACTACCGGATGCGGTGGCATGAAGTGACCGGCGAACGTTTGCCCGAGCCGCCGACACCGGGCCCAGCCGGCGAGATCGAGCTGCAGATCGTGCGCACGGTTCCGGAACGGATCTACCGCGCGCTCCCGCGCGGCGAGTTCTCGATCCTCGAGTCATACGTGCAGGCGTTGCGATCTGCCGAGCGTTTGATCTACCTCGAGAATCAATTTCTCTGGTCACCGGAGATCGCCGATCTCCTCGAAGAGAAACTTCGCAATCCGCCGGACGAGCGGTTCCGCCTCGTGGTGCTCTTGCCGGCGAGGCCCAACAATGGCGAGGACGACACGCGCGGCCAGATCGGACGGCTCGCCGCCGCTGCTGCCTCTGCGCCGGAGAGGTTCCTCGCCTGCACGTTGCATCAGCGAGGTGAAAGAGCTCAGCCCGTATACGTGCACGCGAAGATCGGGATCGTCGACGACAAGTGGCTGACGCTCGGCTCTGCGAATCTCAACGAGCACTCGCTCTTCAACGACACGGAGATGAACGTCGTCTGCCACGACCCGCAGATCGCGCGTTCCACTCGGCTACGTTTGTGGAGCGAGCATCTCGAAATGCCTGCAGCAAATCTCGAAGGCGACCCGGCGGAGATCGTCGACACCGAGTGGCGACCTCGCGCCGAGGAACAGCTGCGCCGGCGGCGGCAGGGTCGACCGTTCACCCATCGACTTCACAGCCTGCCGAACGTCTCCCGCAGGTCAGGGGGACTGCGCGGGCCGATTGACGGCCTCCTCGTCGACGGCTGACGGTGCTCAACTCGCGGAACGCAGAACGCAGAGCGTGACGGCGGCCGGCTCGACCTTCACTTTGAGCTTTCGCGTCTTCTTGCGGTCGCCGCCGTCGAGCTCGTAGACGACCTTGCGACTCATCGTGATGTCCACCGACCGCGCTTGCGTCGCCTGGACGAATGGTGACTCAGTGGCGTTGGTGAGCAACGTGCGCGCAGTGGTGCGCGTCCACTGAGCGAGACCGTCGGCAGTCACGACACCAACTTCCAGCATCCCGTCGTTGGGCTGTGAGTTCGCAAACACCTCGATGTCGCCGAAGAGCTCGCCGAGGTTCGCGACGAGGATGCACGTCGCCTCGCCGTCGAACCATGTCACGCCATCAACTTTCACTTTCGCGCCGAACGGCTCCGTGCGCAGGTTCCGCAGCGCCGCCCAGATGTAGGCGACACGGCCGAGCTTGTCCTTCAAGTTGCCGTCTGCGTCCCGCGACATTGCGGCTGCGATGCCCGCACCCGCGATCACACCGAAGCGCTCGCCGTTCATTCGGCCGACGTCGATGCGGCGACGCTCGCCGTCCAGACCGATCGCCACCGCCGCTTCGATGTCCGCGGGGATCTTCAGGTTCGTCGCGAGCAGATTCGTCGTGCCGGCCGGAACGATCGCGAGCGGGACGTCTGTCCCGGCGAGCGTGTCGATGCAGCGTTGGACGAGCCCGTCGCCGCCCCACGCGAACACCAGCTCGGCGCCCTTTGCGAGCGCGCGTTCGACAGCCGCCGGCGCTTTTCGGCTTTTCGGCACCTCGTGCCAGATCGGCTCCTCGACTCCGTGCTGCTCGAGAACGCGCCGCAGCTCGAGCAGCCCACCGCCGAGCGACTTCGACGGGTTCGCGATGACGGCGACCTTCACGGCAACGGCGTTCCCGCGAACGTCGAGCTTGAATCGACGCGCTACACAGCGAGCAGGCAGAGATAGGCCATGCCCAGAATCCCGCGATAGCCGTGCAAGTACGCAGCTCGCTGGCGTTCGAACCTGGCGCGGATTTCGGCAGCGTCTTCGTGGTCGGGACCGTGCTTGGCGAGCCACTTGGCGTATCGCGCGGTAAACCCTGACTCGAACTCGTCCCATTCGTCGATGCTCGCTTCCTGCACCGCGACCGGCATGAAACCGTGCGCGACCGCGAGCTCGACGAGCTCGGGCAAGGGCACGAGTTCGTCGAATCTCCCGGAAAGAGGCTCGACGGCCGCTTGGGTAGGCGGCCGTGACCAGATCCCTTCGCCGTAGATGACGCGAGCGCCGCGAGGCACCTTCGTTCGTAGCGCCAGCAGTGCGCTTGAGTAATCAAGCGGCAGGTTCTCCTCGACGGCCGGCCCCCAGATCTGGCTGGCGCCGATGCAGATCAGAGCATCTGCCCGCTCCGGGGATTCGCTTTTCGCATCGCCGCAGACCAGGGTGACCCGATCGGTAAGGCCGCGCTGTTCTGCAAGCTCGCGTCCATGCGCGATCGCCGCCGCATCTGAATCGACTCCGAATCCGGCGGCGTCGGGCGCTGCAGCGATGACCCGCAGGAGCAGCTCAGCCCAACCGCAACCGATGTCGAGCGCGAGGCCGCGAAGATCCGCCGTCAGGAACCGCACGAGACTGTCCGCCCGCTGCTCCGACAAAGGCGTCATGAACGTCAGGTCTTCGTGGTGTGCGGTCAACGTGATCGTCATTGCTCGGTCACTCCATTCTCTTGGTCCGGAGATCGGTCGCGGGGTGGGAGTTGCGACGGCGCTACCCTTGCATCACGGGATGGTGTGTATTAGTTTCAAGTCGTCTTGATCTGACGACTTGCCGGGGGGTTCTGCGTTGAGGGGGAGGGGTCGCTTGTTGCTGCGCTCGAAGCGCGGCGCGTTGCTGCAGAGAGCCTGGCCCGGGGGCATCTTCCTTGGCGTCGTTGTGGCGCTTTCGCTGGTGACTGCCGGTGCAAGCCCGCGCATTGCACACGCAGGCGTGTGCACCACCACCGCCTCAGCGACCTTTACCTATAGCGGAGACGAGCAGTGCTACACGGTTCCTTCGGGTGTGACGACGGTGACCGTCACGGCACACGGCGCGGGCGGCGGCAGCACATCCTCAGCGGCGGGTGGCGAGGGCGCAGTCGCCACGGGAGTTGTTGCCGTTACGCCGGGCGACACGCTCTACGTCGAGGTCGGCGGAGCGGGGACGAGCGGTTCTTCGTCGGCTTTCAACGGCGGCGGCGGGGGCGGTTCGGCTGGAAGCACGAACGCCGCAGGCGGCGGCGGCGCCTCTGACGTGCGTACGACCTCATGCAGTTCGGATTGCACCGGTAGTTCATCGCTGAGCTCGCGTCTCATCGTGGGCGGCGGTGGCGGTGGCGCCGGGGCGGACGGCGAAACGGGCATCGGAACTCCCGACACCGGTGGGGACGGCGGTGACGCCGGCACCGGTGGCAGCGACGGTACGGGTGGCTCCGGTGGCGGCGCCGGCACGAGTAGCGGTGGCGGCGGTGGCGGCGCCGGGGACATGTCGGGGCAGGAAGGCTCGGACGGTGCGCTCGGCGTCGGCGGCGACGGCGGGCCGCAGGTCGGTTTCAATAGCAACGCCGACGGTGGCGGCGGCGGCGGCGGGTACTACGGCGGCGGCGGGGGCGGCGCCGCCGTAGCCCAGGTGCTGTCCGCCGGCGGCGGCGGCGGCGGCTCGAGTTACGGGCCCGCAGGCACGACCTTCTCGACCGCGAGCGGCGCTCCCTCGGTGACGATCGCCTCGAGCTCTTCAGGCCCCATCGTCGCAACGGACGCGGCCACGAGCATCACGACGACCTCTGCCCAGCTCAACGGTGCGATCGACGATCAGGGCACCGCAACGAGCTACCACTTCGAGTGGGGGACGACGACTAGCTACGCCAACTCGACGTCGACACAGACTTCAGCCGGCAGCACGAGCGGCGCACAAACCGTGTCCGCCTCGATCTCCGGATTGAGCGCAGGCACCACGTATCACTTCCGTCTCGTGGCAGGAACGACGTCGGGCGGCGACCTGACGTTCACCACGCCCGCGCCGCCCGACGTCACGACCGGTTCG
>DASXKU010000032.1:0-20659 GCA_036496645.1 Gaiellaceae bacterium
TTGCGAACTACGACATGGAGCGCGGCGCGAAGGTCTCCGGCGCGCGCTTCGGCTTCATCGTCGGCGACGCAGCGAGGCTCTCGCTCGCGCTCTACCGGCTCGCACTCGACCGTCTGATCGAGAACGGCTTCACGCCCGTCCTGCCGCCGGTCCTCGTGCGCGAGGAGGCGATGTACGGGACGGGGTTCCTCCCGACCGACGAGTCGCAGATCTACGCCACGCGCGACGACGACCTCTACCTCGTGGGGACGTCGGAGGTGCCGCTGATCGCGATGCACATGGGCGAGATCCTCGAGCAGTTGCCGATCCACTACTGCGCGTTCTCGTCGTGCTTCCGCCGCGAGTCGGGCGCGGCCGGCAAGGACACGCGCGGGATGTTCCGCGTGCACCAGTTCCAGAAGGTCGAGATGGTGGTCTACATCGAGCCCGACCGGTCGTGGGACGCGCACGAGCGCCTCCTTGCGTTCGAGGAGTCGCTCGTGCAGGAGGTCGACCTGCCGTACCGGGTCGTGAACAGCGCCGCCGGCGACCTCTCGGCGGCCGCCGCGAAGCGCTACGACATCGAGGCGTGGTTCCCGTCGCAACAGCGCTACCGCGAGATCACATCGTGCTCGAACACGACCGACTATCAGGCGCGTCGCTCCGGCATTCGCTACCGCGTCGACGAGAAACGCCTCGAGACGCCGCACACGCTGAACGGCACTGCTGTCACCGACCGTTGGGCGCTCGCGATTCTCGAAAATTTCGGTGGTGAGGTACCGGAGGTCCTCCGTCATCTCGGTGCTCCTGCGCGCGTCTCGAAGTAATCGACTAGCCGCGAATCCGGCGCGCCGGAACGCCCGCGACTGTGGTGCGAGGAGGAACGTTGTCGACGACGACCGCTGCGGCGGCGACCTGCGCGCCTTCCGCCACCTCGACATCACCCAAGACGATCGCTCGCGTTCTGAGCATGACGCCGCTCCCAATCTGGGGTCGACCTCCGTTCGGCTCGGCAGCGTCGACGACCACGTGGTGGAAGATCGTGCAATCGGCACCGACCGTACGCGCAGCAAGCACCGTTAGCTGGCCGTGCTTGATGAAGAGTCCGGGGCCGATCTCTACCGTCTTCAGCTGAAGGCCTAGCTGGGGCCGATAGATAATCCGCGCCAGAAACGCGAACACACGGCCGGCCGAGCCGCCGTGGCGGAGCCGATGGTAGAACAAGCTGCGAAACTCGGGCAACGCGAGAAGGGAAAGCAGCGGTATGCGACCCACGCTCATCTCGCTGGCCCACCGGGCGACATCGCGGCGAATCAGGTCCCGCCGCTTCGCGATGAGATACCCGGGCAGCAGCGGCAAATACATCACGTCTCGACCTGACGGGCAGGAACGCCTTCGACCGTCGCGCCTGCAGGAACGTTCCGTAGGACGACAGCGCCTGGGCTGATGACTGCTCCGTCACCGATGTCGACGTCGCCGAGGATCAACGCGCCGGCCATGATCCGCACCCCGTTGCCGATCCGGGGAGCTCGCCGCGAGTTGGAGTGCGCAATCATCACGTGCTGGCCAATCGTGCAGTTCGCTCCTAGAGTTGTGTCGGTTCCGACACCGGTCGCGAGGCCGCTCTGGATATAGAGACCGGGCCCGATCTCGCTTGCCAGGAGGTAGAGCGTCGTTTGGCCTCGATATATGACGCGGGCGATCCGCTGGAAGAGTCGTCCGGCTGACCCGGCGTTTCGCAACCGGAAGTAGTAAAGGCTGCGGAACTCGGGCTGGCTAAGAAGCTTGAGTAAGACTCTGCGGTCGCCGAGATTCTGTTCCCGCCGCCATCGCTCGACGTCGGCAGAGATCAGGTCTCGGCGCCCGGCAACGAGATAGCCGAGTAGGAGCGGCGTCCGGAGCATCCGCGAATCCTGGTCGAGGTCGGTTGGAAAGGCAAACTCACCAGGTGCTTAACTACGCGCGCTCGGCGGGGTGCCGGAGCGGTCGAACGGGGCAGCCTTGAAAGCTGTTGAGGGTGCAAGCCCTCCCTGGGTTCGAATCCCAGCCCCGCCGTTATGAATCGAGCTCGACGACGAGCGTTTCGACGCGGTGGCGGATGTCGTCGCGGAGTGATCTGACGTCTTCGATCGGCATCACGATCGGGTCTGCCAGCTGCCAGTTCTCGTAGCGCTTGCCGGGGACGACGGGGCACGAGTCGTCGCACGTGGCGATGACGACGTCAGCCCACTCGACCAGCTGGTCGTTCAGCTTCTGCGGCACGTGATCGCTCGCGTCGACGCCGACTTCGCGCAGCGACTCGACGACGACCGAATGCGGCTCGCTGCCGGGCCAGCTGCCGGCAGAGCGCGCCTGATGACGGTCGCCCGCCGCCTCGCGAAACAGTCGCTCCGCGAGCAGCGAGCGGCCCTGATTACCGACGCAGACAAACAGCACGTGGCTCAGGTCTGCAGCCTCCAGGCGGCGAGCAGTTCCGCCATCACTTCGAGTGCGATCTCGGCTGACGTCTGCGCACCGAGGTCGAGCCCGATCGGGCCGTGCACGCGATCGGCAGCATCGCCGAGCTCGGCACGCAGCTTCTCCTGTCGGCGCTTCGACCCGAGCGCGCCAACGTAGAACGCACCGGACTCGACAGCGCGCTTCAGAACGGGAACCTCGAGCCGTGCTTCGTGCACAAACGAAACGAGCGCAGTCTCCCGGTTGATCTCGAGCTCGTCCGGCCAGGCGACGATCAGTTCGTCGGCGCTCGGCACGCGTTCGCGCGTGGCGAGCCCTGCGCGAGGATCGGCGACGACTGTGTGCCAGCCGATTGTCTTGGCGAGCGCGCACAAAGCTTCAGCAAGATCGCCGGCACCGATCACGAGCAGCCGCGGCGGCGGGCTAACGTGCTCGACGAAAACCGTTCGTCGCGACTCTTCGCGCAGACCGGTCTGCACATCCGCGTCGTCGTGCCAGCGCTCCCCGATGCCCTCGCCGGCGATGACGACGTAACTCGTGCCGCGCTCGAGCGGCGGTGCGCCGCCGAATGGCTCGACGAAGACATCGATCTCGCCGCCGCATGGGAGCCCGACGCTCCACGCCTCGTCGTCGGCGATCCCGTAATTGATCAGCTCACAGCTCCCGGCCTTGAGCAGCGCGGATGCGCGTGCAGCGAGATCCGCTTCGACGCAACCGCCGGAGACCGAGCCGAACAGCCGCCCGGAGTCGGTGACTACGAGCTTCGCGCCGAGTGGGCGCGGCGCGCTGCGACGCGCGCCGACCACTGTCGCCAGCGCGACCCGCTCGCCGTTCGCCCGCCACTCCTCTGCCTTGGCGAGGACTTCGTCCATGTGAGTCATGCTACGCGCGTGGATCCCGTTGCCGACCTCCTGCGCAGCCTCGACGCCGGCGAGCTCGGAGACCCGCTCGCGGTGCTCGCGTATCTCGCCGGCCAGGCCGTGACGGTCGACGAGAGCGAGCTGAACGGGGCGCGCCGGAGGGCGATGCTGCTGGTTGCGGCGGGCGGCGACCCGCACCGCGAGCTCGAGGTCGATGACCGCGCCGTGCGTGCGCTCGCCGCCGACCTCTACAGCGAGGAGCGGCGCGCGGAGCTCGCTGAACAGATCGACGCTCTCGTTCATCGGGTGCACGACCTGCCGCGTCTGCGCGAGGCGGCGCTGTTCCTCGCCGCTGACGTCGACCTGGCGTGGCGGCTGTATGCACTGGGCTTGCTGGCCGAGGAGGTGGGGGATGACTGACTCGCGTGCATCCGGGTATATTTGTTGCAACGTATGCGCATCGCTCTTGCAATCTGTGCCGTTCTTATTTTCACATCGCCTGCTGATGCATCGCAACTGATTGACCGCAACGCCTCCGGGGTCACCTTGCAGGTGAACAAGAAGGGCGAGGCGATGATCACGTATCACGCTGCCGGCAAGCTCAAGCACGTGCTTGCCTGGGGCGCGGTGAACGCGAAGCCACCGAATCAGTCGTCGGCGCAGGTGAAGTTCAAGCTCGACTACTCGGGTGGTTACGGCAAATACCACCGCACGACGTACTGGCTGGTCTTCAACGGCGCCTGTCTGCCGTACGACGGCCCGAAGCTTGCCTGGGAGATCACCGCGTGCAAAGCGACCGACGGTTCGTACTGGGCGCTGCAATCGTGGCCGCGCGCGCTTCCGGACTACGGGCTCGTCCCGAAGACGACGAACCAGGGGGCGTGGGAGCTGCGCCTCTCGCACTGGACCGGCGCGATTCCCGTGCTCGACATCCACGTCGACTGGTCGTATCGGACGTTCGACCAGATCTTCGGCGCGTACACCTACGGCGGCATCGGTGTGCACGGCTTCCACTCAACATCCGCAGGCCAACCGCTCGACAGCTACGGCCGCAACATCTACGTCGACACGCTCAACTCGGCCTACGGGAAGGGTTGGAAGCGCGACAACAGCTTCCTTGCGCACGGCCCGAACGGGACGTTCTGTTACGGGTTCTACCCGCACGGCGCTCACCCGAGCGGCAAAGGCGCGCAGTACCGCGCCACGGCGGAAGGCCCCGGCGTCGCGCCTGACGTGACGTGGCGGGCCGCAGCTCCCGGCCCCTACGACGCGGATGCCGACAAGGAGCTGAACGACATGCTGCGCGCCATGAACGACCCCAAATGCAAGGCGAATTGATCTTCTAGGTAGATTCGCCCGCGTGCAGGAACGCGGAGCCGCGCAACGGTCGCTCTTCCGGCGGTGGCCCGCCGGTGTGTCGGTGGTGGTCGCCGACGTCGGTGGTCGGCGTGCCGCGCTCACCGTCTCGTCGTTGACGTCGCTGTCGCTCGAGCCACCGCTCGTCGGCATCTCGATCGCACTCGAAGCGTCGTTGCACGAACTGCTGAAGGACGCGAACGAGTGGGCGGTGTCGATCCTGAACGGCGATCAGTCTCATCTCGCTCAGCATTTCGCGCGCGGTGTGCCTCCGATCGCTCTCTGGGAAGGCATTCCCGTGCGCGACGACGATCCGCGTCTGCTCGCCGACGCGGCAGGTTGGCTCGTCGCGCACACCGTCAACCAGATTCAGACGGGCGACCACACGTTCTTCGTCGGCGAAGTGCTGTCGATCGAAGAAGGAACTGCTCCGACGTCGCTCGTGTATCACCGCCGCGAATATCACGAGTCGTGACAGCCGCTGTCGTCTTCGACATGGACGGCGTGATTGTCGACTCGGAGCAGGTGTGGGACGACGTACGCGAGACGTACACAGACGAGAGCGGCGGCCGTTACCACGCAAATGCAGCACGCGCAATGATGGGGATGAGCGCGCCCGAATGGTCGCGCTACATGTCGGAGTCGCTCGGCGTGCCAGGCACGCTCGAGGAGATCAATGACGCGGTGGTTGCGCGCATGCTCGCGCGCTACGGCGACGCGCCGCCGCTGATCGATGGCGCTGTCGACGCTGTGCGTGCGGTCGGCGACCGGTTCCCGATCGCGATCGCGTCGTCGTCGAATCCGGAACTGATCGAGGTCGTGCTCCGCGTGACGGAGCTCGACCAGGTGATCGCGATCGCCGTCTCGTCACAGGAGGTTGCGCGCGGCAAGCCCGCGCCGGACGTCTACATCGAGGCGGCGCGCCGGCTGGGCGTCGAGACGGCGGCATGCATTGCCGTCGAGGATTCGCACAACGGCATCCGCTCGGCAAAGTCGGCCGGGATGCGCGTGATCGCGGTGCCGAACCCGCACTACCCGCCGGACGACGAGTCGCTCGCGCTTGCCGACGTCGTCGTCGAGTCAATCCGCGGTGTGCCCGCCGCGATCTAGGCGCGGCCCAGCAAAACACAGCCGTTGTGGCCGCCGAGGCCCATCGCATTCGAGAGCGCGACATCGATCTGTGCCTCGCGCGCTTCGTTTGGCACGTAGTCCAGGTCGCACTCGGGATCGGGGTTGCGATAGTTGATCGTCGGCGGCAGCACGCCGCGCTCGAGCGCAAGCACGCACATGATCGCCTCGATCGCGCCCGCGGCGCCGAACGTGTGACCCATCATCGACTTCGTCGACGAGACGGCAAGGTTGTACGCGTGGGCTCCGAACACGTCTTTGATCGCTTTCGTCTCGGCGGCATCGCCAAGCGGCGTGGAGGTGCCGTGCGCGTTGATGTAGCCGACGCGCTCCGGCGCGACGCCCGCGCGCTCGAGTGAGCTGCGCATCATCTTCGCGACTCCGGTCGCATCCGGCTCAGGCTGCGCCATGTGGTGCGCGTCGTTTGACGCGCCGTAGCCGAGCACTTCAGCGTGGATCGTCGCACCGCGTCGTTCGGCCAGGTCCCAGTCCTCGAGCAGCAACGCACCGGCGCCCTCCGACATGACGAAGCCTGCGCGCGTCGCGTCGAACGGGCGCGATGCGTGCGGCGGGTTCTCGTCTTCAGCTGCAAGGCCGCGCATCGCGGTGAAGCCCGCGAGGATCAGCGGCACGATGCACGCTTCGGTACCACCCGCGAGCACGGCGTCGGCGGCGCCGCGCTTGATCATCTCCGCCGCCTCGCCGACCGCGTGCGAGCCGGTCGCACAAGCGGAGACGACGGCATAGTTGGGGCCGCGAATCCCGAGTGAGATCGCGAGTTGCCCCGAGATCGAGTCGACGAGCACGTTCGGCAGGAAGTTCGGCGAGACGCGGTCGGGACCGCGCTCGCGGAGCGTCTCGGCCTGCTCGAGGATCCCTGGCACACCGCCGATCGCCGAGCCGAAGATGACGCCGACGCGGTCAGGGTCGAAGCCGGTCAGATTCGCGTCGGCGAGCGCCTCGCGGCCGGCGGCGACGCCGAGCAGCACGTTGCGTTCGAGCTTGCGTGCGTCCTTCGCGGAGACGACCGTGGTGGGGTCGAAGCCCTTCACCTCGCCTGCGACGCGGACCGGGAGACCAGCCGTGTCGAAGGTGCTGATCCACCCGATGCCGCTCTCACCCTTGAGCGCCGCGTCCCATGTTGAGGGGACGTCGAGCCCAAGCGGGGTGACGGCGCCGATGCCGGTGATCGCGACACGCTTCATGGGCCAAGGCTACCCAGCGCGTTTGATCGGGATGCGAACCGGATATATCCGATCCGTGACCGACGTGATCGAGAGGCCCCGCCTGGTGCTCTTCACGTCGAAGGTGTCGGGGCCGTGCCGGCGGATCGAGGGCTACGTCGCCCAGGTGTTGCAGCGTCGTGGGAACCACGGAACGTTCCGCTACACGGCGATCGCGCGCGAGCAGCGACCCGATCTGGTCGAGAAGTTTCGCGTGATCGCGCTGCCGACGCTGGTGGTGATCGAGGACCGCGCGGTGCGCGGGCGGCTCGAGGGCCCGTTCGGGTGCCCGGAGATCGAGACGTTCCTCGGTCCCTGGCTTCAGTAACGTCTGAGAGTGCCTCCCGCAAAGCTGCCGTTCCCGCCGATGGAGGCGAACCTCGTGCGCGAGTTGCCCGAGGGCGACGGCTGGCAGTACGAGCCGAAGTGGGACGGCTTTCGCGGCGTGTTCGAGAACATCGGCAAGGAGCTCGCGATGTGGTCGCGCAACGGGCGGCCGCTGCTTCGCTACTTCCCGGAGCTTCGTCCGCTCGCGGAGCATCTGGCGCCGAAGTCCGCGCTCGACGGCGAGATCGTGATCGCGCGCGACGGCGCGCTCGACTTCGACGCAATGCAGATGCGATTGCATCCCGCCGAGTCGCGCATCAAGCGGCTGTCGGGCGAGATTCCCGCGGAGTTCGTCGTGTTCGACGTGCTGGTGTGGGACGGCGAGGCGGTGTGGAAGCTGCCGCTCGAAGAGCGGCGCGCGCGGGTGGAGGCGTTGAGCGGTTTTCGTTTGTCTCCGGCGACGCGAGACCTTGCGGAGGCGCGCGGTTGGCTCGATCGGTTCGAGGCGCTTGGGCTCGACGGTGTGATTGCGAAGAAACTTGGTTCGGCGTACAGGCCCGGCTCGCGTGAGGCCGTCGTCAAGGTGAAGGAGAACCGCACCGCTGACTGCGTCGTGGTCGGTGTGCGCTGGAAGAAGGGCACGCGCACGCCGGCGACGTTGCTGCTCGGGCTGTACCGCGAGGACGGCGGGCTGGACTACGTCGGAACGTGTGCAGTCGCCGCGTCGCGCGTGAAAGAGGTCTCCGAGTTGGTGGTGCCGCTACTCGACGAGAAATCAGATCGCAACTTCAGCGAACCGAACCGGTGGGGGACGGGTGAGCTCGAGCAGGCGGTCGTGCAGCCGGTTTTGGTGGTGGAGGTGCGGTACGACAAGGTGCAGGGCGATCGTTTCCGCCACGGAACGAAGTTCATCCGCTGGCGCGACGACAAGGACCCTGCCGATTGCACCTGGCGCGAGCTACGGCCGCCGCGCGACCCGAACGCGCCGACGGTTGAAGCTCTGTTCGCCTAACGCAAGTCGAGGTGCCCAAACAGCTCCTCGACGGTTGCGTTGACTTCGTTAGCGATTGCGAGCGCCAGTGAAACTGACGGGATCGCGCGCATTGTTTCGATTCGGCCGATCGTGTCGCGCGATGCGCGCACCGCGTCCGCGAGCTCGGCCTGCGAGTACCCGCGCTCGAGTCGAGCGATGTGCAAGCGTTGGTTCCATCGGTGGTGCGCCACGCCAGCGAGAGTGGCATTGCGTCGCGGCGAACGCAATCCGCCGTTCGGGACGGTGACGAGAAACGTCACCCCTGGCGGCAGCCGATGTTGGGTGCGCGTCGCATTTTCGACTAGTCCGCTTTAGCCAGGTGGGTCGATGCCGAGCTTGGCGAAGCGTGAGCGAAGGGACGGCGGGTTGCGCCACATGCCGTGCATCGGGTCGCCGACCGCAGCGACACGAGCGGGCATCGTCGTCACCGTGAACGCCTCTGGCTCGACCGCCGGAACTTCGTCCCAGCACAGCGGCGCCGAGACGCGTGCGTCCGGCACGGGACGAATCGAATACGCCGACGCGATCGTGCGGTCGCGTGCGTTCTGGCCGAAGTCGACGAACACGCCGACGCGATCCGCCACGCGCCAGGTCGTCGTTGCTACGCGCTGGTCGGCGATCCGCCGCTCGACTTCTTCCGCGACCGCCTTCGCAAAGCGGCGGACGTCGGGGAACATCGTGTCGGGCTTGATCGGCGCGAGGATGTGCAATCCGGTCGCGCCCGACGTCTTGGGATACGAGCGCAGCCGCAGCTCGTCCAGCACGTCGCGCACGACGAGCGCAATCTCCCGCACGAACGGCCACTGCCCGTCGCTCGTCGGATCCAGATCGATCAGCAGATAGTCGGGTTGCTCAAGCCGTTCGACGCGCGAGTGCCACGTGTGCAACTCGATGCAGCCGAGGTTCGCGACCCACGCGAGCGCTGCGGCATTGTCGACGACCGCGAACACCGTCGAATGCCCGCTCGGAAACTGCACGAAGACCTCGTCGACGTACTCGGGATGATTCTTCGGCACGCGCTTCTGATGGAAGAACTCCTCAGCCACACCATTTGGGAACCGCTTCATGTGGAACGGCCGGTGGCGAAGGTGGGGGAGCGCGAGCTCCGCGACTCCGAGGTAATACGCGACCACATCGCCCTTCGTCAGCCCAGGGTCAGGGAAGAAGACCTTGTCGGGATTCGAAATCGCGACGTCGTAACGGCCCACGCGCACGCAGGGAGTATCGTGGAGGCGTGTTGGAAGGCCACCACTCACTCTCCGAATCGACGCTCGAGCCGCTCGACGATTACCTCGTCGTCGAACCACTCGACGAGACGGAAACAGCGAGCGGGCTGATCGTCCCGGTGAACGAAGCCGCGCAGGTGCGCACCGGCATCGTCGTCGCGGTCGGGCCCGAGGTCGAGGCGATCGAGCCTGGCGACAAGGTGCTTTTTCCGCGCGACGCCGGCTACGAAGTGCGGCTTGCTCGCTCCTCGCACCGCACGCGCGTCCTGCGCCGCGAAGACTTGATCGCACGCATCTCCGACTAGACGGCGGTACCATGCGCCCGCTCGGAGGGGTGGCAGAGCGGTCGAATGCGGCGGTCTCGAAAACCGTTATCCGTCGTTAGGCGGATCGAGGGTTCAAATCCCTCCCCCTCCGCTGGAGAGGTGTCCGAGTGGCCTAAGGAGCGCGACTGGAAATCGCGTACGTGCTGAAAGGTGCGTCGCGGGTTCAAATCCCGCCCTCTCCGTTCTCGCGAGCGCCCGCGCACAGCGGGCGTTCGTGCATTTGATTTTCAGAAAGCTCGGTACGATGCGCCCGCCCGGAGAAGTGGCCGAGTGGCTGAAGGCGGCGCCCTGCTAAGGCGTTAGGTGGGGGATTCCCTGCCTCGAGGGTTCGAATCCCTCCTTCTCCGCTTTACGGAGAGCGCACGTCAGTGCGTCGACGTGTAGACAAACGCAGCGACGTCCTGAATCTGTGTCGGCGTGAGCGTTCCTTTGAACGCCGGCATCGGACCGCCGCCGTTCTCGACCTGCGTGACGATGCGCGCATATGCCGGCTTGAGCTGATCGAGATTCGGGCCGACGGTGCCGGTCGCATTCGCAGCCTTGAGCGTGTGACAGCCGACGCAGCCCGCTGAGGCGAAGACCGTCTTGCCTGCCGCGGGATCGCCCTTGATGTTGACGCCGCCTGGAATGACCGACTGCGTCGTGGTGGTTGTCTCACTCGCTGCCTTCGCCTCAGGCTTTTCGCGCCCAAAGACGATCACCGCCGAGATCATCGCGATGAAGAACGCGATGCAGACCACGACGTACCAGCCGAGCCCGCGGCCGGGGAAGTTCTCGTTGAATCGCGGCAGCAGAAACGACGAGATCAGCGCGAAGATGATGAACGCCGCGCCTGCGACTGCCAGACCGATTTTGTGTCCGGTCGATAGGCCGGCCACGACGAGGGCGATCGTCGAGAGCATGGCCGGAACCTATCGAACCGGGAAGTTGCCTGTGCCTAGGACTGCACTGTCCTTAAGACTGTGCCGCCTCGCCCGGAGCGGCAATCGGCTCGCGCAGGTAGAGCATCTCGTACACCGACGCTGCGATCACTGCACCGGCAAACGGGCCGACGTACCAGACCCACCAGTGGTGCCAGTGATTGCCGACGAGCTGCGGCCCGAATGCACGCGCAGGGTTCATCGCGCCGCCCGTGAGGGCATACGACATCAGTACGCCGAACGCGATCGTGAAGCCGATCGCCAGCCCGGCGATCTGCTTGAACGTGCCGCGCGGATCGACCGCGGTCGCGAAAACGACCCAGACGAGGAAGAACGTGAGGATCGCCTCGACAACAACAGCGACGCCGGACGTGACGCCGGTGCCGAGCGACGGAACGCCAAGGTTGCCGCCGCTCTGTGCAGTGCCGGGGAGGATCCATTTCAAGAGCAACGCTGCGAGTGCCGCGCCGCCGAACTGCATCAACCAGTACCAACCCGCCAGCATCGGCGCGATGCGCCGTGTGACGAGCATGCCGAGCGTTATCGCCGGGTTGAAGAATCCGCCCGAGATGAACGCCATCGCCGAAACCATCACGGCGATCACGAGGCCGTTTGCCAGAGCCAGATCGACTGGAGCTCGCGCGTACGCGGCACCACCGGCCGCGACGAAGATCAACGCGAACGTGCCGACAAACTCGGCGACGCCTCTACGGATGTAGTCGCCAGACATCATGCGGCAGAGACTAGGTCCCGCCCCGGACGGCGCGTTATCTCAAAATCATCCCATCCAGGCGCCGTTGTTGTGGTCGATCGCCTGCCCTGTCACGCCGAGCGAGTCGGGGGATGCGAGCCACGCAACCGTTGCCGCGATCTCGTCCGGTTCGCTCATTCGCCGAAGTGGGACTTCCTTCACTGCGATCGCCCACGCCTCGTCGGACGTCTTGCCCGGCCAGTCCGACAAACCGTCCCACGCCATGTCGGTGTTCACCCAACCTGGGCATACGGCGTTCACTTGAATCTTGCGCGGCGCGAGTTCCGCGGCGTACGCGCGCACGAGCCCGAGCAGTCCTGCCTTCGATGCGCAATACGCGGTGTAGCCGGACACACCGATGCGCGCAAGGATCGAGGACGTGACGACGATGCGGCCGCCGTCAGCCAACAGCGGTTCGGCGGCACGGCAGCACCAATAGGTGCCGGAAAGATTCGTCGCGACGATGTCGTCCCAGCGGTCGCCGTCACCGGGCTTGTTCTCGCCGCCGATGCCCGCGTTTGCGACCAGGATGTCGAGCGGCTCGGAGAACGCGGCGAAGACCGCATCGCGGTCGCGGATGTCAAGCGAACGCGTTGTTGCTCCGTGCACGACGTCACCCAGCCGCGACTCGTCGCGCGCGAGCAGTGTGAGCCGCGCGCCTTCGGCCGCGAGCCGTTGCGCGATCGCGCGGCCGATGCCGGTGCCGGCGCCGGTGACGACTGCGTGCTTGCCCTCGAGCCGCATACGCTTGAGCCTAATGCGGTACGACGACCAGGGTCACGGCCCGCCCGTCTTCTACCTTCACGGCGGCGGCGATTCGCCCTCGTCGCGGCCCGCCGAGACATACGAGTCGCGGGTCATCTCCCTCGAGCGCTGTGGGCCGCGAGTGCGCGGGCGCTCGCTCGTCTCGCATGCGCGAGACGTCATCGCAGTTGCCGACGAGCTCGGAATCGAGCGGTTCGGTGTGATCGGCTGGTCGGCCGGCGGTCCGCATGCGCTCGCGCTGGCCGCTGAAGCACCCGAGCGTGTCGAGCGCGTATCGCTCGTCGCGTCGATGCCCCCGCACGACCTCGTCGAGCTGACAAGTCGCAGCATCAACAGCGCCGTGCGTGTCGCGCGTCGTTCGCAGTGGCTCGCAACGCGCGGGCTCGAGCGCTGGGGGCGCGAGGCGACGCCGCAGCTGCCCGACCCGGCGCACACCGACGCGTACGCGCTCGGCCGCATCGAGTCATTCGCCGACGGCGGTCGCTGGCTCGCGCAGGAGCTCGCATACCTCGGACGCCCGTGGGGCTTCGAGCTCACGGACGTGCGCGCGCCCGTCGCGGTGTGGTGGGGAACGCGCGACGCGGCAACGCCGCCGCAGATCGCGCACGAGTACATCCGGCGTCTACCCGACGCGACGCTGAAGCTCGTCGAGGACGGCCATCAGATCTTGTTCAGCCGCTGGCGCGAGATCCTGGCGGACGCAACGCCGCAAACTCGTCCGTGATCTCGAACTGACGCGACGTGAAACGGAAAAGCGCCGCGGGCCGCCCGCCTGAGCGTCCCGGCGCGCGACGACCCTCAACGCGCTCGAGCACGCCGCGGCGCACGAGCACGCGCTGCAAGTTCGTCGCGGAGACGTCGTACCCAAGTGCAGCGACATAGATGTCGCGCAGCTCCGAGATCGTGAACGTCTCGGGCGCAAGCGCGAAGCCGACGTTGGTGTACGAGAGCTTTGCGCGGAGTCGTGCACGCGCTGCGCGCACGAGGTCGCCCGCGTCGGGACCCGTCATGTCGCTGGCCGGCAGCGTGGTGCCGAGGCCAAGGTACGACGTCGCGAGGGCGCCGTCGGCAAGCAGCCGCGTGTCGAGCTGCTCCACGTAGGCGAGCGCGTCCACGTCCGCCGCGCGCGTGAGCGCTGCGTCAAGTTCCTCGCCGTCGTGGCGCGCGACTCGGCGCAGCGACGCGTCGAGACGGCCGCCCTGCACACACAGGACGACGGCGATCACGGCGTGGTGAGTAGAATCCGGCACGAGTTTTCGCCCCACAGTCTAAAACCTTCCAGGAGAGCCTGCCGTGAAGAAGCTTGTTCTGCTTGCCGCTGTTGTTCTGCTTGCCGCTGGGTGTGGATCGACGTCGCACAAGACGTCCTCGACGACAACCGAGACCTCGACGTTCAAGGTCGGCCTGTCGACCGACACCGGCGGCCTCAATGACCGCGGCTTCAACCACCTTGCGTACGTCGGCCTGCAGCAGGCCGGGAAACAGCTCGGCGTGCAGACCCGCGTCGTCGAGGCGGCGTCGTCCGCCGAGTACGTGCCGAACCTGAGCTCGCTCGCGCGGCAGGGCTACAACCTGGTCATCGGCGTTGGCTTCACGGAAATCCAGGCGCTGGAGACGGTCGCCAAGCAGTTCCCGAAGACGCATTTCGCGATCGTCGACGTGTCGAACGCGGACGAAGGCAGCCTGCCGAACGTCGAAGGGCTGCTCTTCAAGGAGCAGGAGGCGGGCTATCTCGCCGGCTACGCCGCAGGTCTCGCCGCGAAAGATCGCAATGGAAAAGCAGTCTCGAGCGTCGGGGGTGAGAAGCAGCCGCCGGTCGACCGCTACATCGCCGGCTTCCAGGCGGGCGCGAAGGCGGCTGACCCCGGCATCGAGGCATTGAACGGCTACTCACAGGACTTCAGCGCGCAGCAGAAGTGCAAGGAGGTTGCGCTCAACCAGATCCAGGCAGGATCGGTGGTCGTCTTCCAGGTCGCAGGCGGTTGCGGGCTCGGCGCGCTCGACGCGGCGCGCGAGCAGGGCGTATGGGGGATCGGCGTCGACGCCGACCAGGGTTACCTCGGAACCTACGTGCTGACGTCGGCGCTGAAGCGCGTCGACACCGCGGTCTTCCAGGCGATCAAGGACGCGTCGTCCGGGCACTTCAAGGGCGGCAAGGATGCCGTGTACTCCCTGGCGCAGAACGGCGTCGGGATCGGCAAGTTCTCGACGAAAGCGCCGGCGGGGATCGCCGCGAAGGTCGAGAAAGTCCGTCAAGAAATCGTTGCGGGCAAGGTGAAGAACATCCCGACCAAGGTGTCCGGGTGACGGTCACCTGACTGCATAGCTGGATAGGGAATATGCTCGGCCGGTGAACCTGGCAACTGCGGCGCGCGAGCACCTCTGGCTGCATTTCACGCGAATGCACGGCTACGAGCCGCCCGTGATCGTGCGCGGCGAGGGCTGCTACCTCTGGGACGACAAGGGCAAGCGCTACCTCGACGCGCTGGCGGGCCTGTTCAGCGTCAACATCGGCTACTCGTACGGGGAGGAGATCGGCCAGGCGGCGCTCGAGCAGATGCGCGAGCTGCCCTTCTACACCAACTGGTCGTACGCACATCCGCGCGCGATCGAGCTCGCGGAGGTGATCGCGGAGCTGCCGCCGACGCATCTCTCGCGCTCGTTCTTCGTCTCCGGCGGATCGGAGGCGGTCGAGTCGGCGTGGAAGCTCTCGCGGCAGTACCACACCGCGCGTGGCGAGCGGCGCTGGAAGGCAATCGCGCGGCGCACCGCGTACCACGGCACGACGATGGGCGCGCTGTCGATCAACGGCATCCCTGCGCTGCGCGCGCCGTTCGAGCCGCTCGTCCCCGATGTCGTCCACGTGCGCAACACGAATCGCTACCACCGCCCGGTCGACGAGACCGAGGAGGAGTTCACCGCGGTGCTGCTCACCGAGCTCGACGAAGCGATCCAGCAGGCCGGCCCGGACACGGTGGCGATGGTGATCTTCGAACCTGTGCAGAACGCGGGTGGGTCATTCACGCCGCCGGTCGGTTACTTCCAGGGTGTGCGCGAGCTCTGCGATCGCTACGGAATCCTGCTTTGCGCCGACGAGGTGATCTGCGGGTTCGGTCGCCTTGGCGCGTGGTTCGGCAGCGAGAAGTACGACATCCGCCCGGACATCGTCACGAGCGCGAAGGGACTGTCGTCGTCGTACGCCGCAATCGGCGCGGTGATCACGTCGCAGGATGTCTTCAACGTGTTCCAGGACGAGAAGGCGATGTACTCGCACGGCATCACGTTCGGCGGCCATCCCGTCGGTTGTGCGATCGCGCTGAAGAACATCGAGATCATGAAGCGCGAGAAGATCGTCGAGCGTGTCGCCGAGAAGCAGCATGTGTTGCAACAGAAGCTCTCGACGCTGCTCGAGTTGCCGATTGTCGGCGACGTGCGCGGCACCGGGTATCTGTGGGCGCTCGAGTTGGTGAAGGACAAGGACACGCGTGAGACGTTCTCCGACGAGGAGTCGGAGTCACTGCTGCGTGGTTTCTTGTCGCCTGCCCTCTTCGAGGCCGGGCTCATTTGTCGCGCCGACGATCGCGGCGATCCTGTCGTTCAGATCTCGCCGCCGCTCGTTGCGGGCGAGCAGGAATTCGACGAGATGGTCGGGATTCTCGGTGAGGTTCTCGGCGAGGCGTCGCGGCGGATCGGTCGATGAGCGCCGACGTTCGCATCGAGCACGTCACCAAGCGGTTCGACAACAACGTCGTTGCCGTCGACGATCTCACCCTCGAGGTCGAGACCGGCCACTTCTACGCGTTGCTCGGGCCTTCCGGTTGCGGCAAGACGACGACGTTGCGCATGATCGGCGGCTTCGAGGAGCCGAGTGACGGCACGATCTATCTCGGCGAGATCCCTGTCACGCGCCTACCGCCTCACAAGCGAGACGTGAACACGGTCTTTCAGAGCTATGCGCTCTTCCCACATCTGACGATCCACGAGAACGTCGCGTTCGGCCTGCGGCGGAAGGGGGTCAAGGGGTCAGCGCTCCGCGAAAGGGTTTCGGAGATGCTGCGCGTCGTCGGCTTGGATGGCTACGGCAACCGGCGGCCGAGCCAGTTGTCCGGCGGGCAGCAGCAACGCGTCGCACTCGCGCGCGCGCTCGTCAATCGTCCGCGCGTCCTGTTGCTGGACGAGCCGCTCGGTGCGCTCGACCTCAAGCTTCGCAAGGAGATGCAGCTCGAGTTGAAGCGCATTCAGAGCGAGATGAAGATCACGTTCGTGCACGTCACACACGACCAGGAGGAGGCCATGACCATGGCCGACCGGATCGTGGTGATGAACGGCGGCCGCATCGAGCAGATGGGCATGCCCGCCGAGCTGTACGAGCGGCCGGCAACGGCGTTCGTCGCAAACTTCCTCGGCATCTCCAACCTGCTCGACGGCACCGTCGCGGGTGCCGACACGGTTGGCGTCGACGGCACGACGATTCGCGTGACGGCCGCCGCGCTGGCAGGGCGCACCGGGCGTGTCGCCGTCGGGATCCGGCCGGAGAAGCTGAAGATCGGCGGCGGCGAGGCGAACGTCCTCGGCGGCGAGGTGATCGAGAGTGCATACATGGGCGTCGCGACGCAGTACCTCGTCAGAACCGGGGTCGGCGACGTGACGGTCTACGTCCAGGGAGCAGGCTCATACAAGGCGGGCGAGCGGATCGACGTCTCGTTCGCGCCGGAATCGACATTTGTGGTGTCTCGAGAAGGAGGCGGAAATGACTGACGTGGTCACACGTCGTGAGTTGCTGCGGCGTGCCGCGGGCGGCGGTGCACTGCTGACTGTGCCGGGGCTGCTTGCAGCTTGCGGTGGAAGCTCGAACAAGGCGGCGACTTCGACGGCAGCCGCCGCGGCACAAACGCTGCCGAAGACGATCACGTTCTCGAACTGGCCGCTCTACATCGACATCAAGAACAAGACGCATCCGTCGCTGAATCAGTTCCAGGCGCACTACCACTCCCACATCAAGTACATCGAGGACATCAACGACAACGACAGCTTCTTCGGAAAGATCGAAGGACCGCTGTCGCAGGGGCAGTCGGTCGGCCGCGACATCATTGTGCTGACGGACGAGTCAGGTCTCCCTGGTCGGATGATCGAGCTCGGTTGGCTCGAGAAGCTCGACAAGTCGGCGCTGCCGAACATCAAGAACCTCTTGCCCGTGCAGCAGCATCCGGATTGGGACCCGAACCGCGATTACAGCCTCCCGTGGCAGTCGGGGATGACCGGCATCGGCTACGACCCGAAGCTTGTCGGCGGCGATGTGACCTCCGTGCACGACCTGCTCACCAATCCGAAGTTGAAGGGGAAGGTGACCCTCCTCACCGAGATGGCGGACTCCGTCGGGCTCGCGATGCTCGCCAACGGAGACGATCCCGCGCACGTCACCGACAAGTCTTTCAACGCCGCGATCCAGCTCTTGCAGAACGCGGTCAGCTCGGGCCAGGTGCGTCAGTTCACTGGTAACGACTATGCGCCGCTGCTCGCGAAGGGCGACATCTACGCGTGCTTCGCGTGGTCGGGCGACATGGTTCAGCTGCAGGCCGACCATCCGGGCCTGAAGTGGGTCGTGCCGGACGACGGCGGAATGATCTGGACCGACAACATGCTGATCCCGAAAGGCGGCAACGCTTATGGGGCGTCGGTTGTCATGAACTGGTTCTACCGGCCCGAGATCGCGGCAGAGGTTGAGGACTACGTCAACTACATCTGCCCGGTCGTCGGCGCCGACAAGGTGCTCGAGAAGAGCGACCCGGCGATCGCGAAGAACCCGCTGATCTTCCCGACGACGGCGATGCTCGCAAACATGCATCAGTTCGACACGAAGGCTGTTCTCGTCGAGAAGTACAAGAAGGCGTTCCAGAAGCTGACGGGCGGCTAGCGCGAGGATGCTTCACCGCCGCAAGTGGACGATCCCATACCTGCTGCTTGCACCCGGCATGGCGTGGCTCTTCGTCTTCTTCGTCGTGCCGATGTGGTACCTCGGGAAGATGTCCCTCTCGCAGGGACTCTTCCCGCTGTTCAGTTTCGGCTGGGCGTGGGGGAACTTCCACGACGCGATCAGCTCGTACCAGACGCAGTTCATCCGGTCGGGTGAGTACGCGGGGATCGCCACGGCGATCGCACTCGTGGTGAGCTATCCGCTCGCGTACTGGATCGCGTTCCGCGGCGGCCGCTGGAAGAACCTCTTGCTGCTGCTTGTCATCGCGCCGTTCTTCGTCACGTATCTCATCCGTACGCTCGCGTGGGAGACGATCCTCGCGGACAACGGCATCGTTGTGCACACGCTTCAGCATCTCGGCATCCTCGGCAGCAACGGCCGGCTGCTCGCGACATCGACGGCTGTGATCGCAGGCATCACCTACAACTTCCTGCCGTTCATGGTTCTGCCGCTGTACGTCAGTCTCGAGCAGGTCGACGCGCGGTTGATCGAGGCGGCGGAAGACCTGTATGCGTCAAAACCATGGGCGTTCGCCCGCGTGACGCTGCCGTTGTCGCTGCCCGGCGTGTTCGCGGGCGTGCTGCTCACCTTCATTCCCGCCGCAGGTGACTTCATCAACGCGCAGCTGCTCGGGACGCCGCGGCAGTACATGATCGGCAACGTCATACAGTCCGAGTTCCTCTCGGTGCGCGACTACCCGACAGCTGCCGCCCTGTCGTTCGTGCTGATGGCGGCGATCCTCGTCCTCGTGCTGATCTTCGCGCGCGCGCTCGGTACCGAGCGGCTGACGGTGAGCCACGCGTGAAGTTCGTGCGCCGCCATGTGCTGACCGTTTATGCGGGGCTCGCGCTCGCGTATCTGTTCCTGCCGATTGGCGTCGTCGTCGCATACTCGTTCAACAACCCGAAGGGCCGCTTCAATTACACGTGGCAGGGCTTCACCTGGAGTAACTGGACGCATCCGTTCGCGTACCCGGGGTTGAGCGGCGCGCTGAAGGTGAGCATCGAGATCGCACTGCTCTCGAGTGTTGTCGCGACCGCGCTCGGCACGTTGATCGCGCTGGCACTGGTTCGCTATCGCTTTCGCGGCAGCGCGACGTCCAACCTGCTCATCTTCAACCCGATGACGACGCCCGAGGTGGTGATGGGCGCGTCGCTGCTCGCGCTCTTCGTGAACTGGAAGGTGCCGCAGGGCTTCGGGACGATCCTGATCGCGCACATCCTGTTCAACATCAGCTACGTCGTCGTCACGGTGCGCGCGCGGCTCGTTGGCTTCGACCGTCATCTCGAAGAGGCGGCAATGGATCTCGGCGCGAACGAGTGGGTGACGTTCCAGAAGGTGACGCTGCCGCTGATCATGCCCGGCGTCCTCGCGGCGGGTCTGCTCGCCTTCGCTCTTTCGATCGACGACTTCGTGATCACGTACTTCAATGCCGGCGCCACGGTGACGTTCCCGCTGTTCGTGTGGGGTGCTGCGCGCGTCGCTACTCCGCCGCAGATCAACGTGATCGGGACGGCGATCTTCATCGTTGCCGTGACCGCGATGCTCGCGAACATTCTCGCCCAGAACATCCGGCTCCGGAAGCCAGCCCCCGCGTAAGTACGCTGAGGGCGTGTTGAAGCGAACGGGGATCGTTCTCGTCGCGGTAGCGGCCGCGATGTGGGGGCTCGACGCGTGGATTCGCGCGCCGCTCGCGAAGTCGACGGCGGTCGCGACGATCGTGTTCGGCGAGCACGTTGTGCTCGTGTTGCTGACGTTGCCGTTCGTCGCCGGTGCGCTCGTCGCAGTGGCGCGCGCGGGTTGGCGGCACGTGCTCGCCGCAGTGATCATCGGTGCCGGCTCGTCGGCGGTTGCGACGATCCTCTTCACGCAGGCGTTCGCCGATGGCCACGACTTCGTGACGCCGGTCGTCTTGCAGAAGGTGCAGCCGCTCGTCGCGGTGCTGGGCGCCGCGGTGATCCTCGGCGAGCGGCCGCGCCAGCGGTTCGTGCTTTTCCTCGTTCCCGCGCTCGTGGGAACATGGCTGATGGGCGTCGCGCATCCGCTGCACCCGACCGTGTCGGGTCTTCGCCCGACGATCTACGCCCTGCTCGCCGCCGTGTTGTGGGCGTTCGGCACGGTGCTCGGGCGCTATCTCGCCCGTGACCTCAGCTTCCAGCATGTGGCGACGCTCCGCTTCGTCTTCGGTCTCGCAGGCAGCGCGGTTGCGCTGCTCGTGCTCAGCGCTCCCGCCTTCGCGACGTGGCATGACACTCGCTACATCGCGCTGCTTGCGTTCGTGACCGGCTTCCTCGCGCTCGGGCTCTACTACTACGGGCTGAAGTCGACGCCGGC
>DASXKU010000033.1:0-109314 GCA_036496645.1 Gaiellaceae bacterium
GAGTCGCTTCCGCCCACTTACACGCGGTGACTTGCTGTCTGAGGCGGCGTTGGGTGACTACGTTACGAAGCAGTTCGACGAGGCCGTGAGCGATGCCTATAGCCGTCGCGTCACATGGCAAGCGACCGACTCGATTGAGAATAGGCTCTACGGCGCCCTTCTTCGAGCCGAATACTGGGCTGACGTCAGCGCGCTCCGTCAAGCGCGATTGAACCTCGCCCATTACAAGGTGCTCACGACAATCGGACTTCAAGACAGGCAGGCAGATGCGGCCCTGTTTCTGTTAAGGCGAGCCGGCGACGAGAAGGCGGCTGGAGCAGTGGCGCGCGCATATTGGAAGGGCGGTCCACTCGATCTACTTCAGCGCGTCGTCCCTGCCGTCCTGAATGAGCAGTGGCGTGCACCGGAGCGACTCGCGACCTTCGCGCTTATTGCTGCCGGAGCCGATGTGTTGACTTCTCGCGATGCTGAGCTAGCCGCGAAACGTCTCGTTGCAGATGAACTTCGACCCAGAGAGCACGACGCGGCCATCCGGGCGTTGGCCTCGGTTGTCGGCGTCGCATCGGCACGCAGCCAAAGCGGCGTTGCGCGTTACGCCCTCGACGTGATGCGCCAGGACCCGGGCCCCATTGTGGCTGACCGACTTCCGCTGCTCATTGACAGGATTGATTGGCGGAATGTCTCGAAGTCTGTAGTTGATCGGTGGTTGCGTGCTTCTCTAAGAGCCATTCAGAGCACAGGCGATTCCCTTAGACCGTCGGCTGTCGAGTTCTTGGAGCAAATCGCAGCGACTGGTGATCGGCAGGTAGTCCGTGAGGTTTCGCAGCACTTCCGTGCAGCCGCTGAATTCGATCTTCTTCCGATCTTGCTGAACTACGGTTCGAGTCGTGACGCTGCGCTCGCAGTAGATGCACTCGCGCAGCGCGTCCTTGGCGTCCTCTCGGAAGCCGAGGCAGGAGCGTTCAGCGTCGGTGGCATTGATCTGGCCGATGCGCTGGTCGTTGCGTTGCTGCGCGCAAAACGGGTTTCGTCTGCCGACTGGGAGCCTCTGCTCCAATTTTTGAGTTCGCCACATGTCCTGGCGTCCGCGAAGATCGGCGCAACGAATCGCCTCGCAGGTGAAGTTCCTCGGCTACCGCAAGAGGTGAAGATGGCACTCGCTAAGGCTCCCGATGCTCAGGCCGTCATGGAACCATTCGGATCGGCGCCTTATGATTGGGACGGCGCACGGCTCCGCCTTGAACTGGCGCTTGCTGCAGTCGAGAGTCCCGACGCCCTAGTGCGTGTGCTGTCGCTGGCGGGAGGCACCGCTGCAGGCGCCAGGCTTCAAGCAGCCTGGTGCATACCACTGCTTCGCGAGGTTGTTTCCGCGGAGGTCGTCATTCCAATTGTCCTAAGCCTTGCACAGGACCGTAACGTCGACGTTCGCGCCGAAGGAACTCGGGTGGCGGCCAGACTTCTGCGTCACCTTGACGGGCCTCTCTCTGAAACCTTGCGATTCCGGGTGGCGACTGCGCTGGGCGAGCCAGGAGTCGCTGTTCCGGCTCGGGCTCTCGTCGGGATTACAGAACTCGCTGCGCTTGATGTGCGACGCGCGAGGGTTTTCGCATCTCCGGTCGCGGCTCTTGCTGAAAGCCACGCGTCTTCAACCGTCCGCCAGATAGCACGAGACTGTTCGTCGAAGCTGTTTCGGTCTCGCAAGGCGTGATGCCGACTCCGAGTCGCTCGACGTCCACACGGGCGTGTGGGCCTTCCGCCGCGGTGGCGAGATCGTCCGCCCGAGCGTGATGTCGAACAAGATCGGAGACTTCGACCTGTGGCAGGGAGTCACCGCGCAGCGACGAACTCCGCGGAATGAAGGACTTCAAAGAATTCCTGCTCCGCGGCAACCTCGTCGACATGGCCGTCGGCATCGTGGTCGGCGTTGCGTTCGCCGCCGTCATCACCGCGTTTGTCGGCGACCTGATCACGCCGCTGATCGCCGCGATCGGCGGCAAGCACGACTTCGGCTCGCTCACCTTCACGGTGCACAAGAGCCGCTTCCTCTACGGCTCGTTCATCAACGCATTGCTGACCTTCGTGCTCGTCGCCGCGGTGATGTTCTGGCTCGTGATCAAGCCGGTGAACAGGCTGATGTCGACGCGCCGTACCGAAGCGCCCGTCGCGCAGACGACACGCGAATGCCCGCAGTGCCTAAGCGAGATCCCGATCGCCGCGCACCGCTGCGCGTTCTGCACTTCGCAGCTCGACTGAGGGGACAACTCGACTAAAAAGGGCCGGCGGCGCCGCAGGGGCCGCCGACAGCAATCACCATATCGACGCGAATACGGCTTGTCTGTAGTCCGTTAGGCCCATTCTGCGATCGCGAGACCTACCGCCTCGCCCTGGTCTTCCTGCAGGAAATGCCCTGCACCTGCCACAGGTTCGGCCAGCTCGGCGCGGGGGAGCAGCTCGGCCATGACCTCCGCCGCCCGCCTCGAGAAGATCGGGTCGGAGTCGGAGAAGAGCACGAGCGCGGGCCGGTCGAACGTCCGCAGCCGCTCGCGCACATCGAGCATCGCCGCAGCCGACGGATGATCCGAGCTCGTCGCGACCAGCTCCGGGAACGCGACGACTCCCGCACGCGACTCGGGCACCGGGAACGGCGCGTCGTACGCGGCGATCACCTCATCGCTCACGGGTTGCACGAGCGAAAGGCGCACAAGATTTCCGGCAACGATCTCCGTCCCCACGCGCCGCATGAACGCCTGGAAGCGCAGCCACTCCTCGTTCGGCGCACGTGCACCGATGCCGGTGTTCAACACAACGAGGCGCGAGACGCGCTCAGTCTGTTCGACGCACAACCGAAAACCGAGCGGGCCGCCCCAGTCCTGCACGACCACCGTCATGTTGCGCAAGTCAAGCTGCTCGGCGAACTGCTCAAGTGCCGCGTAGTGCGAGTCATACGAGTACCAGCCCATGTCGGTTGGCTTGTCGGAGCGGCCGAAGCCGAAGTAGTCCGGCGCGACGCAGCGCCCGGGCAGCTGCGGGATCACCTTGCGATAGAGGTAGCTCCACGTCGGCTCGCCGTGCAGGAGCAAGAATGGATCACCGCTTCCTTCGTCGATGTAGTGCATGCGCATACCGTCGACCTCGATGTAGCGCGGCTCGAAGTCCCAGCCCGGCAGGTTGTCGAATTGCGAGTCGGGGGTGCGGTAGACGCTCATGTCGGATCGAGCATGACACGCTCGGCAGGTTTCTTCGGCAACTCCGATTCGACGTACGAGCGAACCGCCTCCTCGATGCCGACGTCCTTGCCCGCACGCTCCGACAGATACCAGCGATGCTCGAGCACCTGGTGGAACACCTCCGCCGCGGGAAGCCGACCCCACAACTCCGCCGGCACAGCGGCAACCGTCGGCTCGAACACTTCGTCGCGCCACTTCGCCGCCACCATCGACTCCGACAAGACACGCCCTTCCTTACGTTCGAGCGCCTCGCGGTAGCGCGCGATGTCGTTGAGCATGCGCCGCGCCTGATTCTCTTGCGCGTCGAGGCCGGTCAGCCGCAGCAGACGATGCCGGTGATGGCCGGGCTCGACGACGCGCGGATCGAGCTGCACGCGGTAACCGCTCCCGCTCGCCTCGAGTTGAATCTCGTCGACGTCGAAGCCCAGGTCGTTCAGGCGCTCCAGCCGCTCCGTGAGCTTGTAGCGCTCATCCGGCCCGAACGTCTCCTCGCGCGTGAGCTCGCTCCACAGCGCGTCATACCTGCTCACGATCTCGTCGCCGATCTCGTCCGGGTCGATGTCGTCCGGCAGGCCGACCTCCGCGTCGACATCGAGCAGCTCGCCGACGATGTTCGTGTGCGCGATGTCGAGGTCGTACGCACGCTGCCCGTCGGAGAGCGCTCCGTGCAGCTCGCCCGTCTCGGCGTCGACGAGATACGCGGTCAGCGCGCCCGCATCGCGGCGGAAGAGCGCGTTCGACAACGAGCAATCGCCCCAGAAGAACCCGCGCAGGTGCAGGCGCGCGATCAGCTCGACGAGCGCGTTCAGCAGATGCGTGCGCAGATCGGGAATCGCACGGCCCGCAAACAGCGCGCGATAGGGCAGCGAGTACTCGAGGTGCCGTGTGATCAAGATCGCATCGAGCTCGTTCTTCCGCTCGGTGACGAGCCCCACCGCCTCGACAACGGGCAGGCTCTGACCCTCCAGCCGTCGCAGCAGCGTGTACTCGCGACGCGCCGGACGTTCCGCAATTTGCTTCAACGCATAGGGCACGCCGTCGTACTCGACGAAGCGCACGACATGACGTGAGATGCCGCGAATCAGATTGACGAGACGATCTGACTGCCAGTCTTCGAGCGGCTCGTCCCACGGCAGGTCGAGAAAGCTCGGGTGCCCCGTGCGGGCGACCAACTGGAAATGCGCGGCCACTTTCTTAGTGGTCGGTGATGATCGAGTTGTCGAACGCCTGCACGCCGCCGGGGCTGGCGATCACCGTGTTGTGTTTCACCTTGGCCTCGGCGAAGTAGTACGACTCGATCGCGACACCGCCGGCGCTGGGGTTGCCGGGCACGGGCTTTGAGCCCGCGATCGTGTTGTGCTCGATCTCGCACATCGAATGATCCATGCACACGATGCCGACGCCCGTCGCGCTCTCGACGGTGTTGTGGCTCGCCATGTCCATCGACATCTCCGACAGCGAGATGGCGCGCGTCGTCGTGTCCATCACGTGGTTGCCCATCACCATCACCATCGAAGAATGCGTGGAGATGCCTTCGCGCGTTCCGGCGATCGTGCAGCCCTCGACCATGCTCATCGGGCGACCCATCGAGTACGCGATCAGCACGCCGGTGGTGAGCAGGCTGCCCGGCGACGAAATCGAGCAGTCTTTGATCATCACGCCCGCATCCAGCGCGCGGATTGCGTCGAGCTTTGCATGCAGCACGCGCACGTGGTCGAGAACGACGTGGTCGACATGCTCGACGTCAATGCCGAAGTCACCGCCGACCACCGTCACCCGGCGAAGCGTCACGTGGTTGGCGCGCACGATGATGCCGCCGCGTACGACACCGCCGACCAGCGTCTCCGATCGTGTGATCACGAGCGGTCCCTGCACCGTGCCATGTAGATGCACCGTCGGCTGACGAACCGCATACGCGGCGCCGAGCCCGCCGACGAGCGTCAGCGCGACCGCCGCGGCCGTGACGAGGCCCGCGCGGCCGAGCTCGCCGCCTGCTTCTGCGTACTCGAGCCGTAGTCGGGGGAGCAGCGCGTGGCCGAACACCTGGGCACTCAGCCACGCGACGCCGTAGAGCAGCAGCGCCTGCCACAGCACCGCAGGAATGTGCAGAGCGCGCATCGCGCCGTAGACGACGCCGAGCTCGAGCGCGCCGAATGGCAATGCGACCCAAGCTGATTGAAAATCGAGCAGCCGGTTGTAGAGGAGGTCGAACGCCGCACCGATCACCAGCATCAGCGCAACAAGCTCGATCGCCCACCAGCGGTGCAGCGCAAGCGCGAGCAGCAGCGCCGGCACGGCGGCCGCGAGACGCGTCTGGAGGCGGCCCGTCAGCGTGTACGACATCGGCGAAGGAACGCGCGCGCGGCGTACTTCGCGCCCGCGATCGTGTCGGCGGCAGGGAACGCCCACTGCGCCGCGACTCCGGCGATCGTGAGCGTGCGGGTTTCGTCGGTGAGCATCGGCACGGTTGAATCGGGCGCGAGCACGATCCAGCGCTGGTGCGCTTCGAGCCCGTGCTCGCCAACGAGCCGCGCGAGCAGCGGGTCGTTCCACCAGCCTTCGACGAAGCCGGTTGCGCAGATCACCTGTTCAGCACCGCTGGGCGATGTCTCGACGCGGAAGCGTCCCTCGTTCTCTGCGCGCCGCACCGGTTCGTCCCACGCAGGTCCCGGCGGGAAGGACGGCTGCGACAGCTCGCGCAAGATCGCGGCGCGCGGCTCGACGCCGAGCGCGTGGTACGGCATGAGCCCGCGCTTCGAGAAGTACTTGCGCGGAACGTTCAGCGGGCGGCGCACC
The DNA here is from genome assembly GCA_036496645.1 of Gaiellaceae bacterium. Lineage (GTDB taxonomy): Bacteria > Actinomycetota > Thermoleophilia > Gaiellales > Gaiellaceae > PALSA-600. The sequence continues at coordinate 6,024 of DASXKU010000033.1, forward strand.
GGTTCGCGCCGTCGGATCGACACGACCTCGGAGCCGGCGGCGAGCGCGTTCAGCCATTCGGTCGCGGCCGCCATTCCGGCGCCGACGATCGCGACGCGCGACGCATACTCGTGCGGCTCGTAGGCATGCACAGCACCCGGGTACTGCTCGGGCAACTCGAGTCCGGGGTGCCCGGTTGCGACGAACACGTGTCGGAACGCGTTGCCGTCCACTTCGAAGCCACCGGGTACCGCCGCGATGCGCGCCACGCGCGCCTCCCGGAAGCTCGTTTCCCAGCCGGAACGCTCGCGTACGCGCTCGGCGTGATCGAGGAAGAGCGACACGGCCGGGCGGTAACGGCTCGTCGCCGTCTCGAGCAGCGCGCCGGCACGTCGCTCGCGCAGCGCGAGCCCCGGCCACGACGCGGCACCGAGATGACCGTCCGACTCGGAGCGCATGCGCTGCTGGCGAATCGACTCGGCGCGCCGCCGCCACACGTACGTTGGATCTTCGTGCGTGCCGAACACGGCGATCTCCTCCGCCGCGATGCCGCCGTGGCGGAGCGTGTTGTATGCGGCGAGCGACGCGAGGCCGCTGCCGACGATGGCGATCACTTGACCGAGCCGGCGAGCAGGCCCTGCACGAAGTACCGCTGGAATGCGAGGAACACGCAGAGCGGGATGACGAGGGAGATGAACGACGCGGGCGCGATGATGTCGATGCTCGTTCCGAACTCGCGCAGCTGCCCGGCGATCCACACCGTGATCGGCGTTGTGTTCTGGCCGAACGTCAGCGCGACGAGCAGGTCGTTCCACGTCCAGAGGAACTGGAAGATGCCGAGTGACGCAATCGCCGGCAGGCCGAGCGGCAGGATCAGCTTGAGGAAGATGCGGATCTCCGATGCGCCGTCGATGCGCGCCGATTCGAGGATGTCCTTTGGCAATCCGACAAAGAAGTTGCGCAGCAGGAAGATCGCGAACGGCAGGCCGAACGCCGTGTGGAAGAGCGCGATGCCGTACCACGTGTCGAACAGGCCGAACGCGTCGTACACCTTGAACATCGGGATCAGCGCCATTTGCAGCGGCACTACGAGCAGGCCGATCACGCCGATGAAGAGCCAGTCGCGGCCGGGGAAGTCGAGCCACGCGAACGCGTAGCCGGCCATCGCGCCGAGCACCACGACGAGCACCGTGTTGCCGACGGCGATGTACGCCGTCACCTTCAGCGCCGTGATCAGGCCGTGGTTCTGGAAGAGCGCGTGGTAGTTGCCCCAGGTGGCGAGGCTCGGGTGCGCGAAGATCTGCCACCAGCCCTTCGAGGCAAGTGACGACGCCGGCAGGATCGACGTGATGAAGAGGCCGATCGTGGGAACGAGCCACGCCGCGCCGACGATCAGCAGCAGCAGGTGTACCGGCGACTTCGCGACGAAGCGAAGGATGCGCGCCGAGGTCGTGTCGTGCGGATCGCGGATGACGACAGGTGCGGTTTCGATCGCGGCCATCAGACGTCCCTCTTGAAGCGCCGGATGTTCAGCGCGAGAACGGGAATGACGAGCAGGAACAGGAACACGGCGATTGCGGAGCCGACGCCGAAGTTGCCGCCGCCTTGGAACGCGGTGTAGTACATCGCGAGCGCGATCACGTTCGCGTTCTGCTGCGTTGATTCAGGCGCGAGCGCGTACACGATGTCGAAAACTTTGAGGACGTTGATGATCATCGTGATGAAGACGACGCTGAGCACCGGCGCGAGCAGCGGCACGGTGACGCGCTTGAACGTCTGCCATTCGCTTGCGCCGTCGGTGCGCGCGGCTTCGAGCACGTCGCGTGGCATCGCCGCCAGTCCTGCGGCGATCACCACCATCGCGAAGCCGGCCCAGATCCAGATGTAGGCGATCATCAGCGAGGGCGTGATCAGGCTCGGACCGAGCCACGCGTAACCGCCGAACGGCTTCGCGAATGTCGACGCGCCGACGGCAGCGTTGTACGTCCCGCCCGAGACATTCTTGAACGCGAACTCGCCGTTGGCATCCGACTTCGCCGTCTGCACGACTTTGCCGGCCGTGTTGCGCAGCTCCACCGACACGCCTGGCAGCCCGACCTCACCGGTTTCGACTTTGCCCGGAACCCCGCCGCCCGGCTTGAAGTCGCGCCAGACGGTGCCGACGATCTCACCCTGCGTGGCGAGCGGAGTGATCGCCTGTTTGGAGCTCTTCGGCACCTGGTCGGGTGCGATACCGGTGAGCGGAAGCAGCGCGACGCCGTCCGGATGCAGCGGTGTCTTCAACACGAGCGCTCCGTGCGACGTGACGAGATTCGATGTCGACGGCAACGCCGACGAGAGCACGCCGGACGGGCTGACGATGCCCGAGACCGTCTTGCCGAGCGCGTTGATCGCGCCGAGGCCCGGATCCTGCTGATACATGATGCGCCACGTCACACCGGTGGCGAACGCGGAGACCGCCATCGGCAAGAAGACCGCGGTCTTGAACGCGACCGACCAGCGCACACGCTCGGTGAGCACGGCGAAGATCAGGCCGACCGCGGTGACGAACGCCGGCACGACGGCGACCCAGATCGCGTTGTTCTTGATCGCCGTTCGGAGCGACGACGTCGTGAAGAGCGCCTTGTAGTTCGAGAAGCCGACCCAGTGGCCGAAAAATCCCTGGGCGCCGAAAAAGCTGCGGATGATCGTGTAGACGGCCGGATAGACCATCCACACCGTGAGCATGAACAGCGCGGGAGCGAGAAAGATCGCGCCCGTGACGTACTTGCCGAGCCTTCCGGGCTCGGAGCCGGGGGGCGGAGCCGCCACGACTGGCGGCTCCGCAGTGATTCCCCCAAAGCTCAACGCGTTCCTACTTCTTGTACGCGGCCTTCGCCGCGGCTTCGAGCTTCGCCTGGATGCCGGACACGTTCGACGGGCTTCCCAGGAACTTCTGGAAGAGGCCCCACTCGCCCTGGCCGGTTGTAGCGCCGAAGGCGGGCGGCTGCTCGTCGGACATGTCGAACACGACCGACTTCGCCGTTCCGATCGGTGCTTCCGTCGCGCGAGTGATCGCATCCGGGTAGATGCTCGACTTGACGTTCTTGTTACCGGTACCGAAGCCGCCTTCATGTGCCCAGACGTTCGCGGCCGACGCCGTCGCGAGGTACTTGACGAACGCCTCGATTGCCGGGTTGTCGCGGAACGTCACGAACAGGTCGCCTGCGATCTCGACCGCGCCTGCGTCAGCGCCCGGAGTGATCGACGGCCACGTGAACGTGTTGAACCCGGTCTTGGCCTTGGCCTTTGTCGACGACGTGATGACGCCGCCCACGAAGTCGGCCTCGAACACCATCGCTGCGTGCGACGGCGAACCGAACGAGTTCGTGACTGAGTCGTTGAAGCCGTACTGCAACGCACCGGACGTACCGCCGTACACGTTCGACGTGTCGCCGATGACCTTCGCCATCGAGCGCAACGCCGTCGCAACCGACGGGTCAGTCCACTTGATCTTGTGCTGGCTCAACGCGTTGTACTTCGCCGCGCCGAACGTGCGCAGGTAGATGTTCTCGAACATGTCGGTGAGCGTCCACCCGTCGGCACCGCCGATCGAGTAGGCCGGGACACCGGACGCCTTGATCGTCTTGGCGTCGTTCAGCAACTGCGCGAACGTCTTCGGTGGCGTGACGCCGGCGTTCTTGAAATCGGGCGCGTTGTACCAGACGACCGACTTGTTGGCTGCCTTGAAGACGAGCGCGTAGAGCTTGTTGTTGAAGGTGCCGAGCGACTTCCACGCGGGCGCGAAGTTCTTGTTGATCGTGGCCGTCGCGTAGGTGATCGGCTTGAGCTTGCCCTCCAACGCGAACTGCTTCACCGTTCCCGGCTGCGCGATATCGGCCATGTCCGGCGGATGTCCACCGGCGACCGCAGTCGCGAGCACTGTCGGCAGGTTGTTGCCGACCGGCTTGTAGTTCACGTGGACGTTCGGGTAGAGCTTGTTGAAGGCTTTGATCACGTCCTGGAAGTTCTTCTGGCCCGACGATGCGGTCCAGATTCCGTCAAAGCTGATCGTCCCCTTGACGGACGTGTTCACCTTCAGTGCGGTGGTCTTGGAGGCCGAGCTCTGTGCGGCGACCCCGGCGATGATCGCCAGGACCGCAAAGGCTGCGACCGCTCCGAGCCAGTGTCGCTTCACGTGTTCTGTTCTCCTTTCGTGGAGTCGTAGATCCCCAAACCTGTTTCTGGGTCGAAGAAATGCAGTGCGCGGGTGTCGACGACTGCCTCGATGTCGTCGCCCACCTGGATGCGCGAACGGGCGCCAAACCGGCCGACGACGACCGCTTCGTTCTCGGCGATGCCAATCTGCGGCGTCGTCTCAGGAGCGCCAGCGTCTTCTGCGAGCTCGCGCATCTCGTCGGTCTCCGCGTGCGCGGCTTTGATCGCGAAGTGCGCCATGATCTCCGAGCCGAGCGCTTCGCGCAGCTCGAGCCTGCCTTTCAGCACGCGGTTCGCCGGCACGCCCGTCTCGAGCGCGGCGTCTTCGAGATCCTCGGGCCGAATGCCGATGATCACGGACTTGCCGACGTAGTTCTTCAGAGCCGGGCGCTGATTGAGTGTTTCCGCGCCAAGCGTGATCGCCTGTTCCCCGATTTTCGCTGAGAGGTCGCCGTTTGACGCGGCGATCGTCGCATCGAGCATGTTCATCGCAGGGCTGCCGATGAAGCCGCCGACAAAGAGGTTGACCGGATGGTCGTACAGCGTCTGCGGGTCGTCGACCTGCTGCAGCTCGCCCTTGCGCATGACGGCGACGCGATCGCCCATCGTCATGGCCTCGACCTGGTCGTGCGTCACATAGACGGTCGTCACGCCGAGGTCGCTCTGCAGCTTCGCGATCTCCGCGCGCATCTGCACGCGCAACTTCGCGTCGAGGTTCGACAGCGGCTCGTCCATCAGGAACGCCTGCGGCTCGCGCACGATCGCGCGTCCCATGGCCACTCTCTGGCGTTGGCCGCCGGACAGCGCGCGTGGCTTGCGCTTGAGGAACTCCTCGAGCCCGAGCAGCTTCGCCGCCTGCTGCACGCGCTTGTCGATCTCGTCCTTCGTCATGCCCTTCTTCAGGCGCAGGCCGAAGGCGATGTTCTCGTAGACGCTGAGGTGCGGATAGAGCGCGTAGCTCTGGAAGACCATTGCGATGTCGCGGTCGCGCGACGGGACGTGGTTGACAACGCGCTCGCCGATGCGCAGCACGCCCTCGGAGATATCTTCGAGGCCGGCGACCATGCGCAGCGCCGTCGTCTTACCGCAACCCGACGGGCCGACGAGGACCATGAACTCCCCGTCCCGGATCTCAAGATTCATGTCGTTGACGGCGCGAGTGCCGTCTGGGTAGATCTTGCTTACCCGGTCGAATGCAACCTGTGCCATCCCGAGAACTCCCTTCGCGACGCCGGACTTGCTGATCTTACGACGTTCGCGTCGTACGGGTGTCAGGCAGCGATCTGTTCACCGACCGGTTCGCTTTGTAGTAGCGGCTTTCTCGGGCGTCGCGACGGTGACTTGACAGCCGCCGCGCCGAGCAGCGTGACGGCAAGAGCACTCGCGCCGGCGATTACGAACGCGAGCTCTGTGCCGCCGGTGTCGCACAGCCAGCCGACGAGCAGTGCGCCGAGCGGCGCGAGCCCGTTCCAGGCGTAGTAATAGAGGCCGAGCACGCGCCCGCGAATGTAATCCGGGCTCTCCAGCTGGACGGCTGAGTTCGAGTTCGACGTGTACGACGTGAAGAAGAACCCGGAGGCGAAGAGCAGCGCGCCGACGGCAGGGGTGGAGGCGAGCGGAGCGATCAACAGCTCGCAGACGCCGAAGCCCGCAGCTCCCACGAACATCACGCGCCACCTGGCGTGCGCGACCGCCGCGGATGTCAGAGCTCCGATGAGCGCGCCGGCGCCGAAGCACGCGCTGATCAGGCCGAACGTGATCGAGTTTCCGTGCAGCGTGTTCTTCACGAGCACCGGCAGCAGGATGTTGAAGTTGAAGCTGACGGATGCGAAGACGATCATCATCCCGATCACGACCTTGACCGTCCGGTTGTGCCACGCGTAGCGGAAACCCTCGCGCGTGCCGCGCCAGACGGTGGGCCGGCGGCGGTCGTTGAGCGAATAGAGCTCGCTCTTGCGCATCGCCAGGAGGCTGGCAAGCACTGCGAGGAAGCTGACGGCGTTCACCGTGAAGCACCAGCCGACACCCGCGACGGCGATCACGATGCCGGCGAGCGACGGGCCGAAGATACGCGCCGTGTTGAACAGGCTCGAGTTGAGCGCGACCGCGTTCGGCAGCTCGTCGCGGCCGACCAGCTGATACGTGAGGTTCTGGCGCGCGGGTGTGTCGAACACGATCGCGATGCCGGTGAGCGCCGCGATTAGGTCGACTTCGCCGAGTGACGAGTGGCCCGTCAGCTGGATCACCGCGAGCGCAGCGGCGAACACCATCTGCACGGTCTGCGTGACGATGATCGTGCGGCGGTTGTCGAAGCGGTCGGTGACGACGCCGGCAAAGAGACCGAGCAGCATGAACGGGCCGAAACGCGCGATGGAGAACGTCGCAAGCGCGAGACCCTTCTGGTGCGGTGCCAGCTCGACGATCAGCCACGCGAGGCCGATGTTCTGCATCCACGTCCCGCATACGGACGTGAGCTGGCCGGCGAAGTAGAGGCGGTAGTTGTAGTGGCGGCGGAGGGAGGCGAAGGTGCGACGCGACGCAAGGCGGATCAGCGTCAAAGGAGACTCGTCAGTGCCGGCAGGGCGGCGTCAATTGCCGCGCGCTGATCTTCGTCGAGCTGCTTCAACCGTGCCGCGAGCCAAGCCGTGCGGCGCTGCTTCACGCTGCGCAGCACTTTCTCGCCGTCGTCTGTCAGTGAGAGGACGGCGCTGCGGCGATCCTCACCGCGTGTCCGTTCGATCAAGCCGGCCTTCTCGAGGCGACTGAGCGAGACCGACATCGCGGCTGCGGAGACGCGCTCCAGTTCGGCGAGGTCTTTGGCGGTGATGCCGGCCGTCTGCTTAATCGAGACGAGCAGCGACGCCTGACCGCCGGTGACACCGAGCGAATGGATCTCGCGCTTCAGCTCCCGAGTGAGACGGAGGAGCACGGGCCGCAACTCGGTGGCCAGCGCTTGAGAGTCCTTAACCTCGGTAATCATTAACGAGGTTAACTATATCAGGTGGGGTCAGGCACGTGCCAGACCCCTCGTCTTCTACGCCGTTCGGCGTAGGGCAGTTCGGACGCGTCTGGGCGAGACCTTCGTTCGCAGCAGAGCGAAGCGGTCGCCAAACGACGTCACAAAACTGTGACGTCGTTGGTGTGACAGAAGCGTGACGCCCTTAGAACTGCCAGGTGCCGTCGGCGACGAGCGTGACGGGCCGGCCGTTTTGCTTGATGCCGGTCGCCTCGAGGTTGCTGGTGCCGATCATGACGTCGATGTGCGTCTTCGAGCGGTTGACGCCATAGCGCGCGCGGCCGAGCGGCCTGGTGCGCGTCTTCGCGAACCCCGAACCGAACGCCATGTGCGCCGCCGCGTTCTCGTCGAGCAGCGCGTTGAAATAGGTGCGCCGGCGCTGGCCGATGCGCGACGACGAGTCGACGAGCGCGATCTCGCCGAGCCTGTCAGCGTTGGGAATCGCGGCGAGGTACTTCGCGAGCCAGTCGCGGTCCGCCGTGCGCTTCGCCTCGAGGCGCACGAGCCGCCCGCCGCGGAACTCGCCGCGCAGGTCCTCGATCACGCGGCCGCCGAACGTTCGCGGCAGCGAGCAGTGGAACGTTCCCTCGGTGGACGCGGCATCCGGCGAGATGAAGCACTCCTCGGTCGGGACGTTCAGTGCGAGTTGCCTGCCCCAGTAGTCCTTCTCGCCGCCGCCGCGCCATTGCGAGTACGGCGCGATGCGAAAGCGCAGATCGGTCCCGCGGTCGCGAACGTGCAGTTCTTTCAGGTCGAGCCGCGTGAGCTTCGCGGCGCGACGGCGCAAGGTCGCGAGATGGGATGTCCAACCGGTGTATCCCGGCGGGTCGTCCGGCCCGAGCCGGCAGAAGAACAAGATGTCGCGCGCGAGCCGGCGCGCGGCCTGGGTCGGCGTCACCTCGGGATAGACGCGCGCGGCCCACTCCTCGCTCGGCCACGCACAACCCGTCCAGCGAAACTTGCCGTCGCGCCGCGCGCGCATGAACGTGGCGTTGCGCGCTTGGCGAATCTTCGTGTGCTGCGCGACGCGATCGGGCGACAGTTGAGCCAGCACGTCGAGCTCGAACTCGTCGAGCACCACACAGAACGCCGAGTCTTTGCGGCCGAGCGCCGCCTGCCGGGCACGCGACCACGGCGGGTCGTAGCCGAGCGCTGACTTCGATCCCTTCGCGATGCGCGCGGCATACATGCGGGCGTCGTCGAGGTCGACGGTGACGGACGACCCGCCTGCCGCATACGCGGCTTCCGCGAGTGCAACGCCGAGCTCGCGCGCCGCGACGCTCATCTGAACGGTGAGCACGTCGCCCCGCCCGAACGCGAGGCAGCCCTTCAGCAACAGCTGCGCGTAGCGCTCCAGCTCGTCGGGTGTCATCGGCCCGCGCGTCAGCTCTCGATCACCTCCAAGAACGCCTCGACCACGCGCGGGTCGAATTGCGTGCCGGAGCAGCGCCGGAGCTCGGCCAGCGCGTCTTCGTTGGGCAATGCGCTGCGGTACGGACGATCGGTGGTCATCGCGCTGTACGCGTCGCACACGGAGACGACGCGAGACACAAGCGGAATCGATTCGCCCGCCAAGTGATCCGGGTAGCCATTGCCATCCCAATGCTCGTGACACGAACGGACGAAACTGCCGACGCCGCCGAGCAGGCCGCCGACGGTCGCCAGCATGCGCTCGCCTTCGGCGGCATGCGTCTGGACGATCGCGCGCTCGTCGGGATCGAGCGGCCCAGGTTTGTTGAGGATCTCCTTCGGCACGCGGATCTTTCCGACGTCATGCAACAGCGCCACGAACTCAGCATCGCGTCGGTCTTCCGGCGATAGATCGAGCGCCAGGCTTACGTCCAGCACGAGCTCGACCACGTGGCGGGTATGACGGCCCGTGTACGCATCGTCCGCCTCGATCACGTCGCCGAGCAGGAACGCCGTGCCGCGGTACGCGTCGCGCAGCTCGAGGGCGTTGTCGATGCGCCGGCTGCGCTCGGCGGCGAACGTTCGCAGCAGCAGGATCATCGGCAGCGCGATCACGGCGAGATATGGGTGCGTGTGCGTCGCGAACGCGAGTGCAAGCCCGAGTGGCGCGAGCGCGATGTCGACCGCGAATGCGTACGACACGAAACGTCCCACGACGGCGGGCGAAACGCCTTCGAAGGCAGTGCCGATGACCGCCGCCACGACGTCGAACACGTACTGCGCGGCGAGCGCACCGACATAGATCGGCCATGCCGACCAGCGAAGAGGTAGGCCGCCGCCCGCGGCGATGACAATCACGGGGCCGAACACGTGCGCAGCCGACGCGACCGACGGCAGCGCCCGCAGCGGGTTGCGCAGTGCGCGCGGGCGGTCGGCGAACGCGCCGAGCACGAATCCCGCAGCGCACACCGCGGGCACGAGCCCGAGCGGCAGCGCGAACAACATCGGCACGAGGACGATCTCGGTCGGCACCGAGGCGCCGTTGCCCACCTCGAACTCAACCTTCGTCGCCACTGCGTAGAAGACGAGGAAGAACAGCGCCCGCCAGAGCGAGGACGGCAGCCCGGTGTCGAGAACCGCGGCGCACGCGATCGCACCGGCGATGACGGCGCCGCCCGTGATTACGAACGGAAGAAGATCGCGGCCGTGCGGCCGGTCGGCGTCTAGGCGTGCGCGCGTATCGCGGACGAGCTCGTCGCCGCCGCCGTCTTGCCCCCGGAACCCAGCAGTCGTGGCGTCCACTCGCACCAACTATGCCGAGAACCGGCCGAAAACCCAAAATGCGGCGAGTTGTCGCAAAAATCCCTCAATCAGGGGACTGCGTTCGAGGCACCCCATAAGGAGTATTTGCGCATCGTCCAATAGGGGGAGTGGTCATGCGGCACGCTCGCACAGTTGCGGCCATTGGGGGGCTTGTGGTTTTGGCAGTACTTACCGCCGCGGCACGCGCGCAGGCGGGCGGTTCGCTGCTCGGCGGCAATTGCGGCGCCGCAGCACCCGTCTTTTCCGCGTGGGGTGATGGGTCGAGCTACTACTCGCCTGCGAACGGCGGGTTCGAGAATGGATCCTCAGGCTGGTCGCTCGGAGGCGGCGCAAGCGTCGTCAACGGCAACGAGCCGTTTTACTTGAACAGCAGCTCCGACTCGCATTCGCTGCGGATTCCCGCAGGCGGCAGCGCGTCGACGTCGGTCTGCTTCGGCGCTCTCTATCCGGCGCTTCGCTTCGTCGTCCAGGGATCTGGCGCAAAGGTGCATGTCACCGTCTCCGCCAAGAATCTCCTCGGCATCGTGTCCGTGCTTGACGGCGGCTCGTTCACCGCCGGCAGCACCTGGGCGCCGTCGCCGAAGCTCTCAACTCTCCTCAGCGCGCTGACCTCACCGGTCGGAGCGAAGTCGATGCAGGTGACGATCTCCGTGAGTGGCGCGCCGGCTCAGATCGACGACCTCTACGTCGATCCGTTCGCGCTCAAACGTTAGGGATTACCGAAGATCACCCCTCCGAGGGACTTGCAACGGAACCCGGTCCGACGCAAGATCCTGGCACTAGTCGAGGTGGGGGCAAACGTTGCGGTTGGGTAGTCGTTTTGCAGTCTTGACCGGTCTTGCGGCTCTGATGATTCTGGCCGCAACGGCCGGTGCGCAGGCCGGGCCGCCGAAGCCCGGGCAGCCGGACTGCGGACCGACCTGGTCGCCGTTCACACAGTGGGGCGACAAGGGCTCGTACTACTCCCCGGCTAACGGCGGCTTCGAGAGCGGCGCCGACGGCTGGACGCTCACCGGCGGTGCAAACGTGGTGAGCGGTAACGAGCCCTGGAAGGTGCACGGCGCGTCCGACTCGAACTCGCTTCAGATCCCCTCCGGCGGCACAGCGACTACGACGATTTGCATCGGACAGCTGAGCCCCGAGCTGCGCTTCTTCGCCGTCGGGAAGGCCGCGAAGATCACGGTTTCGCTGGCTGCGCCCAAGGGGCCGAAGGCTCCGGCCAAGCTCGACGGTGGTAAGTGGACGTCGACCGGAAACTGGAACGTGTCGCCTCCGATCTCGACGCTGCTCAGCTCGCTCACGTCGAAGGCGTCGGGCAATCAGGTGCAGGTCACGTTCAGCGTCAGCGGTGGCACCGCGCAGATCGACGATCTCTACGTCGATCCGTTTGCTTTGAAGCGCTAGGCGTCCGCCGCCAAATAGGCTCCGCCTAATGGAGCTGCTGAACGTCTTCGACTACGAAGCCGAAGCCGCACGCCGGCTCGAGCCAGGAGCACACGGCTACTACGCGGGCGGCGCCGGCGACGAGACAACGCTGCGCGACAACGTCGCCGCGTACGGGCGCTGGCTGCTGCGGCCGCGCGTGCTCGTCGACGTCGACGCCTGCTCGACCGCGACGACGGTGCTCGGCCAGGAGCTCTCCATGCCGCTGGCCGTCGCGCCCGTCGCCTTCCAGCGCGTCGCGCATCCCGACGGCGAGGTCGGCATGGCGAATGCGGCGCGTGCGCTCGGCACTGCCATCTGTCTCTCGACGCTTTCGACATCGACCGCCGCCGAGGTTGCGGCGACGGGGGCGCTGCGGTGGTTCCAGCTCTACGTCTTTCGCGACGAAGGTTTGACGCGCGAGCTCGTCGCGCAGGCGACCGACAACGGATTCACCGCGCTCGTGCTGACCGTCGACACACCGGTGCTCGGGCGCCGCGAGCGCGACCATCGAACGGGTTTCACGATCCCGCCGCAGACGACGATCGCGTCGCTCGGCCGTGGCGGCATCACGCCGGGCGGCGCGTTCGCGCTGATGTCGGCATCGGTGACGTGGCGCGATGTCGAACAGTTTTCGTCGTGGGCCGGGCTTCCCGTGCTGGTCAAAGGGGTGCTGACCGCCGAAGACGCGCGGCTCGCCTGCGAGCACGGCGCGGCGGGCATCGTCGTCTCGAATCACGGTGGACGCCAGCTCGACGGCGTCGCCGCGACGATCGACGCGCTGCCGGAAGTGGTCGAAGCAGTCGACGGCCGCGTCGAAGTGCTCGTGGACGGAGGCATCCGCCGCGGCACCGACGTCGTGAAGGCGCTCGCCCTCGGCGCGCGTGCGGTGCTCGCGGGCCGCGCGCCGTTGTGGGGGCTCGTTGTCGACGGTGAAGCCGGTGCGACCCGCGTGCTCGAGCTACTTCGCGAGGAGATCCGCCTGGCGTTGCAGCTGCTCGGCTGCGCGTCTCCGCACGATGTGACCCGCGCGCACCTCGCGCGCCGCGAGCCATGAGCGAGGCGGCCGCCACCCCGCTCGCCGGCCGCACGGCGTGGGCGCGCAACCTCGAAACGCCGCTGCGCCAGTTCCTGCGCACGCAGGTCAGCAGCGCCGGGGTTCTGCTCGCAGCGACCCTCGTCGCGTTGATCTGGGCGAACGTGTCCGTGTCGTCGTACGACTCGGTGTGGCACACGACGCTCGCGATCCGCATCGGCCACGCCGGCATCACGCAGGACCTGCGTGCGTGGGTGAACAGCGGGCTGATGACGTTCTTCTTCTTCGTCATCGGCCTCGAGGCGCGGCGCGAGTTCGACATGGGCGAGCTGCGCGAGCGTCGCCGCTTCACACTGCCGCTCTTCGCCGGGATCGCGGGCATGGCGCTGCCGGTGCTGATCTACCTCGCGTTCAACGCGGGTCATTCCTCGGCGCACGGCTGGGGCGTCGCGATGTCGACCGACACCGCGTTCGCGCTCGGGATGCTCGCGCTCGTCGGGCCGAGCTTCCCCGACCGGCTGCGTGCGTTCATGTTGACGTTCTCCGTCGTCGACGATCTGTTCGCGCTGGTCGTGATCGTGTTCGTCTATAGCGGGTCGATCTCCGGCGGCGCGCTCGCTGCGGCCGCTGCGTTCATCGCGGCGGTCTTCGTCGTGCGCGCGGTTGGGGTGCGGAACGGATTTGTGTACTTCGTCCTTGGCGCGGGCGCGTGGGTCGCGCTGCAGAAGTCGGGCGTCGACCCGATCGTGGTCGGGCTGCTGCTCGGCCTGCTCACGTTCGCCTATCCCGCGTCGCGCACCGACTTGGAACGCGCGACGGATCTCTTCCGCTCGTTTCGCGAGCAGCCGACGCCAGAACTGGCGCGCTCTGCGCAGGTGGGCTTGAACGCCGCGATCTCACCGAACTCACGGCTGCAGCAGCTCTACTCGCCGTGGGCGAGCTATGTGATCGTGCCGCTGTTCGGGCTCGCAAACGCCGGCGTGCACCTATCGGGCTCGTTCCTCATGCACGCGTACGGATCGCCGGTGACGCTCGGCATTCTCGTCGGCTACCTCGCGGGAAAGCCGATTGGCGTCACGGGCAGCGCGTACCTCGTCACGAAGCTGACGCGCGGGAAGATCCGCCCGCCGGTCGGGTGGGTGGCGATCGCCGGCGGCGGCGCGATCGCGGGCATCGGCTTCACGGTGTCGCTGCTGATCGCGTCGCTTGCGTTCAACGGCACGCAGCTCGAAGAGGCGAAGGTGGGCGTGTTGAGCTCGGCGCTCTGCGCGTCGCTGCTGACGTGGCTGATCTTCCGCGCGACCGACCGGCTCCCCCGGCGGATGCGACTCCGCGCGCTGATCGGCGCGGCCGACCCGCTGGTGGATCTCGCGGTTGCCGTCGACCCGGAGCGTGACCACATCCGCGGACCGGAGGACGCGAAGGTGACGTTGATCGAGTACGGCGACTTCGAGTGCCCGTTCTGCGGGCGCGCCGAGCCGACGATTCGCGAGCTGCTCACCGAGTTCGGTGACGTGCGCTACGTGTGGCGGCACCTGCCGCTGAACGACGTGCACCCGTTCGCGCAGGTCGCGGCGGAGGCTGCCGAAGCCGCCACCGAGCAGGGCGCGTTCTGGCCGATGCACGACGCATTGCTCGCGCTCGACGACCTGCGCCCGGACCGGCTGATGCAGCTCGCGGGCGAGCTCGGGCTCGACGTGGACCGTTTTGCAAACGACCTCGCCGAACACGCGGGTGCTGCACGCATCGCGGAAGACGTCGACTCCGCCGATCTGAGCGGCGTCTCCGGCACGCCCACGTTCTTCATCAACGGCAAGCGCCATCAGGGTGCGTATGACATTGCTGCATTGACGCACGCCGTGAAGGCGGCCGGCGCGCGTACGCTGCTGAGACAGCGATGAAGGCAGTTCGGCAGACCCTTGTTGCAGATCCGGCGGGCCTCGAGCTTGTGGATGTGCCTGCGCCTGAGCCCGCTTTCGGCGAATCGCTCGTGCGTGTGCGAGCCGCCGCCATCACGCGCACGGAGCTCACCTGGTTCGAGGATCGGCTGCCGGCGATTCCGTCGTTCGAGATCTCCGGCAGCGACGAGGACACTGGCGCCGAGGTCTTCGCGCTTCTGCCGTTCGATCGGGACGGCGGCGCGCGCGAGCTCGTTGCGACGCCGACGAGTGTGCTCGCGCCGAAGCCGGCGACGCTCAGCCATGTCGAGGCGGCCGCGCTGCCGATGCCCGGGCTCACCTCGTGGCAGGCTCTCTTCGATCACGGTCGCCTGGCGCCGGGCGAGCGCGTGTTGATTCACGGTGCGGCGGGCGGTGTCGGCAGCGTTGCCGTGCAGCTTGCGAAATGGCACGGCGCGCACGTCGTAGCGACCGCGTCGCCGGGAAACATCGACGCCGTTCGTGCGCTGGGAGCCGATGAGGTGATCGACTACACGACGCAACGGTTCGAGGACATCGCTCCGGTCGATGTGGTCTTCGACACGGCCGGGGGCGAGCGGCTTGCGCGCTCGCCTGAGGTGCTCAAGGAGGGAGGTCGGCTCGTGTCGGTGGCAGAAGAGTCGCCGCCGGGTGGTGTGTACTTCATTGTCGAGCCGAACGGCGAGCAACTCGCCGAGATCGGCAAGCTCGCCGATGCGGGAGTGATCAAGCCTGTCGTCGCAGCAACATTTCCGCTCGCGGATGCTCGCGCCGCGTTCGAGCTGAGCCTCGACGGAAGTCGGCACGGCAAGATCGTGCTTGAGGTCGACGCCTGAGCAACAACAGGCGCGCCTGGTCGCTGTTCGCCGCGATGTGCGTGATCTGGGGGATCCCGTATCTCTTGATCCGCGTTGCCGTCCGCGACCTCGACCCGGCGCTGCTCGTCTTCCTGCGCACGACGATTGCCGCTGCCGTGCTGCTGCCGATCGCGATCGCGCGGAAAGAGCTGCGCCCGGTGCTGGCGCGCTGGCGGCCGTTGGTGGTGTTCGCCGCGATCGAGATCGCAATCCCGTGGCTACTGCTCGGCAGTGCGGAGCGGCGGCTGTCGAGCTCGTTCTCCGGATTGATGATTGCGGTCGTGCCGCTGGTCGGTGCACTGATCGCGCGCGAGCGTCTCGGCGGCTGGAGCGTCGCGGGTCTTGTGCTCGGCTTCGGTGGTGTCGTCGCGCTCGTCGGCCTCGACCTGTCGGGCACGAGTGCACTCGGGCTCATCGAAATCTCCGGCGTGATCCTCGGTTACGCACTCGGCCCGATTGTGTTGTCACGCCATCTGCGCGACATGCCGGCGATGGGTGTGATCGCTGCATCGCTCGTGGTGACGATGGTCGTGTACGCGCCGGTAGCCGCGTTCGACATCCCCTCGAAAATGCCGCCTGCGAAGGTGATCCTTTCGGTGATCACGCTCGCGCTTGTTTGCACTGCGCTCGCGTTCATCGTTTTCTTCGCCCTGATTGCTGAAGTCGGGCCCGTCCGTGCGACGGTGATCACGTACGTCAACCCCGCGGTTGCGGCTGCGCTCGGCGTCGGGTTGTTGAACGAGAAGTTCACGGCCGGCATGGGGATCGGCTTCGCGATGATCCTCGGCGGGTCGGTGCTCGCTGCGCGGCGGCCGCTAGAGCGCGTCGACGTCGCGAGCGCTGGGCAACGAGGGCTGGGCGCCGAGGCGTGACGCCGCGAGCGCGCCGGCAATACAGGCGCGGCGCAACGCATCTTCCCGTGCACGACCCTCGAGCAACGACACGACGAGGCACGCGGCGAACGCATCGCCGGCAGCGGTGCCGTCGATTGCACTGACCTTCGGTGCGCTCGCGCGCGCGACTTCGCGACCGTTCTCATAGAGCGCGGCGCCGTCGGCGCCGTAGGTCACCGCGACGAGCTTCCCGCGCGACACGACTTCGTGCTCGAGCTGGTTCACGATCAACAGGTCGGGCTCGAGGTCGATCGGCCGCGCCGGTGCAGCGTTCAACGCGAAGAAGCTGGCGCCGGCGGCCGCGGCGCGCACGACGTCATCGGAGATCTCGAGCTGGCAGAGGACGGAGCCGCCCGGGCTCGTCGGCGCAACGTGGCCATTTGCACCGGGAACGACGACGATCTGGTTCTCGCCGCTGTCGTCGACGAGGATCAGCGCGATGCCGGTGTCGCCAGCGCGGGCGACGTCGAGCTCCACGCCCGCGTCGCGCAGGCCCGAGAGCGCAGCGTCGGCAAACGCGTCGTCGCCTACGGCGCCGACCATGCGCACGCGGGCTCCGAGGCGCGCTGCCGCGACGGCTTGATTCGCGCCTTTGCCGCCCGGAAAGCGCGCGAACGACGACGCGAGCAGTGTTTCGCCGGGGCGGGGCAGGCGCTCGACGCGCGTGACGAGGTCGAGGTTGATCGACCCGACGACGGTGAGCTCGACCATTAGATCTGAGTGACGAGTAGGAAGACGTTCAGCACGCTGATCACTCCGACGGCCGCCCAGGCGGCGACGTTGGTGAGCCACGTGTTCACCTGCGCGCCCATCACGTCCTTTCGGCTCGTGAGTCGTACGAGCGGCACGAGCGCGAACGGGATGCCGAACGCGAGGACGACCTGGCTGAGCACGAGCGCGCTCGTCGGGCTGACGCCGATCGCGAGCACGACCAACGCGGGGACCATCGTCACGGCGCGCCGCACGAGCAGCGAGATGCGCCGGTTGACGAAGCCGCCCATCACGACCTGGCCCGCGTACGTGCCGACGCTCGACGACGACGCGCCGGATGCGAGCAGCGCGACCGCGAACGCGAGCGCTGCCGTCCCGCCGACCATGTGCGTCAACCCTGTGTGCGCGCCTTCGATCGTGTCGACAGCGCTGTGGCCGGTGGAGTGGAAGAGCTTGGCGAAGACGGCGAGCATGCTCATGTTGATCACGCCGGCGATGCCGAGCGCGATCACAATGTCGAGTTTCTCGAACTGCAGCACGCGGTTGCGCTCGTCATCGTTTCGGACCGTGATGCGGCGTTGCGTGAGCGCGGAGTGCAGATAAATCGCGTGCGGCATGACGGTGGCGCCGATGATCCCGACCGCGAGGTAGATCGAATCTTTGCCCGCGAGGTGTGGAACGAGCCCGTGCAATGAGCCGGACGCCGACGGCCCAATCTTCAACGTTTCATAGAGGAAGCCCAGCAGCACGAGGCCGAGCAGTGCGGTGATTGCGACTTCGAATCTCCGATAGCCATGGCGCTGCAGCTCGAGGATCGCGAACGCGATCACGCCGGTGAGCAGGCCCGCGATGAAGAGCGGGATGTGGAAGAGGAGATTCAGGCCGAGCGCCGCGCCGAGGAACTCGGCGACATCGGTGGCCATCGCCATCGCTTCCGCCTGCAGCCACAGGCCCCAGGCGACGGGTCGCGGGTAGTGGTCGCGGCAGAGCTCCGGGAGGTTGCGGTCGGTGGCGATGCCGAGCTTCGCCGAGAGGTACTGGATCAGCATCGCCATTACGTTCGCGGCGAGCACGACCCACAGCAGCAGGTAGCCGAACTTCGCGCCGCCTTGGATGTTCGTTGCGAAGTTGCCGGGGTCGACGTATGCGACCGCGGCGACGAAGGCGGGGCCGAGCATTGCGAGCGCGGCCCGCAGACGCCCGCGCGCGATGATCGAGTCGAGAGTGGGGCCTTCGGCCACTGCGTCCGCGGTCGTCATGTCGTGACGCTCATCGCGCGCGCGAGCGTGACGCCGAGTGCGTGTTTCTCCTTGCCGACGCGGACGTAGAGCGGGCCGCCGAACGGTTGTCTCTCGACGAGCTGCAGTTTCTTGCCCGGCGTGATTCCGATCCCGGCGAGGAAGCGCAGCATTTCAGGGTCGGAGTCGGAGACGCGCACGAGCGTTGCGCGTTCGCCTGGCTCGAGGTCGGCGAGCGTGCGCGTCTCTTCGCGCGTGATGGTGAGGTCGGCGGCGGGGATCGGATCGCCGTGCGGATCGAGCGTCGGGTTGCCGAGCTTCTCGGCGATCAGCGTTTCGAGCTGGTCGGAGAGGAAGTGCTCGAGCACTTCAGCTTCGGCGTGCACTTCGTCCCACGTCATGCCAAGGCTCTCGACGAGGTACAGCTCGAGCAGGCGGTGATGGCGGACTACTTCGAGCGCGACGAGCGTGCCGCGTTCGGTCAGGCGCACCCCGCGGTACGGCTCGTGCTCAGCGAGGCCGAGCGCCTGGAGCTTCTTCACCATGCCGCTGACCGAGGCGGGGCGGACGTTGAGTCTCGCCGCGAGCATGGTCGTCGAGACGCTTCGCCGGCCCTCCGCGCCTGCGAGATAAATCGCCTTCGCGTAGTCCTGGACGGCCGCTGAAAGCTCGGCTTCATGCGGCTGGGCGGAAAGTTCAGGCATGCCTAAATCATAGCTGAGGCACGCCATACTGGTCTGACCTTCGTCTGACTGACGTCAGACCACGCTAGGCGCGCGCGGCGGCCGGAACCCAGCTGAAGCGGCGCAGCGCGACGACCGCGCCGACGACGCCCCAGATTGCGAGCGCGCCGATGTCGCGCCAGACGAAGCCCGTTCCGGTCGTGGCTGGGTCGTATGCGTGGTGCAGGCCGTTGGCGAGATGTTGCACCGGGAAAAACTGGGCGACGTGCTTCAGCCACGGCGGCAGGTTCACGTTCGGGATGAAAACGCCCGAGATGAAATAGAGCGGCAACATGATCGCCTGCACCATCGGCTGCGCCGCGTCCTCCGAGCTGATGAACGTCGACAGTGCATAGCCGAGCACGCAAAATGCTGTCGCACCGACGATCGCCGTCAACGCAACCGCGGGAATCGTGCGTGTCGGAAGTTGCACGCCGTATGCGAAGCGGCCCACAAGCAAAAGCACCGTCATCGACACGAGTGACACGCCGATCGCCGTCAGAGACCGGCCTGCGATCACCACCCACGCCGGCACCGGCGTCGCGCGCCGCCGCTTGAGAATTCCTGCTTCGCGTTGCGCAGTGATCGAGATCACGAGGTTGATGAACGACGCCGCGATCACCGCCATCGCCGACAGCCCCGGCACGTAATACGTCGACGCCTTCACTTCCGTCGGCCCCACGCGGTGGTTGCCGAACACGCTCACGAAGATGACCAGGAAGAGCAGCGGCAGCACGAGCGTGAAGAAGCGTCCTTGCTTGTTGCGTAGAAATGCGCGCAGGTCGTACTTCGCCTGGTGCAAAACCAGCGCGATCACGCGGGCTCCTTCGTCAGCTCGAGGTACACGTCTTCGAGCGTCGGTCTGCGCACGTTGAGATCCGGCAGGTCGAGGCCGCGCTGCAGCGCCCAGTCCGCGAGCTCGCGCACATGCATGAGCGGCGTGGTGGTGACGACGGTGACATCGCCGTCGCCCGATGCCCGTTCGCGCAGCTCTGCAGGCAGCGCGTCGCGCGACGTGCCGACCGGCAACGAGAAGCGAATCTCCGCAGCCATGCTGTTGCGCCCGCCAAGCGTCTCGGGCGTTCCCTCGGCAACGATGCGGCCCGCAGCGATCACCGCGATGCGATCCGCGAGCACCTCTGCCTCGTCCATGTAGTGCGTGGTCAAGAAGACGGTCTTGCCGAGCGCGCGCAGTCCCTCGATCACGTGCCACGCGGTTCGGCGCGCCGACGGGTCGAAGCCCGTTGTCGGCTCGTCAAGGAAGATCAACTCCGGGTCGCCGATCAACGCGAGAGCAACGTCGAGGCGCCGCCGCTGCCCGCCCGACAACTGCTCTGCCATTGCGTCTGCCTTCTCGGTGAGCCCAACGAGCTCGATCGTCTCGGCAATGTCACGCGGCTTGGCGTAGTAGCCGGCGTAGAGCGCGAGGCACTCGCGCACGGTCAACCCCGTCTCGGCGTTCGACTCCTGCAGCACCGAGCCGACCCGGTTACGCCACGCGCCATCAGCATGCTGCGGGTCGACGCCGAGCACGAGCACGTCGCCGCTCGTGCGCGTGCGAAAGCCTTCGAGGATCTCCACCGTCGTCGTTTTGCCGGCGCCGTTCGGGCCGAGGAACGCGAAAATCTCGCCGCGGTCGACGTGCAGATCGATGCCGTCAACGGCTTCGAACGAGCCGTAGCGCTTGTGCAGACCGCGCACCTCGATGACGGGATCCACATTTGCGTTCTATCACTCGCGCCCTTAGGTTCTGGACGTGAGGATGCGGCTCCGGCTTTTCGTCCTGCTTGGTTTGCTCGCGCTCGCGCTGAGTGCTGTCGCGCATGCGGCCAAGCCGAAGCCCAAGCCGAATCCAGCGTTCGCGCGAACCGCCTGCGCCAAGCTCGTGCCGCTGCTGCAGCCCCTCGCGCCTGGCGTCACGATCCTCGGCTCGCGGACGAACACGCTCGCGCCGAAGGGAATCGACTGCTGGTTCCAGGCGAACGGTCAGGCGAAGGCGTTCAACATCGACGTCATCAAGGGTGCCGATGCGAAGCCGAATTTTGCCGCGACGCTCAAGCAGTACAAGGGCTACGCCGCGGACGCGACGATCACGTGCTCCGACGGCTCTGCGCAAGCGTCGTTGCAGACGATCAACTCGAGCTTCTTCGCCTGGGAGTCGTGCCCACCGCCGCAAACGGGCTACATCCTCGCCGGCGGATATTCAGGAACGACGTACGCATACGTCTACGCGAACCCGTATCGGGTCGCACCGTCGCTCGCGCAGGTCGAAGGCGTCGTGCACACGCTTCTGGCGAAGTTCCGTAAACCGTAACCAGATCGAAACCGGAGCGCCCAGTCCGCTTCTGATACGGTAAGCGGACTCAAGAGTCCAGAACAGAAGAGGGGGGCGCCGTGTCGCGGCACGCCAGCAACAAATGGATTGTTCTCGTCCTGATCTGCCTCGCGCAGTTCATGGTCATTCTCGACGCGACGATCGTGAACGTCGCGCTGCCGTCGATCCAGAAGGATCTGAAGCTTTCCGAGGGCAGCCTGCAGTGGATCGTCAACGCGTACACACTCGTCTTTGGCGGCTTCCTGCTGCTCGGCGGTCGCGCAGGCGACCTGCTCGGGCGCAAGCGCCTGTTCCTGATCGGTCTCGTCGTCTTCACTGGTGCCTCGCTGCTCGACGGCCTGGCCTCGAGCGAAGGCATGCTTATCGTCGCGCGATGTGTGCAGGGCTTCGGCGCTGCGCTGATCTCGCCGGCCGCGCTGTCGATCATCTCCACGACCTTCGAGGAAGGCAGAGAGCGTGCACGTGCACTCGGTGTGTGGGCCGCGATCGCGATCGGCGGATCGGCCGTCGGCCTCGTGCTCGGCGGTGCCCTCACCCAGTACTTCTCATGGCCGTGGATCTTCTTCGTGAACGTCCCGGTCGGCATCGCAGCGTTCTTCCTCTCGCTGCGGATCATTCCCGAGTCGCGCGCAGAGCTCGGCCATCGCAGCTTCGACATCGCCGGCGCGACGACAGTCACCGGCGGCCTGATGGCGCTCGTCTACGCGATCGTCGATGCGCAGCAGGCCGGCTGGGGCTCGGGCAAGACGCTCGGCTTCTTCGCGCTTTCCATCGTGTTGCTCGCCGCGTTCGTCCTCATCGAGCTTCGCGCGAAGGCGCCGCTCGTGCGGCTGTCGATCTTCAAGCTCCGCTCGCTCTCGACAGCGAACATCACGATGTTCCTCGCGATGTCGGGGATGTTCGCGATGTTCTTCTTCAACACGCTGTACGTCCAGCGCGTGCTCGGTTACGGACCGCTGAAGGCCGGTCTCGCGTTCCTGCCGGTCACCGCCGGGATCATGGTCTCCGCCGGGATCGCGTCGCAGTTCGCACCGCGCCTCGGCGTGCGGCCGGTCGCCGCCGCCGGCTTCCTGCTCTCGGCCGCCGGGCTCCTGCTCTTGGCAATGCTGCCGACGCACGGCTCCTACGCCACGAACGTCTTGCCCGCGATCGTCCTGGCGTCGCTCGGCATGGGCGCGGTCTTCATGCCGCTCACGCTGATCGCGACGACCGGCCTCAAGGACGAGGATCAGGGTCTTGCGTCCGGGTTGTTCAACACGTCGCAGCAGATCGGCGGCGCGCTGGGGCTCGCGGTGCTGTCGACGGTGGCCGCGAGCAAGACATCGGCCGCGAGTGGTTCGGAGGCGCACACGCTGGTTGTCGGCTTCCACTGGGCTTTCGGACTTGGCGCAGCCTTCATGATCGCCGCGCTCGTCGTGATGGTGGCTCTGTTGCGTAGTCGCCACGTCGCGCGAATCGAAGCCGCGGCGACAAGTCACGAGACGGTGCCCGTCGGAGCCTGATGACGACAGTTCTTCGTGCAGACGCGCAGCGCAACCTCGACCGCATCCTCGAGGCCGCTGCCGCGCTCTATGCCGAGGCCGGTCCGGATGTGTCGATCGACGAGATCGCACGCCGGGCCGGCGTCGGGCACGGCACGGTCTTCCGTCGCTTCCCGACGAAGGAGGCGCTGCGTTCGGCAGTGATTCGCGCGCATCTCGGCGAGATGCTCGCCGAGGTACGCGGGCTGGTCGACGCTCCGGACGCCGGGAAAGCATTCGTTCAAGTCGTATGGCTGGCGGCCGAGCGCTGCCGGAACGACCGTGCGCTGTTCGAGGGGATCGAGCGGTGTTCGATGGATCCCGATGTCGCTGCCGCGAAGGAAGAGCTGCACGACACGTTCGACAAGATCATTCGTCGCGCTGTGCGGAGCGGCGCCGTCCGGCGCGGGCTTGATGCGCGCGACGTCGGCGCGCTCATCGGTGCTGCGATCCAGGCGACGCTCCATGCGGAGCGCGAGGACGAGTGGCGCCGCTACGTGCAAGTCGTGCTAGATGGTCTGCGTCCGGCTCGCCGCTAGAGCTCGCGGTCAGATCTTCGTGATCGTCACGGTGTTGCTGCCGTAGTTCGTCGCTGCGAGGAGTCCTTGCGACGGCAGGAAGTCGACGCCGTGCGGGAAGTCGTAGCCAGGATGCTCTCGTACGAAGCTGAGCGCGTCTCCGTCGATGCTGCACTCGATCACCCGATCGCCGGCCTGGTCAGCGAGGAACACCCGGCCGGCACGGTGGACACAACCCTCGAACCTGCTCCCGTCGAACGCGAGCTCCGCAACGACGTCGTGGCTCCGCCGAAACCGACCGCCGAGGTTGAGCTCGACGAGTCTCACGATGCTTTCGTCGCCTGATGCGTCCGCCGTGCCCGTTGCGCTGTTCCGCGCGTACGGCACGACAAGCCGTGTCGAAGAGACGAAGCCCGTGTCGCGCGGTCGCCAGTCGTCGAACGCGAAGACGTACACGGCGTCCTCGGCGTCGAGGGAGAACACATGGACCGCCGGATCCTTTCCGGTCGAGGCAGCGGCGACCAAACGGGAGTCGCGCGGGCCGAATTCGATGCCATGGCAGAACGTCGCGCGCTTGAGCTGAAGGTCGCGTACACGGCTCAGCTCGTCGCCGCGCAGTTCATAGAGCGAGAACGATGCGGCGTCGCAGTTGCTCGCTGCGAGCATTGAGTTGCCGTCGAAGCTGAGGAGATCCGTCTTCGCGTCTCCATCAGCAGACGTCGTCGCGGTCGAGAAAACAACTCGGTGGGTCTGTGCCTCCAAGTCGAACTCGATCAGATACATCCGCCGGCCGACCAAGCTTGTCACCGCGAGACGGTTCTCGGTGACGAAGGCCACGCCGGTTGCGGTTGCCAGGCGTCGTCTCGTGCCGACGTAAAACGGCTCTATGCCGGTGACGTTGCGGTCTTCGAGCTGAATGTTCATGGTTCACCATAAACCGAAAGGGACCTTTTGCCGATAGGGAGGATGTGGCTCTGCGGCGACCTCTAATCGGCACGGCTATTTCGGCGACGGCGTTCTTCGGAGCGTCAGTTGCGCTGGCCGTGTTCGGCTCGACGTCGCGGCGCGTGACCGCCTACGACGTCGTGGCGCTCGTCGTCTTCGTCGTGCTCACGCGTTTCGAGTACGAAATCAGTGTCGGATCGGCGGCGCTGTCGCAGGTCGCGTTCGTGCCGCTGCTCTTCGCAGCGCCGCTCAAGTTCATCCCCCTTGCGGTCGGCATCGGCTCTGCGCTCGCGACGGGCATGCTGAGGCTGCGCGGTCAGCGTCCGACGCTCTGCCCGAACGCGATCGGCACGTCATGGTTCACGCTGCCGCCGGTCCTGTTACTGCTGGCGGCGGGCGAGCACGCGTTCTCCTGGCACAAGTGGCCGCTGTACGCGGCCGCGGTCGTGCTGCAAAGCGTGGCCGACGTCGTGCCGGCCGTGATCTACGAGCGCACCGTCAACGCCACGCCGCTGCGCCCGCTCGCCGGAGTGCTCGCAACCGTCTACGGGTTCGACTTCCTGCTTACGCCGATCGGCATGCTGATCGCGTCCGAAGGCGGCTGGGCGCTGCTTGCAGTCCTGCCTTTCACACTCGTGCTGTTCATGCTTTCGCGGGAGCGTCACAAGGTCATCCGGCTCAGTGAACTGACGTACACCGATGCGCTCACCGGCGCGGCGAACCGTCGCAGCTTCGATGAGCGTGTCGCAGTGGAACACTCGCGTGCCGTGCGCTCGGGCAGCGAGCTGAGCATCTGCATGCTCGACCTCGACGACTTCAAGGTTTACAACGACACGCACGGGCATCCGGCGGGCGACGAGTTGCTGCGGCGCGTTGTTGCCGAATGGTCAGCGGTGCTGCGGCCAGAGGTGCTGCTCGCGCGCATCGGAGGCGAAGAGTTCGCGCTGGTCGTTCCCGACGCTGGGTGCGAAGCAGCGGATGCAGTGCTCGAGCGCGTGCGCCGTGCGACGCCGTCAGAGATCACCTTTTCCGCCGGGGCCGCCTGCTGGGACGGCAGCGAGTCGATCACCGACGTGATCGAGCGCGCAGATGCCGTGCTGTATCGCGCAAAGCGCGACCCGCTCGTGCTAACTAGCTGAGATCACGTCGAGACGTGCAGAGTTGGCCGATAGGTCAGCTCCTGAGTGTTGCCGTCGAGCGTTCGGCTCTCGAGTAGCTCGAGGTCGAAGTCGGCTGCGCCTTCGAAGATCGCATCCGATCCGTTCTCTCCGGTGATCACCGGGAAGACGGTCACCTGCACCCGGTCGACGAGGCCGGCCGCCATTAGTGCGCGGTTCATCGAGAGGCTCCCGTGCGAGCGCAACGGCACGTCGGACTCTTCCTTGAGCCGCGCGACGACGTCGACAGCGTCACCTTTCATCAGGGTGCCATCGGCCCAGTCGAGCGGCCTTTCGACCGTGTTCGACACGACGATCGCGGGCAGGCTCACCATGCGCCTGACCCAGGGGTCGCGCACCTCGGAGTCCTCGGGTTCCGTGGCGAGAAATTGTGCGAACAGCCGGTACGTGTTGGCACCGAACACCATGCGCTGCGGTTCGCTGTACAAGTCGAGCCGATGCTCGAGCAGTTCCGGCCCCTGCTTGCCCCAGTAGCCGCCCCAGTCGCCGCTGCTAGCGGAGCCGAAGCCGTCCAAGCTGGAAAAAACGTCGAAGGTGTAAGTCGCGGCCATGATTCCTCCTCGCGTGCGTTGATCGGTCGTCAATACAGACCGAGCCGCGTGCCGAGACTCATCGAAACGGGAGCGACGGGACTCGAACCCGCGACCTCCGGCGTGACAGGCCGGCGTTCTAACCAACTGAACTACGCCCCCGAGGGCTGCAGCAGTGTAGCCGCCGACCTCCCGGCTAGCCTCCCTGCGTGACGCGCGCTGACTGGATCGCCGTTGCGATCATCGTGCTCGCCGCGCTCGGCGGCCTTCGCCGCGGGCTGATCGGGACCGTTCTGTCGCTCGCCGGGCTCGTCGCCGGCGCTGCGCTCGGAGCGCGCGTCGCGCCGCATCTGCTCAGTAGCGGCGGCCATTCGCCGTACACGGCGGTCGTTGCGTTGGTCGGCGCGGTCGTCGGTGCCGGGCTGCTCTCTGCAGCGTTCGGCGTCGCCGCGTCGTTCGCGCGCGGTGGGCTTCGTCTGCTGCCACCGCTGCGGATGCTCGACTCGCTCGGCGGTCTCGCCGCGGGCGCCGCGATTGGCGTCGCGTTCGTCTGGGTGCTCGGTGCGGTCTTGCTCGACGTTCCGGGCCAGACGACGCTGCGCCATGACGTGCAGCAGTCGAAGATCCTCGCCCGCCTCAACCGTGTCGCGCCCCCGAGCTCCGTGCTGAGCGCGCTGAATCGGGTCGACCCGCTGCCCTCCGTGACCGGCCCCGAGCCGCCGACGACGCCGCCGAACCAGGGCGTGCTCCAGTCGGCGGGTGCGCGCAACGCACGCGGCAGTGTCGTGCGCATCCTCGCCACTGCATGCGGGCTCGGTGTCGAAGGTTCGGGTTGGGTGGTCGCGCAACACGAGGTGGTGACGGCCGCGCACGTGATCGCAGGTGCGAACGGGATCAAGGTCGATGGTCATCCCGCACAGGCGCTCGTCGTCGATCGCCGTCAGGACGTCGCGATCCTGCGCGTGCCGGCGCTCGACGCGCGACCGCTGACGATGGTCGAACCGCAGCGCGGCGACGGCGTCGCGATCCTCGGCTTTCCGGAGGACGGGCCATTCGACGCGCGGGCCGGGCGCATCGGCGTGACGGGGGACGCGATCATCGACGGTTCTCTGCGCGAGGTCACCGCACTCAGCGGGCTCGTGCGCCACGGCAACTCAGGCGGCCCAGCCGTGAACGGTGCGGGCCAGGTCGAGGCGACGATCTTCGCGGCAAAGGTTGGCACGACAGCGGGGTACGGCATCCCCGCGCACACAATTCGCCTCGACCTGCAGAAGATCCGCGGGCCGGTCTCGACCGGCAGTTGCTAGAGCGAAGCCAAAAGGTCGAGCACGCCGAGCGGGCGGCGGAACGGCGCCATCACGTACACGCCCGCCGCGAGCTCGCGCGCACCGGCGACCAGTTCACGCGCCAACTCCACGCCGACCTGCGCCGCGTCGGCGCCCGCGTCGCGGTACCGCGCCTGCACGTGCTCGGGCACGACGATGCCCGGCGTCTCGTTGTGCACGCGCACTGCGAGCTCGAGCGAGCGAATCGGCCAGACCCCGACGAGTAGCGGCACCGGCGAGCCGCCGATGCGCTCGAGAAACGACTCGAGATAACTCAGGTCGAAGAGGATCTGCGTCATCGCGAACTGCGCGCCTGCGGCGACCTTTCGCCGGAAGCGGTCGGCTTCGAGCTCGAGGTCGTCGGCGGTCGGGTTGACGGCGACGCCCGTGAAGAACGACGTCGGCTGGTCGATTGCACGGCCGTGAAAATCGACGCCGTCGTTCAGGCGTGCGATCAACTCGACGAGCCCGATCGCATCGACGTCGTAGACCGATCCCGTGCCGGGATAGTCACCCGCCTCCGGCGGGTCGCCGGTCACCGCGAGCATGTTGCGCAAGCCCACCGCATGTGCGCCGAGCAGCGTCGACTCAAGACCGCTGATCGTTTGGTCGCGTGGCGTGAGGTGCGGGATCGTCTCGATGCCGGCGTCTCGCTGAATCGCTGACGACGCGATGACGCCGCTCATG
The DNA here is from genome assembly GCA_036496645.1 of Gaiellaceae bacterium. Lineage (GTDB taxonomy): Bacteria > Actinomycetota > Thermoleophilia > Gaiellales > Gaiellaceae > PALSA-600. The sequence continues at coordinate 33,782 of DASXKU010000033.1, forward strand.
CGTGCACGGGCACGCGGGTTGTCGTTGACGTCGACAAAGTGGGCGAGACCCGACTCGCGGATCTGGCGTGCCGCGTCGCACAGCCCGGCGACACTCGCGCCGAGTGGTGGGTCGAGCTGCACGGAGATGACGAACTCGCCGACCGCAAGCTTTTCGGCGAGCTGCGTCGGCTGCTCGTGCGAGCGCGCCTCGGCCGGCTCGTCGCGCTGGTGTGCGCGCGTCGGGCGCGACGCCTCGCGGCCTGCGTCTACCGCTTCGCGAATCGCGGCGATCTGCGCGGGCGTTGTGCCGCAGCAGCCGCCGATCAGCTGCGCGCCGAGCGCGCGTGCCCGCGCGGCAAACTCGGCGAAGTAATCGGGTGTCGCGTGCGGGAACGCGACCCGGTTGCCGGCCATCGATGCGAGGCCGACGTTCGGCAGTGCGGCGAGCGCAACGCCCTCACCCATCTCGGCGAGCGCCGTCAGTGCGGCAGCGGGGCCGCGCCCATGGTTCGCGCCGAATGCGTCGACGCCGAGCGCGCGTGCCCGCTCGGCCGCGTCGCGCGCGCGCACGCCGGCCAGCGTCTGTCCCTCGGCGTCGAAGCTCATCAGCGCGACGATCGGCAGCTTCGACACCGATCGCACCGCTTCGATCGCGAGCTCGAGCTCGTGCAGGTCGTAGAACGTCTCGAGCATGAAGAGGTCCGCGCCGCGGCCCTCGAGAATGCGCGCCTGTTCGGCAAAGAGCTCGACGTGACCCTGTTCGCGCAGCTCGATGTCGCCGAGCGGACCGATCGACCCACCGATGAAGACGTCGCGGCCCTTCACTTCGCGTGCGTCGCGGGCGAGCTTCACCGCCGCAGAATTGATGCGCTCGAAGTCGTCCTCGAGAAAGTGCTGGGCGAGCTTGTGACGGTTCGCGCCGAACGAGTTCGTCTCGATCAGGTCGGCGCCCGCGTTGATGAAGCTCACGTGGACGGCAACGACCGCGTCCGGCGCGCGCAGGTTCGCCTCCTCGGGGCAGCGCAGCCCCGGCACTGCTGCCGAGACGAGCACGCCCATCCCCCCGTCGGCGACGAGCGGCGGTCCCTGGCGGATGCGATCGGCAAAGCCCGGCATTTCCGCTCTGAGCGTAGTCAAGCGCCTGAATCAACCACCGAACGGGGATGGATCAAGCGATCCCTGGAATGAAAAGGTGGCCTCAAGGTTCCTGCGGCACCTGCCGATAGGGGAGCCAGACTCTCCCGGGACTGACGGCAACCATTCCTGCGGCGAGACTTCAACGGCCGGCTCTCATGCCGGCCGTTGGCGTTTCGGAACCGAAAAAAATTCGCGTCGCTTTGGTGAATCCTTGTGTATTGTCACGCGCGTTCGAGGGTGAGCCGGGAGAGGGCGTCACGAACGACCGGCTCCTCGTTGGTGTCCCGTCAAGTGCGCGAATGCCGGAGGTCGTGGTCAGGTGCTCACTGTCGACATTGCTCTTCCCGACATCGAAGAACTGCACAAGCTTGTTGAGACGGGGAAAGAGAAGGGTGTTCTCACCTACGACGAAATCGTCAAAGGTCTTGAGGAAGTCGAGCTCACCAAAGAGCAAGTCGAAGATTTCACGACGTACCTGATCGATCACGGCATCGAGCTCGTCGTAGGCGAAGAGCACAAGCGCCTGCCGCACGAGCAGCCGCTTGTCGAAGACGACAAGACGCCGGCGCCGAAACTGGATCTCACTGTCGAGCCGTCGCTCGACTCGCTGCGTCTTTATCTGCGCGAGATCGGCAAGGTCCCGCTGCTCACCGCCGACCAGGAGGTCTATCTGGCGAAGCGGATCGAGCGCGGCGACATGACCGCGAAGACGCAGATGACCGAGGCGAACCTGCGTCTCGTCGTCTCGATCGCGAAGGGCTATCTGGGGCGCGGGCTGAGCTTCCTCGACCTGATCCAGGAGGGCTCGCTCGGCCTGATCCGCGCCGTTGAGAAGTTCGACTACCGCAAGGGCTACAAGTTCTCGACGTACGCGACGTGGTGGATCCGCCAGGCGGTCACCCGCGCGATTGCCGACAAGGCGCGCACCATTCGCATCCCGGTGCACATGGTCGAGAAGCTGAACAAGGTCGTGCACATCGAGCGCCAGCTCGTGCAGCGTCTGGGGAGAGAGCCGCGGCCGGACGAGATCGCCGAGGAGCTCGAGATGACGCCGGAGGAGGTGCGCGAGATCCTGCGCATGGCGCAGCATCCGGTCTCTCTGGAGAAGCCGATCGGTGAGGAAGAAGATTCCGAGCTCGGCGACTTCGTCGAAGACGAGAACACCGAGGGACCCGACGAGGCTGCGTCGTTGACGCTGCGCCGCTCGGACATCGAGACGGCACTTGCCTCGCTTCCGCTACGCGAGCGTCAGGTGATCGAGCTGCGCTTCGGGTTGACCGGCGGCCAGCCGTGCACGCTCGAAGAGGTCGGCAAGGCGTTCGGCGTCACGCGCGAGCGCATCCGCCAGATCGAGAACAACACGCTCAAGAAGCTCGAAAGCCTTCCCGAAGCGCAGGCGCTTCGGGATTGCATGTAGGCAGCGTTCTCGCCGAGTAGCGCCACGCGCCTAGCGGCGCCCAGCGCTACCGGATAGGCCAGATCAAAAGACTGCCGCTACTTGTTGTCGTCACTGCGCGCTGCCGGCACGAACAGTCGGCAATGCGGGCACTTGAAGCCGCGGTAGCGCTCGGCCGAACCTTCCATCAGGTCGGCGCTGAACGTCTTTTTGCAGTGCGGGCAGACGATCTCGGTCGGCTGCCCGTGCTCCGCAGGCTCGGTCACGCGTCGGTGACGACGACCGACTCCATCACGACATCCGCCGTCGGCTTGTCGCGAGCGTCGGTCTCGGCCTTCGAGATCGCGTCGACGACGTCCATGCCCGACGTGACGCGGCCGAACACCGTGTGCTTCCCATCGAGCCACGGGCATGCGTCGGCAGTGACGATGAAGAACTGCGAGCCGTTCGTATTCGGGCCGGCGTTCGCCATGGCGAGCGCGCCGCGCGCAACCGGCTGGTCGTTGAACTCGTCCTCGAACTGGTAACCCGGGCCGCCCGATCCGGTTCCGGTTGGGTCCCCGCCCTGAACCATGAAGTCGGGAATCACGCGGTGGAAGATGACGCCGTTGTAGAAGCCGTCGGCTGCCAGCTTGCGAAAATTCTCGACGGTCTTTGGTGCGTCACCGTCGAAGAGCTCGATGTCGATCGAGCCGTGATTGGTTGTGATGGTGGCTGCGCTCATGCGCTGCAGGGTACGTGCTGACCGGTGGTCAGCGTCGCGACAACGCAACGCCCGCAAGGCAGACCGCCCCGCCGACGAATGCAAGGCGTGGCGGCACCTCGCCGAGCAGCCCCCAGCCCATGAGGATCGCAATCGGCGGCACGAGATACGTCATGACGCCGAGGCGGCCGGCGGTCGAACGCCTGAGCGCGAACGCCCACGCCAGGAAGCCGAGCGCGAGCGGACCGGCTCCGAGGTACGCGACCCAGCCGATCGATGATGCCGGTGCGTTGCGCGTGTCGTGCACGAGCTGTCCCATGAACGGTAGGCAGACGACCATGCCTGTCGTGCACGCCAGCCATGTGACCGTGAGCGGGGAGACGCGCGCGAGTGCCGGCTTTTGCGAGACGACGCCGCCTGCGTATGCCGCGGCCGCAAACACACAGAGAATCGCGCCCCAGCTCGGTGCGATGCCGCTCTTCGACGTCGCGGCGCCGATCACGGCCGCACCGATGAATGCGACTGCGCAGCCGATGATCAGTTTTCGCGGGAAACCTTCGCCGAGCAGCACACCGGCAAGCACCGCGATCAGGATTGGCCCAGTGTTGGTGAGCAGCGACGCTGTGCCGGCGTCCACGCGCCGTTCGGCGGCATTCAGCACGACGCTGTACGTCGCAAACCAGAGGACGCCGCACAGCAGGATCAGCCTCAGGTCGCGCCACTGCGGCAGCGCCTCGCGACGGTAGAGCGCGAGCGCACTGAGCACGGCTGTGCCGACGAGCAGCCGCCCGAGCGCCAGCGCGCCGGGCGAGAAGTGGTGACCCGCAGAGCGAATGCCGACGAATGCCGACGCCCAGAGCGTGACCGCCGTGAGCGCGGCAAGTGGGGCGGCAAGGTTTGCGCTGCGAGGTGCGACTGCTGCTTCGCTTGTCACGTGAGCTGTAACGGAGTAGGGGCGCGAATCGTGAGACCCGCGCCCCTATCCTCCATTACGGGCGGAGTAGCAGCTGCACGAGCCGCCGGGTCGACGACCCAGCAAGCAAGTTGCCCTGCGGCGTGCGCGCGCGGACGAACATGACGAGCGCGCCCCGCAGCGGGGCAGCCCTCGTCGGCGTCAGCGTGAGTGTCACTTGCCCGTTTGCACCGGTGCGTGCCTCGGGCACCTTCAGCATCCAGTTGTACGGCAGGCCAACCACGTAGACGAGCGCGTCGCTCACGGCGCACTGGTTCTGGTCGATCACCTTGTACGTCGCGGAGACCGGCTCGCGGCCGTGACTGAGCGACGGGCTGTACTTCACCGACGCCACAGTCAAGCGATCCGCGCTGGAGACGTTTGCCGCCGGCAGAACGCAGCCCGCGCCACCTGCTGTCACGGGGCCGACGGCGTTCGAGCTGTCGCCGTTCGACCCGGTGCTGTTCGTCGCGGTGATCTTCGCCCGAATCCTGCGCCCGACATCGGCGCTGACCAGGACGTACTTGGAGCCCGTGGCGCCGGAGATGGCATTGCAGTTGTTGCCGTTTCCGTCACAGCGGTACCACTGGTACGTGTACGTGATCGGAGTTGCTCCCGACCAGCTTCCCGTCGTCGTACTCAACGTTTGGCCCTCCGTCGCTATGCCGGTTACTACCGGTGCGGAGACAAGAGCCGGCCCGACGCCACCCACGACGGCCGATGCGTTGGCGGTTGCCGAATTGTGACCGGCGGAGTTCGTCGCGGTGACGATCGCACGGATTGTGTGCCCGACGTCGTCGGTGGCCACTGAATAGTTCTGGCTGGTCGCACCATTGATGTCTGAGCAGTTATGGGCGTTCGTGTCGCAGCGACGCCACTGGTAGCTGTACGTGATCGGCGTCGAGCCGGACCACGCGCCGTTCGACACGGTCAGCTGGGATCCGACTGTCGCGGATCCGCTGATCTTGGGCTCGGACGTGTTCGCCGGTGCAGACGTGTCGCTGACGACGTCTGTCGCATTCGACAGCTGGGTCGCCGAGCCGGCCGAGTTCGTTGCGGTCACACTCGACCGTACCGTGTGGCCGACGTCCCCCGATTGAAGCGTGTAGGTCTGGTTTGTCTGGGTGCCGATGGCGGAGCACGACGCACCCGAAGAGTCACAGCGCTCCCAGGCGTACGTGAATGTCATTGGCGTCGTCCCAGCCCAACTACCGCTGTTCGTCGTCAGCGTGTCCCCTTTCTGGGCGGTCCCGGTGACCGTAGGGGATGCGGTGTTGGACGGGGCGGTGTCCGATGTGGTCGCATCGCCGGTTCCGGCGAGCACTGCGGCGATGGCGAGCGCGGCGCCGATTGCCAGCAGGGGACGCGAGCGCGGAGTAAGCACGGTTCGATCCTTTCTCTCGTGGGCACTCCGAGCCTACGCCGCCCGCTCCCATCCTCCCCCGTCCGTGTTGAAGTCTTTACGCACCCCTTGCGTTTCCACTTCTTTTCGTACACTGACGGGGCCGTGAACGAGCTCGAAATGCGTCTCGCTGCGGCGCGAGCTGAGCGAGGCTGGAGCCTCGCCGACGCTGAGCGGGAAACGGGCATCCGGACCAAGTACTTGGCGGCGCTCGAGCGCGGCGATCTGGACGCGCTGCCGGGGTGGGCCTACGCCCGCGCCTTCCTGCGAACGTACGCGCGCGCGCTCGGACTCGACGCCGACGGTCTCGTTGCGGAGTTCGAGGAAGACGTGCCGCCGCCGCTCGACGAGATCGAGCCGGTTGGGTTGCCGCACCCGCGTCGCCTGCCGGTGCGTGGCATCGTTGGCGTCGCACTCGTCGCGGGTGCGCTTGCGCTTGTCCTGTGGGCTGCGGTGTCGTCGCACTCGACGAAGCTGCCGCCGCCCGCGCAGGCTGCACCACCGGCGCAGCAAGTTGCGCCGCAACCCGCGCTCGTCACGCCGCCGTCTGCGCAGGTCACGACCACCACGCAGACAGCGTCGAACCTCGTCGTCCGGGCGACACGCGGACGCTGCTGGTTGATCGTCCGCGCAGGCGGGACGGCCGGCGGCACGGTGCTGTTCGAAGGCACGCTCGGCCCCGGCGAGACGAAGACATTCGCGGAACAGGATCTCTGGCTGCGCTTCGGTGCGCCGGCGTCCGTTGACGTCACGCGCGGTGGCAAGGCGGTCTCCGGCCTGGCCGGTTCGTCGCCCGTCGACGTCGTAGCGTAAAGGGCAAAAACACCTGTATTCAGCAGTTACTGTAAGGTGCAGGTATGTCGGCGCGCGACGTTTTGGCGGAGGAGCTTTCCCGCTGCTGGTACGAGCTCGGCTCGATGCTGCGCGACCGGCGTCTCCTCACGTCGCTGCACGGCGGTGAGGCCCAATCCCTGACGCCGACCAAGCTGCGCGCGATCAGCGTGCTCGCCGAGCACGGCGAGCTGCGTGTGGGGGAACTGGCGACGTGGGTGGGTGTCGACGAGACGACGGCGACCAGGCTGGTCGACCGTCTCGAGTCGTCGGGTCTGGCCGAACGGCGGCGGTTGGAGGATGACCGGCGGGTGGCGGTCGTCGTGTTGACCGCCAGCGGTGCCGACGTCGCAGCGGCCGTGGCCGACGAGCGCCGCAGGTTCTTCGCAGACGTGCTCGACGCGTTGCAGCCGAACGAGCGGCGCGAGCTCGTGCGCCTTACGGGCAAAGCGGCGCGCGCGCTGCGCGAGACGAGCCGGGAATTGATCGCACGGTGACGGCAGTCTCGGTTCGTGACCTCGTCGTGCGTTTCGGGGACGTGCATGCCGTGCGCGGCATCAATTTCGACGTAGAGCCTGGTGAGGTATTCGGGCTTCTCGGCCCGAACGGCGCGGGGAAGACGACAACGCTGCGCGTGCTGACCACGCTGCTGCCGCCAACCGGTGGCTCGGCGTCGGTCGCGGGTTTGGACGTGCGCCGCGACGCGTTGCGCGTGCGCGCGGCGATCGGCTACGTGCCGCAGGCGATTTCGATCGACAGCGCGCTGACCGCGCGCGAGAACCTCGAGTTCTACGCGCGCGTGACGGGAGTGAGCCGGCGCGAGCGACCTGAGCGCATCGACCAGGCGATCGAGGCGATGCATCTGCACCCGTTCCTCGATCGGCTCGGGCGAACGCTGTCCGGCGGCATGCTGCGCCGGCTCGAGGTCGCGACCGCGTTGTTGAACCGGCCGGAGGTTCTGTTCCTCGACGAGCCGACGGTTGGCCTCGATCCGACCGCGCGCCGGCTCGTGTGGGAGCGGCTCGCCTCATTGCGTGAACAAGCAGGGACGACCTTGCTCGTGACGACCCACATGATGGAAGAGGCCGAGCGCCAATGCGGTCGCATCGCGATCATGGATCTCGGATCGATCGTCGCGAGCGGCACGCCCGACGAGCTCCGCGAGGAGTTTTCCGCCGACTCGCTGGAGGACGTGTTCACCGAAGCGACCGGCAGGTCGCTCGACGACGAAGGAGGGAGCTTCCGTGGCACTCGCGCCAGCAGACGGCTTTCGCGTCGCCTCGGTTAAGCGCGTCGGCGACGGTGTCGCCGCGATGGCCTGGGCGGAGATGCGCAAGCTCCGCCACGACAACATCGACATCCTCACGCGCTCGGTGCAGCCGCTGCTCTGGCTGTTCGTGTTCGGCACCGCGCTGCGCCGAAACCGTCTGCTTGCCGGCGGCTTCCACGACTACCGCGCGTACCTCGCACCCGGCGTGATGGCGCAGGCCGCGCTGTTCATCGCCATCTTCTTCGGGCTTGCAGTGATCTGGGAGCGCGACGTCGGTCAGCTGCAGCGTCTGCTCGCAACCGCCACGCCACGGCTCGCGATCGTGCTCGGCAAAGCGAGCGGCGCCGCTGTGCGCGCGTTCACGCAGGCCGTCGTGCTGCTCGCCGTGCTTGCGATTGCGCGCATCGACATTCGCTGGAACGTCATCGACCTGTTCGGTGCGCTGGTGTTGCTGCTCGTTGGGACGGGTGGGTTCGCGTGTCTGTCGATGACGCTCGCCGCCCTCGTGCGCACACGCGAGCGGTTCATGGGCATCGGGCAGATGGTGATGATGCCGCTGTTCTTTGCGTCGAGCGCTCTCTACCCGCTGTCGATCATGCCTCACTGGTTGCGGATCCTCGCGCGCGTCAACCCGCTGACGTACGAGGTGCACGGGATGCGTCAGCTGATGCTCGGCGTTTCGACCGGCGGCACGCTCTGGATCGACTTCGCCGTCGTGATCGGTTTCCTCGCGCTGACCTCGGCCGTCGCGGCGCGGATGTACCCGCGCGCGATCCTCTGAGGTTCCTCTGGGGTTCCTCTGAGGAACCTATGGTCGTTTAGCGATGCCGAGCGCGGTAATCGCGTTCCGGTACGTCTCCCAGCCTTGCGGGGTCATGCCGACCTCCGCCGGGTAGATCGAGAAGCCGGTCGTGTGCGCCTGCACGAGCAGATGCACGAACCGTGCAGGTGAGACGAGTCCGCGCGTTCCCGCATAACTGCCGACGGTGGGATGCACGTTCGCCGCTGCGAACCACTTCGCTGCTCCGAGGACGCAGGCGGATGGTGAGACCGCCGCGCCGAAGTCGTTGACGTACGCCTGCGGCAGGAACACAAAACCGGCGCTCGCCCACGCGCCCCAGTCGAGGTCGTGCTGGTCGGGGCGGCAGTAGGACGAGAGGCCCGCCGGCAGTGACGGCTCGGCAGCGCGAAACGCCGTCACAAACTGCTCCGAACGGGCGTAGCGCGCGCCGCTCAGGCCACTGACGTCGGTGTAGCCGTACGGCTCTTCCGCGTCAGCGATGTAGAACGCGAGCCCATCCTGCTGCACCACGCTCGCGGCGCGTGCCGCGTCACCCGCGGGGTCCTCGCCGAGCACGCTCCACCCGCCGACGGGAAGCCCGCTGGCGAGGCGCAGGCGGTAGAGCGAGCCGGGATCCGGTGTCACCGGGTCGTCGGGGCCGCCTAGGTACAAGGCGACCCAGTCGAAACCTGCGCTACGCAGGGCATCGCCCAACTCGGTTGGGCCGACCGCACCGAGGTGGACGACGATCGCCCCGGCCCCGCGCCAGGAGAACGGCGCGGCCGGTGGTGGCGCGATCGTCGTTGTGGCTGTTGTCGTGGTCGTGGTCGTAGTCGTGCGCGCCGGGACGCTGACCGTTACCTCGGTCGCGCGCGACGGACCGTGGTGCAGCAGCACCGCGACGATGATCGCGATCGCGAGCAGTGCAGTACCGGCGGCGAGCAGGATCCGCGGCATCCGCGGCAGTGTGCCGCGAGTGGACTACCCTCGTACGGATGCCGCGCGCCGTCATTCTTTCCGCCGTCCGGACGCCGGTTGGTCGTTACGGAGGCGCTTTGGCGCACGTGCGGCCTGACGATCTGGCCGCGGTCGCCGTGCGGGCGGCGGTCGAACGCGCCGGCGTGCCGGCCGACCAGATCGAGGACGTTTGGCTGGGTTGTGCAAACCAGGCCGGCGAAGACAACCGCAACGTTGCAAGGATGGCGGCGCTGCTGGCTGGCCTGCCCGAGTCGGTCGCAGGCGTCACCGTCAACCGCCTGTGCGCGTCGGGTCTCGCCGCGATCGTGGGTGCAAGTCACGCGGTCATCGCAGGCGACGGCGACCTCTTCGTTGCCGGCGGTGTCGAGTCGATGACGCGCGCGCCGCTCGTGATGGCGAAGCCGGACGCGGCGTGGTCGCGTGGTGATCGAACCGTGTACGACACGACACTCGGCTGGCGCTTCCCGAATCCGCGAATGGAAGAGCTGTTCCCGCTCGAGAGCATGGGCGAGACCGGCGAGAACGTTGCCGAGCGCTGGGACGTGTCGCGTGAAGATCAGGACGCGTTTGCGTTGCGCTCGCAACAGCGCTGGGCTGCCGCCGACGCAGCCGACCGCTTCGCCGACGAGCTCGTCGCGGTCGGTGACGTCACGCGGGACGAGCATCCCCGGCCCGACACGACCGCCGAGAAGCTTGCTTCCCTCAAGCCCGCTTTCCGGCCCGGCGGAACGGTGACCGCCGGGAACGCGTCGGGGATCAACGATGGTGCGGCCGCGCTCGTGGTCGCGTCGGAAGAAAAGGCGCGCGAGCTCGGCGTGGAACCTCTCGGGGTTTTTGTCGCTTCTGCAGTGGCAGCGGTCGATCCGCGCGTGATGGGCATCGGCCCGGTGCCTGCAGTGCAGAAGTTGCTCGCGCGTGCGGGTGTCGCGGCCGCAGACGTCGACCTGTGGGAGTTGAACGAGGCGTTTGCTTCACAGTCGCTCGCCGTGATACGAGATTTGAACATCGACGCGGAGCGCGTGAATGTCAACGGCGGCGCGATTGCCATCGGTCATCCGCTCGGCATGAGCGGCGCGCGGCTGGCCGTTTCTCTGTTGCACGAACTCCAACGCCGCAAAGAACGGTTCGGGGTCGCCACGATGTGCGTCGGCGTCGGCCAAGGGCAGGCTGCCCTCTTCGAACGCGTCTAAACTCGGCCCAGCGACTGGCGCCGACGAACCCGCTGCCGCAGGCGGACGTCGAGAAGCCGGTCGCGAGGGTGGGGCGGCGGCCCGGCCCCTCTAGGTCCGGCGCCGCCCTGCCGCCTTAACTGGCGAGCGTGACGAGCTGACGCACGACCGGCTCGAGCCGGCGTCCGACTGCGGTCAAGCGGTACTCGACGGTGGGCGGGCGCGTGTCGTGCACCAGCCGTTCGAGAAAACCTGCGAGCACGAGGTCGTTGAGCCGCGCGGCGAGCGTCGCCGGCGGCACGCGCACGAGCGCATCGCGGAACTCGTTGAAACGTTCGGCGCCTTCGCTCGATGCGTAGAGGATCGAGATCGTCCAGCGCCGTTCGAGGAGGCCCGCCGCGCGGCGGACCTCCTCCGGCACCGGGTTACAGCGTTTGCAGCGCATGAGCCTTTGCTGCCGGCTCGAGAGCGAGCTCGAGCACTTCGTCGACGCTGAGTACCGGATGGAATGTCATCGCTTCGCGGACATCCTTCGGGACGTCGTCGAGGTCGGCTCGGTTTCGCTCGGGGATGATCACTTCGGTGAGTCCCGCGGCATGCGCGGCGAGCACCTTCTGCTTCAGCCCGCCGATCGGCAACACGCGGCCCTGCAGCGTGACCTCGCCGGTCATGCCGACCGTGTGCTTCACCGCCCGGCCGCTGAGCAGCGATGCGAGTGCCGTCGTCATCGTGATGCCTGCGCTCGGGCCGTCCTTCGGGATCGCGCCCGCCGGCACGTGCACGTGGAACGCGCCGCGCGCACGGTCGGAGTCGACACCGATCTCGTCGGAGTGTGCGCGCACCCAGGAGAGCGCGATCTGCGCCGACTCCTTCATCACGTCGCCGAGCTGGCCGGTGAGCACCAGCCGCTCGTCGCCGTCCATGCGAGACGCCTCGACGAAGAGCACGTCGCCACCGGTTCCGGTGACGGCGAGACCCGTCGCGACGCCGGGCACGGCTGTGCGCTCGGCGGCCTCGTGCCAGAACCTCTGGCGACCGAGTGCGTCGCGGACGAACGGTTCGTCGACCGCAAGCGGTGCCACGGTTTTCTCAGAAGCAGCGCCTTCGACGATCTTCATCGCCGCCTTGCGCAGCAGCTTGCCAAGCTCGCGCTCGAGCTGGCGAACGCCGGCCTCGCGCGTGTATTCGTCGACGACCTTGAACAGCACGTCGTCGGACGCGGTCACTTCGTCCTCCGTGAGCCCGTTGCGCTCACGCTGCCGCGGGAAAAGGTAGCCGCGTGCGATCGCGACCTTCTCGTCGACGGTGTAGCCGTCGAAGCGAATGACCTCCATGCGGTCGAGCAACGCGTCCGGGATCGTCTCGGCGACGTTCGCGGTCGCGATGAAGAAGACCTGCGACAGGTCGAGCTCGACATCGAGGTAGTGATCGCGGAACGAGTGGTTCTGCGCGGGGTCGAGCACTTCGAGCAGTGCCGCAGACGGATCGCCGCGCCAGTCGGCGCCCACCTTGTCGACCTCGTCGAGCAGGATCACCGGGTTCATCGTTCCGGCGTCGCGGAGTGCGCGCACGAGGCGCCCAGGCAGTGCGCCGATGTACGTGCGCCGGTGTCCGCGGATCTCCGCTTCGTCGCGGATGCCGCCGAGCGACATGCGCACGAACTCGCGGTTGAGCGCGCGTGCGACAGACTCGCCGATCGACGTCTTGCCGGTGCCGGGAGGGCCGATCAGAGTAAGGATGGCGCCTGACTTCTTGTCGTTGGCGATGCCGCGCTCCTCGCGCAGCTTGCGCACGGCGAGGTACTCGACGATGCGGTCCTTCACATCCTCGAGACCGGCGTGATCTGTGTCGAGGATCTCGCGTGCGTGCGCGGGATCGAGCTTCTCGTCGGAGGCCTTACCCCACGGCACGGCGAGCAGCCAGTCGAGGTACGAACGGATCATCGACGACTCGGCGGAGTTCTCGCCCATGCGCTCGAGGCGTGAAAGCTCGCGCTCCGCCTGCTCGCGCACGTCGGCCGGCATGCCGGCTTCTTCGATGCGTTGCTTGTAGTCGTCGTTGACGGCGGCGTCGTCTTCGCCGAGCTCCTTGCGGATCGACTCCATCTGGCGGCGCAGGAAGTACTCGCGCTGCTGCTTCTGCGCTCCGCTCTCGACGTCGTCGCGGATGCGGCGGCGAACCTGTAGCTCTGCCAATCTTTCGCGTTGATATAAGAGGGCCAATTCAAGGCGCTCCACCACATCGAGCGTCTCGAGCAGCTGCACGCGCTGTTCGAACGTGAGGTCGGGCGCGTACGCGCAGGTGTCGGCGAGCGCGCCGGGCTCGCGCACCATGCGCAGGAAGTCGCCGACGCGCGAGTCCGCGTTCCGCAACTCGAGAATCTCTGCGACGACTGCGCGGTACTCGGTCTCGAGCTCGCGGGTCTTGACCGGCGGCGGCGTCTCGTCGGGGTGCTCTTCCACCTCGGCATACAGACGGCCGTCGGGGCCGGTCGCCGCGACGCCGATCAGCGCGCGGTGCAGGCCGTTGATGGTGAGGATCTCGGCGCCGCCGGGCATCCGGCCGCGCTCGGTGATCTCGGCGACCGTGCCGACCTTGGCGTACTCGCCCTCGTGGCGCGGGACGAGCAACACGATGCTCTCGTCGCCCGCGTCCAACGGGATCGTCACGGTCATATTCGGGAAGACGACGGTGTCGTCGAGGGGGATGAGGAGGATCTTCTCCGCCACGTTCACGCTCCTTGGGTCGCTCACAAGCGCCATAGTAGCTACAGAAAGTGAAGTGGGGGACAGGCGGGGGACAGTCCCCCTGCATCCGCCCTTTCGAGGAGACTCGCCGGGTGGACTTGCGGTTGAAGCACCCTCAAGAACTGGCGCTCGCGGCGGTCTGCGCCGTGCTCTTCCTGACGTTCCTCGACAACACGATCGTGAGCGTCGCGCTCGCGAGCATCCAGTCGAGCTTCAGCGTCGGCGTCAGCGGTCTGCAGTGGATCGTCGACGGCTACATGCTCGGCTTCGCCGCGCTGATGCTCACCGGCGGCACGCTCGGCGACCTACTCGGCCGGAAGCGCGTGATGCTCGCGGGGCTCGCGATCTTCTGCGCCGGCTCGCTCGTCGGCGCGCTCGCACATTCGACGGAAATGCTGATCGCCGGGCGCGTGATCATGGGCATCGGCGCCGCCGGCTCCGAGCCGGGAACGCTCTCGCTGATCCGCCACATCTATCCCGAGCCCGGGCCGCGCGCGCGGGCGCTCGGTGTGTGGACGGCGGTGTCCGGCGTCGCGCTCGCGATCGGCCCGATCCTCGGCGGCGTACTCGTCGCGACGTCCAGCTGGCGCGGAGTCTTCTGGTTCAACCTCGGCTTCGGCGTGGTCGCGTTCGTCCTGGCAGCGCGGGTGGTTCCCGAAAGTAGAGACCCGGTCGGCCGCAAGCTCGACATACCAGGGCTCGTGATCAGCGTCGTCTCGCTGACTGCTGCGAGCTTCGGCGTGATCGAAGGCGAGTCGGTGGGCTTCACGCGCTGGTGGATCGTGCTGCTCTTTGTCGTCGCCGTCGCGAGTGCGCTGCTGTTCCTCCTCGTCGAGTCGCGCAGTGTCGATCCGCTGCTTCGCCTTCAGCTTCTGCGCATTCCGGCCTTCGCCGTTGCGAACCTGGTCGCCTTCGGAACGAACTTCGCGCTCTTCGCCGTCTTCTTCTTCACGTCGCTCTACCTCGAGCTGATCGCGAACTTCTCGGGCTGGCAGATCGCCTTGCAGTTCATCGCGATGGCGGCAGCGATGGCGGTCGCCGGCATCGGCGCCGGGCGAATCACCGCACGTATTGGGCCGCGCGAGCCGATGGTCGCCGGCTGTGTGATCGCGGGCGGCGGGATGTTCGCTGTCGATGCGTTGCTCAACCCGCACCCGTCGGTGCCACTCCTTGCGGGCGCGCTCGCGATCGTCGGGGTCGGGTTCGGGCTCGCACTCGTCACTGTCACCGCCGCGGTGCTCGCAATCGTTCCCGCCGAGCGCTCGGGCACCGCTGCGTCGACGATCAACACGAGCCGCGAGCTCGGCGGCGTGCTCGGTGTCGCAGTGCTCGGCGCGATCGTCAACGCGCAGCTGAACGCGAGCCTTACGCGCAAGCTGAAGGAGATCGGCATCCCGCAGGGCTTCCGCGGGTTCGTGATCAACGCCGTCACGCATGGAGGAGTGCCTGCGACGCCACAAGCAGCCGTCAAGCAGAACCCCGCGGCGAAGGGCAACGAGGCAGTTGTCTCCAAAGTGATCTCAGCCGCCGAGAGCGCGTTCGGCTCGGGGCTGCACGCATGCATGCTGATCGCTGCGCTCGTGCTGCTCGCGTCCGGCGCGATCGCGCTCGTCGCCACCGGGCGACCGTCAACATCCGCCTAGGCGCGCATACTCGACGGCGATGGGGAGTCTCGCGACTCCGTTCGTCGTGCTCGTCTTCCTCGCGGGAGCGGTAGCGACTTGGGGCGCTGGGGTTCTGCTTTCCAAGACAACGGACGCGCTCGACGCCCGGCTCGGGCTCGGCGAAGACCTGGGCGGCTTGCTGCTGCTCTCGATCGCGGGCAGCCTGCCGGAGATCGCGATCACTGTCACCGCGGCGGCCGGCGGCCACCTCGGTCTCGCGGCCGGCAACCTGATCGGCGGCATCGCGATGCAGACGATGGTGCTCGTTCTCTGCGACATCGCCGCCGGCCCCGCGCGTCCGCTGACCTATCTCGTCGGACGTCTCACGCCGGTGCTCGAAGCGCTGCTCGTGATGATCGTCGTCTCGGGCGTGCTGATGGGCGCACTGCTGCGGCCGAGCGTCGCGATCGGCGGCGTGGTCAGCCCCGCGTCGCTCGCGATCGTCGTCGTGTGGACGGTTGGCCTCTATTTGATCAACCGCTCACGGAAGGACCCGCGCTGGAAGGTCGAGATGCCCGGCGCGCAGCCGGGACGCCGCCATCGCCGCGACCCGATGCCCGACAGTCAGCCACACCCGTATGCGAGCTCCTCGACGGCATCGATCGCGCTGCTCTTCGGCGCCGCGTGCACCGTGACGCTGATCGCAGGTGTTCTGCTCGCGAACACCGGCAACACGCTCGCGAATCGCGCCGGCATCAACGGCGTCATCTTCGGCGCGACGCTTCTCGCACTCGCGACGGCGCTGCCCGAGATCAGTTCCGGCATCGCCGCGGTGCGGCTGGGAGACAATTCACTCGCGATTGCTGACATCTTCGGCGGCAACGCATTCCAGGTCTGCCTCTTCCTGGTCGCCGACCTCGTCGCAATGAAGCCGGTGCTGCCCTCGGCGGGCGATACCAACGCGTGGCTCGGCGCGCTCGGCATCGGGTTGACCGCGATCTACGGCTTCGGCGTGATCGGCCGGCCGGAACACTGCCGCTGGCGGCTCGGCCCCGACTCGATCGCCGCGATCGTCGTCTTCGCGTTAGGCGTCGGCGGGCTGTTCATTCTTCGGTAGGAACTACCGCTGACACTGGTGCGCGGGCGTCGCAGACTCCGCAGATCGTGAGGGAGAAGCGTGACTGGAGCGTGGAGGCCGCGACTGCGCTCGCGGTGATGATCGCCGTCGGCCTGGCCGTCGCGGGTGTCATCTTCGGCTTCTTCTTCGGGCGGGACACCAAGCATGCGACGGAGGCGGCCGGGATCACGACGTCCGCGGCTGCAGTCGACCCGCACATCGCCTCGGGCGCGCACATCTTCGTGCAGTTCGCGTGTGCGCGCTGTCACGGCGCTCAAGGCGCCGGCGGTGTGTCGCAATACGTTCCGGCGCTCGACACGCTCAAGACGACACTGACAGCGGCCAGGCTGCGGTCGATCATCGACCACGGTCTCGGCGAGTCGTCGAACCCGGTGCGGCCGTACATGCCGGTCTGGGGCGCGGTCATCTCGAACACGCAGGTCGACGACCTCGTCGCGTACATCCGCGCGGGTCTGCCCGCGGTCCCGACCGCAACCGTGCCGGCGATCCCGCAGAACCAGGGACTCGCGGTCGAAGGGGCGTCGCTCTACGTGGCGGACGGCTGCATCAACTGTCACGGTCCGAACGGGCTCGGCGGTGTGCCCAACCCGCTCTCGGCCGACAAGACGATCCCGCCGCTCTCGGGCCAAGATTTCCGACAAGAGTTCAACACCGACGCGAAGATCATCGCCGTGATCCAGAGCGGCAGCGTGATCGGCCGGGCGCCAATCGTGAGCATGCCGCACTGGGGCGGGATCATCCCGCCGCAGCAGCTGAATGCTCTCGCCGCGTATCTGAAGACGCTTAAGTAGCCTCGGCGTCATGAACATCCGCTGGTACGGCCAAAGCGCGTTCCTGCTGCGCGGGAACGAGCACTCCATCTTTATCGACCCGTTCGGCGAGATCGAATCGCCGCAATGGCACTACCCCGCCGTTACAGATGTGACGGCGGACCTTCTACTTGTCACGCACGACCACGGCGACCACAACGCAGTCGAGCGTGTCGGTGGCGATCCCGTCGTGATCAGGAGCGCCGGCACGCACGAATCGCCGGTCGGCGAAGTGATCGGCGTTGCGTCCGAGCACGACGCGGTTGCGGGGACGCAACGCGGTGCGAACGTGATCTTCCGCTTCGCACTCGACGGCGTCACCCTTGCGCACTTCGGCGACTTCGGCCAGCCTGCGCTTCGGCCCGAGCAGCGCGCCGCGCTCGGCGACGTCGACGTTCTCGTTTTTCCCGTGGGTGGTGGGCCGACGACCGCAGTCCCAGAAGCCGTCGCAATCCTGCGCGAGCTCAACCCGCGCGTCGTCATTCCCATGCATTACCGAACGCCGCAGATCAGCTTCCTCGATCCGGTCGAGCCGTTCCTGGACGCGCTCGGGTGGCCGATCGAAGAGGCCGGAGCGGAGGCCGAAATCACGTTGGGCGAGCCGAAGGTGGTAAAGTTGACGCTGACGTAAGAATGGGGACTCGCTTTTGAAAGACATCTCTTACAAGTGGGTGGCGCTTTCGAACACCACCCTCGGGATGCTGATGGCGACGATCAACGCCTCGATCCTGCTGATCGCGCTCCCGGACATCTTCCGCGGCATCCACATCGACCCGCTCGCGCCGGGGAACACGAGCTACCTGCTCTGGCTGATCCTCGGCTTCATGGTCGTGATGGCCGTGCTGCTCGTGAGCCTCGGACGGCTCGGCGACATCTACGGCCGCGTGCGCATGTTCAACCTCGGCTTCGCGGTCTTCACCGTGTTCTCGATTCTGCTCTCCGTTACATGGATGCACGGCAGCGCGGCGGCGATCTGGCTGATCCTGATGCGCGTCGGTCAGGGTGTCGGCGGCGCGCTCGTCTTCGCGAACTCGAACGCGATCCTCACCGACGCGTTCCCCGCGAATCAGCGCGGCTTTGCGCTTGGCGTCAACTCGATCGCGGCCATCGCCGGCTCGTTCCTCGGGCTCGTGCTCGGTGGCGTGCTCGCGCCGGTGTCGTGGCGGCTCGTCTTTCTCGTATCGGTGCCGGTCGGCATCGTCGCGACGTTCTGGTCGTACAGGTCCCTACGCGAGACGGGTGAGCGGCGACCGGCGAAGATCGACTGGTGGGGCAACCTCACGTTTGCCCTCGGTCTCGTCGGCGTGATGATTGGCATCACGTACGGCATCCAGCCGTACGGCGGTCACGATATGGGTTGGACGAATCCGTTCGTGCTGTCGATGCTGCTCGGCGGCCTGGCGTTACTCGTCGTGTTCTGCTGGATTGAGGTGCACGTCGAGGAGCCGATGTTCCACCTCGAGCTCTTCCGCATCCGCGCGTTTTCGGCCGGCAACATTGCAATGTTGCTTGCGGCGATGGGCCGCGGCGGCCTGCAATTCATCCTGATCATCTGGCTGCAGGGGATCTGGCTGCCCGAGCACGGTTACGCGTTCGCGCAGACGCCGCTCTGGGCCGGCATCTACATGCTGCCGCTGATCGCCGGCTTCCTCGTGGCAGGCCCCGCATCGGGCTGGCTGTCGGACCGCTTCGGCGCGCGGCCATTCGCGACCGGCGGCATGTTGATCGCAGCGCTCTCGTTCGGGCTGCTGATTTTGCTGCCCGTGAACTTCTCGTACATCTGGTTCGCACTGATTCTCGTAGTGCAGGGAATTGGCATGGGGCTGTTTGCACCTCCGAACAACGCTGCGGTGATGAACTCGCTGCCGCCGACGCAGCGCGGCGCCGGCGCGGGCATGCTCGCGACGTTCCAGAACTCCGCGAGCGTGTTGTCGATCGGTGTCTTCTTCACGCTGATGATCGTCGGCCTCGCCTCGGCGCTGCCGCACACGTTGCAGACCGGTCTCGTTGCGCACGGCGTGCCGGCCGCCGACGCGACGCGCATCTCACACCTGCCGCCGGTGGCGACACTCTTTGCGTCGTTCCTCGGTTACAACCCGATGGCGACACTGCTCGGCCCGCACGTGCTGCACTCGCTGCCCGCAGGGCAGAGCGCCGCGCTGACCGGCCGGGAGTTCTTCCCGCACCTCATTGCGTCGCCGTTCCACACGGCGCTGATCTATGCATTCGTCTTTGCGATTGTGTCGTGTCTTGTCGCTGCGCTGGCTTCATTGCTGCGCGGTGGCAAATACCACCACGAGGCCGGTACCGTTCCGGCGGCAGGCGCGATCGGCGTCGAGCCCGTGGAGGAGGCGGCATGACGGCATCAATGCAGCGCCAGTTGCGGATCGGTGAAGTGGCGGAGCGCCTCGGCGTCACGACGCGCACGATTCGCTACTACGAAGAGCGCGGTTTGCTCGGCGGCGACGCATCGCGCGCGAAAGGCAGCCACCGCTACTACGACGAAGCCGACATCGTCAGGCTGCAGGAATTGATTCGCCTCCGTGATCTGCTCGGCCTTTCGCTCGACGAGTTGATTGAGCTTGCGGAAGCGGAGGAGGCTCGCGCTGCGTTGCGCGACCAGTGGGCCGAATCGACCAGCGACGTGGAGCGCCTCGCGATCGTCGATGCGGCGATCCCGCTCGTCACCCGCCAGCTCGAGCTCGTGCGCACTCGGCAGGCGAAACTGGGCGAGTTCTCGGACGAGCTCGAGTCGAAGCTCTCCTCGCTCCGCCAGCGCCACACCGAACTGCGCTAGCGTCGCGACCCGTGAGGGTCGTCGTCGTCACCACGTCCTGGCCGCGCACGCCGGACGACTTCGCCGGGCGGTTCGTGGCGGACGCCGTCGAGCATCTGCGCGCGCGCGGCATCGACGTCGACGTCGTCGCCGGCGGGCTTGCGGGTGGCGTTGCGGCGAACGTGCGGCGGCGACCGTGGGCAGCCGTGCCGATGCTGCTCTCGATGGTGCGCGCAACACGCCGCGCTGCGCGAAGCGCGGATCTCGTGCATGCGCACTGGTTGCTCACCGCGGTCGTCGCGCGCTTCGCAGGAAAGCCGTTCGTCGTGACGCTGCACGGCTCAGGGAGCGCGGGGCGCTTCTCCGACGTCGAGCTGGCGCGACACCATCCGCGGTTCGTCCGCCGTCTATTGCACCCGGCGAAAGTAGTGATCTGCGTGTCGGAGACGGTCGCGTCAGCGATGCGTGCTGCGGGTGTCGCGAACGTCGTCGTGATCCCAAACGGTGTCGCGATCCCCGACGCGCCGGGCACGCCCGCGGATCCGCCGGAGGCTCTGTATCTCGGCCGTCTGTCGCCCGAGAAGAACATCGACACGCTGGTCGAGGCGCTCGGCGATCTGAACCTCGTCGTCGCCGGTGACGGTCCGTTGCGCAGCCTCGTGCCGAACGGGCTCGGCGCTGTGTCGCAGGACGAGGCAAATCGGCTGCTGGAGCGAGCGGCATTGCTCGTTGCACCGTGTGAGCGCGAAGGCTTCGGCCTCGCGGCAGCGGAAGCGATGGCGTACGGGCGGCCGGTCGTCGCCGCAGCCGGCGGCGGGCTGCTGGAGCTCGTCGACGAGACGACGGGGATCCTCGTTGCGCCGCGGGATGCGCCGGCGCTGCGCGCCGCCGTCGAGAAATTGTTCGCCGATCCGCAACTGCGTGCGCGTCTCGGCGCCGCAGGTCGCGAACGCGCGCGCGAGCGCTTCAGCTGGGATGCCGTGACCGACAGAACTCTGGCGGTGTACGAGTCCGCATGAGATTCGGCTTCATCAAGACCGGCGCGAGTGCCGAGTACGACGAGGACTTCATGGAAGCGATGGCGTCGGAGTACGAGCGCATGACGCCGTGGACGCGTATGCGGCTGGAGAACGTGAGGTTGCTCGTCGACCCGCAGCCCGGCGACCGCGTGCTCGACATCGGCAGCGCGGCCGGCGCGATCGTGCACTACCTCTCGACGTTCGGCTGCGACCCGGTCGGCGTCGATCTCTCCGAGCTTGGCGTCGAGAAGGCGCGTGAACGGTTCCCCGGTCTGCGCTTCGAGGTCGGCGACGCCGCACGCCTGCCGTTCGAGGACGCGAGCTTCGACAAGGTCGTTGCGGCCGACGTCACCGAGCATCTCGACGACGAGACGCTGCGCGGGATGCTGGTCGAATCGCGTCGCGTGCTCATTCCCGGCGGGACATTGTCGATCCACACGCCGAATCCCTTGCACGTGATCGAGCGCATGAAGGCGCACGACTTCCTGCTCGCGCAGAACCCGACGCACATCGGGCTGCGAACGTCCACCGAGCTACGACGCGAGCTCGAACACGCCGGCTTCACGGTCGAACTCGACCTGAAGCAGCCGAGCTTCTATCCCGGGTTGCGGACGGTCGAGCGGCTGACGGGCTTCGGTTACCGGATCTGCATCAGGTCGCGCCGGTAGCGCGCGCGACTTTTACGGCGTTAGCAACGCTTTCATGCCACGCCTCGCCGTGCCCGAAGAGCATCGTCGGCGCGTCGAGCGGCTCCAGCTTGTCGAGTGACGCGAGCATCTGCGCGGACGATTTACTGAGGCCGGCCGGAATCAGTTGCGGCCCGCGCTTGCCGGTGAGCGGGTTCCAGGTGCACAGCAGGTCGCCGAGCAACAGCGTGCCGTCCTCGAGTTGCAGCACCGAGTGGCCGTCCGTGTGGCCGGGCGTATGGATGATTCGCGGACGCCCGGGAATGTCGAGTTGCTCGCCGTCGACGAACGTCGTCACTTCGCCGATCGGGTTGGGCTTCGATCCACCGTGGCGCGCAAAGCGTGACTTGAGACGCCAGGCGGTCGGGTAGCGCCAGTACGACAGCAGCGAGCGCTCCCCGGTGATTGGCTTCGGATGCAACGCGAGATCGCGGTCGGCTTCGTGCACGTACACGCGCGCGCCGTGCGTGCGCAGCCGCTCCGCGACGCCGACGTGATCGGAATGCGGATGTGTCAGCACGACCGCTTCGACCGCTTCGGGACGAATGCCGTGCTGCTCGAGTTGTGGCCAGAACGCCGGCAGTCCGGCGTCGAGGAGCGTCCAGCGCCCGCCCTCCTCGACCGCGAAGAAATTGACGATGTCGTTGCCGAGGCGTGTGGGCTGGGTCACCGCCGCGGAACGTTACCGGCGGCCTCTTCGCTCAAACGCAGTTCAGTTTCGGCCCACGTGCGGTGGTTCGCGAGCGCCCAGTCGGTGTCGACCCAGCCGCGCGTGATGCCGTTCAGCGAGTGTCGAGTCTTCGGGTAGATCACGGCGAGGAACAAGTGGCCGACGAAGAGGATGAACGACACGTACATCAGCCAGTCGTGCACGAGCAGAGTGCTCGCAAAGCGAAAGCGCGTGTCGCGCTCGCCGTACCAGAGCAGGAAGCCGGTGACGCTGAAGAGCACAGCGAACGCGGCGGTGAGAATCGCGTTGATCTTCTGCCCTTTGTTGAGCCGGGAGTCTTCGGTGACCTCGTCGAGCTCGCGCGCGGTGCGCAGCAACGCGCGCTTGTCGCCGAGAACGACGACGGCAACGAGTGCGCTCGCCCACGCGAGCGCGGTGTAGATGTGGATGTCCTTGAGCAGTGGCCGGCGACCGACTGCTTCCGCCAAACTCGGCAGGTAGAGACACAGCCCGGATCCGAGCAGCACGACGAACGCGCTCGCATGTACCCAGTGCATCGCGCGCTCGGTGCGGCCAAAGCGCCGCAGCCTCTCAGGACGAATAGCCGTTCGACCTCCCGACCCACGCGTTCTGGTCGTAGCCGAGCCCTTCCCAGTAGCCGGTCGGCTGCTCGGGCACGAACTCCATCTTCGTCAGCCACTTCACGCCCTTGTAGCCGTACATCTCCGGAATGACGACGCGTGCAGGCGAGCCGTGCGGGCGCGACAGCGGTGCGCCGTCCATTTCGTAGGCGAGCATCACCTCGGGCAGCAGCGCTTGCTGAACGGTGAGCGAGTCGTTGTACGGGATCTCCAGCGAGTCGAAGCGGATCGCCTTCGCCGTCGGCAACGGCTGCACGAGCTCGAAGAGATGCTTGAAGCGCACGCCCGCCCAATGCACGTTGTTCACCGTCCAGCCCGTGACGCAGTGAAACGTCGAGATCTGCTCGGCGCGCGGCAGCGCCTGTAGCGCGGCATAGTCGAGGCTCACCGGCTTCTCGACGAGCCCGCCGATCTCGAGCCGCCAGACTTTCGGATTGAAGTCCGGCATTGAGCCCGAGATCGTGTAGATCCGCCAGCCGCCGATCGGGAAGAGGTTGCCGACGAGCTGCGAGAAGCTCGACGTGAGCGGCGAGAAGACGTTGCTCGCCTTCGTCGCCCACGCGAGCGACGACAGGCCGCCGGCCACCACCACCAGAAATGCGCCGCGGCCATAGCGGCGAGGCTCGTCCATATCTCAAAGACTGCCTATGGGCCGAGCCGTTACCGGGTTAAGGTCACTTAATGCGGATCTACTTCGCTGCGCCCCTGTTCACGCCCTACGAGCGTGACTTCATCGACGACTGCACGCGTCGTTTGCGCGCCGAGGGGCACGTCGTCTTCGTGCCGCACGAGGAGACGCTCGACCAGGATGACCGCTCGCCGGACGGGATCTTCGCCAAGGACCGCGCGGGGGTAGAGCAGGCGGAGGCGATGCTGGCGATCCTCGACGGCCTGCTCGTCGACGACGGCACCGCCTGTGAGATCGGGATCTTCCACGCCCTGATGCAGACGCAGCCGTGGCGCAAGGGCATCGTCGGCCTGCTCACCGATCTGCGCTCATTGCGGACAGGCCAGCGCCTGAACCTGTTCGTCGAGGGCTGCATCAACGCGTCGGGCGGCTCGATCGTCGGCACGATCGATGAGGCTCTTGCTGCGCTCAATGCTCTGCAGCAGTAGGTTCCGCATATGACACTTCTCATCGAGCAGCTCGACGCCGAGCGCGAGCGCCTCAACACACTCCGCCACCCCTTCTATCTGCGGTGGTCGGCAGGCGAGCTCACCCGCGAGCAGCTCGCCGTTTATGCAGGGCAGTACCGTCACGCGGTCGTCGCGCTCGCCGAGCTCGCCGCTCGCGACGGTGACGAGCAGCACGCGCGCGAGGAAGCCGCGCACGTCGAGCTGTGGGACGCGTTCCTGGACGGCATCGGCGGCACGCGGGACGAGCCCACGGTCGAGACGCAGGCGTTCGTCGACTCGCTGCGCGATGCGAGTACCGGTAACGACGTGAACGCGGTGCTCTATTCGCTCGAGTCGCTGCAGCCGCCTGTGGCGCAGTCGAAACTCGACGGGCTGCGCGCGCACTACGGCTTCGCCGGCGACGAGCCCGCGACGACGTACTTCCGCGTGCACTCGACGCTCGACGACGAGCACGCGCGGCAGGCAGCCGAGCGGCTGGGCGATGTCAACGACCCTGCTGCGCTCGCGACCGCAACGAATGCGTTGCGCGCGAACTGGGAACTGCTCGATGGGGTCGACCGCCTGATCGCCTAAAGCACGCGCGTCCCGGTCGCCTTGAACGACGCGTAGGCGTCCTGGCCGGGGCGCAGGCCGAGGCGCGCCGCCGACTCGGCGGTGACTTCGGCGCTCACCGGCCCGAGCGTGACGCGCACGCGGTTGCCCAGCTCCACGACGCTGCGGATCGGCGCATGGATGACGTTCAGCGCGGAGTCGTGCGGCGCTGTCGTGCTCAGCGTGATCTCCCATGGATAGACGGCAACCGCGACTTCGCCGTGTGCCGCGTCGGCGGTGGCGATCTCCGTTCCGTCGGCCAGCTTGACGCGCGTCGATCCGTTGAGTGAGGGAGCGGCCCAGCCGGTGAGCACGTTGGCGCCGGTGAACGACGCGACAAAGGGGTCGGCGGGCGCCGCAACCAGCTCGGCCGGCGTCCCGAGCTGTCGCAGTTTGCCTTCGATGAGCACGCCGACCTGGTGTGCGAGCGCGGCGGCGTCTTCGAAGTCGTGGGTCACGAGCAGCACGGGGATGTCAAGCGTCGCGAGCAACTCGTGAAGCTCGCTGCGCACTTCGGTGCGGGTGTACGCGTCGAGTGCGGCCAGAGGCTCGTCGAGCAGCAGAACCTGCGGGTTGCGCGCGAGTGCACGCGCAACGGCGACGCGCTGGCGTTCGCCGCCGGAGAGCTTCGCGGGGCGCTCGGCGGCGAGGTGGTCGATCCGAAGTCGCTCCAGCAGGTCGCCGGCAGGCCCGCCGAACTCGACGTTCTGACGCACATTCAGGTGCGGGAAGAGGGCGTAGTCCTGGAAGACCAGACCGGCGGCGCGACGCTCGGGCGGTAGCGCCGTCCAGTCTTCCGTGTCGACGGCGACGCGTCCGCTCTCGATGCGCCGCAGGCCCGCGATCGCGTGCAGCACACTCGTCTTTCCCGCGCCCGAGGGACCGACGAGCGCGATCGTGCCGCGCACGTCGAGCGTCAGCTCGAGGCGGAAAGACCGAAGAGCGAGGGTGACGTGGTCGAGGTGGAGCGTTGCCATGTAAGCCCGATTCGGAGTGCAAGTAGAAGGACGGCGCTGATCAGAACGAGGACACCGCTCATCGCAAGCGTTGCGGAGAAGTTCTGGTCGAACTCGGCGTAGATCGCGAGCGGCAGCGTCTGCGTGACGTGTTCGAGGCTGCCGGCGAACATGATCGTTGCGCCGAACTCGCCGAGCCCGCGCGCGAACGAAAGCGCGAGTCCCGCGATCAGTCCGCCGCGTGCGAGCGGCAGCACGACGCGGAAGAAGGTGCGTACCGGCCCCGCGCCGAGTGTTCGCGCCGCAGCTGCGAGATTCGGGTCGGTCGCCTCGAAGGCGGCGATCGCCTGGCGGACGAAGAGCGGGCTCGCGACATAGGCGACGGCAATCGTCACGGCACTCTGCGTGAACGGGAGGGTCACGCCGAGCGCGTGCAGGCTCGAGCCGAGTAGCCCGACCCGGCCGAACGCGGCGAGCAAGCCGATGCCTGCGACGGCGGGCGGGAGCACGAGCGGCAGTTCGACGAGCGTCACCGCGACCGCGTGACCGGGGAAGCGGCGTGTCGCGAGCACGTAGGCGGTCGGCGTGCCGAAGAGAACGATCAACAGCTGCGCCAGCAGGCTCGTCTTCAAGCTGACGATGAATGCATCGCGCACGACCGGGTTCGACAGCTGGTGCACGAGATGGGCGGGAGACGTGTGCGCGAAGATCGCGACGATCGGCAGCAGCAAGAACACGAGCGCCGTGAGGCTCGCGGCGCACACCGCAACGCGACTCATGGCGCCGCGAGGAAGCCGGCCGCGCGCAGCTTGCGCTGTGCGGGAGCGGCGAGCAGGGCGGTCAGGAACGCCTGCGCCGCCGCGTGGTGGTGCGACGAGGTCACGACGCACGCTGCGTACTTGATCGTCGGCTCCGCCCGCGCGGGAAGCTGGATGACGCGCACTTTCGCCGAGACGGTCCTTGCATCGGTTGCATAGACGAAGCCGGCGTCAGCCTCTCCCAGCGCGACCTTGGTCAGGACGCCGCGAACATCCGTCTCGCGGCTGACGATGTTCTTCGACACCGCAGCGAGCAGGTGCAGTGTGCGGAGCACTTTCGTTGTGTAGTCGCCGACCGGGACGCCGGCCGCTGCGACGTCGACCTTGATTCCCCGGCGCGCGAGATCGCCAACCGTGCGGATGTGTGCAGGGTTTTTGCGCGGCACGACGATTACGAGGGCGTTGCGCGTGAAGACGACAGGCGTGTCGCAGAGCCCTTTCGCGTGCAGTTGCGCCGGGAGCTTCGTGTTTGCCGAGGCGAAGACGTCGGCAGGCGCGCCTTGCTCGATCTGTGCGGCAAGCATGTTCGAGCCGCCGAATGAGTACGTCGCGGCGCGGTTGATCAGCGGAAAGACGTTTGTCAGCGATGCAGCGGCGAACACCGTGAGGTGCACTGCGGCCAGGAGCCGGATCACTTCTGCACCATCACGTTCGTCGACTTCACGACTCCCGCTGCGCGCATGCCCGCCTTCAGTCCGAGATCTTCGACGGCATCGCGTGTGACGACCGCGACCAGGCGAAGCGGGCCTTCGACGACGAGCTCGACCTGCGCCATCAACCCGTCGACCTCGATGCTCGTGACTGTTCCGTTGAAGTAGTTGCGCGCGCTCAGGTGCGCGCCTGCGTTGTCGCCTCGCAGGCGATCGATCTCCTTGGCGCTCACGATGCGGCGGTTGGCGGCGTCGCGCGTGACGCGTATGCGGCCGGTCTTGTCCCAGCGCCGCAGCGTGTCGAGACTGATCCCGAGCGCAGTCGCTGCCTCGCTCGCCGAGTACGCTTTCTTGGGCATCGGCGAAGCATACCTAGGCAACTCCTACGCAGTGGGGACAGGTACCTGCCTGTCCCCGTTTAGCCGCCCGAAATCGCCGCGATCACGTCGACGCGCGAGCGCTCGTCGAGTTGCGTGCCCAAGTCGCCGCGTGTGCGGTCGACGTACACGTTGATGTGCGGGCGGAGCAGCGGGCCCGGCTCGCACAGACGGTCGCGCAAGCCGGGCCACTGGTCGTTGAGCTTCTCGATCGCCTCGTCGACCGTCGTTGCCTCCACGTCCAGCCGGCGCGGAAGGCCGGCGAACAGCGGCAGCAACGTGGTGGGGAGGTGGAGGTCGGCCATCAGTCGAGGATCGACACGCTCACGGACGAGATGGGCGGGAGGTAACTCGCGATCTCGTTCCACGAATCGCCTTCGTCGTTACTCGCGAAGACCTGACCGGTGCTCGTGCCGAAGTAGACGCCCGGCGTCTCGTGCGTGTCGATCGTCATTCCTTGGCGGAGTACGCCGACGTGCGCGTCGCTTTTTGGCAGGCCCGCATCCATCCGCTGCCAGCTCGAGCCCGCGTCGCGCGTGCGCCACACCGCCGCATGGCCATCCGGCATGCAGCGGCCGTGGCCGGGGTCGAGCGGGATGACGTAGAACGTGTCCTTGTCGTGGGGATGCGTTGCCGCGGCGAAGCCGAACTCGGTCGGCAGTCCTTCGGTGATCTCCGTCCACGAGTTCCCGAGGTCGTCGCTGCGATGCATCCCGACGTGGTTCTGTTGATACATGCGGTTCGGGTCGGCGAGCGAGCGCACCACCTTGTGGACGCAGAACCCGACCTCTTCGTGCTCGCGCGGCCAGTCTGCGCGCAACCCGCGATTGCGCGGCGTCCACGTCGAGCCGCTGTCCGCCGTCTCGAACATGCCGATGCCCTGCACGATCGCCCAGAAGCGCGTGTCGTCATCGAGGTCGAGCTCGATGCCCGAGATGCCGAGATGACCAGGCGGCTGGTTGGCCGGGTCGTCCCAGACGTCGCTCGCAGGTTGCCCTGCGAGGGTCGACAAAAGAGAAAACGTGTCGCCGCCGTCGGTGCTGGTGAAGATGCCGGGATTCTCGACCCCGACGAGCACGCGCCCGTTGCGTGCGGCGATCGTCGAGGCTTTCGTCATCTTCTTGCCACTCGCCTCGTCGTAGGCGAGACCTTCGCTTGATTGCGACCACGTCTCGCCGTCATCGGCCGTGCGCCAGATCGATGAGCCGTGCCACTCACTCGCAGCCGCCGCATAGATCGCGCCTGTGATGTCGTCGCGCGTCATGTGGTAGACGGGCCAGCCCTCGCAATACGGGCCGCGCAGCTGCCAGTCGCGCCGATCGGCACCGCTCTCCAGGAAGAACGCTCCCTTCCGCGTGCCGATCATCAGAATCGTCCGTGCCAACCTTCCACCTCCGTATTGACGGGTCCCTCATCCTAAGACGCCACCTGCGCGGAAAAATCAGCGCTTCCTTTACCCTTTCGACCGTCAAATGAGTTGGAGCGGCACACGCGGCCGGCTCCTGGCGGTCGGGGGGACGGCATTTGCGGGGCTTTTGGGTCTCGGCGGCCGCGCGCTTGGCGCGACCCGCCTGCTCGGAGGCCTGCAGATCACGAACGGCGGCAGGCCGTTCGCCGGTGACGGGCATTCGCTCGCCACGCTCGGGCCGACCCGCCCGACGGCGCGCGTCCACTTCAGCCTGGGCCGGCGCTCGCGGGTCACGCTCGACGTGCTCGAGACCGGGCAGGGCGTTGCGTCCGAGCTGCCCGCCGCAGGCGCCCAAACGGCGATCGGCGAGCAATCCGTCACCCTCGGCCCGGGCCCGCATCAGTTGAACTGGACGCCGGCCGCGACGATGCCCGCCCGCACGTACGTCTTGAGGGTGACGGCGCAGAACGGCGCCCACGTAGAACGTGCGCACGTTGTCGCGCGCGTACTCGGAGTGGACGCCGCGTTCGGGTCGCGCAGCGCGCGCCCGACTGATGCGCTGCCGCTCGTTGTCGCATCGGATGCGAAGACGTTGACGGTGCAGATGATCCGGAGCGGTCCTGAGTCGTTCCCGACGTACGTCAACAACGTGATCAACGGTGTCCCCGTCGGCGACCCGATGGTGATCGACTGGTCGGCAAACCCGAATGCGCCGGCGCCGATCCCAATCTCGATCCCGGGCGACTGGCAGTCCGGTGTGTACGCGGCACAGATCACGGCCGACGACGGTCGCGTCGGTTTCGCGCCACTCGTGATCCGCCCGCTGAACCCAATCTCGCGCGTTGCCGCGATGGTTCCGACCAGCACGTGGGGTGCGTACAACTTCTTCGACGCGAACGGTGATGGCTGGGGAGACACGTGGTACGCGCACTGGAAGACGAACCAGTCCGACCTCACGCGACCCCACTCGACGCGCGGCGTGCCGTATCGCTACCGCAGCTACGACCTCGCGTTCTACCAGTGGCTCGCGCAAACCGGCACGGTCGTCGACATGTACGCCGACGAAGACATCGAGCGGTTCGCGACACCGCACGACCTGCGTGCCGCGTACGACCTGATCGTGTTTCCGGGTCATACCGAGTACGTGACATCGCGGATGTACACGACGATTGAGGCATTTCGCGACCTTGGTGGGAACCTGCTGTTCATGTCGGCGAACAACTTCTTCCGCCGCGTCGACCGGCCAGAAAGCACGCTCACGCTGATCAACGAGTGGCGCGAGCTCGGACGCCCCGAGGCCGCGCTCTGCGGTGTGCAGTACCTGGCGAGCGATCGCGGCCAGCGGCGGGCCCCGTTCACCGTCGTCGGTGCGGACGCCGCACCCTGGGCGTTTGCCGGCACGGGCTGGCACAACGGCAGCCAGTTCGGGATCTACGGGATCGAGATCGATGCACGCGCGGAGTCCTCCCCGGAGACGGTGCAGGTGCTTTGCAACATCCCGGACCTCTTCGGGGCGGGTCGCACGGCGGAGATGACGTATTACGAGCATTGGAGCGGCGCGAAGGTGTTCAGCGCCGGCGTCCTTGACTTTGGCGGCAAGATTCTTCTGTGGCGAGGCGCGCGGAAGCTCTTCGAGAACGTCTGGCAGAGGCTGGCGTAATTCGCGTTGCCGTCGCCGGTAACACCGGCTGGACGGGCAGCGCGATCGTCGAAGCGATCCAAGACGCCGGCGACCTCGAGCTCGTCGCGGGCATCTCGCGGTCGGGTGAGTACCCGACGGTTGCGGACGCGCTCGACGCCGTCGAGACCGACGTGCTTGTCGACTACACGCACGCCGATGCGGTGAAGGCGAACGTGCACGCAGCGCTTGAACGCGGAGTGAGCGTCGTCATCGGCTCGAGCGGGCTCTCGGCGGAGGACTACGGCGAGATCGACGCACTCGCGCGGGCGAACGACGCCGGTGTGATCGCCTCCGGCAACTTCTCGCTATCCGCAGCGTTCGTGCTTCGCTTCGCCGCCGAAGCTGCGCAGCACTTCGACATGTGGGAGATCGTCGACTACGCAAAGCACACGAAGACTGATGCGCCGAGCGGAACTGCACGCGAGCTCGCGGAGCGGTTGGCGGCCGTACGCAACCGTGAGGTCGAGTGGGACCGCGTGCACTCGGTGCGGCTACCCGGATTCGTCGTCTCGACCGAGGTGATCTTTGCGAGCGCGGGCGAACGGCTGACGCTTCGCCATGACCCTGGCACGACACCCGCTCCGTACGTCGACGGCACGCTGCTGGCGATTCGCGCGCTGCCGGGGCGGTTTGGGTTGACCCGGGGTCTGGACACACTCCTGGCGTGACCGCGCATCACGCACCGGCGTTCGCGAGCTGGGCTTCGCCCGTCGGCACGAGGACGCAGGCCGCGATCGTCTCGGCAGGCGAGTGGCACTCCGGCTGCCCCGTCGGCTTCTCGGGGTTGCGCGTTCTGCACGTCACGTATTGGGGGTTCGACAACCGCGCGCATCCAGGTCAGCTGGTGGTGAATCGTGCGGCCGTGCGGCCGTTGACCGTCGTCTTTCGCAAGCTCTATGCCGCGCGCTTCCCAATCCGGCATATGCGTTTCTCCGACGAGTACGGCCCGGTGAAGGGAAGACCGACGGACGGCGACATCACGGCGTCGATGGAATGCCGGCAGGCGGTTCCGTCTCCGTGCTCGGGCGGCACGGGAACCGGGCACTGGTCGGAGCACGCCTACGGTGAGGCGGTCGACATCGACCCGGTCGAGAATCCCTACGTCGGCTGCGGCATGACGCGTGACAAGACCGCGCTTTCGTTCGTCAAGCGCACGCCGCTACGCAAGGGGATGGTCACGAACTTCGTGTTGAACACGTTCGTCTCGGTGGGCTGGGGCTGGGGTGGCTCGTGGTCCGGCGACACCAAGGACTACATGCACTTCTCAGCTACAGGTCATTAGCCAAGCTCGAACGCGAGCTCGTCGACGTAACACCACGACCAGTCCTCGCCCGGTTCGGCCGAGCGCATGATCGGATGCGACGTCTCGTGGAAATGCGCGGTCGCATGCTTGTTCGGCGAGTTGTCGCAGCAGCCGATGTGACCGCAGATCTCGCACATGCGCAGATGCACCCATGTGCCGCCGATCTTCAGGCAGTCCTCGCAACCCTCGATCTCCGCGGGTAACTCGGTGATCTGGATCTGATCGAGATGCGTGCAGCTCATGCATGCAGTATGGCGACCCGCTGTACTGCGGCAGAGCCGTCGCCGCCCAGCAGGTAAATCGCGCTCCCGATCGTCACCGCTGCCGCGTTCGGTGGCGTCGCGATGTGAGCTGCGACTGTTACCGACCCGCTCGGGTTGATGCGGAAGATCGAGCTGCTGCCGAACAGGTACAGCGCACCGTCGAGTGCGGCGAGCGGTGCGTGGGCAACGGGAGCCGGGAGCGTCGCGACACGCCGCACCGTGTGCGTTCGCGCGTCGAAGGAGTAAACGGCGTTGCTGTCGACACCCGTCGGCCTCACACCGCCGGCGACGTAGAGCTTGCCGCCCAACGCAGCGACGCCCGCGTAGCGCAATCCGACGGGCAGTCGCGCAACGAGCTTGGGAGTTCCACCATGGAACGCGAGGATCCCCGTTGCATACTTCGCGCCGGTGTAGCCGCCCGCGATAAACGCGGTGTTACCGATCGTCGTCGCGCCGAGATCGGACAACGGTTCACCCAGCGAGCCGACGTGTCGCGCGCGACCCTTGAGCGAGACGCGCACGATCGCGTCGCTCGAGGTCACCTGCCCACCGCCGAGCAGATAGACGTACGGGGCAAGCACCACGGCGGCGTCGTCATGCGTGGGAATTGGCAAGGAGCCGACCTGCCTGAGATGCCCAGGCGTTCCGCTCAGGATCTGCGTCGATGACGTGCCGTTGACCAGACCGCCGAGCGCCATGATTCGTCCGCCGGGCAGCGCAACCGCGGCGATGCGCGACGTTGCCGCCGGCAATGACCCGACGCGCGTGACGCGCAGCCTCGCAGTTGTCTTCTTCGCCGCGAGCACGCCGTGCGCCGTCGTCGCTGCGGGCAGCAAGTCGATGCCGTCGGGCTTGTTTAGGTAGCCGCTCGCAGCCGATGCGACGCCGGTGTGTCCGTACTGCCAGACGATCCGCTTCGTCTTCGGGTCGATCACGATCACGCGGTGGTTGTAGTCGTCGTTCGCGGCGATCATCCCGTTCGGCCAGCGGACGGCCAACGACGGCTGATCGAGTCTGTCGGGCCCGCTTGCCGCACCGAAGGACCATGTGACATGGCCGGTGCGCGTCATCTCGACGATCTTCCCCGGCGAGGTGAACGACGCGACGAGCACCTCGCCGTTCGGCAGTAGCTGCGCGTCCGACGGATATGAGACGGGCGAGCGCACCGACCAGAGCAGCCGACCGCTTGCTGACAGACGGTCGATCCAGCCACCGATCTCGGTGACGAGCAGACCGCCGTCGGGCAACGGTGTGTCGCCGTTCGGGCTTGCGAATCCGTGCGGCGGGTCGTGCGTGCAGCTCCCGCCGAGAACGCGCGCGACCTTGCCGCTCCGCGTCAGCTCGACGACGCGGCAGTTGCGGATGTCGGCGACGGTGGTGTCGCCGTTCGGCAGGCGGTACGCGTCATCCGGCGTGTCGAGATAACCCGCGCTCGCACCGGGCACGCCGGCATGGCCGTACGACCACACGACCCGGCTCGTGCGCAGCGACACCTGGCGCAACGTGTCGTTGAACTCCTCGTTGGTCACGATCGAGTGCCATCCGGGAACGAAGAACGCATCGTCAGGTCCACGGAGTGACGTGAACCGCCAGACAACTTTCTTCTCCGGTGACACGAGCAGGATGCGGTTGTTGTTGCGGTCGGCGATCAGCACGTAGCCGGGCACGGGGCCGCGCTGCACTTTCGGGAGCCGTAGCGCGAGCCACGCCGGGTCGGTGCGCGGCTTCGGTGGTGTCGTCTTCACCGCCGCGTGGGTGGTGGTCGCCGCGACCTGCGATCCGCAACTGCACATGACGACGGCGATCGCAATCAGTGTGAGGGGGCGCACCACCATGACGCTACGTATGCCTCGTGTGAAGGAGCTGTGAAACACGAAGGGGGGCTTGCGCCCCCCTTCGTTCCCCCGAGAGGAGCTTGTTAGCCCGTAACCGGAAGGTCGTCGCCGGCGCCGGCGCAGTAGCCGACACCGCCTGCGGAGTCATTGCTCCACAGTGATTGCACGGGGTACAGATTCCCGTCGTTGCCGGTGATTGCGTTCACGCCGCCGGGCACGACAGACGGGGGCAGCAGCCCCTCGCTGTAGCCGACCCACGCGCACTTGTCACCGTTCTCGTAGGCGGCGTAGTCGTACCAACCGCCGAGGTTCACGCCGTTGATGACGTCCTCCGCGCCCGGGTCGGTGATCGTCTCCTCGATCTCGTGACCCATGACGATCGTGAAGCCGTCGAGCCGGCCCGCGTAGTAGTCGCTGTTCACGGAGTTCTCACCGCAGCTCGAACCGGAGTTCAAGACGTACGGCATGTTCGTGAACGAGATGCCGGGCTGTACGCCGGGGTAGTACTGCGGCTGCGTGTAGTCATGCCACGCGCAGTAGCCCGCGCCGGAGACGAAGCCCGCTTCGTTGTACATCTGCGGCTGAGCAATCACGAACTGTGCGTTGTCGAGGTCGACCACGCCGAAGTGCGCGACTGCGCGCTGCGCTTCCTGCGCAAGCTCGAGCCCGCTGACGTTGTTGTGAATCGGATTCGTGTCGTCGTACCAGACGCCGCCGTACACGTTCGACGGGTTCTGGATGTAGACGTTCTGACCGCCGACCGTTTCGTAGTACTGCGTCGAGACGCCGGCCCAGTCGGTGCCGCCCATCGCCTGCACGAACGCGGTCATGCGAGCGGCCGCGCCGTCCGGGTCGTTGGTCGGCATGCCGGGCGTCGAGTGGTCGAACGCGCCCGACTGTCCCCAACCCCAGAACACGAGGTAGATCTTCGGCGTCACTTGCACCTTGCCGCCGAAGTACGCCATGTTCACCGGCGCCGGCTCACCGGCGACCGGCGGGCCGGTCGGTGCACAGCAAATCGGAGGCGGCACGAGCGCCGGGCTCGAAATGTGCTGCGCGTCGGGCATGTAGAGCGGGTGACGCAGAGAGGTCGACCCTGTCGCGGAGCCCGCACCGAGCGATGCGGAGGCGACCACGAGGGCGACGATGAGGATGGTCTTCCTGATTGTCATTTTTTCACCGTGAAGGTCGTGGATGCAGGCGCCGACGTATCGAACCCCTGCGTGGACTCCGCATAGATGGTGTGCTTGCCAGCCGCAGGAGTCGGGATCGCGACACTCCACGTTCCGCCATCAACGCGCGCCTGGATCGGCGACGAGAATGACGAATCGTCGACGGAGATGCTGACCGACTTGTTGACGCTCGCCGTGTTGCTCGGCACGTCAAGGTACGACGCACCGCTCAGCGCGACGAAGCCGCTGTACACGTTCGGCCCGTGGATCGAGACGCGCAGATCGAGCGCCTGAAGATCGGAGCCGTTGAGCGCGTTGTTCGCCACGATCGTGAACGGCACGGGTGTGCTGGTGCCGGTCGGGTCGAGCACTGCGCTGCCGGAGCCGGCCCCGATGGTGACGGCCTGGCCGCCGATCAGTGCTTCCAGCGTCACGCTGACTTCAGCCAGGCCGACCTGTGCGCCCGAGAGTGCGATCACGCCGTTGATTGCCTGGGTTCCGTCGAGCGACAGCGGGATGCCGTCGCTCGCTGGGTAGTCGGTGAATGCAGCCTGAGGCGCTGCATCTCCGACCGGACCGACTTGGTTGAGGATCAATCCGCAGCCGTCGCCGGCATCGGTGCCGCTGGTGAGGCTCATGTGCGGATAGTCGGTCGTGGTGCCGCACCCGTCACGCCTCAGATAGAAGCGCGACGTCTGCGCGTTGCTCGCCGCGAACGAGACCG
The DNA here is from genome assembly GCA_036496645.1 of Gaiellaceae bacterium. Taxonomy (GTDB): domain Bacteria; phylum Actinomycetota; class Thermoleophilia; order Gaiellales; family Gaiellaceae; genus PALSA-600. The sequence continues at coordinate 69,387 of DASXKU010000033.1, forward strand.
TCCCCGCGACGGCCGTGTACGGCGTGTTGTGCTGGGCGATCGACGAATTGACCTTGGGTGTCGTGATCGACACCGAGCTGGACGATGCGAGCGCGATGCTCGCCGTCATGGAGACGGCGAGCATCACAATCGCGAGAGCGATCTTTTTCATCGTTACCTACCCACCACGCAGCCGCTGCCGGTTGCGTCGTAGGCCTCGTTGCTCCACATCGGCTGCACGGCGAACTGCTTGCCGCCGAGTGCGATGTTCTGCGTGCCCGTCCATGCGCACTTGTCACCGTTCTCGCTGCCCTGGACGTCGTTCCAACCGTCCTGGTCGGACACGAAGTTGTCCGGGTCGGTGACGGCTTCGCCGTACTCGTGGCCGGTGACGATGCTGTAGCCGTCGAAGATGCCGTTGCCGAATGCGTCACTCGTCGCGTTGACGTAGTGCATGCCGCAACCGGTTGTGCCGATCCCGGGCCAGTTCTCGTTCTGCCACGGGATGAACGCGTACTCGATGCGGTCGGGGTTCCCGAGCCCGTCGATCGACGTCGTCTGCGAGTGGTACCCGCAGTAGACCGGTTGTCCCGTCGCAATCGTCGACGGCGGGGTCAGGACGATGTACGTCGCTTGCGGGTTGTAGCCGAAGTGCGCTGCGGCCTTCTGTGCCTCGCTCGCGATCGGGTCATCCACGAGGTTCTCGGCGAGGCCGAGGCCGATGATGTCATCCGGCACGGGTGTCGGGTCGGTCCAGACACCCTTCAGCTGGCCCTTCGGATTCGTGACGAAGCCGGCGCCCCCGACGCAGCTCGTCGCGCCGGGAAGTGCCATGTTGCAGTACTGGGTCTGGATGTTCGCCCAGGGGCTACCGCCGAGGTTCTGGAAGAACGACTTGAGGTAGTTCTGGAGTGTCTTGCTCGAGTAGAGCTTCCCGTCGGTGTCCGCTGTCTGGAAGCCGTCGGCCCACTGCGGGCCCCACCAGATGAGGTAGACGGCCGGCTTCGTCTGGACGCCGATCGCGCCGGGGCCGGCGTTCCCGCCGTGGTAGATCAGGTCGTTGGAGGCCGAGTCGGCCGCCGTCTGGGCGAGCGGCGTTCCGGCCCCCCAGAAGAAGTGTTTCGCGTTGGTGAGGGGGTCGGCTTTGGCGGATCGCCCGCCAAACGCTCCAAAGGCAATCACGAGCGAAATCGCCACGGCAAGCAGGGCCGCGGCGCGGATCGCTGACTTCATGGTTGTGTCCTCCCGAGGATGTGTCACTGGGCTGGTTCAGAGAGAGCTGGCACCACTGTGAGTGGTGGTTACCCCCGGGAGCGACCGACCTAAACCGGACCCCGCGCCAGTTCTTGACTGGCGAATCAGCCCTACGCGAGCTGGAGGCGCGGTTTCGTGCCCGCGGCGCGCTGCTTCTCGAGCTCGTCGATCGTGAGGCCGGTCGACCAGACCGCCTCGAAGGCGATCTTGAGGATCTTCGCGAGCGCCGGATGCTCCACGACCACGATCGTCAGCTCCGCCGCCCCGGCGACCGGATCCTCCATGCCGAACATCACCATCAGCTCGTCGATGATCACGAGCTTCAGCGGCAACTGCTCGACGAAACGCGCCTCTTCACCGGCATCGATGAAGACACGCACCGCGTCGGCGAACGCCTGGTCGTCGAGCGCCGTGTACTCGTAGACGCTTCGCGCTTTGTGTTCGCGCAGGAGAGCCAGCCCTTCGGTGTTTTCCTGCGCGGGCTTTGCGTAGGGCGGCTTCGTGAAGATCAGGATCTCGTCGGCGATGTTCTTCTGCAGCTCGTCAAATCTCTCGTTAATGGCAGCCCTGTCGCGCAGCACCTCGATGTAGTCGAGCGGGTCGCGCTCCTTTTGCCCCTCCGCGAACGCTGGCGCGAGCGCCTCGATCATCTCGCGGCTCGCACGCTCGATCCGGTCGAGCTCCTGGCGCCGCGCGAGCACGAGCCGCTCGATCGCGAACTCAGGTGCGACCGCGGCGTACTTCGACGGCGGGCCCGGCCGATGCGATGCGAGGCCCTTCTCGACGAGCGTGTGCAGGACGTCGTAGATGCGTTGCCGCGGAATGCCGGAGAGCCGCGCCACGTCGGCCGGCGCAGACGAGTCGCGCCGGACGAGCGCGAGGTACGCCTTGGCTTCGTAGCTCGTCAGCCCCAGCTCGACCAGACGCTCTTCGCTCGTCGGCATCCGATGAGTGTAACCACGGCGGATGGTGGCGAATCGCCTGCTAGGTTCAGGCGAGTGGAGCAGGACTTCGTCGCGCTCGGCCACGCTGGCAGCAGTGCGTACGCCGGCCTCGAGACATTCCCGAACCCGGGCGTCGAAGTGGTGCAACTCGTCAGCGACGAGCTGACGAGCGTGTGCCCGATCACAGGCCAACCCGACTTCTACGACGCGACGATCGAGTATCGGCCGAAGGGGCTGTGCCTCGAATCGAAGTCGCTGAAGATCTACCTCTCGCGTTTCCGCGACCAGGGCGTGTTCTGCGAGGCGCTCACCGTGCAGATTCGCGACGACGTCGCCGCGGCGCTCGACCTCGATGCGCCGAGCGTGCAGGTTTCGCTACGCCAGAAGGCGCGCGGCGGCATCACGATCACTGCATCGGTTTGAAAGAAAAGGGGCGGCTCCGACGGTGGAGAGGGCCCGACCGCCGGCGCCGCCAGTACCGGGCGGCACTTTGGGGGCGACCACCCGCCTGCAAATTAGATCATGGCATGATGGAAATGTCCAGCCGGAACGTGATGAACTAGTCCCATGCGAACTATCTCCGACTATGAGCTCGAAAGTGCAGCGGGATTCCGGTCAGCGCTGCGCCGTTTCCTGGCGCGGAGCGAGGAGATCACGGCGGTCACGGGTCTCACCCCGCAGCGCTACGACCTGCTGCTCGCGATCAAGACCGGGCCCGGCGAGAGGTCAACCGTTACCGACCTCTGCCGCCAACTCTCGATGACGCAGACAGCCGTCAGTGAGCTCGTCAAGCGCGCGGAGCAGGCCGGGCTCGTGAAGCGGAACACCTCGCCGACCGACGGCCGCGTCTCCGTGCTTGCGCTGACGCCTGCCGGCGAGCAGCAGCTGCTCGAGTCGTTCATCGCCCTGCGTGACGAACGCCGGCAACTCTTCGAGGCAGTGAACAGGCTCGGTTCGAGCTTCCGCACGTTGATGCACAGCCACGACGAGGTTGCCCCCTAAATCCGCTTCCGTCTCCTGCCGACTACTATTGGCAAACCCAGTTGGGAGGGGACGTGCGGCAGGGTTCGGCAGAAAGCCAGCGCGGGGCTCGCACCGAAAGCGGGGTTGGCCCCGACTTTCAGCGCCTGTTCGAGGGCGCGCCCGGGCTGTTCCTTGCTCTCGACCCTCAGCTGAAGATCGTCGCAGTCAGCACCGCGTACCTGAACGCGACGTTGGCGGAGCGCGAGGCGATCCTCAATCGGGGGATCTTCGAGGCTTTCCCCGACAACCCGGACGATCCGGCGGCTGACGGCGTACGAAATCTTCGCGCATCGCTCGAGCGTGTCCTGGCTGAGCGGCGGCCCGACACGATGGCCGTGCAGAAGTACGACATCCGCCGGCCCGACGGGACGTTCGAGAGCCGCTGGTGGAGCCCGTTGAACACGCCGGTGCTCGACGCCGACGGTCGAGTTGCCTACATCGTGCATCGCGTCGAAGACGTCACGGAGTTCGTGCGTCTGCAGCAGCGTGACGAGCGCATGGAAGCGGAGATGTTGCAGCGCTCGCGCGAGTTGCAGGAGACGAACGAGCGGTTGCGCGAAGCAAGCGCGGCGAAGACCGAGTTTCTCTCGCGCATGAGCCATGAGCTCCGCTCACCGCTTACCGCAATCCTTGGCTTCGCGACACTGCTCACGCGCGCGGAGCTCGACCCGAAGTCCGCCGAGTATCTCGAGCACATCCGCAAGGCCGGTTCGCACTTGAGTGCGCTGATCGACGAAGTGCTCGACCTGTCGCGTATCGAGGGCGGCCATATTTCGTTTTCGCTCGAGCCCGTCGCGATCCAGCCGCTCGTCGACGACGCTGTCGACTTGATGCGGCCGATCGCCGAGGCACACGAGATCGAGCTTCGGGTCTCGCCGGTTCCTGCCGGCTACGGCTATGCGTTCGCCGACGGCCAACGGTTGAAGCAGGTCGTGATCAACCTCGTTTCGAACGCGATCAAGTACAACCGCATCGGCGGCAGTGTGAGCGTGGCGGTCGAGCCGCACGAGTCGGATCGCGTGCGCATCACGGTCGCCGACACCGGCCACGGCATGGAGTCGCGCTCGCTCGCGCGGATGTTCGAGCCGTTCGAGCGGCTCGCGGCGGCAGGCTCTGACATTCAAGGAACGGGCCTGGGACTCGCCATTTCGCGCCGTCTCGTCGAGGCGATGGACGGGACGATCGACGTCGAGAGCGAGGTCGGCGTCGGCACGACGTTCACGCTCGACCTGCCGCGTGGTGAGGCGGCTGTGATCAAGGAGCTGCTCCCGCGCGACGACTCGCTGCTCGCGCTGCGCACGTATCCGCGCCATTCACAGCTGCTCTATGTCGAAGACACGCTTGCGAACGTGCGGTTGATCGAAGGCGTGCTCGACCTGCGACCGAGCGTGCGCCTGATCCCGGCGATGCTCGGCCGGCTCGGCGTCGAGCTCGCGCAGGAGCATGTGCCCGATCTGATCTTGCTCGACATGCACCTTCCCGACCTGACGGGCGATGTCGTCCTGAAGATCTTGCGCAGTGATGAGCGCACACGCCACATCCCCGTCGTCATTCTCAGCGCCGACGCGACGCGCGATCGCGAGCCGCTGCTCGCTGCCGGCGCACAGGCGTACGTGACGAAGCCGATCGAGCTCGCGCGCCTGATCGAGCTACTCGATCAATTTCTTAGCGGCTAACTGGTTTATCTGCTCGCAACGCGCAGACCGAAAGCACGCGGCAGCGCCGCGACGGCTGACGCGACCGGAGCGCGGCGGCCGTTTGCCTCGGCTTCGTCGACCGCAAGGAGCGCGCGGCGCACGAGCGCACCACCGATCGTCTTCAGCGGCTCCGGCGGCAACCGTGCTGGGTTCCGATTCACGAGAGGTGAATTCAAACCACTGTCCAAGGCGAGCCCGGCGAGCAGCTGTCCGCCGAGCCAGCTCGGTCCGACGCCGTTCCCGGTGTAGCCCGCGCCGAAGTGGATGCGCGATCCCGGGACCGTCGCGAAGAACGGCAAGCGGTCGCTCGAAACGTCGATCGCCCCTTCCCAGGCGTACTCGACGGGGACGTCGTCGAGTGCGGGGAAGAACGCGCGCAGTCCGCGTTCCGCGCGCGCGATGTCACCGGATGCGCTGCCCATCAGCACGCGTCCGTCGCGCGTCGGCCGGAAGTAGTGGATGTACGTGCGCGCATCCGAGATCGCCTCTCCACGGCTCCAGCCGATGCGCTGCTCTAGATCCGGCACCGGCGCCGTCAAGACGATCGCGCTGCGGAACACCGCCGCTCGAGCTGCGACCTGCGGCAGCCGCACCGCCCACGCGTTTGTCGCGACGACGATGTCGCGCGCGCGAACTTCGCCGGCCGACGTGCGCGCGATGCCGTCCGCGAGCTCGTGCACCGCGGAGTGCTCGTAGAGGCGTGCGCCTGACGCCAGCACCGCCCTGCGCAATGCGCGCACGAGTCTTGCCGGCTGCACGGTTCCGCCGTCGCGATGCCAGATCGCGCGACGGAAGAGCGGCGAGCGCACGCTGAGTTGGTCGGCGTCCAGATCGACTGCCTCGGCAGGCAGGCCGAGCTCGCGTGCGACGGCGACATCGCGATCGAGTCGCGCGTCGTGGGCGGCCGCGGTTGATACGAGCAGCGTGCCGCCCTCGGTAAGCCATACGTCTTCCTCAAGCGTGCGAACCGCCGGGACGATCCCGTCTGCCGAACGCGCCACCTCGAGTGCGCGCTCCGGTCCGAACACGTCGACCAGCCGCGGCAGCGACGACCAGTACCCGTGCAGAAAGCCGCCGTTCCTCGCGCTGGCGCCGTCGCCGCAGCGGCCGGCTTCCAGCACGATCACGTCGGCGCCGCGTGCCCGCAGCGCGAGAGCCGTCCAGAGCCCGGTGAAGCCGCCTCCGATCACCGCGACCTCGGCCTCGATCGACTCGGCCAGCGGCGGGGCCGCCGTGTCCGGTGGCGCTTCGACCGTCCACCACGGCTCTGTTGACCCGCCGAGCGTGGGGTCGTAGAGCCGCTTCACGTGAGTGAACTTACAGAGGCGTCGCTAAGGGGCGCTGAAGACGTAAACCGTCGGCTCGGAACTGCTGTAGCCGCCCTCGACGACGTGCGAGAAGACATACCGCTGCCCAGCGTGGTCGAGGGGCTCGGGCTTGTCGTCGAGAAACGTCACCGGATGGTCCCGCAACAGCAGCGCGGCCGGGTTGGGAGACCCAGCGGTGCTGCGAAGGCTCACCGGAACGTGACGGACCTCCGGATTCATCTCTTGACGTTGCCCCAGAACGCAGTGACGGGGATCGGAGAATCCCCTCCACCGAACAGCGGGTTTCTACTGAGCCACTGTGTACGGGTGTTCGCGGTCGGGCGAGATGTGACCGCGTCGTACTCCGTCGTCAGTAACGCGACCGCTTGGTGGCAGTCAGGCGATTCGCACTCGCAGACGACGAATCGATCAGGTCGATGACAACAGTCCGCGCAGCACTTCGTCAACGCGCGCGAAGCCGCCTTTTGCGCCTTCCTCGACGCCGTAGTTCATCGTCGTGTCGCGTTCTTCGGTCGTCGCGAAGTGCATCGTCTGTGTGAGCTTCGTCTGCTCGCCGAGGTCTTCGAACTCGAGCGTCTGCAGATGGTTTTGGAACGTCTGCACGAGACGTGCCGGCGGGTCGACTTCGCGGAATTCGCCTTCGACGACGCCGAAGTCGGTGCGGAAGCGCCAGGCGCCGCCGGGTCGCACGTCCATTTCTTCGACGACCGTGCTCTCGCCCCACCAGCCGGGAATCAGCTGCGGGTCGGTCCACACGGAGTAGACGTGATCGCGCGGCGCGTCGAAGACGCGTTCGACGCGAATCTCGAGCTCGTTCGGCTTGCTCACAATCGTGTCGTTCATTTAGCTCGCCGCTTTCTTGATCAGCGTCTTGACCTTCGCCTCGTCAGCCTTCGCAAGTTTTGGAAGGGCAAACGCGACCGGCCAGAAGGAGCCTGCGTCGAGGTTTGCTGCCTCGTTGAAGCCGAGCATCGAGTAGCGCTCCTTGAATTTGCCCGCGTCGCGGAAATAGATGACGACTTTGCCGTCCTTGTTCGCGTACGCAGGCATGCCGTACCACGTCTTCGGCGTGAGGTGGGGCGCGACGTCCTTGACGAGCTCGTGCACGCGCTTGCCGATCGCGCGGTCGGCCGGCGCCATCTTCTTGAGCGACGCGGCGACAGCTTCTTCTCCCTCCGTGGCGAGCTTCAGCTCCTTCGCGCGCGCTCTCATCGCCGCCTTCTCCTCCGCGGAGAACGTCTCTTTCTTTGTGGGGCTCATCGTGTTCCTTTCGTTTTTTCGACAACTGCGGCGAACCGGTCGAGGCGCCCGAGCCACGTGCTGATGCCTTCGAAGGCATAGGGCGCGAGCATGCATCTGCGGACGCGGCCGACTTTCTCGGTCGTCACGAGCTCTGCATCTTCGAGCAGCTGCACATGCTTCTTCATGCCCGTGAGCGACATCCCAAACGGAGTTGCGAGCTCGCTGACTGTGGCGCTGCCCGAGACGAGCCGCTCCAGGACGGCGCGGCGGGTCGGGTCGGCCAGGGCGGCAAAGGCCCGGTCGACGGTCGGTGAATACTGAACCATTGGGTTCAGTATAGCATGACGTTTACAAGGTCGAGTCGAGGTAGGCGAGTACCGCGAGCACGCGGCGGTGCGTTTCGTCGGAAGGCGGCAGTTGCAGCTTTTGCAGGATCGACGCGACGTGCTTCTCGACGGCGCCGACGGTGAGGACGAGAACGTCGGCGATGCCGGCGTTCGACCGGCCTTCCGCCATCAGCGCGAGTACTTCGGTCTCGCGCGGCGTCAGTGCGGCGAGCCGGTTGGTGCGGCCGACGAAATGCGCAACGACTTCGGGGTCAAGTGCGGTGCCGCCGTCGGCGACGCGTCGCACGGCTTCGACGAACGAGTCGACATCCATCACGCGGTCCTTGAGCAGGTAACCGACGCCGCCGCGGCCGTCGGCGAGCAGCTCGCGCGCGTACGTGCCTTCGACGTACTGCGAGAAGATGAGGATCGCCGTCTCCGGCACGCGCTCACGAAGCTCGAGCGCGGCGCGCAGGCCCTCGTCGCGGAACGTCGGGGGCATGCGGATGTCGACGATGGCAATGTCGGGCCGCTCGCGCACCACAGCATGGACGAGCGCGTCGCCGTCGCTCACCGCATCGACGACCTCGATGTCATTGTCGCGCAGCAGCCGGGTCAGGCCGTCGCGTAGCAGTGCGAGATCCTCGGCGATCACGGCGCGCACGGAAGCACCGCCTCGATGATCGTCGGGCCGCCCTCAGGACTCGCAATCCGCAGCGATCCGTCGAGCGCTTCGACGCGCTGGCGCAAGCCGTGCAGTCCACCGTTCAGCTCGGACGCACCGCCGCGCCCGTCGTCGAGCACACGCACTACGAGCGCCGTCTCTCGCTCGTGCACGTCAATGTCGATTCTCGATGCGTGCGCATGCTTGAGCGCATTCGCGAGACCCTCTGACGCGACGAAGTACGCGGCCGTCTCGATCGCAACCGGCGGACGGTCGACAAGCTCGACGTCGACGGACACCGGCACCGAGGCGTGCAGCGCCAGCGCATGGATCGCAGCGTCGAGCCCGCGGTCGGCCAGGATCGGCGGGTGGATTCCGCGTGCGAGGTCGCGCAGCTCCTGCAATGCGGCCGTGGCCGCTGCGCGCGCCTCGGCGAGATGCTCCTGTGCTTTCTCGGGATCTTTTGTGAGCTGCTGCTCAGCGAGACCGATGTTCATGCCAAGCGCGACGAGGCGTGCCTGCGCGCCGTCGTGCAGGTCGCGCTCGATGCGGCGCAGCTGCGTCTCGGCCGCTTCGACGGCACCGCTGCGCGTTCGCGTCACCTCTTCGACGCGCGCCTCACTTCGTTCGCGCCGTCCAACCGCACGCAGGCCGCTGAGCAGTGCGATCACCGCGATCGGGTAGACCGGCCAGAAGGTGCCGAATCCCGACGCCGCCCACACGCCGATCAGGAACAAGCCGAGAATCGCGGACTGGCCGAGGTGTTGGGCGAAGGCACCGTTCGGCTTCGCTTTCCACCAGGCCGACGCGATGACGAGACCGCTCGCAAGCCACACCCACTTCGGCCAGAACGAGCCCGCTCCACTCGCCGCCCAGACGATGAGCAGGAAGAGGTCGATCAGGAGGACGGCCCACGCCGAAGCGCGGACCGTCCTCCGAAAGAGCGTGACCGTGAGCACGCTGCTCATTGTGGGCTACGCGCCCTCCGCCGCAAGGTCGAGCTGCGGCAGGCGGTGCAGGAGCCGTGGTAGCCACCAGTTCCGCTCGCCGAGCACCGTCATGACGGCCGGCAGGAGCAGCCCACGGATCACGGTCGCGTCGATCAGCACCGAGACGGCGAGCCCGAAGCCCATCTGCTTCATCGACAGCAGGCCGAGTGTGGCGAAGATTGCGAACACGCCGACCATCACCATCGCAGCACTCGTCACTGTCGCCGCCGTTCCGCGAATGCCGCGTTCGACAGCTTCCTGCGTCGAGTAGCCGCGGTCGACAAGCTCGCGGATCCGGCTGACGATGAAGACGTGGTAATCCATCGACAGTCCGAACAGAACCGCGAACAGGAACAGCGGTACCCACGGCACGATTGCTCCGCTCGAGTGGAAGCCAAGGACGCTCTGCAGGTGTCCGTCCTGGAACCCCCACACCATCGCGCCGTACGCCGCGCCGACCGACAACGCGTTCAGCGCGATCGCCGTCAGCCCAACTGCGAGTGACCGGAAGCAGACCAGCATCAACGCGATCGTCAGGAGCCCGACGAAGCCGAGGATCAGCGGCATGTGGTCGTCGATCGTCTTCGTGAAGTCGACGTTGCCTGCGGTCTCGCCGGTCACGGCAACCGAGACGCCGGGAACAGCGCCGATCGTCGCCGGGATGATCTGCGAGCGCAGCGTGTGCAACGCGTCGACCGACGCCTGGTTGTCGCCGTCGCCGGCCAGCGGCACGTCAAGCTCGAGCGTGTTGTTGGCGTACCGCGTCAGCGGGACGGGACGCCCGACCGCCTTGCGCAGCGCGGCGATGCCCACCTGCACGCTCGGCGCTTCGACGTTCTGTGCATGCACGACAACCTCGGCCGGAGCGTTGGTCGTGCCGAATGCCTTCGTCAGCTGGTCGTACGACTTGACGACCGCGAGCTTTTGCGGCGCGTCTTGCACTCCGTCGTTGCGGGTGTGCATGTGCAGCACCGGTGACGCGATCGCCAGCAGCACCGCGATCGCGCCGAGTGCGGTGATCTTCGGATAGCGGAGTGCGGGGCGAAGCGCGGCACGCCAGATGCGCGACTCGCGGTTCGAGCGCAGGAACGGGATCCGACCGAGCTCGACTCGGTCGCCGAGCTTCGAGAGCAGCGCGGGCAGCACGGTCAGCGAGCCGAGCACGGCGACGAGCACCACGAGGATTGTCCCGAGCCCGAGCGACGTGAACACGCTGTTGCCCGAAAGCATCAACCCGCCGGCTGCGGTCATCACGGTCAAGCCGGAGACGAGCACTGCACGGCCGGACGTTGCCGCGGCGCGCTGCAGGGCGTCTTCGCGGCTTGCTCCGCGCATGCGCTCTTCGCGCTCGCGCTTCAAATAGAAGAGCGAATAGTCGACGCCCACGGCCATGCCCATCAGCACGATCACGCTCGCCGTTGGATTGGCTTCGTGGATCAGCGAGCTCGAGATGTGCGTGAGCCCGAGCGCGGCCAGCACGGCCGTGAACGCGAGCAGCACCGGGATGCCTGCCGCGAGGAACGCGCCGAATGCGAGCAACAGGATGGCGAACGTGATCGGCAGCGACAGGCGCTCTGCTTTCGAGAGGCCGTCCGAGACGACCTTGTTCATCGCCTTCGAGATGCTCGCGTCGCCGACTTCGCTGATCGTGTAGCCGGGGTGTGCTGCGGCGAGCTTGCTGACGGCGTCGAGCGCCGGCTGCACACGCGAGTCGGCCGTGTCCGAGTTACCGCCGATGTCGAACTCGACGAGCTCGAGATGCCCGTCCTTCGACACTTGGCTGAGCTGGACCTTGCGGACGTTCGCGGTGAGGGCGAGCGTCGTGCGCACGTCGTTTACCGTGCGCACGAACGCGGGTGCCGACGATGTCAGCGTCGCCGAGTGCACGAGCACGTTCTCGCTGGCCGTGCTCTTTACGTGTGCCGCCGCAAGCATCTGCTCGGCGCGTGCAGCTTCGCCGTTTGTCTCTTCGGCGCTCGACTGCGTCACCGTTCCGTGCATCACGCCCAGTGCGACCGCGGCGACGACGAACGCGAGCCACGCGAACGTGGCGGTTTTCCAATGCGCGGCGCTCCATCGGCCCGCGCGTGCTGCGAGATTCATCGTTTCCCCCTGAGTCGTGTGTGAGTTCACGACTCCAGGCTGCTCGCGCGCGCTTCGGGCAGCTATGGCGCGTTCCGGCGTATTGCGTTGGTGCTAGCCCCAGGAGATACTCGGCCGGTGAGCACCTCCCCCGTCCGGATCGAAGGCGACTTGACGCCACCGCTTTCTCGCTGGCTCTGGCTGGTCAAGTGGCTGCTGCTGATCCCGCATTTCATCTGTCTGATCGTTCTGGGGATCGGGTTCGTGCTCTCGACGATCGCCGTGTTCTTCGTGCTGCTCGTCACCGGCCGCTATCCACGCGGGCTCTTCGGGTTCAACGTCGGCGTCATGCGCTGGGCGTGGCGCGTCAGCTTCTACGGCTACAGCGCGCTCGCGACTGACCGCTATCCGCCGTTCTCGCTGGCGGACGATCCGGGCTACCCCGCGCGGCTCGACGTCGCGTACCCGGAGCGGCAGCGGCGCGGGTTGCCACTGATCGGCTGGTGGCTGCTGGGCTTCCCGCAATACGGCATCGCGGGCCTGTTCGCGAGTGCAGGCGTGGGCTTCACGCACGGTTGGGGCCGCTACGAGTCGGCTGGACTGACGGGAACGCTCATGTTCGTCGTCGCGATGCTGCTACTCTTCAAGAAGACCTACCGCCAGGACGTTTTCGACTTCGTGATGGGCGTCAACCGCTGGGCGTACCGCGTCGCCGCGTACGCCACCTTCATGACGCCCGAGTATCCGCCGTTCCGCTTCGACGCCGGCTCGCGCGAACCGTCCTAAGTCACACGCGATTTGCGGCGGTCGCCGCGAGGCGCTGGTGCACGAGCTGTACAGCCATCGACCCTTCGCCGACCGCAGCCGCGCAGCGCTTCGTCGAGCCGCAGCGGACGTCGCCGGCCGCAAAGATCCCCGGGACGCTCGTCTCGAGCAAGAACTCGGCACCTGCTGCGCTGCCGGTGAGGATGAAGCCGTCGTCTGCGCAAACGACGGCGTCGCCGAGCCACTCGGTGCACGGATCGGCGCCGAGGAAGAAGAAGAGGAACGAGAACGGGAGGCGATCGCCGCTTTTCAGCGTGACGGCGTCGAGTTGTCCGTCGGCGCCGTGCAGCTCGGCGATCTCGCTGCTGTCGCGGATCGCGACGCCGTAGCGCTCGAGCTCGCGGATCAGGTAGTCGGACATGGTCTCGCGCAGATCCGCGCGCCGGTGCAGCAGCGTGACCAGCGCCCCGCCGCGTGCGAGCCACACGGCAGCCTGTCCGGCGGAGTTGCCGCCGCCGACGACCGCAACACGCGCCGCACCGCAGAGCTGCGCCTCCGGCGGGCCGGCCGCATAAAAGACGCTCAGCCCTTCGTACTCCGACAGCCCTTCCAGCGGAAGCCGCCGGTAGTTGGCGCCGGTCGCGAGGATGACTGCGCGCGCAGCGATCTCGTGTCCCTCTTCGAGGCGCACGACATGACGCTCGCTCCCGGGCTCGAGCGAAAGCGCGCGATACGGCGTCGCGGGCTTTGCGCCGAACTTGCGAGCCTGGGTGACGGCGCGGCTCGTCAGCTCGGTGCCGCTGATGCCGGCCGGAAAGCCGAGGTAGTTCTCGATGCGTCGCGAGGTTCCCGCTTGCCCACCGAGCGCAGTGCCTTCGACGACGAGCGTGTCGAGCCCTTCTGACGCGCCGTACACCGCCGCGGCGAGACCAGCAGGGCCGCCGCCGACGACGAGCAAGTCGACTTCCTCGCGCGGTTGCAACTCGCGCCCGATTCCGAGCGCACGCATCAGCTGGCCGTGCGTCGGGTTCGTCAGCTCGGAGCCGCCCGGCAGGCGCACGATCGGCGCGCTTTCGGTCTCGGCTTCGTTCCAGCTGAACGGCAGCCGGTTCGCGCGTAGGAAGTCGAGCATCTGCATCGTCGCCTCCGACGAGCGCGGCCCGACCACTTCGACGCCGATGCCTTGCGTGCGCTGCAGCGCTTCACGGCGCGTGATGAAGGTCGAGAGGACGAGGTCGCTGAACTGGCTGTCGTCGAACAGCAACTGGCGCAAGGCGTGGCGCTCGACGGCGATGTAGCGCAGCGGCGCCGTCACGACGGCGTCGACGAAGACGGTCTGCCCGGAGAGCAGGTTGAACTCTCCGAGAAAACCGGAGGGCCCGTGACGCACGATCTCGTTGCCGGCCGTGTCGAGAATCGCGACCTCGCCCTCGAGGATCGCGATGAACGGATACGTTTGGTCGCCGACGCGATAGAGAAAGTCGCCGACCGCAGCAGTGCGCTCCTCGCCGAGCGCGGCCAGCGCTTCGAGCTGGGACGAACCGAGCAGTGGACTGAGCGGGGCGGAGTTGAACGGCGCGGTCAAGCGGCGAGCGTAGCGCTCGGGACCCGCCTGACGAAGCTAGCCCTTGATTGCGCCGCCGAGCCCGTTGCCGCGCAGGAACGAGCGCTGGAAGATCAAGAAGCCGGCGATTGGCACAAGACACGCGATGAACATCGACGCGAGGAACACCCCGAGCGATGTCTGCGACTGGATCGACGGTAGGCGCACCGACAATGGCTGCTTATTCGGGTCGGTCAGCACGAGCAGCGGCCAGAGGAAATCCTTCCACGAGGCGAGCACGGCGAACACCGACACGACGCCGAGGATCGGCCGCGACAAGGGCAGCACGATGCGCCAGAAGAGCATGAACGGGCCGGCGCCGTCAATGCGCGCGGCCTCGAAGATCTCGCGTGGCAGGTTGTCGAAGAAGCGTTTGACGATCACGACGTTGAACGCGCTTGCGCCGGCGGGCAGCCACACCGCCCAGTACGTGTCGATGAATGTGTGGTGCACGATCGGCGGGCGAACGACTTCGATGTACAGCGGGACGAGCAACACGATCGCCGGCACGAACAGCGTTCCAAGCAAGAGCGCGTTGATCACCTTGGCGTACGCCGGGCGCAGAACCGACAGCGCGTAGCCACCGGTCGTCGCCACGATGATCTGGCAGAGCCAGGAGCCGAACGCAACCACGATCGTGTTCCAGAAATAGCGCCCCACGTTGACGTTGACCCACGCTTCGCGCAGGTTGCTCCACGCGAAGCCGTGCGGGAACAGGCCCATCGGGTGCGAGATCGTGTCGTTGGTCGGCGTGATCGCTGACTTGGCAAGCCAGAGGAGCGGGCCGATGCCGATCACCACGAGCAACACGAGCAGCCCGATATGCGCGGCGCGCATTCCGTACCTGACCGACGGCTTGCGCCACTCGGCAGAGGTAAGCAGTGCGGCCGGCCGCTCGTCGCTCATTCTTCGCTCCAGGAACGGGTTGCACGCAGATAGATAAGAGAGAAGAGCGCGAGGAACCCGGCGAGCATCAGGCTGAGTGCAGTCGCCTTGCCGTAGTTGCCGCCGAGCGAGTTGCCGAACGCGTAGTTGTAGATCTCGAGCAGAACGGTCAGCGTTGCGTTCGCGGGTCCGCCCGAAGTAAAGAGGTACGGCTCGAGGAACACCTGCGCCGTTCCGATGATCTGCAGGATCATCGTCACGAGCAATACGCCGCGCAGCTGCGGCAGCGTGACGTGCCAGACCTTGCGCCAGAGCCCGGCGCCGTCGACGGACGCAGCCTCGTACAGCTCGGCATTGACGCCGGTGAGCGCCGCGAGATAGATGATGATCGTGCTGCCGGCGTTGGCCCACGTTGACTCGAGCACCAGTGACGGCATCGCCCAGTGCTGCGACTGCAGCCACGGGTACGGGCCGAGTTGGACCCAGCCGAGGATCGTGTTGAAGACACCCTGCGCGCTCGCGTCGTAGAACGTCTTCCACAGCAGCACGGCAACGACCGGCGGAATGACGACCGGCAGATACGCGAGTGCGCTGTACAGGCCGCGCCGCTTGCGCACCTCGCTCATCAGCACTGCAGCGGCCAGCGGGATCGGATAGCCGAAGATCAATGCGAGCAACGCGAAATACGCCGTGTTCTTCACCGCGGTCGGCGTTTGCGGATCGTGGATGACCGCGCTGAAGTTTTGCCAGCCCACCCAGGTCGGTGCCTGCACGAGGTTCGTGTGCTGGAACGACATGAGAACCGTGCGCACGATCGGGTACCACGAGAACGCGCCGAACACGAGCAGCAGCGGCAGCATGAAAAGAAACGTCGTCAAGCCGCCGCGACGGAACCAGGTCAGCGGTGTGCGGCGCGGAGGGCGGTAGGCAAGAGCCGCCCCTTCAACCTCGATTTCGCTGATTGCACCCATGGCTCGTCGATAGTCGGTGGGCGGCGGAGCATCAACCTCCGCCGCCCACCTGTTACCCCCAACCTAACTAGCTGCCGCTCGAGATTGCGGCTTGCGCCTGCTGATTCGCAGCCTGCAAGAGCGACGTGATGTTGGCGTTCTTATCCGTGAGCACGGCTTCGACCGGTGCGTCGAGCGCGTGGTAGACGGACTGCGTGGACGCCTCAGGCTCCGGAATCAGGGTCTGATTGAAGATCCCGGTCGTGAACGGCTTCATCTGTGCGATCGGCACGTTGATGTACGGCTTGATCCACGAGTTCGCCAGGTTGTACTGCTTCTTGTTGAAGATCGGCAGCGCGGGAACACCGATCGGCTGCTTGTTCGCCGCAAGTGTCTTCGCGTTGCGAATCGCCTGCGTCTTCGAGATGAGCGGTGACTCGTAGAAGAACGCGATCCACTTCATTGCCGCTGCGATCTGCGACTTGCTCGCGTTCGGCTTCACGGCCGCGAGCGTGCCGCCGCCAAGAACGCCGGCACCTACGTGCTTCGCGAGCGGGATGGCTGCGAGGCCGTAGGTCGACGGGTCGATGTTGTACGCCTGCACGAGGTTCGTGTAGACGTCCGACCCGCTGATGTACATGCCGACCTGGCCCGCTGCGAACGCCTGGTTGATGTCGCTCCAGCCGTAGTCGAAGTTCGAGCCCATGCTGTTGTCGACCCACCGCATGTGATGGAGCAGGTTCAGCGCTGCCACCGTCTGCGGGTTGTTGACCGTGGCGACCGCCTTGGTGCCGGTGCCCTTCTCCATGCGTCCACCGAGCGCGTAGACGAGGCTCGTCAGGATCCAGCCTGCGGTGTTGTCGTCCTTCGCCATCTGGACGTAACCCGGCTTGCCGGTCTTCTGCCAGATCTTGAGCGCGTCGTACTGCACCTGCGCCCAGGTGGTCGGCGGCTTGTTCGGATCGAGGCCGGCCTGAGTGAACAGCTTGCGGTTGTAGTGCAGCGC
Source organism: Gaiellaceae bacterium (assembly GCA_036496645.1). Lineage (GTDB taxonomy): Bacteria > Actinomycetota > Thermoleophilia > Gaiellales > Gaiellaceae > PALSA-600. Next base: position 86,124 of record DASXKU010000033.1, read on the forward strand.
CTGCGCGTACGCGCCCTTGGGGAGCGCGACGATCTGGCCCTTCGAGTCCGTTCCTTCGGCGATGACCGCCTTGTTGTATTCGGAGAAGTACGGCAACGCCTTCGCGTACGACGTCAGGTCCGCGAGCTGGCCGTTGTCACCGAGTGTGCGTGCGTCGGTGAACGGAACCTCGAAGACCGTCGGCAGTGTGCCGGCGGCAAGCTTCGCCGCAAACGTCGGTCCGGTCCACTGATACTCGGCCGGCTTGACGACGATCGACGGATTCGCTTTCTCGAACTCCGTCACTTGCGCGTTGAACTGATCGATTGCAGCTTGCGTGCTGCCGGGGATGAGCGACGCGACACTGATCGTGACCTTGCTCGTCGTCGATCCCACAGCGGCACTTGCGGTAACACATGCGGCCAGAACGCCCGCAGCGGCCACCGCAATGAGGATGCGCTTGGACTTCATTTCCCTTCCTTTCCTTGACCGTTGCGGGCTTGCTCGCCCAGTAGTTTCAGCCAAACCGTCGTGTCTTGAGGCACGGCACCTCCTTGCAGCTCGTCGCTGGCGAGCAGCACCTCGGCGCCGTTCGGAAGCGGGTACGGGTCCGGGCCGAAGTTGACGACGCATGCGAAGTGCTCGCCTCGGCCGAATGCGAGTACCTCGTGATTCGAAGGAAGCCAGCGCAAATCGTCGTCACCGCTCCACGCTGTTCCTTCAATGCGTGCGGTGCGGCGAAGGCGCAGGCCGTCGCGATAGAGGTTGAGGATTGAGCCGGAGTCGGTGTTCTGTGCGGCGACCGTCAGCGCGGCCCAATTGTCGGGCTGCTCGAGCCATGTTGTTGCCCCGTCGCTGTTGAAGCCGTAGGGCGGGGCATCGCCGGACCACGGCAGCGGCACGCGGCAGCCGTCGCGGCCGGGGTCGACGCCGCCCGAGCGAAGGAACATCGGGTCGCGCCGCAGGTGGTCGGGAATGTCCTCGACCTCGGGCAGCCCGAGCTCTTCGCCTTGGTAGACGTACATCGATCCGGGAAGCGCCATCGCGAGCAGCGCCGCTGCGCGTGCGCGACGCGTCCCGCGCGCGAGATCGGTTGGTGTGCCGACGCGCTTGCGCTCGAATGCAAAGGAGGTGTCGTCGCGGCCGTAGCGCGTGACCGGCCGCGTGACGTCGTGGTTCGACAGTACCCACGTCGGCGGCGCGTCGACCGGCGCGTGCGCAGCGAGCGACGCGACGATCGACTCGCGCAACGGCTCGGCATCCCACGCGCACGCGAGGAAGTCGAAGTTGAACGCGGTGTGCAATTCGTCGGGCCGCAGGTAGCGGGCGAGACGATCCGCATCGGGAAGCCAGATCTCGCCGACGAGCAGCTTCGGCTCGTCATAGGAGTCGGCAATCGCGCGCCAGCGGCGATAGACCTCGTGCAGTTCATCGCGATCCATGAACGGGTGCGCGCCCGGCGCGACGTCGGCTGGCTCTTCTGCGAGCGTCGGATCCTTCATCAGCAATGCGGCCGAGTCGATGCGAACGCCGGCGACGCCGCGGTCGAACCAGAACCGCAACACGTCTTCGTGCTCTGCCCACACGTCGGGGTGCGCCCAGTTGAGGTCGGGCTGCTCCGGTGCGAAGAGATGCAGGTACCAGTCACCGTCCTCGACGCGCGTCCAGGCCGAGCCGCCGAAGATCGACTGCCACCCGTTCGGCGGCTGCGCGCCGTCCGCGCCGCGACCGGGGCGGAACCAAAACCGCTCGCGCTCGGGTGAGCCCGGTGCGGCCGCAAGCGCTTCGCGGAACCATGCGTGCTCGCTCGAGATGTGGTTCGGGACGACGTCGACGATCGTGCGCAGGCCGGCGTCGCGTGCCGCAGCGATCAGTGCGTCGGCGTCGGCAAGCGAGCCGTATGCCGGATCGATCGCGCGGTAGTCGACGATGTCGTACCCGTTGTCGGCCTGCGGCGACGGGTACCAGGGGTTGAACCAGAGGGCGTCGATGCCGAGCTCGACCAGGTACGGCAGCCGCTCGAGCACGCCGGCGAGGTCGCCGGTTCCGTCCCCGTTCGCGTCGGCGAAGCTGCGGACGTACACCTGGTAGACGACTGCGTCGCGCCACCAGGGCTTCGCGGCAGAGTCGGCCCGGTGCGGGGCCGGTGCGATCGTCGGGGCCTGGGCCACTGGCGGGCGACGCTGACAGCCTTGTCACCGGATTGCAAGAACCCGACGACAATTTGCAAGTTTCAGACGGCTTGCATCAAGCTTGCGCAAGCACCCGGGCCGTCGCGGTCGAGCCCCGCGCCACGATTTCCGGCTCGAAGAACAGCTCTTCTGCGGCAACTTCGGTGCCTTCGATCTGGCCGGCAAGCATCTCGACGGCCGCCCGGCCGATCGCTTCGATCGGCTGGCGGACGGTCGTCAGCGGCGGGTCCGTGCACGCCATCAGCGGCGAGTCGTCGTAGCCGACGACGGACAGGTCGCCGGGGACGTCGAGCCCCGCGCGCCGCGCGGCGCGCACCGCGCCGAGTGCGAGCGGATCCGATGCGCAGATGATCCCGGTCGCGCCGCGCTCGAGCAGCTTCGTCGCAGCCGCGTGGCCACCTTCGATCGAGAAGCGTGTGCGCTCGACGAGATCCTGCGGCGCGCCGGCGATGCGCTCGAACGCTTCGAGCTTGCGGCGCGACGGCATGTGGTCGTGCGGGCCGAGGATCAGTCCGATTCGCTCGTGGCCGAGGTGGGCGAGATGGCCATATGCCTGCTCCATCGCGACGGCGTCGTCGGTCGACACGCGCGGAAAGTCGAGGTGGTCGGCTGCGGCGTTGACGAGCACGACGGGCAGACGCAGTTCGCGCAGCCGCGTGTAGTGGTCGTGCGGCGCGTCGGCTTCGGCGTACTGGCCGCCGGCAAAAATCATCCCCGACACCTGCCGCTCCAGCAGCATCTCGACGTATTCGGCCTCGGACATGCTGCCGGTGCGCGTGCAGAGGACGGCGTTGAAGCCGCGCTGCGCGAGCCCGCCGGCGACGACTTCGGCGAACGCCGGGAAGATCGGGTTCTGCAGCTCCGGCACGACGAGCCCGACCATGCGTGCCTTGCCGCCGCGCAGTTGTGTCGGGCGCTCGTAGCCGATCACGTCGAGGGCGGTGAGGACGGCGGCGCGCGTGGCGTCGGACACGCCGGGCCGGCCGTTCAGAACGCGGCTGACGGTCGCCTCGCTGACCCGGGCCTGTTTTGCGATGTCCGCAAGCTTGCCGTGGCGCGCCATCGCGCAAGCCTACGCCAGTGGGCTGAAAATTCCGAACGCGCAGCTGTCACCAAACCGACACACGGTGGCCGCCCAACGCTGAGAGACTTCCGCGCCGTGGGAGACGCCAAGAAGAAAAAGCTGAAGAAGAAGCGCGCACGCCCGGAGCTCGAGAGCAAGCACCACGAGAGCGAACAGGCGTCGAAGAAAAAGAAGAAGTAGCGCCTCGGCCCGGTTAAGGGACGGGGAAGGCGCGCGACGCAGTGCCGAGATCCTCGCGCGTCGTGATTACGGTGGGCCGCCGTGTCTCTTCTCCGCACACCGGAATCGCTCAAGGTGCCGGCGCGCATCGCGGCGATCTTCTGGGCGATCAAGTTGCTCACCACGGCGTTTGGCGAGTCGACGTCGGACTACCTCGTCCACAACGTGAATCCGTACCTCGCCGTCGTCGGAGGCTTCCTGCTCTTTGTCGTCGCGATGGTGTTGCAGCTGCGCGTCCGTCGCTACGTCCCAGGGGTGTACTGGTTCGCGGTGGCGATGGTCGCCCTCTTCGGAACCATGGCCGCCGACGTGCTGCACATCGAATTCGGAGTGCCCTACATCGCCTCGTCGATTCTCTTCGCGCTGCTCCTCGCCGCCGTCTTCTGGCTGTGGTCGCGAATCGAGCAGACGCTTTCCATTCACAGCATCACGACCGCGCGGCGCGAGCTGTTCTATTGGGCCGCGGTGCTGGCGACGTTCGCGATGGGCACCGCGCTCGGTGATCTGGCTGCGTATACGTTCAACCTCGGCTTCCTCACAGCCGGCGTGATCTTCGCCGTTCTGTTCGTCCTGCCAGGGCTTGCGTACGTTGGCTTGCGGATCAACGCGATCCTCGCGTTCTGGGCGTCGTATGTGATGACGCGGCCGCTTGGCGCGTCGTTCGCCGACTGGACTGGCAAGAGTCGCCATGCCGGAGGCATCGGGATCGGCGACGGCGTGATGGCCTTCATCCTTGCCGTGTTGATCGTTGCCGGTGTGATGTATTTGACTGTGAGCCGTGCCGATCAAGTTGCTTGATTGCGCGTCGTAAGACGCGTCCTGTTTTGGCTGTTGACCGTCGTCGTCGGGCTGGTCGTTCTCGTCACGCTCGCAACTGTCGTGTTCGACGTCGCGACGAGCGATCCGAATGTCCCTGTGCAGCAACTGTGGCACGGCAAGTTCGTTCGCGCGGGCGGTGTTCTGACGGCGTATCGCAGTTGGGGCACGCATGGCACGCCGATCGTGCTGCTCGGTGGCGCCTTCGAGCCGTCGTTCGTCTGGGAAGACGTCGCGCCGATGCTCGCGCGCACGCATCGTGTGTACGCATTCGACCTCGACGGCTTCGGCTACACGCAGCGCCATGGTCCGTGGACGCTCGCCGAGTGGACCGATCAGCTGCGCGGGTTCGACCTCGCGCTACACCTGCGCAAGCCAATCGTCGTCGGCCACTCGCTGGGCGCGGCCGTCGCCGTGCAGGCGGCGACTCTGGGAATCGCATCGCGAGCCGTGCTGCTCGACGGCGATGCGCTCAAGTTCGGCGGGCCGCCGTACTTCGTCCGGTGGACGATTCTGCGCTCGCCGTTCTTTGCCGCTGGCTTCCGGCTTGCGTCGCGCTGGTCGTGGCCGGTGCAGAAGATCGTCGCGAATGCGTTCGGTTCCGGACCGCACCCGACGATCCCGGTGCATCTGTGGACCGATCAGTTGCGCGCGAAGGGTGCCGAGTCCGCGATCCGCGGAATGTTGGAGCACGGAATCGCGGGACTCGACCGAAGCACGCTGCAGCACGCGCGCATCCGAGCGACGGTGGCGTTCGGTGCGAACGACAGCGTCGACTCGCCGTCCGCCGGCCGGCAGACGGCGCGCGACCTGCGTGCACCGTTCGTCCTGATCCCGAACGCGGGGCATCTGTCGATGCTCGGGAACCCGGGCGCGGTTGCAGCCGCGATTTTGAGCGTGCCGTGAATTTGTTCTTCCGCATCGTTGGTGGCGCGCACGTTCGCGTCTATCGGTTAACCGGAGGTCGGGTCGGCGGCAACATTGTCAAGCTGCCGGTGCTCATCCTCACGACGACCGGACGCAAGAGTGGGCGACCGCGTGCGCAGCCACTCGCGTACGCGCGAACCGATGAGGGCTACGTGGTCATCGCGTCGAAGGGCGGCGCGCCGCAGCATCCGCTCTGGTACCTCAACCTGCGCGCGAACCCGCTCGCACAGGTGACGATCGGTCGAGAGACGCGATCGGTGCGCGCGCGCGAAGCGCACGGCGCCGAACGAGAAGAGTTGTGGCGTCTGCTCGCAGACGTCTACCCGGGCTACAACAGATACGCGCAGAAGACGCGTCGCCAGATTCCGGTACTGGTGTTGGTAGAAGTGCGCTAGCCACGGCTCGTCGCAACACTTGGTCAGGACGTGCTCGGGCGGCCATCAGCGGTCTAGAGGCTTCCCGACCGCCGATCGGCGCCGAGAGCAGTCAGTGAACGTCGCGACGCGACCCATTGGGTCGTGTAGCGACGGGTCTGTCGAACATCGCGAGCCGGAGAGCCATCGCCTCGCGAAAATGCAGCCGTCCCAACTGCTCGGCGGCCTCTTCGTCACGATCGCGGATCGCGGTGAGGAACTCCCGGTGTTCGCGGGCGGTCTCCTGCTGCCGTTCCAAGCTTGTCAGCGTCGTGCCCTGCAGTCCCTCGATGCGATGGACAAGGTCTGCCAAGAGGGCAGCGAGGTATTGGTTGCCGGTGATCTCCCAGACCGCCTGGTGGAAGGCGCGGTTGAGAGAGACGATCTCGTCGAGGTTGCCGGTTTCGACCGCCTCGTCGAACGCATCAACAAGACGCTCGAGATGCCGAAGATCGATGTCGGAGCGTGTCCCGGCAGCAACACGGCCCGCCATGCCTTCGAGGTGCTCTCTGACCGCGCAGAGATCTCGAACTTCGCGGGCCGACATGACGGTAACGCGCATCCCGGCCGTCGTCTGCTCGACGAGTCCGTCCGCCTCGAGCTTGCGAATTGCCTCGCGGACTGGGGTCCGGCTGACGCCGGAGAGCCGAGCCACTTCGAGCTCGACGAGCCGTTCGTCCGGAAGGAGTTTCCCCTCGAGGATCGCCGTGCGCAAAAACTCGTAGAGCTCTTGAGCCCGTGGGCCACGTCTCGGCAGTCTGATCTTGGTCAGCGGCATGGCGGATAGTCCAGCCTAGCTGTGTCTCGGGCCGTTTTTGCGCGGCCGATCACAACGGCTCTTCGATCGGCAAGGCTGTTTCAAGCTTGGCGGTGCGCGACGACCGGGTCGCCCACAGCGCGTACCCGCCGGTGGCGCCAGCACCGACGGCGCCCAGCACGAATCCCGATCGAGCGCCGACGGCTTCCGCGAGTGCGCCTACGGCGAGGGCGCCCAATGGCGTCGTCCCTTGGTAGACGAGCTGGTAGAGCGCGATGATGCGGCCTCGCATGTTGGGAGGCGACGCGAGCTGCAGACATGCCTGGACAGACGCCGAGAACATCACGCTCGTGGCGCCGACGCCGGCCATCACGATCAGCGCTTCGGCAAGGTTGTTGGCCGCCGCCGCTAACGCAAGCGTCGCCCCGAAGGCCACGCTGGTGATCGCCACGAGCCTCGGTGTGACGTGGGTGCGCACTCCTGTGATGAGCGCGCCGGCGAGAGCTCCCACTGCGAGCAGGTTCATCATCAGCGCATAGGTCGTCGCGGTTCCGTGGAACGTGAAACGTGCGACCGCCGGGAGTACGACCATGAAGTTGAACGACAGGAGACCGACGACCGCCATTGCGAGCAGTGGCACTCGCAACCGCGTGTCCCGATTTACCACGGTTAGTGCGGCGCGAAGTTGTCCTTTGCCGCCTGGCGCCCGTGTCGTCGGTCTCAACTGGTCGGCCTTCATGGCCAGGAGCATCACGCCCATCACGACGAAGGTCAGGCTATTCAGCAGGAAACAGACCGAGAGACCGGCGGTTGCGATGACGAGCGACGCGATCGCAGGCCCGATAAGCCGACCTGCCTGCGTGATCGACGCGTTGAGCGACACCGCGTTCACGATGCGTGCGTCGCCCACCATCTCGCCGACGAAGCTCTGACGCGTCGGATTGTCGAGCGTGTTCACGAGTCCGCGGCACGCAACAAGCACATACACCATCCACACCGTGATCTCTCCGCGTTCTGTGAGGAAGAACAGGAGCAGCGGCGGAAAGATCTGCACGAACTGCGAACCGATGAGCAGCTTCCGCTTCGAGAACCGGTCAGCGATCAGACCGGCCCACGGTCCGATCAACAGGAACGGCACGGATTGCAGCGCTGTGGTGATCCCGAGCGCGAAAGGCGAGTTCGTCAGCTTGAGGACGAGCCACGCGAGCGCGATCTGCTGCATCCAGTTCCCGCTGACCGAGACGGTCTGCCCGATGAAATAGAGCCGGAAGTTCCGGATCTTGAGCGAGCTGACCGCCTGCGAAAGCTGCCCCGTCACAGACGACGCGTTTCTACCGCGTTGCCGTTGTCTCGCCGAGCAGCTCCTGTTCGATCGCGAGGTACTTCGGAAGCTCGAGGAGCTCGCTGCGCTCGGCCAGCGACGACATCCGCGACGGATACCAGTCGCTGATCGAGCCCGTCTCCTTCAAGTCGGCGAGGAAGCCCTGAATCGCGCGCATCGCAACCTTCTGGCAGCCGCCCGGGAAGTGCGCGATCTTGTAACCGATCGCCTCGAGCTCGTCCGCGGTCGCGAGCGGAGTCTTACCGCCTTCCGGCATTCCCGCTTTGAGCGGGAGACCCAGGTCGGCAAGCGTCTCGGCGATCTCGATGACCTCTTCCTTCGACTCCGGCGCTTCGACGAAGAGTGCGTCTGCGCCGGCCTCGGCATAGGCACGCGCCCGCTCGAGGGCCGACGCGAGGCCTTCGACCGCACGCGCGTCCGTACGCGCCATGATCACGACGTCCGGGTTCTCGCGCGCCTTCACGGCGGCGCGGATTTTGATCTCCATTTCGTCGCGCGGAACGACGTTCTTGCCGGTGAAGTGGCCGCACCGCCGTGACTGAGGTTGATCTTCGATGAAGTAGCCCGCGACGCCCGCCTGTTCGAACACTCGCGCGGTGCGCATGACATTGAGCGGGCCGCCGTAGCCGTTCTCGCAGTCCGCGAACACGGGGACGCTGACGACGTCGACGATCGCGCGCACACGCGCCGCGAGCTCTGACATCGTCAGCAGGCCGAGGTCCGGAACGCCGAGCGCGCTAGCGGTGACTCCGGCGCCGGACACGGCGACGACCTCGAAACCCGCCGCCTCGACGAGACGCGCAGACAGACAGTCGTACACACCCGGCGTGACGATGATGCCGGGGCGCTCAAGTAGCTCTCGTAGCTTCGCTGGTCCGTTCATGCAACCTCTCCTAGCTTTGGGCGGGGACGGGATTCGGCGCTCTTACTCAGGCGCCACGCACACTGCAGGTAGATCCGAGACGTCTTGCTCGTCCCGCATCGCGAGTGCGCGCGCCTCGACGGCGGCCGCGGCATCGGAACCGACGACGGACGACGCGAGCAGGCGGTACTTGTCGATCAACTGCGATTCGCTCATCGGCACGGCAAGAGAGCCAAGACCACCTCGTGCGTACGCCTCGAGGACGGCGCCGTTCTTCAGACGAACCGTGACGGCCGCCGGTTCATCCTCCGGATCGTCGGAATGAATGTCGGGGTCTGCCTCGACGGTCACGCGCTGCGCGAGGTCCAGCACCTCCGGCCGGCGGACGGCGTCATCCGTGAACTGCTCGATCAACGCCACACCGTCGACGAGCAGGGTCGCGACCGCAAACAGCATGCTGTGCTGAGCCGCAGTTCCGCTCGGCGGAGCACACTTCACCTCACGCGGCGTCGAGAAGGAGTTGCGTGCGCCCTCACTCGTCCGCACGACGACCGATTCGACCTCCGTGTACGAGAACTCGTGCTCTTCGCGAACCTTCTCAACCGCCGTCAGTGACGGGTGAATTCCACCGGCGCACGCGTAAGGCTTGTACATGATGTACGAGATATCGAACGTCTCGCCGAGCCCGGCCTCGATGACCGCGAGGTCATAGTTTTCCTCGCCGCAGTACGCACGGAAGAAGCCCTTGCGACCCTCGAAGATGCTGCGCGGCCCGGTGTAGCCGCGTGAAGCGAGCCGCGCTGCGGTGAGACCGCTCTGCGCGGCCCAGCCGGCATGGAAGCACTTCATCATGGCGCCCGCGTTGACGGTCTCCTGGATGCCGCTGCACATGCTGCCGCAGATTCCGAACGCGTTTGACAACTGCTCGGCCGTCAACCCGAGCAGACGACCGGCGGTCGCAGCCGCCGCGAACCCGCCGAAGAGACCAGTGGTGTGAAACCCCTTCGTCCTGCCGAGAAAGTCGGGATAACTCGTTGCGGCCGAGAGCCGGCCGATCACGTCGTAGCCGATGATGACGGCAGCCAGGAACTCTGCGCCGCTGACCGGCCGCGTCTCTGCAACCGCCCAGGCGGTCGGCATGACCACTACGCCGGGGTGCACTTTCGACCGCATATGAGCTTCGTGGTCGTCGAGCTCGATCGAATGCGATCGCGTCCCGTTGACCAGCGCGGCAGAGGCGACGGGAACCTTGTCACGTGAGCCGATGATGCTCGCTTCGTTTGCGCCGCCGAGCTCGCGCACGTACTCCCCGACGAGCTCGCCGGCCGGCGTCCTGCTGCCCGCGAGCACAACGCCGAAGAAGTCGAGCGTTGAAAGTTCGGCCTGACGGAGGATGGGATCCGGCACGTCGTCGGGGCGAAGGTCGATCGAAAACTGTGCGAGACGATCGCCGATCGTCGTCGAGGACGCCGGCGCTGCTTTAAGCGACACTCTCCGCCACCTCCGCTGTCACCGAGAGCGACTTCGCGCGCTGGCCCGCACTCCGGCCCGCAGCACGTCCCATGACGAGCCCGGACGTGAGCCCCGAACCTCCCGGATAGTTGTGGTAGTAGATCCCGCCGACCATCTCGCCGGCGGCATAAAGACCCGGAATCGGAGCGCCGCCCTGGTCGATGACCTCGCCTTGCGGGTTGACGCGCAGGCCGCCGAACGTGAACGTGATTCCCGGCCCGACCGGGAAGGCCGTGTACGGCGGTGTGTCGATGCGCTGAGCCCAGTTTGATTTCTTCGGCGCGATCCCCTTCGTGCCCCGGCCGTCGAGAATCGAGTAGTCAACCGGTCCACTCTCTGGGACGCCGGCGTTGTACTCCTTGATCGTCTCGACCAGCGTGTCGGGATCGAGATTCATCTCGGCCGCGATCACGCGCAGGTCGTCGCTCTCGGCCTTCGTCACGTTCGCTGTGCGATACGTCGCGCGCAGGAGGTCGATCGTCTTCGCGTCAAAAATCTGCACGGCAAATCCGTCCGCTTTCTCGATCAGGTTGCGGCCGCTGACCGCGTATGTGAACGCGCGAATATCGGTTCCCTCGTCGAAGTAGCGCTTCGCGTGGCGGTCGACGGTGATTCCGTAGTGATAGGAGACGCGCTCGGAAACGTCGCCGCGCACGCGGTCGCCGTACTCAGCAGCGAAGAAGTCGACGGCGACGGAATGGCAGCCGGACCAGTGGCCGTGTGCGCGGGCGCCGATCTCGAGTGCCATGACGAGGCCGTCGCCTGTGTTGAATTCGCTCCCCCGCACCTTCGCGAGATCCCATCCGGGACCGAGGTACGTAGTTCGCAGGGATGTACTCGCTTCGAAGCCGCCGCACGCGAGAACGAATGAGCGCGCGCGCAGCTCCTTTGGCCCTTCGGGCGTGTCGATGATGAGTGCGACGACACCATCCACCCCGCGCACGAGTCGTCTAGCGGTGGTTTCGTACTGAACGCGGATCCCGCGGGTGAGGCACTGCTTGGTCAGGTTCTCGACGAGACCTTGCCCGCCCTCGTAGTGGCGGATGTCGTCGTGCCCGATCTGCTTCAGCTTGTTGCCGGCGGTTTTGACGTCGTCCGCTCCGATCGCACGCAGGAACTTGGCGCCCATGCTCGTCAACCATTTGACGTCGGCGCGTGCCTGTCCCGCGATGAGCCGTGCCAGTCCTTCGTCGCACTGATAGCGAGACGCGCGCTGGAGATCGTCGTGAAAGTCTTCCTCGGGATACGGGCCGATCTCAACCTGGAGGTCAGACGGGTCCCAGTCGAAGGTTTCGACGAGATCCTCGATCCCCTCGTGGGGAACGCGCATCCGTCCGCCGGTGAAGAAGGAGTTACCGCCCTTCTTGCTCTCGGGTGCCTTCTCGAGGACGAGGATGTTTTCGACGTGCTCACGGGCGGTCAAAGCCGCACACAGGCCGGCGTTACCGCCGCCAACCACAATGACATCGTGAACTTCTCCGTTGCTAATCATGCGACCTTTCGTCTCTTTTTGGGTTCGGACTGACTAGCGGTTTTTGACTTCGAAGTAGTCGCGGCCGTTCGTGACTTCGGTGACGACGCGTTGTTCTTCGTCGGATGCGGCTTCGGAAGCTTCGAGTACCGCCGTCACGCTCGCCTGCGGGATGACTGCAACACCGCTCGCGTCGCCGAAGATGAGGTCGCCGGGCTCGACACTCACACCGGCCAGTTCGACGGTGAGCTGCGCGGCGACCGGGTTTGCCATTCCCGCCGAGCCGACGATCGTTCGTCCGCGCGCAAAGACCGGATAGCTGAGTGCCGCGTGTTCGAGGATGTCTCGGTAGGCGCCGTCGACCACCGTTCCGACGGCGCCGCGCTGGCGCGCGGCGAGCGTTCGTTGACCACCCCAGACCGAGCAGTCGAGGCGCCCGCCGTTGGCGATGACGACAACCGCGCCGTTCGGGATCTCGCGTAGGTACTCGATGCGCTGCCCTCCCGATTCGCCTGCCGGCAGGCACTGCACCGTGAATGCGGGCCCGACGATCTTGGCGGCAAGATCGAGCGTGACGATTCCGTCGAGCCCCCGATGCGGAAGCCCAAGATCTGCGAGGGAATCCGAGATCACGCAGCTTGAAAGCGCGTGATAGCGGTCGATCATCTCCTGTGTCGTCATGAAAGCGTCAACACCTTCATAGTCGATGACAGGGATGCATCCGGCGAAGCGGTCAGCACGAAGTCGGCGACACGAGAGGCATCTGCGTCACTCACGATTCCGCGAACCGTTGAGTAGAACTTCGTAGCTACTTCCTCCTGCGACAGCGGAATCGCCGGATCGTATCCGCGCGGATTCGTACTGAGCACTCGTTCGGCTGTGCCGTCGCGCTCGAAGGTGACCGACGCGGGGTAAAAGAAGAAGCTCTCATCCTTGCGCGCGAGATAGATCTGGTCGACTTCGTCGTCGACCTCCCATTGCACCCGCACTTCGAGTTCGGCGATCTTCGGGTCGGTGAGTTTTTCCGGTTGCATTTGGAGTGGTGAAACCTCGCCGTCCGCGATGGCGGCGGCGACGGAGAACGGGATGCTGAATCGCGCCTCACCGGGCGACGACGGACGCCGGCGTAGAAACGACGCCTCCTCGGCAATCCAGGATGGCACGCCGACCGTGATCGTCTCAGGTGGTCTCACGTCGAAGTCGTTTCGGCCACGGAGCTCGAGCACGGCGTCGATGACGTTGAACAGCACGCCGCACGTGGAGTGGACCTTAAATCCGGCCTCTCGCACCGAGAACCGCTCTCCGAGTGCATCGAGCAGCAGCGCCGGCCGCGGCTCGGCGCACATGGCGCGGCAGAACCCGCGCTCACCTTCGAAGATCGTCAGCGGTCCTTCGTAGCCCAGGGAAGCAAGCGTCGCGGCGGCGATGCCGTTCTGCGCCGCGCGACCTGCGTGCAGCGGTTTGCAGTCGGGCCCGGTGCGCGACGACTCGCGGAGACCGGCGGCGGCCGTGCCTGCTATACCCAGTGCGTGCGCAGTCTGCGCTGCGTCGAGGCCGAGCATTCGCGCGGCGACTGCGGCGGCGCCGAACACGCCGGTCGTACCAGTGCCGTGGAAGGCAGAGCGGTTTCGGGGCAGCAAGGTCGCTTCGCCGGCGCGTCCCATTACGTCGTAGCCGACCACGACCGAATCGAGAAGCTGTCCGAGGTTCGCACCAGTCTCCTCCGCCATGGCGAACGCGGCGGGTACGACAACGCAGCCAAGATGGTTGTCGGATGGACGGTGTCCGTCATCAAACTCAAGCATGTGCGCGAGCGTGCCGTTCGCGAGCGCGGAATCTTCTGCTCGGCGACCTGTTGCAAGTCCAACAGTTGTCGTTGGTCCCGTTGCGCCGTGCAGATCGGTGTACATGAGGATGCGGCGGCCGGGAACTGTGCGCGTGGCGCCGATGATGCAACCGATCGTGTCGAGCACCGCGAGACGAGCATGGTCCAGGACTGCCGCTGGGAACGAATTGTCACGTGTTACGTAATCGCCGAGTGCGCTGGCGATGGGACGAGCAGATCCGTGCACCTCGCCGGAGAGTTCTTCCTTGACTAGTGAGCGTTGCATCACGTATCTATTCCCAGTACACATATGTACGACCGAAGTGCACAGCTGCATACATACCATATTGCGCGATCACGAGAAAGGGAGATAACAGTGCACCGCCGCTTTGCCCCTCTCGCTCTTGCTACCGGCATCGTGTGTCTCATCGCAGCGTCCTCGGCTGCGTCTAAGACGTATGTCGGGAACGCCTCGGTGCAGAAGGCTGCGCCGGGAACGCTGACGATTGCCATCGAGGAAGACGTACGGTCACCCGACAACATTCTCATCGGCGGGACAACGACCGACAAGCTGATCATGGAGAGCACGGTTTACGAGCCGCTCTTCACAACTGGCAAGAAGGCTGAGCCCGAGCCCGCGTTGGCGCTCAAGGCGACGCCTAGCAAGGACTACAAAACCTGGACGCTGGCGCTCAGGCACAGCGTCCATTTCACCAACGGGAAGCTCTTCACATCGACGGACGTGAAGGCGAACTTCGACGCGTTTGTGAACCCGAAGAACGGTTCCACGTTCGTCGGTGACCTTGCGAACGTTGCATCGACACAGGTCGTCGGCACATACGGATTCAGGTTCAAGCTGAAGAAGCCCGACGTCCGCTTCCCGTCTGTCCTCGAGGACACGATGGAGATCTCGGATCTCAGTGCTCGGCAGAGTAAGCAACTCCTCGCTCCCGGTGAGATCCCGGTCGGCACAGGCCCATACAAGTGGTCGTCTCGTACGCCGGGTTCGTCGATCACCTTCGTTCCGAACAACTCCTACTGGCGTGGCAAGCCGCCGCTGCAGACGGTCGTCTTCGACGTGATCCCCGACGGCCAGAACGCGGTCATCGCGTTGCAGACGGGGCAGGTCGACATGATCACGAACTACCTGCCGCCTGGCGCGCTGCCCACGTTGCAGAAGGACTCGAACGTCACCATTCGTGGCGTCTCTGGCAGCACGGAATACCACGCCTACATGAACATGAAGAAAAGCTACGGGAACGCGCATGACGTCCATCTCGGACTCGAGTACCTGATGAACACGTCAGTGATCATCCCGAAGCTCATCGGCAACTTCGGTCCCGTCGCGACGCAGCCCATTCCGCGTTGGCAGGCCGGGAACGATCCGAAGTTGAAGCCGTACGCGTATCAGCCCGACAAGGGCATGCAGCTACTCGCAGCAGGCGGAATCCCGAAGGGCGGAACGATCAAGCTCCTCGCCACCGACGGCCGGCCGTTCCTCTGCGATTGGGCGACCGTGCTCCAGTCGAACCTCAAGGCACTGGGGTACAACGCGCAACTGACCTGCCTGCCGTCCGCGACGATCCCGAACGAGACGGTCAAGTATCAGTGGGATCTGCTCTTCTATCGCAACAGTGGTCGGGCAACCGCTGCAATCGACTACCAGCAGCGCTGGGGTCTCGCCATCGCGCAGGCCGCGAATGACAGCTACACGCTGCAAGACACAACGCTGCAGTCGCTGATCGACAAGATGAACGCGACTGCTGATCCGAAGAAGTACGCTGCGATTGGCGCACAGGTCGCCGACCGCATCATGCTCACTGACGTTGCCGACGCTCCGGGGTACTTTGACGCCGCCTACTTCCCAATCAGGACGCGCGTCAAGGGATTCGTGCTCAGCCCCGTGACGTGGTACGGGATTCTCTACAACGCGATCAGCAAGGTGAGCGTCACCGGTTAACTCGTCAAAGGGGTGGGTTCGCTGCACCAGTTGCCGCGAGCCCACCCCGTTGACACGCGTGCGATTGAGAGAACAATGACGCGTCT
Source organism: Gaiellaceae bacterium (assembly GCA_036496645.1). GTDB lineage: Bacteria > Actinomycetota > Thermoleophilia > Gaiellales > Gaiellaceae > PALSA-600. Next base: position 101,569 of record DASXKU010000033.1, read on the forward strand.
GATTCTTCGCCGCCTCGTAACGCTTCCATTCGTCCTTGCGGGCGTGGCGGTCATCCTCTTCGTCGTCTCGCAGGTCCTGCCCGCCGACACCGTGCGACTTGTCGCGGGTGACAGTGTTCCGCCGGCCGTCCGCGCCGCAATCGCACACAACCTCGGCATCGACCGGCCGATCTGGGTGCAGTTCTGGCTCTACATCGATCGCCTGCTGCACGGCAACCTCGGCGTCTCCATCCGCTTCCAGCTTCCGGTCAACGACCTGATCCGCCAGGCGCTGCCCGCATCGCTCGAGCTCGTCGCCGCTGCGACCGTCGTCGCGATCCTGATCGCGTTTCCCATCGGGATCCTCGCCGCGCGTTACCGCGGGACCTGGTTCGACGTCGTGTCGCGCGTCGTGGTCGTCGTCGGTACGTCGACGCCGGCGTTCTTCCTCGGCGTTCTCACCATCTTGATCTTCGGCTACTACCTGCGGTGGTTCCCGGTCGCCGGCCGGGGGACCCCGCCGGACCTCTCGCACCTCGTGATGCCAGCGTGTGTGCTCGGTTTCCGTGAAGCTTCGAGCACTGCGCGCATTCTGCGCGCACGCATGATCGACGAGTTGAACGAGGATCACGCGAAGGCCGCCCGTGCGCGCGGCATGTCCGGCCGTTCGGTGCTCATCCAATCCGGATTCCGGAACGCCCTGTTGCCGGCGATCACAGACCTCGGCGTCAGTCTTACCGAGCTGGTCGGTTCGCTCGTGCTCATCGAGACGGTGTTCAGCTGGCCCGGCATCGGCAACCTGCTCTACATCGGTGTGCAGTGGAACGACTTCCCGCTCGTCTCGGGCGCAGTACTTGTGCTCGTTCTCTACGCCGTGCTCGTGAACCTGACGATTGATCTCCTCTACGGGTTCATCGATCCGAGGTTGCGCGCGTGAGCACACTGCAATACGACAGCACCTTTGAGCCGGCTGGCGAGCGGGCGCTCACCGGGACCGTCCGGCGTTACCTTCGCAACTGGCCGGGAGTCGTCGGCGCGTGCGTGATCGTCCTGATCGCGCTCGCGGCGATCATCGGCCCGTGGTTTGCGCCCGACCCGAACCATTCGGATGTTCTTTCGCGCCTCGCGGCGCCGAGTGGCCAGCACCTGCTCGGGACCGACGACCTCGGTCGCGACATCCTCGCGCGTGTTCTGGCCGGCGCGCGCGTCGCACTGGTTGTCTCGCTCGTGTCATCGGCGATCGGCATCGCGTTCGCGATGACGCTCGGCGTCGCCGCCGGTTATCTCGGTGGCATCGTCGACGAGATCCTGTCGCGCATCTTCGACGTGATCGTCACGTTCCCGATGATCCTGCTCGCAGTACTCATCGTCGTTGCGCTCGGCCCGTCCTTGACGGCAGTGGTCATTGCGATTGGCGTCGTCGTCATCCCGCGCTACGGCCGACAGTTCCGCGTGCTGACGAAGTCGTGTGTGCAGCGCGAATACGTGCAGGCAGCGATTGCACAGGGGTATTCGCCGCTGCGGATTGTCGTGCGGCACGTGCTGCCGAACATCCTGCTGCCGATCGCCGTCATCGCGGCCGGCAACATGGGTCGGCTCGCGGTTGCCGAAGGCTCGCTGAGCTACCTCGGCGCGGGCGTCCAGGCGCCGAACGCGAGCTGGGGCAACATGATCTCCGAGGGGCAGTCCTACCTGCAGCAGAGCCCCGGCATCGCCGTCTATCCAGGAATCGCGCTGTGCGCAATCGCGATCGCGTTCGCGTTCATCGGCGACGCGCTGCGCGATGCGTTCGACCTCACCGAATGACATGAGCGTCCCTGCCGAAAGCCCTGCGGAAGGCTCGTCGCTGGTCGTCGAGGACCTTTGCGTCGATTACCGAATCGAGGCGAACGGCCGCGTGCAGTACGTGGCGGCGTTGAAGCATTTGAGCATCACAGTTGCACCAGGCACCGCGCTCGGCATCCTCGGCGAGACCGGCTCGGGCAAATCGTCGCTTGCGCTCGCGGCGATGCGCCTGCTGCCGAAAACAGCGCGTTGCACCGGGAACATCCAATTGGGCGACTTCGACATGCTGGCAATGCCTACGAAGCGATTGCAGCGTGTTCGCGGCCGCGAGATTGGTCTCGTCATGCAGGATCCGCTGTCCGCTCTGAACCCGGTGCGCACGGTCGGCGCGCAGATCGCCGAGACCGCGCGGTTCCATGACCACTCGTTGAGTCGACGCCGCTCACATCAAGTTGCGGCGGACATGCTCGAGAGTCTCGGCGTCCCCCGCGAGCGTGCGCGCAGCTATCCGCATCAGCTCTCCGGAGGCATGCAACAGCGAGCGCTGATCGCAGCGGTGATGGTCGCCGGCCCGAATTTCCTCATCGCGGATGAGCCCACCGCAGCGCTCGACAAAGTGACGGAGCGGCAGATCGTGCTGTTGCTCCGCTCGCTACAGCGCGAACGCCACCTCGGGCTTCTTGTGATCAGTCACGACATCGGCGTCGTCTCGACCCTCTGCCAGGAGGTCGCCGTGATCTACCGCGGTGAGCTCGTCGAGCACGGAGCGACGAGCAAGGTGCTCACGGATCCGCAGCATGCCTACACGCAGGGTTTGATCAGCGCGGCACGTCGCGAAACCGACGATCGCGGCCACCTCGTTTCCTTCGTCGGCAGCGCGGTGGAGGCATGAGCGAAGCGGTCGTCGAGGTCAGCGGTCTGTGCGTCGACTTCGCGGTCACGCAGAAGGCGTTTCGCAAGCGGCGTATCGAAGCAGTTCGCTCCGTTGACCTTGCCCTGCATCCGCAGGAGTTGGTCGCGCTCGTCGGTGAGAGCGGGTCAGGCAAGACGACCATCGCGCGCACAATGGCCGGTCTGATCCAACAGTCGGCCGGCCAAATCACGTACCGCGGCGTGGAGCTCGACAGACACAACCGGCGGATGATGCACACCTTCCGCAAGCGGCGGTCGATCGTGTTCCAGAATCCGTACCAAAGCCTGAACCCGCGAATGCGCGTCGAGTCGACGCTGCGCGAAGCGTTGAAAGTCGCCGGGCTCGTGCCGAAGGCCGACGTCTCGGCGGAGATCGACCGCCTGCTGCAGAGCGTCGGGTTGCCCGTGAGCTACCGGCAGAAGTATCCCCTGGCGCTATCCGGCGGTGAGCGCCAGCGTGTCGCGATTGCGCGTGCGCTCGCCGCGCAGCCGGATCTGCTGATCGCGGACGAGATCACCTCCGCGTTGGACGTCTCAGTGTCGGCACAGATCGTCAACCTGCTGCTCGATCTGAAGTCGGCCGCGAACTTCGCCTGCCTCTTGATCACGCACGATCTCGCGCTTGCGCTCGCCGTCGCGGACTCCATCGCGATCATGAAGAGCGGGGAGATCGTCGAGCGCGGCACGCCTAACGAGCTACGCGGGTCACAAGAGGCGTATACGCGCGAACTGCTCGACCTCGCCGCGGTCTCTACCGGCTCGGCACCTCCCGCCTAGACAGTTAGGTAAGCTAATCATGTGGCTCCCGAACTGCCTGTCTACCCCGGCCAGATCGTCGCGCGGCTTGCCCGCCACGTCGAGATGGCGGCGGGCACTGCGGATCTCACGCTCGCGCAGTACCGCGTTCTAGGGATTTTGAGCGGGCAGAGCGCGGCGGCGTCCGTGCTCGCGGAGAAGCTGGCGGTTAGCCGGCCGAGTGTCACGGGTGTCGTCGACGGGCTCGTCGCGCGTGAGTTGGTGACGCGCACACACGACCCGGTGGACCGTCGCCGTATCAGCCTCGATCTGACCAAGCAGGGGAGGACCGTCCTCGCCGGCATCGATGCCGAGATTGGTCGGCGGTTCGACGACATCGCGGGGTACGGACCGGATGGCGGGGAGCCGCTCGCGGGATTGATGCCGTGGCGCGATGCGCTCGAGGCGTACACGCTTGCGCGGCGCGACGGTGCTCCACGCGCAGGCTCAACGGAAAAGGCGGCCGGATGAGCGCGGTTGCACGCGTCGCACCGGCGCCGCTCGAGTCGCCGTATCGCGCGCCGCGCGCAACGGTCGATCCCGACCGCGAGCGTTCCTGGCTGCGCCGTGCGTTTCCGATCGTCCGCTCGCACAAGCTCTCGCTGCTGAGCGCGCTGATCCTGTCGTTCGTCGGACTCATGTTGCAGGTGCAGATCCCGCAGATCCTGAACGGGGCGGTTACCAACTCGCTGCAGCACCGCACGGTTCCGCTCTCCCACTACGTCTGGCTGGCGCTGATTCTCGCCCTCGGCGCTGGCGTGTCGGGTTACGTCTCGCGGCTGTTCTTGTTGCGCACCGCGTACGCGATCGAGTTCGACTTACGCAACATCATCTACTCGCATCTGACGCGGATGTCCTTCGCCTTTTACGACCGCGTGCAGTCCGGACAACTGATCTCACGCGCCAACTCCGACATTCGCTCGGTGCAGATGTATCTGACATTCGGTCCGGCGATCATCGTGCAGTGCGCCGTCGCGCTCGTCGCATTCGGCTACATGCTGTCGATCGACGTCCCGCTCGCGTTCGTCGCAATGGCGACACTGCCGCTCGTGTTCGTGTTGAGCGTGCAGATGCGCAAGTCGCTGTTCCCGGTTTCGTGGCTGATCTCGGCGCGGCTCGCGGAGGTCGCGACGATCGTCGACGAGGACATCAACGGCGTACGCGTCGTCAAGTCGTTCGCCGCCGAGCCGCGCGAGCTGCGCACGCTGGGGAAGGCGGCAGACCGTTTGCAGTGGGCGTACATCAAAGATGCGGACATCCGCGCACGGTTCACGCCCGCCGTGCAGAACCTGCCGCAACTCGGCCTCGCGCTCGTGCTGCTCTTCGGCGGCTGGTTGGTGATTCACGGCAAGCTCGGTGTCGGCGCGATCCTGGCGTTCAGCGCGTACATCGTCATGCTGCAGGCGCCGTTCCAGATGCTCGGCATGTTGATCATGCTCGGCCAGCGAGCAGCAGCGTCGGCCAAGCGGATCTACGAGATCCTCGATGAGCAGCCGACGGTGGTTGACACACCGGATGCGATTGCTCTCATCGACTGCCGCGGCGACGTGCGCTTCCGTGAGGTCGAGTTCGCGTACGCGGACGGTCCGCCGGTGCTCCGCGATTTTGATCTTCATCTTTTCCCGGGCGAAACCGTTGCGATCGTCGGTCGCACCGGAACCGGCAAGACGACCGCGTCGAGGCTCTTGCCGCGCTTCTACGACGTGCAGCGCGGCTCAGTCGAGATCGACGGCCACGATGTACGCACGCTGACGCTCGAAAGCCTCCGCGCGAACATCGGCGTCGTCCTCGACGAGCCGTTCCTGTTCTCGAGCTCGATCCACAACAACATCGCATACGGAAGGCCCGATGCCACGCTCGGGGAGATTCGCGACGCGGCCCAGATCGCAGGCGCGGAGGAGTTCATTCTCGAGCTCGCCGACGGCTATGACACCGTCGTCGGCGAACGCGGCTACACACTCTCCGGCGGACAGCGGCAACGAATCGCAATCGCGCGCACGCTGCTCGTCAACCCACCGATCCTGGTTCTCGACGACGCGACGAGCGCCGTCGACGTGCAGGTGGAGCAGCAGATCCACGACGGGTTGCGCGAGCTGATGCGCGGACGTACCACGCTGATCGTCGCGCATCGCCTGTCGACGATCGGTCTCGCCGATCGCGTCGTTCTCGTCGCCGACGGCCGGATCGCCGCCGACGGCACCCACACCGAGCTGCTCGAGACGACGCCGCTCTATGTCGAGGTGCTCGCCCAGGTGGAAAAGGAAGAGCGCGAACGCGAGCGGGAAGGCAGCACGCTGTGAGCTTCAGCGTCGGTGGCGGCATGTTCGGTACGGCAGGTGGCTCGCGCAGCGCGGCGTCTCCCGGCGGCGGCCTGCCGTTTGCCGGGATCCCGTCGGAGTTGCAGGCCGGCGTCGACAAGCTGCTCGTCAACGAGCCCGATCACGGCGAGCCCGACGCGACGTTCAGCTACCTGGCGGATCTCGACGAGGGACGCCGTCTCACGCTGCGCAGCCTGGTCTTCCGCCACTGGCGCCTCGGCGTCGCGGCGGCGGTGCTCGTTGCAGTCGTCAGCGTCGTCAACCAGGCCGGCCCGGCGCTGATCGAGTACGGGATCGACCACGGCATGACCGGGCCGCACAAGAGTTTCGGCGTTGTGTTGACCGTCGGGCTGATCTTCGTCGCCGCGGTCGGGATTACGGCAGCCGCGCAGCGCTCGCAAGCGCGGGTTACGGGACGGCTCGCTGCGCGCGTGATGAACAACCTGCGGATCAGAGTCTTCACGCATCTCCAGCGGCTCGGGCTCGACTTCTACACCGACGAATTGGCCGGCGTGATCATGACGCGCATGACGAGCGACATCGAGAACCTGCAACAGCTTTTGCAGGACGGTCTCGCGCAGCTCGCCGTGCAGGCGCTGACGATGGTAGTGATCACAGCGATTCTCTTCACGACGAACGTGACGCTGACGCTGATCACGCTCGCACTGACCGTGCCGGTTCTGACGGCATCGTCTCTGTGGTTCCGCTCGGCGTCGGAACGCGGCTACGACCGTGTGCGTGACGGTATCGCCGGCGTGCTGACCGACCTTTCGGAAAGCCTGCACGGTGTCCGCACCGTCGTTGCGAACAACCGCGAGCGGCGCAACGTGGTGCATCACCGCACGGTCGTCGGCGACTACCGCGCCGCGAACAACTACACCGCGCAGATCAACGCGATCTACGGCCCAGGCACGCAGCTGATCGGTTACCTCGCGCAGGGCGCGTTGCTCGCGATCGGCGGGCACATGGTTGTGCACCACGAGTTGTCGATCGGTGCGCTGGTCGCGTTCTTCCTCTATCTGAACCGGTTCTTCACGCCGATCCAGCTGCTCGTGCAGCAGTACAACACCTTCCAGCAGGGCAACGCCTCGATCCTCAAGCTGCGCACGTTGCTCAGTACCGCGCCGAGCACGCCGCAGCGTGCGGACGCGGAAGTGCTGCCGCCGATCGAAGGCGAGATCGTGTTCGATCACGTCACGTTTGGCTACAACCCGGCGACACCCGTGCTGCGCGACATCGAGTTGCGGATTGCGCCGGGGGAGACGGTCGCGTTCGTGGGGCAGACCGGTGCGGGCAAGTCGACGATGGCGAAGCTGATAACGCGCTTCTACGACCCGACGGAGGGCCGCGTGCTGATCGACGGCCACGATCTGCGCGACGTGACGCTCGATTCGCTGCGCCGGCAGCTTGGCAACGTGCCGCAGGAGCCGTTCCTGTTCGCGGGCAGCCTGCGCGACAACATCGCGTTCGCGAACCCGGAGGCTTCAGACGAAGAGGTGTGGGAGGCGGTGCGTGCGGTCGGTCTCGCCGAGGTCGTAGAGCGCATGCCGGCGCAGCTCGACAGCGTCGTCCACGAGCGCGGGCAGTCGCTGTCCTCTGGTGAGCGGCAGTTGATCGCGCTCGCGCGTGCGTTCCTCGCACATCCGCGTGTGCTTGTGCTCGACGAGGCGACGTCGAATCTCGATCTGCTGTCGGAGACGCGCATCGAAGCGGCGCTGGACATGCTCTTGCAAGCTCGCACGGCGGTCCTAATCGCGCACCGGCTGACGACCGCGATGAAAGCCGACCGCATCGTCGTCGTCGGCGACGGCCGGATCATCGAGATCGGCTCGCACGACCAACTCGTCGCCCGCGGCGGTCGCTATGCCGAGATGTACGCTACGTGGACGAGTCACTCAGAGCGCGAAGCTGCGTAGCTTCTAGCCGCGGCGCGGAAACGTGAGCCCTCTGACGGACT
>DASXKU010000034.1:0-128748 GCA_036496645.1 Gaiellaceae bacterium
GCCGGCGTCGGTGCGACGGAACGGTTCCTGAATGTTCACGTACCAGCCTGCGAAGTCACGTTGCGGCCCCGTCCAGAAGACGAAGATCGCGTGCATGTCGCCGGGACGCTGCAGCATGAGCGTCCCGTGCCCCTGCCAGCGCTTCTGGGTGCCCCACGGATGCGGGAGTGGGCTTGGCGGGAACGTGAACTCAGTGTCCTCGGCGAGATAGGTGACGAGTAGGCCCGGGGAGTCCTCCACGACGCGCACCGGGTTCTCGAGCCAGCAGTGCCCGGTGTTCAGGACCTCGCGCCGCATGACCACATCGCCCGCAGTCCACACGTTGTCGACCTTAAGGAACCCTCGTTAGGGTCTCGTGAGATGGACGTATCGGTTGTTGTCACCGTGTTGAACGAAGAGGGCGCACTCGACGAGCTGCATCGGCGGCTCGTCGCGTCACTCGACGGCCGCGACTGGGAGGCGATTTTCGTCGACGACGGCTCGACCGATCAGTCGTTCGCGAAGCTCCGCGCGCTGCACGACGCGGACCCGCGTGTGCGCGTCGTGCGGTTCAAGCGCAACTTCGGCCAGCACCCAGCGATGCACGCCGGCCTGGTGCGCGCACACGGTCGGCGAATCGTGACGATGGACGGCGACCTGCAGAACCAGCCGGAGGACATCCCGCGCCTGCTCGCTGCGCTCGATCGCGTCGACGTTGCGTCCGGTCGTCGCGTCGCGCGCACCGACTCTGCCGGGCGCACGGTGCCGAGCCGCGTGATCAACGGCTTGCTTCGCCGCTTCACCGGCGTTGCGATCACCGACTTCGGCTGCGCGTTCAATGGGTACCGGCGTGACGCGATCGAACCGCTGCTCGGCACGATCGGCCGGCAGAAATTCACCAAGGCGCTGGTCGTGCAGAGCGGCGTGACCGTCGAAGAGGTTGATGTGCAGCACGCCGCGTCGAGCTCCGGCTCACGCTACTCGCCGTTTCGCCTCGTCCGGCTCGCGCTGCACGTCGTCGCGGGGTTCTGGCCGCAGCCGGTGCAGTGGATCGGCGTGTCGCTCGGCCTCATCTGCTCCGTCGCCGCGCTCGCGCTCGGCAGCTACGGCGTCGTCTTCTGGGCGGTCCACGCCAACTTCCCGGGCCCGCTCTTCGCCGGCGCCGGTATCGTCGCGGTCCTCGGCGTCCAGGGATTCGTCCTTGCGCTGATCGGGGAGTCACTGGGACGGATTCAGCGCGACGTGGAGGGCAGGCCGTTGTACACGATCGAGGAAGAGCTATGAGCGTAGGCTTGACGGAGCTCATCAAGGAGCGGAGGTACCGGCTTCGCCGGTGCCGGAGCGGGATATGAGTAAACGAGTTTTGGTGACCGGCGGCGCCGGCTTCATACCGTCGAACCTGATCCGGCACCTGCTCGCGAAGACCGACCACGAAGTCGTGTCGCTGGATGCGCTCACGTACGCGGGCAACCTCGAGAACCTCGCGGACGTGATGAGCCATGAGCGTCTCTCGTTCGTGCACGGTGACATCCGCGACAAGGAGCTCGTGCGCGAGCTCGCCGACGGCGTCGACGTGATCGTGAACGCTGCGGCCGAGTCGCACGTGGAAAAGTCGATCTCTGACGGTGCATCGGAATTCGTGACGACGAACGTCGAAGGCACGCAGATCCTGCTCGACGCGATTCGCGAGACGCCCGTGGAGCGCTTCATCCTGATCTCGTCCAGCGAGGTCTACGGCACAGCGGAGTCCGACCCGATGGACGAGGAGCATCCGCTCAACCCGCGCTCGCCCTACGCGGCGACGAAGGCCGGCGCCGACCGGCTCGCATACTCGTACTGGACGACCTACGGCTTGCCGATCGTGATCGTGCGTCCGTTCAACAACTATGGGCCGCGGCAGCATCCGGAGAAGGTCGTGCCGCGCTTCATCACACAAGCTCTGGCGGATGAGCCGCTGACGATTCACGGCGACGGCGGCGCGTCGCGCGACTGGCTGTTCGTCGACGACGACGCCGAGGCGATCGAGCGCATCATCGAGGCGCCGCTCGATCCGATCTCCGGCGAGGTGTTCAACATCGCCACCGGTGTCGACATCAGCGTCACCGACATCGCGGATCTCGTCCTGCGCGTGCTCGGAAAATCTCCCGAATTGCGTGCGCATGTCCCGGAGCGTCCCGGTCAGGTGCGCCGGCATATCGGCTCGATCGAGAAGGCCGAGAGGCTGCTCGGCTGGCGCGCGCAGACGTCGTTCGAGGACGGGTTGGAGCGCACCGTCTCGTGGTATCGCGAGAATGAGGCGTGGTGGAGAGCGATCCTCGCTCGGAAGGCCCGCGCCTTCTCGTCTTAGGGGCCGGACCGGCGCAACTCGGGCTGCTCGAAGCAGCCGAGCGCCGGGGGATCTGGCTCGCCGTCGTCGATCGCGATCCCGCCGCACCAGGCTTCCGGCACGCTCACCGACGCTGCATCCTCTCCACGGAGGACGAGCCCGCCATCGAGCGGCTCGTCGAGGCGTTGCAGGCGGACGGCATCGTCGCGCCGGGCACGGATTGGCCGGTGGCCGTTGCGGCACGAGTTGCCGAGCGGTTCGCGCTCCCGCACCCGATCACGCCGGCGACTGCGGTGCTCGCGACGAACAAGATTCGCCAGCGCGAGCGGCTTGCGGAAGCGGGGGTGCCTCAGCCGAGGTCGTGGGTGATCGGCGCGGCCGATCCGCTCCCGGATGCCGACCTTCCCGTCGTCGTGAAGGCGCCGGACCGTCAAGGTCAGAAGGGGCTGACACTCGTGAAGGAGCAGAGTGACCTGGCGGGGGCAGTCGAGACAGCGAGAAGCGTCGCGCGCAGCGGGCTCGCGCTCGTCGAGGAGCTCGTCGACGGCCCAGAGGTGACGGTGGTCGGCTTCTCGGTCGGCGGTGTGTTCACGCCTGTTCTCCTCACCGACCGCGTCGTCGCCGATTCGCCGGCCTTCGGTGTCGCGTTGGCACATGTCTTTCCGGCGACGGCGGTGCCTGGCACCGTGCAGTTGCTCGAAGACGTGCCAGGCACCGTCGACAGGGCGGTGGCTGCGCTCGGAATCACCGACGGCCCGTCGTACACCCAGCTGCGTGTGGGCGCCGATGGTCCACAGGTGATCGAGGTCGCCGCGCGACTTGGTGGCGGGCACGACGCCGAGCTCGCCGAGCGCGTGACCGGCGTTTCGCTCAACGACCTGGCGATCGACTGCGCGCTGGGTATCCCGGTGGAGACACCGCGCCCCGAGCCGAAGGTCGGCGGCGCGGTGACGCGGTTCCTCGTGGCGCCGCCCGGCGTGCTCGAGTCGGTTGAGGTCCCGGATGGGCTCGTAGGCGTCGAACGGGTGCGCATCTACCGCGACCCCGGCTATGTCTTTGCGCCGCTGCGGCGCGGCTCCGACCGTGCCGGCGCCGTGCTGGTCGTGGGCGCCGACCGCGACGAGGCTGTCGCACGGGCGGATGCGGCCGCGGAGCGCATACGCTTCGTCACCGCCGATGCCGGAGCTCTCGTCTAAGAGACCCACGTTCCTGTCGTTCCAGCCGCCGGCGATCACCCAAGCGGAGATCGACGCCGTCGCGGAGACCCTGCGCTCCGGCTGGCTCACCACCGGCCCGCGCACGGCCGAGCTGGAACAGCGGATGCGGGAGTACCTGGAGGCGAAGCACGTGCTCGCCGTCTCGTCCGGGACGGCGGCGCTGCACCTGGCGCTGGTCGCGCTCGGCGTCGGGCCTGGCGACGAAGTGATCACAACGTCGATCACGTGGCCGGCGACCGCGAATGTGATCGTCCACTGTGGCGCGATGCCGGTCTTTGCCGACGTTCAGGACGACACGCTCAACATCGACCCGGCTCGTGTGCGCGAGCTCGTCACACCAAAGACGAAGGCGATCATGCCGGTCGATCTCTACGGTCAGCCTGCCGACCTCGACCCGCTGCTCGAGCTCGGGCTGCCGGTGGTCGAGGACGCTGCGCATGCGGCCGAGTCGCGCTACCGCGGCCGAAAAGTCGGCTCCGTCGCGGACGTGACGTGCTTCTCGCTGTACGCGACGAAGAACATCGCCGCGGGCGAAGGCGGTCTCATCTCCACGAACTCCGACGACATCGCGCACCGCATCGACGACTTGCGTGTGATGCGGCGCGGCCACGGGTCGCTCTACGACATCGTCGTGCCGGGCTACAAGGCGAACCTCAGCGACGTGTTGGCGTCGATCGCGCTCGTGCAGCTCGACAAGGTGGAGGAGCACGCGGCGATCCGCAGCCGTCACGTCGCGCTGTACGACGAAGGACTTGCCTCGCTCGATGGAGTCGAGGTCGTCGCGCGCGACCCGCGCGACACGCATGCGAACCACCTCTACGTCGTGCGCGTCACGTTCGCGCCGAGGGATGACGTCCAGCGTGCGCTCGCCGACGAGAACATCGGCACGTCGATCCACTTCCTGCCGGTGCATCAGCTAACCGCGTACCGCGAGTTTGCGCATCCGCCACTTCCGGTGTCCGAGCGAGCGGGCGCCGAGGTGCTGTCACTTCCGATGTCTCCCGCGCATTCGGACGACGACGTGCGCGACGCGATCGCGGCGTTCCAGCGCGTCCACGAGCGCTTGAGCTGATGAAGCGCTGGCTTCGCATCGCGGCGACGCTTGCCGTCACGTCGGCTGCCGTCGCGTACATCCTCACGCAGATCCACCCCGTCCGGACGTGGCACATCCTCGAGAACGCGAGCGTCCCGTGGGTGTTGCTCTCCGCCGTGTTGACGATCATCACCGTGCCGCCGATGGGCTGGCGCTGGCAGCTGCTGCTGCGCGCTCGCGGCATTCGCGAAAGCGTGCCGTGGCTCACGCGGACGTACTTCGTCTCCTACGCCGTCGGGCAGGTGCTGCCGACATCGGTCGGCGGCGATGCGTCGCGCATCTTCGAGACCAACCGGCGTCACCCGGGCAACATCACGCCGATCACCGGCTCGGTGCTGCTCGAGCGCGCGCTCGGCCTGGCCGTCACGCTGGTGCTCGCAGGCGTCGCGCTGCTGATCGCGATCGGCCGCTATCCGATCGGTGCGTACCTGTGGGTGGTCGGCATCTTCGTCGTCGGCACGATTGGCGTCGGCTTCGTCTTCTTCTCGCGCAGCGTGCGCGCGCGGCTTCGCTTCGCGCTTCCCTACGCGCGCCGCTTCCGTCTCGAGAAGGTGGCCCGCGCGGTGTACGACGGGCTGCACGGCTACCGCGACCACCCCGCGACCCTCTTCAACGTCGCGCTGATCAGCGCCGGCGCGCAGCTGATTCGCGTAGTGGCGATCTACTCGTCGGGGCGCTCGGTGGGTATTCACCTGTCGCTGCTGCCTTACGTCGTGCTCGGGCCGCTGCTCTTTCTCGTCATCCTCGTGCCGTTCACGATCAACGGCATCGGCGTGCGCGAAGCCTTCTTCGTGAGCTTTCTCGGCAACCTCGGCGTGACGCACGATCGCGCGTTTGCGTGCGGGTTTCTCTTCTTCGTGATGACGATCGTGCTCGCGCTGCCCGGCGTCGGCGTGGTCGTGTGGGAAAACGTGTTTCGCCGCCGTCGTGGCCAGCTGGTGCCCGATGGATGACCGAAACGTCGACGTCAGCGTCGTCGTCGTCGCGTACAACGCGCTGCCGTGGCTCGAGCAGTGTCTCGAGTCGGTGCGGGAGTACGAGACGGTCGTCGTCGATCACGGCTCAACGGACGGGACGCTCGCGCTCGTCGGCGAGAAGTTCCCAGCCGTTCGCGTCATCGAGCAGGGCAACGTCGGGATGGGCGGCGGTAACAACGCGGGCATGCGCGCGGCGAGCGGCCGCTACTTCTTCCTGCTGAACTCCGACGCTTGGGTGATCGACGGAGCGCTCGAGGCGCTGGTCGCATACGCCGACGAGCATCCGGAGGCAGCCGTCATCGGCCCGCGCCTGCTCAATCCCGACGGCACACTGCAGCGATCCGTGCGCGGCGAGCCGACGCTGTGGCGCGTCGCCACCGAGTACCTGTTCATCCGCAAGCTCGCGCCGCGTTCCAAGCTCTTCAACCCGCTGTACGCCGGGAACTTCGATCATGAGACAGAGGCGGAGGTGGATTGGCTGTCCGGGCCGGCGCTGCTCGTGCGGCGCGATGCCGCCGACGCGGTCGGCCTGTTCGACGAGTCCTTCTTCATGTTCGGCGAGGAGACCGACTGGCTGACGCGCTTTCGCCGGGCAGGGTGGAAGGTGCTGTTCTTTCCTGGCGCGGAAGTTGTGCATGTCGGCGGCGCGACGCACGGCGGCAGCCTCTTCGTCGAGAACCTGCGCGGGCACGTGCGCTGGTTCGCGAAGCATCAGGGCGACCGTCAGGCCGAGCGCGTGCGCAGGCTGCTTCTGTTCTCGTTGCGGCTGCGCGTTCTCGTCTTTCGCGGTGCGCGGCGAGAGCAGTACCGCGACGGGATCCGCTTCCTCTCTTCGGGCAGCGCCCGCGACTTGATCGCGTGATCGACTACCTGCGGCTCGCGTTTGCGACGGTCGTCGTCCTGCTGCCGGGCCGTTTCATCGCGCGCGCGCTCGGGCAGCGCATGCTGTCGGCGACCCTCGCATGGACCTTTGCGGCGCTCTTCGTCGCGTGGTCGGCGGTCTTCCTCTTCCACCGTTCGATCCACCTCGCGCTCGTCGTGCTGCTGGTGATTGCGCTCGGCGCGCTCGCCGTCCGGTACCAGGTACGTACCAGGGACGTGCCTGGACCGTCACACGTTTTCCACGGGCTCGTGACCCTCGGCGGGATCGTGCTCGGTGGTCTGTTGTGGCACGTCGAGGGCGCGGTGACGGGCGATGGGCTGTTCCACGAAGCGCGCGTGCGGAAGCTCGTCGACCTGACGAGCCTGCACCTGCGCACCGTCGATGAGTTTAAGGACGGCGGGCTGCATCCGGGCTACGCGTTCCCGCTCTGGCACGGCTTCCTCGCGATCATCAGCTGGCTTTCCGGTCTTGATCCAGGCACGGTCGTGCGCCACGAGCCGTCGCTGCTCGTGCCGATCGCGTGCGTCGTCGCGTGGGAAGCGGGCACCGCGCTCTTCGGGTCGCCGTGGGCGGGTCTGTCGGTGCTCGTCGCGCAGCTCGCGATCTTCTGCTTCGGCCCGGGCCACGGCGGCTCGTTCGCGACGATCGCGCTGCCCGGCACCGCTGCGCGGCAGCTGCTCGCACCCGCCGCGCTGGCGCTGTTCTTCCGCGGCAACCGGCTGGGCGTTGTCGTCGCCTTCGGCGCGTTGACGCTCGTGCATCCGACGTACGCGCTCTTCTTGCTGATCCCGCTGTTCGCGTTCGCTGCGCTTCGCCCGAGCGATTGGCGTGAGAACCTCCAGTTATTTGCGGCTGCGCTCGTGCCGGCCGCGCTTGCCGTGCTTTGGCTGCGCCCGATCGCCGACGAGACCGTGTCGCGGAATCCGAGTCACGCGGCGGTGCTGACAAGCCTGCAGCAATACGGCAGCGAGCTCGTCGTCACGAACACGCATCACTACCGGCTCGCAGCATCGGTGTTCGACCGCACCGGCGTGATCGCGATCTGTGCACTCGCACTGCTTCCGATCACTGCGCTCGCCTGGCGACGGCGCTGGGCGTCTTTCGCGCTCGGAGGCGCGTTGCTCGTGCTCGTGCTGATGGAAGTGCCATGGCTCTTCGTGCACTTCTCGAACGCGGTGTCGCTGTCGCAGTCGCGCCGCGCGGCCGGCTTCGCACCGCTGCCGTTCGCCCTCGCCGGCGTCGCCGCACTCGTCGCACGGCGTCTTGTCGTGCTTCCGATTGCGCTCGCGGCCGGCATCGCGCTGCAACGCATCTGGCCTGGCGACTTCGACTACGGCCTGAGACACGGCGGCCCGTCCGTCGCGACGTGGATCGCGCTGATCGGCGGCGCCGTGGCGCTCGCCGTCGCCTTCGTCACGCGCCCGCGCGCGCCGCGTGAACGTCACGTTCTCGGCATGCTCGCTGTGGCGCTGCTCGCCCTGCCGGTCGTGATTCACGGGTTCTGGCACTGGAGCCCGCGCCTGCCGACCGATCCCAACGCGCTCTCGCCGCGCCTCGTGCACAACCTGCGTACGAAGGTGCCGAAGGGGTCGATCGTGATTGCGCCGTTGCAGGTGAGCTACGAGGTCGTCGCGGCCGCGCCGCTGTATGTCGTCGCCCTCCCGGTCTCGCACGTTGCGAACACCACGGCGAACGACCCATACGGCCGACGCAAGGCGGTTTTGCACTGGGTCGCGACCAACGACTCGGCAGTCGCCACGCGCTACGGCGCGACCTGGGCGATACGCGCCGGCAGGCTCTACCCGCTCGCGCCTTGAGTTGGGCTACCGAACGCCAAAATGTCGGTGGTCGCGCGTGGCTTGAGCAACGCGCGGACTGACGACGCCGCTTCGATCCGCGACGTCGGATCGCGAAGGTCGATGACGTGCGCGTAGTGCGTCTCAACCAATGTCGCGAGCGTCTCAAGATCGCCTTTGCGCTCGAGCTTGCCGGTGCGGGCTGCGAACACGAACGGGCGCGACTGCTGGACGACACCGATCGCACCCAGCGCGACGCGTGCTTCGTGACCCTGTACATCCGCCCAGAGCAGGCCGACATCGTCCGCCGAGATGCCTCGCCGGCGGAGTTCGGCGTCGACGGTGACGACTCGAACGTCACTGCCGACTCCGTCGGTGCGGAGCGTGCCGGCGCCGGAACGGTGGCGACCGCGCGTCGTCGCCTTGCCCGCGGCGAACGTCGTCTCGCCCTCTACGTCGGAGGCTGCGGCTTCGACCACGGTCACGCGATCGGCCAGACCGTTCAAGTCGGCATTCGCTCGCAAGAGTCGGGCGTTCATTGAATATGGCTCGATCGCGAGAGCTCGGTTGAAGTCATGGCGAACGACGGCCGTGAGGCACGTCGTGCCGATGTTCGCGCCGACATCTACCAGAAGGCTGTCCACCGGGCTATCGCCGTGGGCGGTCAGCAACTCGACAGCCCGTTGCAGTGCCCCGAACTCGGGCAACACGCGCCACTCGAACAGCGCTCCACCGGGGCCACCGTCGCTTCGATCGACGACGTAGCGAATGCCGTCGACGGTAACCGTGACGTCGGAACCGGCGGCAGTGGCGGTAGCGCGTGCGGCGCGCCGTAGCAGTGCCTGGGCACGGTGCGTGATTCCCACGACGGCCGAGCCTACTCGCCTCTATCGTCTCCCGCAGTGAAGGTGCTACTCGTCTCGCTGTATTTCCCCCCGGCCGGCGGCGGCGGAGTGCAGCGTCCGCTCAAGTTCGCGACGCATCTGCCGGAGCTCGGGATCGAGACGCATGTGCTCGCGCCGGACGATCCGAAATGGATCCACCGCGACGACGAACTGCAGCCGCCGACGCTCGCCTGGGTGCACCGCGCGCGTTACCTCGGCCCGAAAGGGCGGAGGCCCGCTGAGGAGCTGCACGGCACCGCGGGTGTCGAGCGCGCGGTGAGGCAGATGCAGCTCGCGGGACGGCGGCTGCTCGTGCCCGATGAGAATGTCAGCTGGAACCTCACGGCAATGCCCGCCGCGATCCGCCTCGTCAAGCGCGAGGGGATCGACGTCGTGCTCACGACATCGCCGCCGTCGTCGGTGCATCTGATCGGCGCCGCGGTGCAGAAGGCGACCGGTGTGCGGTGGGTCGCCGATCTGCGCGACTCGATCGTCGCGCACCCGCACCGTCACGCGGAGCGATTGCTGGTTCGCGCGAAAGAGCAAGGTGAGCGCGGCGTCGCGCGCCTCGTCGCAAAGCGCGCAGACGCGATCGTCGCCGTCTCCGATGCGATCGCCGAGGAGATGCGCGAGCGCTCACCGAAGGGGCCGGTGGTGACGATCGCAAACGGCTCCGACTTCGACGATTTCGCCGGCCTCGAGCAGCATGCATCGGACCGGCTGCGCATCACACACGCCGGGTCGTTCTTCGGCAAGCGCGACCCGCGTCCGTTCCTCACCGCGCTCAAGCAGAGTGGGCTGGACGATGTGTCGGTGCGCTTCCTCGGCGACTTCCGCAGCACCGATCGCGAGTGGGCGGACACGCTGGAGCTCGGTGACCGGCTCGAGCTGATCCCGTATGCACCGCGCCGGCGCTCGCTCGAGTTGCAGCGCGACAGCGAGTTGCTGTTACTGCTGATCCCGGATGCGGGCGGGCGCGGCAAAGGTGTGCTCAGCGGCAAGGTGTTCGAGTATCTGGCCGCGCGGCGGCCGATTCTCGCGCTGGTGCCACCCGACGGTGCCGCCGCAGAGCTGATTCGCGAGACGGGAGCAGGCGTCGTCGTTGCGCCGGAGGACGTCGATGGCATTGCCGCCGCATTGCGCACCCTGCACGAGCGGTGGCGTGCAGGCGACCTCGGCGACGTCGAGCTGTCGGCGGATGCACAGGCGAAGGTCTCTCGCCGCTCCCGCGTCGAGGACCTGGCAAAGCTGCTTGAGCGTGTCGCATGAGACGCGCGACGAGCTTCTTCTTCCTGGCGACGCTCTTCGTCGCGACGTTCGAGAAGGTGCACTGGAATATCGCCGGCAACGTTTCGATCTCGGACGTGCTCGCGATCTGCTTCCTCGTTCTCTTCCTCGCCGGCACAAGATTGCCGCGTGTGCCTCGCACGACCGCGGTCGTGCTCGCGTTCTTTGCGCTCTTCCTCGCGGTGTACCTCTGCGGCTTTTTCGACCTTTCCGACTCCGCTGCGCTCGGCCAATGGGCGAAAGGGATGACGAAATGGATCATCCACTTCGCATTCCTCGCCGCCGCAATCGTGTGGCTCGCGCGCCGCGGGCGCAACTACTACTGGCGATCGCTTGGCTCGTTCAGCGCAGGGCTCGTCGCGAACGCGGTGTACGGCGTGCTGCAGCTGCTCGACGCGCGTCGCGGCGGCAATCTCGACGCGACCGTGCTCTCACCGATCACCGGCGGCGCGAGCCAGATCAACGTGTACGGCGCGGTGAACGGCGCGAGCGTCTACCGACCGAACGCGCTCACCGGTGACCCGAACCACCTCGGGATCATGCTGATCGTCCCGTTGTTGGTCCTGACGCCGCTCTATCTGCGGCTCGAGAAGGATCATCGCCTGCGGCTGTGGCTGATGCTGACGATCGGCTTTCTGTTATTCGTCGAAGCGACGACGCTTTCGCGCAGCGGCTTGCTCGGGCTCGGCGTCGGCGCGCTCATCCTTGCGGTGCCGTATAGGCACTACCTGCGCTCGCCGAAGCTCCTCGTTCCGATCGGCTCGGCGTGTGCGGTCCTGCTCGCGATCGTGCTCTCGCGAAAGCACTTCTTCAGCGTCGTGCTGAAGTCGCGCATCGAGACGAAAGGGAGCTCGGAGAGCGCGCACTTTCAGGTGTACAGTTTTGTTCCCCACGTGCTCCACACCGATCCACTGTTCGGTCTCGGGCTCAACACGTTCTCCGTCTATTACGAGTTCGTTACCGGCAAGACGAACTGGGGGCCGCATTCGTACTACGTGGCGCTCTTGGTCGAGACCGGCCTGATCGGCACCGTCCTCTTCGCGATCTTCTTGCTGTGGGTCTTCATCCGGCTGCACCGCGCACGTGAGCTCGGTCGCCGGCTTGCCGCCGCGAGCGACCCGCTCGCCGCGCGCGTCCGCCCACTCGCGTGGGGTTGCACCGCCGCGCTTGCGGGAACTCTTGCCTCGAACGCGTTCTACCTGACCATGCAGTTCTATTACTTCTTCGCCTTCCTGGCCCTCGCGCTCGCAATCCCCGTGGTCTTCGGGCCAGCAAACAGATCCATCACGACCCCGCGGTACGATTCTTCGCCATGAGCGGGCGCGTCACGATCGACGGCTTCGACATCCACGACGGCAGCGACTGCTACGTCATCGCGGAGATCGGACACAACCACCAAGGCTCGGTCGAGCAGGCCAAGAAGCTGTTCACGGCGGCCGCCGAGTGCGGCGCGAACGCCGTCAAGCTGCAGAAGCGCGACAACCGCACGCTCTTCACCCGGGACTATTTCAATCGCCCGTACGACAACGAGGCGAGCTTCGGTGCGACCTACGGCGAGCATCGTGAGGCGCTCGAGTTCGGTCGTGACGAGTATCTCGAGCTGCAGGAGCACGCCCGCAAGCTCGGGGTCGCGTTCTTCGCGACCGCGTTCGACTTTGCGAGTGCCGACTTCCTTGCAGAGCTCGACGTGCCCGCGTACAAGATCGCGTCTGGCGACCTCGCGAACACTCCACTGTTGCGCTACGTCGGAGCGCTCGGCAAACCAGTGATCTTCTCGACGGGCGGCGGCACGCTCGACGATGTGCGCCGCGCCTACGAGACGCTGCTCGAGGTGAGCGACCAGGTGGTTGTGCTGCAGTGCACGGCCGGGTATCCCGCAGAGTGGGATGAGCTCGACCTGCGTGTGATCCAGACGTTCGACGATGTCCTGCCGCGCGCGGTCGCCGGGTTCTCGAGTCACGACAACGGCATCGCGATGCCCGTCGCGGCGTTCGTGCTCGGCGCGCGTGTCATCGAGAAGCACTTCACGCTCAACCGCGCATTGAAGGGGACCGACCATGCGTTCTCGCTCGAACCTCAGGGACTTCGCAAGTTGGTGCGCGACCTGCGGCGCACGAGGCTGGCGCTCGGGGACGGAACGAAGACGATGCACCCGAGTGAGGCGGCTCCGATCCTGAAGATGAGCAAGAAGATCGTCGCAGTGAGCGACCTGCCTGCCGGCCATGTCCTCGGCCGCGAGGATCTCGCGCTCCGGTCGCCGGGCGACGGGCTGCCGCCGTACGAGCTCGACCGTCTCATCGGTCGTGTGTTGCGGCATCCGGTCGCCCAGGAGATGAACCTCACCTTCGAGTTGCTGGAGGACGCCATGCCAGATCTCGAAGAGGCGCTTTCCCGCTCGGCAGAGCCGTAGGCTTGACGGAGGCTCCAAAGAGCGGAGGTGCCGGCTCCGCCGGCGCCGGAGCGGGATCAGATGAGCGCTGACGCCGCACAACTCGCAGTCGTCACAGGCGCGCTCGGCAATCTCGGGCCTGTGTGGTGTGACGCGCTTGCGAGTGCCGGCTTCGATGTCGTGCGCATCGACATCGTGGGTGACGACAGCGTCGATGTGACGGACGGCGACGCGCTGCGCGCGGTGCTCGACAACGTCGGCACGCCGCACGTGCTCGTCAACAACGCGGGCATCGACCAGGCACCCGATCCGAACGCCACCGGCGGCATGTCCGCTGACGAGTTCTTGCGCGTGCTCGACGTGAACACACGCGGCGTGTTCGTTTCCACGCAGGTCTTCGGCTCGGCGATGGCCGAGGCCGGCCGCGGCTCGATCGTGAACATCGGCTCGCTCTATGCCTCGATCGCGCCAATCCCCGAGCTCTACGAGCACATTCCCGGCTTTGTGAAGCCGCCGGCGTACGGCGCGTCGAAAGCAGGCGTGATCGCGCTGACGAAATACTTCGCGCGCCTCTGGGGCCCGCGCGGCGTGCGAGTCAATGCGCTCTCGCCCGGTGGTGTGCGCGGCGAGCAGGACGCAGAGTTCGTGCGCAAGTACAGCGCGCGCGTGCCGCTCGGACGAATGGCGGAGCCGTCGGACCTCACCCGGCCGCTGCTCTTCCTCGCCTCCGATGCGTCGCGATACGTCACCGGTCACGAGTTGCTGGTCGACGGAGGCTTCAGCGCGTGAGGTTCGTCCCCAACGTCGTCGGGGGAGAGGAAGTCCCGGCAGATTGCGGTGAGACATTTCCGAAGCTCGCGCCCGCGACCGGCAAAGCAATTTCCGCAGTCGCGCGCTCGCGTGCAGAGGACGTGCGCAACGCGATTGCCGTGGCCGAGGCGGCGCAGCCGGACTGGGCCGCGCGCCCGTTGCCCGAACGCGGCGCGATCCTGCGCAAAGTTGCGCAGCTGCTCGAACGCGACCGCGACGCGGTGGCGAAGGTTGTCGCCGAGGAGACGGGCAAGTCGCCGAAGGACGCGCGTGGCGAGACCGACGGGGCAATCGAGCTGGGCTACTTCATCGCCGGTGAAGGCCGGCGGTTCTATGGAAAGACGCTACCGAGCGCCACCCCAAACCGGCAGGCTATGACGTTGCGCCAGCCGCTCGGCGTCGCCGGCTTGATCATCGCGGCGAACACGCCGATCGCGAACGTCGCGTGGAAGGTATTCCCGGCGCTGCTTTGCGGCAACAGCGCGGTGCTTAAGGCATCCGAGGACACTCCGGAAACCGCGGTCGTCTTCGCGCGGCTCGCGGCGGAAGCCGGGGTGCCCGCCGGGGTCTTGAACGTCATCCACGGCTATGGCGAGGAGGCCGGCGCACCGCTCGTCGAGGATCCGCGCGTCGCTGTCATCTCATTCACGGGTTCGACGTCGGTCGGCCGGTTGATCGCACGCGTCGCGGGCGAGCGGCTCGCGAAGGTGTGCCTTGAGCTCGGCGGCAAGAACCCGCTGGTCGTATGCGACGACGCACATCTGGAGCGCGCTGCCTCCGCAGCCGTGCTGTCGGCATTCTCGAACGCCGGCCAGCGGTGCGCCGCGGGCTCGCGGCTGATCGTGTTCGACGCCGTCTACGAGGAGTTCCGCAAGTTCCTGCTTGCGCGCGTGAAGAAACTGAAGGTCGGGCCGGCGGACAGCGACGACTTCGGCCCGGTGATCAACGAGGCACAGCTCGACGCAATGCTCGCGGCGGTCGAGCGAGCACGTACGGGCGGGGCGACCGTTCTCACGGGCGGCGGACGCATCGACCGGCCGGGTTTTTTCGTCGAGCCGACGATCGTCGAGACTCCCCCTTCGGATGCGGAGATCTCGCGCACCGAGTTGTTCGGGCCGATCACGACGCTGCACCGCGTTGCAGGCTTCGACGAGGCGGTCGAGCTTGCGAACTCGACGTCGTATGGGTTGACCGCCGCAGTCTGGACGTCGAGCGTCCATCGTGGCCAGGAGTTCGTGCGCCGGATCGTCGCTGGGGGTGTGCAGGTGAACGGGCCGACGTATGGCTTCGAGCCGCATGTCCCCTTCGGCGGCCAGAAGGACTCAGGCAACGGCTGGCGCGAGCCGGGGACAGAGGCACTCGACGTGTACTCGGACTGGAAGACCGTGTATGTCAGTCACGAGCCGGCCGAGGTTTGACCGGGCGCGCGTGGCAGGCTGGGTTCGCGGCCTGCGACGACGCGTCGTCCGTGCGCTAAGAACGCGCGCGGCAGCGCGCCCGGCCGGCGACGCGTGGGCCCCGAAGCTCGAGCTGGTCGCGCGTCGCGTCGCCCGCGGGTTGAAGCGGCTTGAACGTGCGGTGCTGCCGACCTCCGCGATTGCCGCGGAGGAGAGCGTCGCGGATTCCGGTCGGCGTGTCCGGGTGACGCAGCCACTCGTCTTGATCACCCAAATGGGACGATCCGGCGGCACGCTGCTGCTCCACCTGTTCGACGGTCATCCGTCATGCCTCGTCGTACCGCACGAGCTCAGCGCGCTGCTTACAGCGGAGCGCTTGAACGGCGCCGCCGCCGATGTCTTCGAGGTGTTGACGCCGCGGCAGCTGGCGAAATGGCGGGCTTCCGGCGTGCGTGTCGGCAAGGAAGGAATCGCCGGCCCTCGTCGCTACGCTCCGGCGCTCGACCTCCCGCCCTCGCTCGTCCGGCAGTTGTTCCTGGCCTCGTTTCCCGAAAGCGCGCATAGTGATCGTGACGTGCTCGATGCGTATTTCTCCGCCTACTTCAGCGCCTGGAAGGACCGGCTCGATTCGAACGAACCGCCACGCTGGGTGATCGGCTTCGAGCCGGGTGCGATCGGGGACGAAGCGCGCATGACACGGTACGACGCGAACTACCCGGACGGTCGTGTGATCTCCGTCCTGCGCGATCCGTGGTCGTGGTTCGTGTCGGCGCGGCGGTGGAGCTTGCGCTTCGCACACGTCGACGTCGCCCTTGCACGCTGGCGCCGCACCGTCGAATGCGCCCTCGCGTATCGCGAGCGGTCGCCCGATCGCATTGCGCTGATCGCGTTCGACGACCTCGTTCTCGACACCGCTTCCGTCACCGCGCGTCTGTGTGACTTTCTCGAAATCCCCGTTTCTGAAGCGATGCTGATGCCGACCTTCAATGGGGCGCCGGTGGACGACAACTCGAGCTTCGCCGGAAGCAGCGGCGGCGTCTCGCGTGATCCAGCGATGAAACGGCGTGCCGAGCTGACGGACGACGAGGCTGCGACGATCGATGCGCGAGTCGGAACGCTGTGGCGCGCCGCGCTCGCCGTCTTGGACACAGAGGCGGCTGTATGAACGCCGTTGCACTTGTTCCCGCGCGCAGCGGCTCCATTCGTGTGCCCGGCAAGAACCTTCTGATGCTCGGCGGTCATCCTCTGCTCGCGTACGCCATCGCGGCCGCTCGGGAAAGCGGCGTCTTCGTCGACGTGCTCGTGTCCACCGACTCGACAGAAACCGCCGATGTCGCGCGCAGGTACGGGGCGACCGTTCCGCATCTGCGCCCGGCCGAGCTCGCAACTGCCACTTCGCCGGACATCGATTGGGTGCTCGATGTGATGGGCGGCCGTGAGGAGGATGCATTCGCGATCTTGCGGCCCACTAGCCCGTTCCGAACCGATGCGACGATCCGGCGTGCCTGGGAGCAATTCCGCACACTCGGTGACAGCGCCGACTCGATTCGCGCTGTCGAGCGCGTCAAACAACATCCCGGAAAGATGTGGGTGCTCGAAGGTGCGCTGATGCGACCGCTACTCGAGCAGGGAGAGGGCAACGTGCCGTTCCACTCGACGCAGTTCGCGGCGCTCCCCGAGGTGTGGGTTCAGAATTCGAGCCTTGAGATCGCATGGCGGCGCGTCCTGTGCGAGGCGAACCCCACAATTGCCGGTCGCCGCGTTGCGCCCTTCTTCACGGATGGTTACGAGGGTTTTTCAATCGACTACCCGGAAGATGTCGAGCGGGCTGAAGAGCTCGTAGCGACAAGCGCCGTCGTCGCTGCATCGCCTCGGACGCGGTAGGGTGCCCGCCGAGTCGTGAGGGTCAACCGCGGGCCACAGATCAGTTCGTCCGACCTGCAGGCGTTCTGCCTGTTCATCGGCTATCCCCGCAGCGGGCACAGCCTGGTTGGATCGTTTCTCGATGCCCATCCTGATATCGCGCTCGGACACGAGGCGCGCGCAATGAAGCGTGTCGCTGTCGGCGGCTGGTCGCAGGCGCAGATCGTGTCCGATCTCGTGACGAATGCCGCGGAACAAGCGAGCCGAAAGACGGGCCGGACACAGAGCGGATACTTCTACGAGGTGCCGGGCCAGTGGCAAGGCAGGGTTCGGAAGCTTGTTGTGTGTGGCGACAAGGGAGGCGGCGATACCTCGAGGCGACTCGCCGTTGACCCATCAGAGTTGCGGAAGTTCGCCGACGCGATCGAGGTTCCGTTGCGTCTCGTCCATGTCATGCGGAATCCGTATGACATCGTTGCGCGGATCGCGCGCGTAACACGCGGAGGTGTCCCCAAACAGACGCTTGACGAGGCGATCCTCCGGTTCAGCGTGCTAGCGCTCGCAAACGGCGCTGTCCTCGAGAGCGACGCCTTCGTGGTGTCCAGCGTTCGCCACGAGGATGTTGTCGCGAAACCGCAGGCCGAACTCCGGCGCTTGTGCGAGTTTCTGGGTATCGAGCCGACAGCCGACTACCTTGAGAGTTGCGCAAGCATCGTTTGGGAGAAGCCACATCAGACGCGGCGATTGGTGGAGTGGTCGGACACGCAGGTCGATCGGCTTCGTATGGTGATCGATCAGCACCCGTTTCTTGCGGGCTACTCGTTCGACGGGCCGAGCTAGCTCTTGCGCAGGACGATGTTGATCGTGTCGACGCGTGAGGCCGCGTCGAGTATGTCGTCACGCGTTGCCGGAACTGGCGCCCCGTCCGAACGCAGGAGATTGAGCTCGAGGCCGAGCGATTCGTAGAGCGTGAGCACTGCGCGGGCGTCACGGCCGTCGAGATGGGTGCTCGCTCTGAATTCCGCGACCACCAGCACCCCGGGACTCCGTGCAATCAGCGCCGCACCGCCCAGCAGCACGAGTGGTTCCGCTCCTTCGACGTCGACCTTCATGACGTCCACACGCTGATCCGGGAACGCGCTGTCGAGCATCCCGAGCTCGACGAGGAACCCCGACTCGCTGAGGTGGGCGCCCGAGCGTCCGTTCGGATCGGGCTCCAGCATCGCCGTGCCCCCGCGGTCGCTGAGTGCTTGCGGGTGAACCGTCACGTTTGCGCAGCCGTGACGCCAGAGGTTTGCGTTCAGCAGTTCGAGCGTCACCGGCATCGGCTCGAAAGCGTGGACTCTGCCCGACGACCCGACGAGGCGTGACAGCACGACACTGTGGAAGCCGATGTTGGCGCCGACGTCGATCACCGTCATGCCGGGCCGGACGGTTGCGCGGAACAGCCGCAGCACGTCCTCTTCCCAGGTCGCCTGGCGCTTGATCCACGACGTGACCTTCTTGTCCTCGCCGTCGAACCAGAACCCGCCGTACCGTGTGCGCAGTTGGACGGCGCTCGGCGGCAGCGGCAGCGGGGCGCCGGGCGGCAGCGGCGTGCCGTGCGCGGACATCCTTCGCGCCAGCGCGATCAGCGGCCGGGTGGGCGCACGAACCGGTTCGGGTAGGCGCGTCCAGACCGCCCTTGGTGTGACAGTGCTCGCGCGCCCTACGCGTTCGACCTCGGTTGTGCCCTCGTTCACGACTGCTGCCAAACATAACCCTCGGCGGCGCCGTTTCCTAGCCCGGCTAACCTGCGTCGGTGAGCTTGAGCGTCGTACCGAAGGCGGAGCTCGACCGCATTCGCGGACTCGATGTCGACCCGATCGAGCGTGCGGCTGCTTTTGCGGACGCGTGCCGCGTGAACACCCTGGCGATGGTCGAGTACGCGGGCTCCGGCCATCTCGGGACGAGCTTCAGCTGCATGGACATCCTGTCCTGGCTGCATCTCGAAGTGCTTCGCGACGGCGACCGTTATTTCTCGTCGAAGGGCCACGACGCGCCCGCGCTCTATTCGGTTCTGATCGCGCTCGGCCGCTTGCCGTTCGAGAGTCTGTTCACGCTGCGCCGGCTCGGCGGGCTGCCTGGGCATCCGGACGTCCTGACGACACCCGGCGTGCTGACAAATACGGGGTCACTGGGGATGGGCATCTCGAAGGCCCGCGGCTTCGTGCTCAGTGACCGGCTCGCCGGCCGCCAGGGGACGGTGTTCGTGCTCACGGGGGACGGCGAGTTGCAGGAAGGCCAGTTCTGGGAGTCACTACAGCCGACCGCGAACCGAGGAGCGGCCGACATCGTTGTGATCGTCGACCACAACAAGCTGCAGTCGGACACATGGGTGTCGCACGTGTCGGACCTCGGCGATCTTGAGAAGAAGGTCGCGGCGTTCGACTGGGCGGTCGGCCGTTGCGACGGCAACGACCTGCACTCGTTCTCTCGCGCGCTGCAAACTCTCGGGCAGACCAATCCGGATCGCCCGAAGCTCCTTGTCGCTGACACGTTGAAGGGCGCGGGCGTCCGCTTCATGGAGCCGCATGATGTTCCCGCGAGCGACACGTCGCTGTACGCGTTCCATTCGGGAGCACCTGGGCCGGAGGCTTACGCACGCGCACTCGATCTGCTCGTTGCGCGCCTGAACGCGCGGCTGTCCGTTCTCGGTGCCGGTGAGGTGAAGCTCGAGCTGCACGAGGGATCGACGCGTCGCACCCCAGAGCGTCCGCAGCGGCTGGTCGCCGCCTACGGTGACGCGCTCGTCGCTGCGGCAGAGAGAAATGAGAGCGTCGTCGCACTCGATGGCGACCTGCGCCTTGACACGGGCCTTGTCGATTTTCAGCAGCGGTTTCCGGAGCGTTTCTTCGAGTGCGGGATCGCAGAGCAGGACATGGTGTCGCAGGCGGGTGCGATGGCGCTCGCAGGGCTCGTGCCGGTGTGCCACTCGTTCGCGTGCTTTTTGACTGCGCGCGCAGCCGAGCAGATCTTCAACAACGCGACCGAGGGGACGAAGGTCATCTACCACGGCTCACTCGCCGGGATCGTTCCCGGCGGGCCGGGCCACTCGCACCAGATGGTGCGCGATGTCGCGCTGATGGGATCGGTGCCGGGGCTTGAGCCGGTCGAACCGTTCTGCGAGGAGGAGGCGCGCGCGCTCGTCGGGTGGGCGGTTGAGGAGGCGACCGGCCCCGTGTACATCCGCCTCGTCTCGCCGCCGTGGCCGCTCGGATTCGAGCCACCTGCGATCGAGCTCACTCCGGGACGCGGAACGGTCCTGCGGGAGGGAACCGCAGGGACGTTCGTCTGCACGGGACCCGTGCTCGTCTCGCAGGCCTGGGCAGCGTGCGAGGAGCTCGGCGACTGGGGCCTGATCGCGCTGCCCTGGTTGCGCGGGATCGACGGCGTATGGCTGGCCGACGTCGCCGACGGCTCGATCCTCTGCCTCGACAACCACGTGCTACCGGGCGGCCAGGGCGAGTCGGTGCTGCATGCGATCGCGGCGGCGTCGCCGGAGGACGCCGCTCGCGTGACGCTGGCCGGCGTGGAAGGGGTGCCCGTCTGCGGGACGAATGACGAGGTGCTGCGGGCTCACGCGCTCGACGCCAAGTCGTTGGTAGCTCGCGCTCGAGCGCTGTCTTTTGACCGGCAAATTCCCTAACAGGGCCCGGTTACAGTGACGGACACCGTGGACAGGATCGCCCAAGACGCCGCCCTCGCGCATCCCGGGCTGCTCGGCAGGCGGCGCGCGCGCAGAGTGAGTGGCACATTGCGCGTGCACGTCATCGAGCCGCGCCGGCATGGCTGGCTGCTCGCCTTCCGCGAGGTGTGGGCATATCGGTGGTGCGTCTCGTACTTCGGCCTCGCGACGCTTCGCAAGCGCTACCGACGCACGTGGCTGGGCGCAGTGTGGGTCCCGCTGAAGCCGGGTTACAACGTCGCGTCGAAACTGCTGATTTTCGGCGGCATCCTCGGCGTCTCGAGCGGCACGACTCCGTACCCGGTCTTCTTCCTCTTCGCGACCGCCGGCTGGTACATGTTCTTCGAGACCGCGTTCTGGTCGAGCAGAAGCCTGGAGATTGCACGCCCGGTCGTGAAGCGGGTCGAGTTGCCGCGACTCCCGATCCTGCTCGGCGCGCTCTTTATGGGATTCGTCGAGTCGTTCATCTACGTCGTGTTCGCGCTACTCGGGGTGCTCTATTACTTCGTGCGCGCGCACCACCTGTACTTGAACATCACGCATCGGGTCGTCCTGCTTCCGCTAGGTGTGATGTTCCTGATGATGCTCGGCCTCGGCGTGGGACTTCTGCTGTCGAGCGCCGCACAGCGGGCGCGCGACGTGCGGTTCGCCCTTCACTTCGGGATGTCGTTTTTGATGTACCTGACGCCTGTTCTCTATCCGCTGTCGAAGATCCCCAACAATTGGCGTCCGATTGCAGAGCTCAACCCTGTGACCGGCGCAATGGAGATGACGAAGGATGGTCTCTTCGGCAGTCATGAGCTGACGATTCCAGCGGCGCTCGTCACCGTCGTTGCGACGCTCGTGTTGTGGGTGCCGGTCCTCTGGTTCTTCCACCACCGTGACGTCCGGGCTCGGCTCGCGACGACATGAGCGCTGCGCTCGGCGAGTTGCGGCTTCAGGTCGAGGACCTTGGGCGGACCGCGGTGGGCATTTCGGGTCCCGTCGCCGCGACGTCGATCTGGAAACGCCTGCGCCGCGAGACGATGATGCTCCCGCCGCCGAGCGATGACGGCGGC
Source organism: Gaiellaceae bacterium (assembly GCA_036496645.1). Classification (GTDB taxonomy): domain Bacteria; phylum Actinomycetota; class Thermoleophilia; order Gaiellales; family Gaiellaceae; genus PALSA-600. Next base: position 21,687 of record DASXKU010000034.1, read on the forward strand.
GGCGGCGGCGGTGGCGATGACGACGATGATGACGACGACGACGACGACGACGACCTCGATCTTGACGACGAAGGGGCGTTCGAGGAGCCCGAGGAGAGCGAGTTTGCACTCGCCGACATCTCCTTCGAGGTGCGTTCCGGCGAAGCGGTTGCCATCGTCGGCGAGCGCGACACCGGTGCGACGACCCTCGTCCATCTGATTTCCGGGATGTTCTTGCCCGACCGGGGCAAGGCGCTCGTCTGGGGCCGCGCCTCGCGCTCGATGGCGCACAATTTCGCGTTGCTTCGGCCCGAGATGACCATCAGCACCCAGGCGCGGGTGTTGGCGGCCGTTGCGTATGTGCCTCGCCGGGACCGCAATCGCTGGTGCGCCGACCTCATCCAGTCGGCGCTGCAGGGCGATGTCGCGATCAGCGACATCAGGGTCGCGTCGCGGCGGCTCGCAGTCGCGGCCTCGTTCGACCCAACGGCTGATCTCCTCGTGATCGACGGCATCGCCGGGCCGGCGGATCCGGGCTTTGACCATCTGCTCAGACAACGTCTCTCGGACGCGCTCAAGCGTGGTGCCGGCGCCGTCGTTTGGCTCCCGAATCAGGAACAGCTTCCCGCGTTGTGCGAAAATGCCATTCGAATGGAGCGCGGCAGGGTCGTCGAGAGCGGCAGGACTGCCACGCTGATTGCGCACGAGCGCCGCCGCGCAGACCGCGCGAGCCGTGCCACCGGCGGCCTGCGCGGCTTCAACTCGGCGGTGGCGATCCTGGCGGTTCACGAACCGCAGCAGAGTGGTGGCGTCGCGACCGTCGTGGCCGAGGTCGAGACCGCCGTAGCCGACGTCCAGCTCGAGCCGAAGCTCGTTCTGCGAACGCGCGGCGGGGGGAGCTCGCTGATCTCGAGCCCCGGTTCGCTCGTGATCGGGGAGCCGGGCCGCTACGCGCTCATTTGCAGTCTGGTGCCACCGCTGGCGTACTCGCAGTTCAACGTCGACCTGCTGATCGACACCGAGCTGCTCGGGCTGCGCGAGTCGATCGGACGCCGCAGTGTCGCGGCGGTGTCCGCGGACGGTGGGCCGTTCGACGACGCGACCGATGTGACGATGGACGAGGTGCAAAGCGACGAGACCTTGGACGCTACGTGGCGCGTCGAGCGCATCGAGGACGGCGCATGAGCGAACCGCGCCGGTTCCTTTTCTTTCTCTATCACCCGGGCTATCTGCGTCATTACGGCGGGCCTATTCGCATCCTCGCCGAGCGGGGACACACGATCCATTGCGCGTTCACGATGATCGAGAAAGACGAAGGCGACCTGCGCCTCGCGCGCGATCTCGCCGCGGAGTGCCCGAACGTGACGTGGGGCCCGGCGCCGGCGCGGCCGTACCTCGACGGTTGGCGGCGGATTGCGCTGCTCGTTCGTGCCTTCACCGACCTCGTCCGCTACATCGACCCGCGCTTCGAAGGCTCGACGGCGCTGCGGAGGAGGATGTCGGTGAAGATCAAAGCCGACGTCGTCGGCGGCAAGGCCGACCCCGTGACGCAGCGGATCATGACGCGCGTGATCGAGCGGCTCGACTCGACGAGCGACGAGCGCACGGCGAAGCGGTGGCTGCGTTTCCTGCGCGCCGCGGAGCTCGCGATCCCGGCGAGTCGTCGAATCAACAACTTCATTCGTTCGTACGGACCGGACGTGATCGCGGTGACGCCGCTCGTCGAATATGCCTCGACGCAGGTCGAGTTCTTGAAGAGCGCGCGCAGGCTCGGCATCCCGACGGTGATCGCTGTCGCGAGCTGGGACAACCTCACGAACAAGGGCCTGCTGCGGTTCGACCCAGAGCGGGTACTTGTCTGGAACGACGCGCAGCGCCGCGAGCTCGAGGAGATGCACGGCGTCCCCGGCGAAAAGGCGGTGCTCACCGGCGCGCAGCGCTACGACGAGTGGTTCGAGCGGACGACCACATGGTCTGCTGAAGAGCTCAAAGAACGGCTCGGCCTCGATGCGACGCGCGGCTTCTTGCTCTACACCTGCTCCTCGCCGTTCATCGCGCCCGACGAAGTGAGCTTCGTTAAGCGCTGGGTCGAGGCGGTGCGCGCTTCGGGCGATCCGGAGCTCGCTGGCATCGGCCTGGTCGTGCGTCCCCATCCGCAGAACTTCCGGCAGTGGTCCGGCGTTGATCTTCGCGAGTACGCAAACACGGTTGTGCGCCCGGCGGGTGGCGCTCAGCCCGACGCCGGCGTCGCACGCAGCGAGTTCTTCGATTCGATTTCGCACAGCGCGGCAGTCGTCGGAGTCAACACCAGCGCGATGGTCGAGTCGGCCGTGTTGGGCAAAAACGTCCTCACAGTGCTCGATCCCGCATTCGCCTCGACGCAGGAAGGGACGATCCACTTCCGCTATCTGTTGCGAGAGAACGGCGGCTTCCTGCTCGTCGCACGCACTCTCGACGAGCACGTCGCGCAGCTCGGCGACGTGATTCGCGGCGGCGCGCAGGAGCAGGAGCGCCTTCGCGAGTTCGTCCGTTCGTTCGTACGACCGCACGGCCTCGACGTCGCAGCGGCGCCACTTGTCGCCGAGGCGCTGCTCTCTGCAGCCGACCTCAGACCCTCGCCCCGGCCCTCGTTCGCGTCGCTATTTGCGTTGCGCGCGGTGCTGTTTCCTGCGGCACTCGCGGCAACCGTGAGCGTGATGGTCGGGAACGCGCTGCATGCGCTCCGCTTTCGCGGCCGCGGGCGGTCGCTCGGACCTGCGCAGCGCGCCGCCCGGTGACCGACGACCGCGTCCCGAAGAGCGGGTCAGCGGCTCGCCTGCACCTTTTGCCGCTCGCGCGTCGCGCTGCCGGCTCGCTCGGATTGGAACCGTTCGCGGCGCGCTACGTCGTGCCGCGGCTGCCGCTCGCCGATCCGTCGCTGGACGTCGTGCGGGGTGCCGAGAGACGCCTGGCAGAGCAGCTCGCCGAGATCCGCAGCAGCAACCGGCCAATCGTCGTCGGCCCATGGCTCGCAGAGGTGGGAATCGAGCTTCTCTACTGGGTGCCGTTCCTGCGCGCCTTGCGTCTCGACCCCTCGCGTGTCGTCGCTGTGTCGCGCGGGGGGGTCGACAGCTGGTACGCAGGCATCGCAGAGGGCTACGCCGACGTCTTCGAACACGTGGGCGAGGACGAGTTCAGGAAGGAGCTCTCGCATTCCTGGATCGACCAGGAGGGACAGAAGCAGTATCGCGTCGGCGACTTCGACCGGCGTGTGCTCGTCTCGGTTGCGAAGCGCAACGGTCTCGCCAACCCGCACGTGCTCCACCCGTCGACGATGCTGATGCTCTTCTCCGAGTACTGGCGTAATCGCATCCCGCTCGCACGCGTCCTCCGCTATCTCGACATCGCGCCACTCACGCCGCCCGCGGTGAGCCTCGATCTTCCGGAGCGCTACGTCGCGGCGCGCTTCTACTTTCGCGAGACGTTCCCAGACGACGCCGCCAATCGCGCGCTTGTCGGGCAGTTGCTCGAGCTCCTCGGGCGTGACCTGCCTGTTGTGCTGCTCGACACCGGGGTGAACATCGACGACCACGAGCAAGTGCCTATCCCACCCGAGGTGGAGGTACTCCGGCCGCTCCTCGGCGTGCGCGCCGAGGAGAATCTTCGGCTGCAGAGCGTGGTACTCGCCGGTGCAGATTCGTTTGCCGGCACCTATGGCGGTCTCTGTTATCTCGCGAATGCGTACGGCGTTCCCTCGTTCGCGCTGCTTACGCCGCCCGCGTCGGAGCCTGGGTTGAGGCACGGTGCGATCGGGCGGCGCATCGCGACGTCTGCCGGCACGCATCTGTCGATCGTCTCGACGACGGCGGTGAGCGCGTGAAGTTCCTCGTCGTCGTCTGGCGGTCGAAGTACCTGCAGAACTACGAACCGGTGCTTCGACTGCTCGCGCAGCGCGGTCACCGCATCCACGTCACGTTCAGCGAGGGACCGACGCGCGCCGGAAGCAAGGGCTTCTCCGCGCACGACGTCGAGCGTCTCGCGCACGACTTCCCAGGCGTGATTACGTGGGACGACACGGCGCCTGGGCGCGATCCCGCTGACGGTTGGCTTGGCATTGCGAATCGCGTGCGCGCTTACGGAGATCTGGTGCGCTATAGCCATCCGCGTTACCGGAACGCCCCGCTTCTCCGCGGCCGTGCGCTTCGGCGCAGCAGAGGTTCACAGCTCCTGTTCGGCTGGAGCAACGCGCGCCTTGCGGACTGGCTGCGTGGCGTTGCGCGCGATGCCGAGCGTGCAATCCCGTCGAGTGGGCGGATCGAGGACTACCTGCGCCATCATGCGCCCGACCTGGTGCTCGTCACACCGCTCCTCGATCTCGGCTCGGCGCAGCCGGAGTTCTTGAAGAGCGCGGCCAAACTCGCCATCCCGAACGCCGTCGGCGTCGCGTCGTGGGACAACCTCACGAACAAGGGGACGATTCGCAACGACCCGGATGCAGTGTTCGTCTGGAACGAGGCGCAGCGCAGAGAGGCGGACGAGCTACACGACGTCCCGCTCGAGCGTGTGCTCGCGACGGGAGCCCCGAAGTTCGACGAATGGTTCGCCCGTCGGCCGACGCTCGATTTCGCGGCGTTTGCAGCGAAAGTCGGCCTCGATCCGGCACAGCCGTACGTCTTGTATGTCTGCTCGTCGTACTTCGTCGCATCTGAGGAACCGGCGTTTGTGGAGCGGTGGCTCGAAGCTCTCGGTGAACGCGAGTTCGGCGTTCTCGTGCGCCCGCATCCGGAGAACGCGAAGCGCTGGCGCACCGCCGACCTGTCGCGCTTCCCGAACGTCGTCGTCTACCCGCGTGACGGTGCAGCTGTGGTCGACGAGGCTTCGCGCGCCGACTACTTCCATTCGCTGCTCTACAGCAAGGCGGTCGTCGGCATCAACACGAGCGCTTTGATCGAGGCGGCGATCGTTGGCAAAGGCGTGTACACCGTGCTCGATCCGCAGTTCGGCGGCACGCAGGAAGGGACGTTGCACTTTCATCATCTGCTGCGCGAGAACGGTGGCGTGCTTCACGTCGCGCGCAGCCTCGAGGAGCATGCCGCTCAGCTGGCTGCAGCAGGCGACGAGGACACTCGCGCGTTCGTCGAGTCCTTCGTACGGCCCGCCGGGCTCGATGTCGAGGCTGCGCCGCTGTTTGTAGACGAGCTCGAACGTCTCGCCATGCAGCCAGCTCGCCTGCCGGTTGCGACGGCGCGGTCTCGCCTGATCCACGGAGCGCTTGCACCCGTCGCCGTGCGGCGCAGGTCGAGAGCACCACTACCGCCGCGAACTGCCGCGAAACAGGCCGAGCTGCTGCTCGCATCGGTTCGCAGGCACTCGCGCATCGTTGTCGGCCCTTGGCTGCGAGATTCCGTCGAGGAGGTTCTGTACTGGCTTCCGTACCTGGGGCATCTGCGCGAGGAGCTAGGGCTCGAGCGCTCGCAGCTCGTCGCCGTGTCGTACGGCGGCGTCGCCTCGTGGTACGAGGATCTGTGCGGCGACTACGTCGACCTCAACGAGCTGCTCGGCGAGGACACGGTCGAAGGCTTGCTCGTCAGCCGGGTGCCGGAGCGCGAGCGGGCTGAGGCCTTAGTGCTCGAAAAGCTCGGTTCCCACGCTGCTATCTCGCCCTCGGTGATGCGCCGCGTGTTCGCGCCGTATCGCCGGGGCGACGCGGCGATCGGCTTTGTCGCCGAGTTCACAAAGCTTGGGCGCATAGGACCGCAGGGCGAACGTTGCGGCGCCGTCGACGAAGCGGCGCTGCTCGGCGACCGGCGCGCGGATCGCGCCGAGCTCGTGCGCGCGGCGGCCGGCGCAGAGCGCCTCGTCGGCTCGGCCGCCGGTCTCGGTCTGATCGGGCCGTCGCTCGGCGTCGAGACGGTGCTCGTCGGAGAAGAAAGCTCAGAAGCGGATCTCGATCTCTGCGCATGGACCGCGCTGCAGCTCGGCGTGCCGCTCAGCTTCGTCGACCGAAGCGAGCTGCCTTTGCTGCGCGAGCTCGCTGGCACAATCCGGCGATGAAGATCCTGTTCGTCATGTCGCGGCTGAAGTATCTCCCGTACTTTCAGTCGTCGCTCGAGCTGATCGCCGACCGGGGCCACGAGCTCGTGCTGCTGCTCCTGCACGCGAGTGACGGAAGGCGCGAGCAGGCGTGGGCCGATGCGATGGCTGCGCGGCCGAATGTCACCATCGTGGTGGAGCATCAATTCAAGGGCGATCCGACGCACAAGCCAGCACGTTCGCTGCGCCGCGCGAGCGAATACCTTCGCTACCAAGCGCCGGAGTACGAGGGGTTGTTCGAGTTCCGCCGCGGGAAGGCGCGCGAGCGCTCGCCGCGCTGGACACGCATGCCGCTCGCCGGCCCCGTCGTTGCCGCTTTCGATCGCGCGATGCCGGTCTCTCCGCGTCCGGCTGCGTTCGTGCGCGAGGTTCGCCCCGACGTGGTGGCGGTCTGCGACCCCGGCCGCCCGGGCGCGCTCTTGTCGGCGTACGTGAGCACAGCGCGCGAGCAGGGCATCCCGGTCGCGCTGTGCGTTCCGAGCTGGGACAACCTGTCGACGGGACAGCTCACGCGCGTCGTCCCGGATGCGATGCTCGTGTGGAACGATGCGCAAGTCAAAGAGGCCGAAGAGATCCACGGCATCCCGCGCGAGCTCGTCATCGCAACGGGGGCGACCCGCTTCGACGAGTGGTTTGCGCGCACGCCGCGCGACGCGGCTGCGTTCAAGGCGCACGCAGGCCTCGATCCGCAGCGGCCATATGTGCTCTGGGTGGGCGGCGCGCTGCTGCCAGCCGCACGCACTGAGGCCGAGCTTGCATACGACTGGGTGGAAGCCCTGCGCGCAGCGGGCGACGACATCGGCGTTCTGCTGCGTCCGCATCCAATGCGCGTCGACGACTGGAACGCCGTCGACTTCAGTGGCTTCGAGAACGTAACGGTGTTTCCGCGACGCGACAACACAATGCCGGTCGACGAGGAGCAGCGCGCGGATTACTTCGACTCCCTCTACCACGCGAGTGTCGTCGTCGGTGTCAACTCGAGCGCGATGATCGAAGCGGCGGTCGTCGGCCGTCCGGTGCTTGCGCTGATGGCACCCGAGTTCGACGGCTCGACGACGGGGATGTTTCATTTCGCGTACTTGCTCGAAGAGAACGGCGGTCCCGTGCGGACGGCCACGTCGATCGGGGAGCACATCGCGAAGCTTCGCGAGCCGCGCGGAGACGCGCAGGCGTTCGTCCAGCGTTTCGTTCGACCCCACGGGCTCGACCAGCCGGCAACGCCACTCTTTGTCGATGCGCTCGAGCGCGTGCAGGCGGGGCCGCCGCTGCGCGAGCCGGCCAATGTGCGTGTGCTTCGCGGCATGATCCGCTTTGCGCTGCGCGCGCACAGCGCGGTCGGCACACGGCGTGCCAGGCTCTTCGCGTGAGAAGGATTTGCGCGTTCTCGGGCAAGCGCGGCGGCTTCGGCGCCTACGTGCCGTTGCTGCGCCTGCTGGAGGCGGACCCCGGTTTCTCGCTGCTGATCATGCTCGGCGACATGCACGCGTCGACCGAGTTCGGTCAAACGGTCGACGAGGCGCGCAGGTCGTTCCCGGCGTCGCAACTCGAGCTGATCGAGATGGGAGCGGGGCGAGGCGACACCCCGCTGATCCGCGCCGAGAACCTTGCGACCTGCCTCGGCGCGGCCGCACGCGTGCTCGAGCGGCATCGTCCCGACATCGTCCTCGTGCACGGCGATCGCGGCGAGCATCTGATGGTCGCGTTCGCTGCGCTCAATCTCGGGATCGCCGTTGGCCATACGCAAGGCGGCGACCGTTCGGGGAACATCGACGAAGTGCAACGTCATGCGATCACCAAGCTCGCGCACCTGCACTTCCCGGAGTCAGAAGAGTCGGCGGAGCGGATCGTGCGACTGGGCGAAGACCCTTGGCGGGTCCACCTCGTCGGTTCGACCTACATCGACCGTATCGCGGGCGGCGAGTACGTCGCTCCTGCACGAGCGCGAGCAGAGCTGGGGCTCGGTCCAGATGAGCCGTTTCTGCTGTCGGTGGTGCACCCTGAGACGTTCATCGATCGGGACGCGAACCGCCTGCAGACCGAGGTGATCCTCGACGCCGCTGTGGCGACCGGCCGGCGTGTCGTCGTCACCTATCCATGTTCCGACCCCGGCTACGAGGGTGTGCTCGAGGCGCTGCGAGCGCGCGACGACGACGAGAGATTTGTCATCCGCCCGAACATCGACAACGACATCTATCTCGGCTTGATGGTCGCCGCCGACGCGATGGTCGGCAACTCGAGCGCAGCGCTCGTCGAGGCGCCATACCTGCGGCTGCCGGCGGTGAATGTCGGCCGGCGGCAAGAGGGCCGCCACCGGGACGGCAACGTGATCGACGCATTACCCGAGCCCGCCTCCGTCAACGCCGCGCTGGAGCGCGCGCTGGATCCGGGGTTCCGTGAGCAGCTCGTGCCGTCGAACCGGCTCGGCGACGGTCATGCCTCCGAGCGGATCGTCGAGGTGCTGCGCTCCGTCGAGCTCGACGACCGCCTGCGGCGCAAGCAGATCGCGTACTAGTCGAGGTGCTCGACCAGGACTTGCTCGTCTTCGGGCACGTCGACGCGTAGCGTGCGACCGAGCAGCTCGCCGACGCGTGATGCCGGCACACCGCCGCGTCCCGGACGTTTGAACGCAACGTCAGTCTCGCGCAGTACGTCGCCTACCGACAGTGGCCGCGCGGCGACGACCGCTTGCAGCGCCCAATCCCCGGCGTCGCGCTCGCCGCGCTCCGCCGCCGGCGCGAGCGCCCGCTCGAGCTCGCGAACCTCCTCGACGAACGTTGCAAACTCGGCGGGCTCGAGTGCGCCCGGGTTGTCGAGCGAGCGGCCGTCCGACTTGTCGAACGTCAGGTGCTTCTCGATCGCGCACGCGCCGAGCGCCACCGCCGCGAGCGGGATGTGCCGGCCGACCGTGTGGTCGGAGATGCCGACGGGTACGTCGAGAACGTCCTGCAGCACCGTCAGGCGGCGCAGGCCGACGAGCTCCGGCGGCGTCGGGTAGACGCTCACCGTGTGCAGCGCGACAACTTCTGCGGCGCCCGCCGATCCGAGCACGTCGACGGCGCGCTTGGCCTCGTCGTCGGACTGCATGCCGAACGCGACCAGCACCGCCTTGCCTGCCGCTCCGACCCGCTCGAGGAACGACCAGTTGTTTGCCTCGCCCGAGCCCACTTTCAGCCACGGCACGTCGAGCTCCTCCGCGAGGAATTCGAGCGACTCCACGTCGTGCGGCGTTGCGAAGTAGGTGAGCCCGCGCTGGTGCGCGTGCTCTTGCAGGTTGCGCAACTCGGCGTAGGGGAGCTCGCGCGACGCCATTCGCTCGAACCAGTTGCGGCCGAGCTCGTCGCTCAGCCGCTCCGCCACCCTCTCGCTCACGAGGTTACGTGTGCGCCACGCCTGGAACTTCACGGCGTCGCACCGTGCGTCAGCCGCAGCATCGACCTGCGCGTGTGCGAGCTCCGGCTCGCCGTAGTTCGTAACGCCGGCCTCGCAGACGACGAAGACGTGATCGGGGAGCAAGCTCATGCGTGCGCCTGCAGCCAGTCGCGCAGCTGCTCTGCGATGTAGACCTGCGTGCGCTCTGTGGCTTCCACCGTTGCGCCGCCGAGGTGCGGCAGGACGATCAGGTTCTCGTGCGTGCGCGCATAGTCCACGAGCGGATTGTCGCGGAGGTGCGAGCCGTCAGCCGTCTCGTCTGCAAGCGTGTCGATCGCAGCGCCTGCGAGGTGGCCCGATTCGAGCGCCTCGAGCAGCGCGGCCTCATCCGTGATCTCGCCGCGCGCGGTGTTCACCAAATATGCGCCTTGCTTCATCGACGCCAGTTCCGTGGCGCCGATCAGCCCGCGCGTCTCCTCCGACCAGGTGCAATGCAGGGACACGATGTCGCTCTCCGCGAGCAGTTCGCTGAGCGGCCGCGCCTCGGCGTCTCCGTTGATGTCGACATTCGGATCGGTCGCGAGCACCCGCATCCCGAAGGCGCGGGCGTACGCCGCCGTCTTGCGGCCGAGCCGTCCATAGCCGACGAGCCCGATCGTCTTCCCGGCGAGCTCGCGGCCGCCGTACCGGCCGCGCTCCCAGCGGCCGTCCTTGAGCGCGTCGAATGCCCACGGCACGTTGCGCACCAGCGCGAGCAGCATCGCAATTGCCTCCTCCGCCGTGGAGTTCGTCGCCTGCAGCGCCGGAGCGTCGGCGGCGATCGACAGCACCGCGATGCCGCGCCGCTCTGCCTCGGCGACATCGAGGTGGCGCAGCTGCGACGTTCTCGTCGCGATCACGCGAAGGCGTTCTGCGCGAGCCATCAGTTGGGGCGTGAGCGGGATCTCGAGCGCCACCAGCACTGCTTCGGCTGCCTCGATGCGCGCCGCGAAGGCGGCGGCGTCAGTGCATATCTCGACGTCACCCAGGCCGTCGAGCGCGGCGAGCGCCTGCGGCGCGAACTGCGACTCCGCGACGAGAATCAATGTCACACCGCTCCCACCGCGAGTAGCGCCTCTGCGACTGCCCAGTCTGCAGGCGTGTTCAGGTCGAGCGCGGTCAGCTCATCGATCTCCAAACCAACGTGGCGATTGGTTTCGAGGCGTCGCGTTGCGAGGAATGCGTCGCGGCGGAACCAATACAAGTTGCCGAATGCCCAGCGCGGCGGATCGTCTTGTCGTGTCGGATGCGCCGCGTGCTCGGCGGGCTGCGCGAACTGCAGCCAGCCACCCTCGTTCTGTTCGCGCACGTGGAACGGGTGGCTGTTGCGCGACACGCGAACCATGGTGATCGCCGAGTCCGCACCGTGCTCCTGCAGCAGCGTCAGTGCGTGCCGAATCTGATCCGGTCGCACGAACGGCTCGGTCGGCTGAACAAGCAGCACGAGCTCCGAAGTCGCGCCTTCGTTTTCTTCGAGCCAACGAAGCGCGTGCTCGACGACATCGACCGACGGCGTCGTGTCCGCCGCGAGCTCTGCGGGCCGGCGAAATGGGACGTCGGCGCCGGCCGCCCGCGCGATCTCGGCAATCCGCTCGTCGTCGGTGCTGACCACCGTCCGGTCGACGACACCGCTCGCGGCAATCGCCGCGAGGCACCACTCGATCAGCGGCCGCCCGCCCAGTGGCTTGATGTTCTTCAGCGGGATCGACTTCGACCCGCCACGCGCCGGAACGAGCGCGAGCGTCGACACGCGCTAGGGAACGAGCGTCGGGGCGCCGCGCCAGCGAACGGTCGGCAGCAGGATCGCGCGGTCGATCGTGTCGGCATGCCGCGCGACGCGGTTCAGCATGTCTTCGACGAGCTCGTCTGACAGCAGGCGGGGATCAAGGCCGAGCGCGAGCAGGCCGTCGTTGCGCGGGTTGTAGTAGTGCTCTTCAGCCTCGATGCGCGGGTTTTCGATGTGCGAGACCTTCACGTCCATGCTGTGCTGCCGTCCCGCTTCGGCAACGCGCTCTGCGAGCTCGAGCACGCTGAAGACCTCGGTGAACTGGTTGAACACGCGGAACTCGCCGGCATCGGCAGGGTTCTCGACTGCGATCCGGACGCACTGGAGCGTGTCGCGGATGTTGAGGAAGCTGCGGCGCTGCCCGCCGGCGCCATACACGGTGAGCGGCTCGCCGACAACGGCCTGGGCAACGTAGCGGTTGAGCACCGTGCCGAAGATCGCGTCGTAGTGGAATGAGGTGTGGAGCTCGGGATGCAGTTCCGTCTCGTCCGTGGTGATGCCGTACACCACACCCTGATTGAGGTCGGTGGCACGCAGGCCCCAGATGCGGCATGCGAAATGGATGTTGTGCGTGTCGTGCACCTTCGACAGGTGGTAGAAGCTGCCGGGCAGCTTCGGGAACGGCAGACGGTCCTTGCGGCCGTTGTGCTCGATCTCGAGCCAGCCTTCCTCGATGTCGATGTTCGGTGTCCCGTACTCGCCCATCGTTCCGAGCTTCACGAGGTGCGCATCCGGGACGTGCTTGGTCATCGCGTGGATGACGTTGAGCGTTCCGATCACGTTGTTGCGCTGCGTGTAGGCCGCGAAGTCGCGCCCGGCCATCGAGTACGGCGCGGAGGGCTGTTCTGCGTAGTGGACGACCGCATCGGGCTGGAAGCCGCCGATCGTGTCGTAGACGAAGCGGTGGTTCTCGGCGATGTCGCCAATCGCGACCTCGATGTCGAGCCCGGTGGCCTCGCGCCAGACGCGCACGCGGTGGCGAAGCGTCGGCAGGGCCTGAAGCGGCGCGCTGTCCACCTCGGCCTCCCACTGCCGCTTGGCGAGATTGTCGACCACCATCACGTCGTGGCCGAGCTTCGAGAAATGCATTGCGGTCGGCCAGCCGAGATAGCCGTCGCCGCCGAGGATCATGACGCGCATCGGCGCCACTGTATCGGCTCCGGAAGCCGGATCGGCCGTCAAGAGATCCCGATCAGGCGCCGAAACTCGGGCGGGGCCGGCAGTGCCTCCAGTGCCGCCCAGGGGTCGTGCTCGCGGAGCTCGTCCGTGACGTGCGAGCCCGTTGCGACGGCGATCGTGCGCGCGCCGATCGCCTTGCCGGCCTCGATGTCGAAGGGGGTGTCGCCGATCACGTAGAGGTGTTCGGCGCCGCCCGCGAGCGTCGCGGCCTGCTGTGCGATCGCCGTGCGCGGTCCCGGGCCGACGCAATACGCGCCGTCGGCGAAGAACTCGAGCAGGCCGTAGTGCGTGAGCTTCGCGCGCGCACCTGCCGGTGTGTTGCCGGTCAGCAGATAGCTGCGGACGGTTGCATGGTCCCGCAGATCTTCGAGGATCTCACGCACGCCGGGCAGAACCCGCCCGTTTCGCCGCGGCAGGTTTCCCGGCAGGTGGCGTTCGTAGGCACGCAGGAAGCGGTCGGTGAGCTCGGCCTCGGGCTCGACTTCTGCAATCGCGAACACGGCGTCTGCGACCTGGTGTTCGGTAAGGCCCGATGCGAGCACTTTGTCCTGCAGGTCGACGCGTACGCCGGTGACTTCCTCGAGCGCGTCCTCCAGCGCGAACACTCCGGCGCGCGCGGTCGTGAGCAGCGTGCCGTCGATGTCCCAGAAGAGAGCGATCACGGCGAGAGCGCACCCACGGTGTGCTCCGCCAGGACATGACTCGCCGCGAGCTCGAGCGTGCTCGCAATCACACGGGCGTTCTCCGGGCTGCGGTCCACAAGCAGCGGCTTGCCGGGAAAACAACTTCGCATCACGGCATGCAGAAAGCGGCGAATGCGTTCCGGGTCGGGCTTGAAGCGAAGCAGCTCGGGCACGCGCTCGCGGATGTCGACGAATGAGGTGAGGTCTAGGGTGACCCCGTAGCCTGCGTAATACGGATCGCCCATCGTCAGCACGGGCTTGTCGTAGAGCAGCGCCTCGAGGCCGACCGTCGAGCCGATGACTGCGACGGCTTCCGAACCGTCAATCAAGTCGTGCGTCGAGGTGTACGCGTTGACGAGCTTGACGTTGTGGCGCTTGCGGAGCCGGCGCAAGAGAGCGACCGAGTTGCGACCGACCGACATCGGATGCTCCTTCAGCACGAGGTCGTAGCCGGACGGCAGGGCGTCGGCCACTTGCTCGATCAGAGATGCCTGGTCGACACAGTGCGGGATGATCCGCTTGATCTTGTAGTCGTCCGTCACGTGCAGCGGGAAATAGACGAATGGCCGGCTCGGCGAAAGGCGGTCGTAGAACGGCCGAGCAGCAAGGGCACGTGTCTTCTCGGCGACGTTGGTCTCGACGAGCCGCCACGGCCGGAGGTACTCGTTGTCGCCGTCCTCGCGTGTCTTCTGGAGGATGTGGTTCTTGAGCACGTTGACGCGGCGCCACTCGATCGGCACACGGCGATAGTCGCGAATCGGCTTTGCGCGCTCCGTGAACGAGCGCCGGAACGCCTCCACTTCCTCGCGCTCGTCGCTCGTCAGCTCGCGAACCTCGGACGGATCAACTGCACGTGCATGCACTGTGTCGGCGTACACACGCAGCGGCTTCGGGAAGATCGTGAACAACAGAAACAGCGCCGGGATTCGACGAGCGAGCGCAATCGTGTGTGCAGTTACACGGATCCCCTCGTTCCCGACCTCGGGACACACGATGTCGGGCCGCACCTCGTCGAAGAGGCGCTCGAGCGCACGGAACGTGTCAACTGCGCGCCGCTGCAACGTCTGCTCATCCCAGCGGTTGACGGCGTAGTCGCCGCGGTAGACGTCGCGCAGGTGAGGGATTGGGTATGTCGACTCGATTCGCGCCACCTCCTGCGACAGGTCGCTTGGCGGCAGCTCGCCGATCAGGTCGTGCAGGCACCACGCGCGCAGTCCGTTCTCCCGCAGCTCACGCGCTGCAGTGCGCGACACCGCTACGTGCGCCGTCTCGTGACCGCGCTGCTCGAGCTCACGCTGCACGATTCCGTAGAACTCGCTTTCGTACGTCTGGAGGCTCGTGAAGAGGAAGCGCATGATCAGTCGTTGTCGATGCTGTCGAGCGCGCGCTCGAGGAGAAGGCGGAAAGTCGTGGGGTTGTGCTCTCGCTCGACGTACTCCCGGCCCTGCCGGCGCATTGTCTCGAGGGTAGCGGGATCCCTCAACAGTTCGGCCGCCGTGGCAGCCAGCTCGTGAGGGCTGAACGTCTCGAGCAGCCGCCCTCCGCCGGAGCGAAGCACGAGCTCCTCCGGCCCGTGCGACCGCGTCGATAGGACGGGCACGCCCGCCGCCAGCGCCTCCGCTGCGACGATGCCGAAACCCTCCTGGTGCGATGGCAGCACGAAGAGCGTCGCGTCGCGCAGGTGCGGTGCGACGTCCGCGACCGCGCCGGTCGCGTCCACGCCTTCCGGGAGCGCGCAGCGCGGCGGCTCGCCCACCAGGCGAATCCGCGCACCCGGGATCGTGCGCCGCAGCAGCGGCAGAGCTTCGAGGAGGAGCGCAACGTTCTTCCGCGGGTCCCACGCACGCCCGACGAAGACGAGCACCGGCTGCTGCAGCTGCGCACGCCATGCCTCGTCTGAGATCGGCCTGAAGCGTTCGATGTCGACCGGGATCGGAAGGATCTCGACGTCGTCGATCCCGGCGGCCGTCGTGATTGCCTCGCGACTGCCGGGACTCGTCGCGTAGACGCGCTTCGCGCCGCGCAGCACGCGGCGCTCGAGCTGGCGGAGCGCCGGCAGGCTCGCGCCGAACGCGAGGCGATGCGCAGCAGTGAGCCCTGCCCTGCGACCTCTCCATTCGTCGTCGAGCGTCGTCCCGATCCAGCAGCCGTACGGCCGGCCGGTGCGCGGCGCCGCTCCACCGGCGGTTGCGATCGTCGTCGCGACCCAGAGCGAGCGGGCCTCCCGGCAACGTGGCGCGAGCTCGCGCGCCGCGCGCAGCTGGCGAACCGCCTCGACGCGGTCGAGCGTCAGCGGCTGCCCGGCGAGATTGGGATGCGGTCGGTAGAGAAGCTCGGGCGTGCGACCGAGCGCGCGTGCAGTTTCCAGGAACGCCGTCGTCTGCGCCGACCCGCCGCCGCCGAACATCGGGTCGTGGCCGAGGACCGCGAGGTCGAGCACAGCCCCGACCTTATAGAGGGCTACGCTCCGGGTGTGCTGATCCGGAACAAACGGGTTCGCTCGCTCGGGCGTGTCACTCCCGGCGCGTCGGCGCTCTACCACGCCGTCCTGAAGTGGTTCCTGATCCGCCGGGGCATTGCCACCATCGACTACCCGGGCGCGAATATCCGCATCCGCGCGACGAGCGAGGAGATCGTGCACCTGCGCCTCCGGCCGCTGGCGAAGGAGCCGTGGACGGTCGACTGGATCGAGCAGAACCTGCGAGACGGCGATGTGCTCTACGACATCGGGGCGAACGTCGGCGACTATGCGCTGATCGCCGCTGCGATCGGAGGGTCGGCGACGAAGGTGGTCGCGGTCGAGCCGGGGTACGCGACCTATGCGTCGCTGTGCGAGAACGTTCAGCTGAACGGTCTCGAGCAGAAGGTCATCCCGCTGCCGGTGGTTCTCGGCGAGTCGTCACGCGTCGGTTCACTCAGCTACCGCGACACGGCTGCGGGCGGGGCGATGCACACGATGGACGGAGACGGCGGGATGTACGACCAGCCGGTGCTCGTGTTCCCTCTCGATGACCTGCCGACGCGCTTCGGCTTGCCTTGGCCGACGCTGATCAAGCTCGATGTCGACGGCGCCGAAGCGGCGGTCCTGTCCGGGGGTGCGGAGACGCTCCGGCGGCCCGAGCTGCGCTCCGTGCTGATCGAGATCGAGGACGACCGCGCCGACGAGGTGGTAGCGCACGTCGAGCGGGCGGGGCTCCAACTACGCCGGCGCTTCGATGAGCGCTACGGCGAGCAACTCCCCGGCGTCTGGTACGGCATCTTCGAGCGATGAGAGCACGCGCACCCTGGACGTGCGTTCCGGCTCATCGTTGCGGAACCTGAGCAAGCCACGATTGGAGGTTTCGTCGAGCTCCGGTGGTTGTGTGCACGTGCAATGAGGCCTGTTCCGGCGTAGGCGGCGGGTGGCCGTTCAGCGATCCCGCGATGATGCCGCCGGGTCGCAACTTCGGAAGCCATGTGTCGAGGTCGCTCTGCAGTGAGCTCGCATCGGTCGTCTGGAGGTAAACGAAATCAAGGCTTTCGTTCGCGAGCTGCTCTGCCGCTTCGCGAGACGGCATCTGCCAGATCACCGTACGGTTCGGGTGTCGTTTGGCGACCGGGCGCGCGGCGCCGGCGGCTTCGACAACGCAATAAAGACGAGCGCCGCTCCAGCGCGTGAGCAGCGTGTCCGCGAATGTGGCGTCGCCGAGCCCGATCTGAACTGCCTCGCCGCGAAGGCCGCGTTGGTTCAGCAGTTCCGGAAGCTCATCACGGCTTGGAACACGGTCGAGCGAGGTTGCGTACGAGTTGCGGCTCCGGCGGTCGTAGATCTCGGTCGCAGTCCGTCCGGCACCGCCGACCAGTCGCGTCCACCGCTGCGCGACGCGCGTGCCGGCGACACGCAGTGACGGCGGGATCGCAAAGCCTCGCTTGCCGGCTTCGAGTCGCTCGATTTTCGCGAGCAGCGCTTCGTTGAGCTGCTCCGTCTCGCGCAGCCGGTCTTGGGTTTGCCCGAGTTTTTCTTCTGCTCGCTCGATATCGCCCATCAGCAAATCGCGCGGCTTCCAGGCGCGTGCCTGGTGATGCACCGCAATGGCATCGCGTCGTTCTGTCGGCGTGCGAGGGTAGAACGCTTCCTTTTCGAAGATCGTGATCTCTGGGAAGTCGCGGATCAGTCGATCGAAGAAGACCGGGCCTGCCGCTTCTTTGCTGTACCCAAATGCTTGCCGTGGGGCCATCTCAGCGAGGGCGCGAATGAGCAATGGATGGCCGGGGACGGAGCCGATGATCGCGTTGTTGACTCGATCAGGCCGTAGGTAGGCGCAGAAAAACTCAACTCCCTCGATGAGCGGGTCGAGTGGGCGAAGACTCTCGAAGTCGGCGTCGACGTACACGCCGCCTTCGCGGTTGAGAAGCTCCAAGCGAAGGATGTCGGAGCGCTCGACGGGGCTTCGCATCCGGTCGTACACCTCTGGGCGCACCAAGTCGCCAGGTACGTCGTCCTCGGCCCAAAATCGGAAGTCCCAGTCGGGATGGTTGCGCATCCAGCTCTGTTGGTAGCCCTCGAATTGCTCCGGGAAGGGCTCCTCGCCCAGCCAAATCTGGTGGAGGATGCGGGGTATCACCGGTTGCAAGATACCGGGCCTTTGCGCTGAAACGTCGTTGCGCGCGCGTAGCCTTTGCAGCTGTGAACGCCGCCCGCCCGCGTCTGCTCGTTCTCAACCAGTACTACTGGCCCGGCGTCGAGGCGACGGCGAACCTGCTCACGCAGCTCGCGGAGGCGCTCGCCGACGAGTACGAGGTCACCGTCATCACGGGCGCCGTAAAGGAGGAGCTGCCGGCGTGCCAGGTGCGAAACGGCGTGACCATTCTGCGGACCCAATCCACGGTGTACGACCGCTCGCAGCTCTCGCGGCGCGGGCTCAACTACCTCACGTACGTGGCGGGCATCTTCCGCCATGCGTTCTCCGAGCCGCGCCCCGACGTGGTGCTCTGCATGACAGACCCGCCGTTTGTCGGTGCGATCGCGCTTGTCGTCGCGCGGCGATTCCGTCGGCCGCTCGTCGTGATCAGCCAGGATGTCTTCCCCGAGATCGCGGTCGAGCTCGGCCGTCTCACGAACCCCGCGCTCGTGGGCGTGCTGCGCTGGCTGGTCGGCGTGTACCTGCGGCGCGCGAATCGCATCGTCGCCATCGGTGAGACGATGCGCGCGCGGCTGATCGCGAAAGGTGCTCCTGCTGAGCGGGTCAGCGTCATTCCGAACTGGGTCGACACCTCTGCGATCACGCCGCAGCAGAAAGACAACAGCTGGTCTCGCTCGAAGCGGTTCGCGGACCGCTTCGTCGTGATGCACTCCGGCAACGTCGGCCACGCGCAAGACCTCGACTCGCTCGTGCGCGCGATGACCTATCTGCGCGACATGTCCGACCTGCGCGCAGTGATCATCGGCCGCGGCGCTCGCCACGCCGAGCTCATGCAGCTCGCGGAGCGGCTCGAAGTCAACGACTCGGTCGTGTTCATGAACTACCAGCCGCGCGAACAGCTCGCGTACTCGCTCTCCGCTGCGGACCTTCACGTCGTCGGGCTGGCCGAGGGCCTTGCGGGCTATGCGGTGCCAAGCCGCCTCTACGGGATCCTGTCCGCGGGTCGGCCGGTACTCGTCGCTGCCGACGACGAGAGCGAGACGGCGCGCATCGTGCGGGAGGTTGGCTGCGGTGTCGTCGTTCCACCGAGTCGTCCCGATGCAATTGCCGCCGTGATCCGCGATGCGCACGCCGGCTCACTGGAGCTCGACGAGATGGGCAGGCGTGGCCGAGAGTGGGTCGTCGCCGAGTCCGATGTTCACGTTGCCACCGATCGTTATCGCACGCTTCTTCGCGAGGTGCGCGCTGCCCGCGGTTGAGGTCGTCTTCTGGGTCTCGCTCGCAGCGCTCGCCTGGACGCATGTCCTTTATCCACTTGCCGTTGCCGGGCTCGCAGAGATTTGGCCGCGCCCGGTCCGCGCGGCGGATCTCGAGCCAACTGTGACCATCATCGTCACCGCGTACAACGAAGAAGAATCAATCGCGGGGCGTCTGGAAAACCTGCTCGCGCTCGACTATCCCGCGGACAAGCTCCAACTCGTCGTCACCGACGACGCCTCGACGGACCGCACGGCGGCGGTCGCCCTGCAGCACCCGGGTGTCGTGGTCGTCACGAATCCGAAGGGCGGCAAGGTGGCGGCGCAGGATCGAGCGGTGCGGCAGACCGACGGCGAGATTGTTGCCTTCACCGACGCCAATGCGACGTGGGCACCCGAAGCGCTTCGGCGGCTGGTGCGCCCGTTCGCCGATCCGGCCGTCGGCTACGTGACAGGACGTCTTAACCTCGTGCAGCCCGACGGGTCGAACCGAGAGGGCGTGTACTGGCGCTACGAGCTGATGGTGCGCGACGCAGAGTCGCGCCTCGGATCGGTAACGGGCGGCAATGGCTCGATCTACGCACTCCGCCGCTCCGACTACGCCGAGGTCGACTCGCGCTTTGGTCACGACCTCTCACTGCCGTATTTGCTGGTGCAGCACGGTCGGCGTGCCATCTACGAGCCGAGCGCGCATGCCTACGAGAAGCCAACGCCGACGAACCAAACCGAGTACCGGCGCAAGGTGCGGATGTTCGAGCACTGCTGGCTGATTGTGCTGCGCGGGAAGATGTTGCGGCGGCTCGGCGTCGCCTATTGGGTCGAGATCGTCTCGCACCGATTCCTGCGGTACGCATCCGGGCTACTGCACATCGCGTTGCTTGCGACGTCCGTCGCACTTGTGACCCACGGTTGGATCTACCAAGCGGTGCTCGCGGCGCAGTTCGCTCTGCTGCTTGCAGCGCTCGCCGGCATCGGCATCGCTCGGTACTACGTGCTCGTCTCCTGGGCGACGGTCGCGGCACTAATCAACTACCTGCGGCGTGGCGTGCCCGCGAACTGGGAGCCGATCCGTGAATAGGTTGCTCGACGTGTCGATTGCCGGTGCGACGCTCGTGGTTACCAGTCCACTGCTCGCAGTCACCGCCCTCGCCGTCAAGCTGCAGGACGGAGGCCCTGTCTTCTATCGCCAGATGCGTGTCGGCAAAGACGGCGCCGACTTCGAGCTGCTGAAGCTGCGCACGATGATCGTCGGCGCGGAAACGCAGGGCGCGGGCTACGCCATCGAGCAGGGCGACACGCGCATCACGTTCATCGGACGCCTGTTGCGTAGGCTGTCGCTCGACGAGTTGCCGCAGCTGTGGAACGTCGTGCGCGGCGACATGGCGATCATCGGTCCGCGGCCGACGCTCCGCTACCAGGTCGAGCAGTACGACGCGCGCCAGCGCCGGCGCCTCGAAGTGCGGCCCGGCATCACCGGCTGGGCGCAGATCCACGGTCGCGCCGCGCTCCCGTGGGATGAGCGCATCGAATACGACCTCTGGTACGTCGACCACCACAGCCCGAAGACCGACCTGCTGATCCTGTTGCGGACGCCGCTCGCGCTGCTCGGCGGCCACTACAAAGGAGCAACGGGCGGTTGGAAGTACCCTGACGCATCGTGACGGCAGTTCTCTTCACGTGCGCCGGCCAGCGAGTCGACATCGTCACGGCGTTCCGGCGCGCGGGCGCTGTCACGGTTGCGTCGGATCTCAGCGAGCTCGCGCCTGCGCTCTACCACGCCGACCATCGCGCGCTCGTTCCCGCATTCGACGACCCCGGCTACATCGATGCGCTGTGCGAGCTCGTCGCGGTTCACGACGTGCGCCTGGTCGTCCCGCTCACCGATCTCGATCACCACGAGCTCGCGAATGCGCGCGAGCGCCTCGCGCCGGCAGTAGTGCTCGTTCCGGAGCCCGAGACGATCGAGCGTTGCGAGGACAAGTACGCAGCGCACGTGTTCTTCGAGTCGGTTGGCATCGGCTCGCCGGCGACGTGGCTACCCGAAGAACTGCCGGCGGACATTGCGTTTCCAGTGCTAGTGAAAGCACGCAAGGGTTTTGGGTCGCGTCACATCTATCGCGCGCACGACCGCACCGAGCTCGATCTTTTCCTTCGCTACACGTCGGTGCCGTCGATGGTGCAGGCGGTGTGCGGCGGTGAGGAGTTCTCGATCGACGTCTTCTGCGACCTCGACGGCCGGTGTCTGAACGCGATCCCGCGCACGATGATCGAGTCGAAAGGCGGCGAGTCGATCAAGGGCATGACGATCAAAGACGCAGACCTGATCGAACACGGCCGGCGCGTCGCCGAGGCCTTGCGCATCGTCGGCCCTGCGAACGTGCAGTGCTTCCGCGAAGCGGACGGCTCGCTCCGTGTCACCGACGTCAACCCGCGCTTCGGCGGCGGCTTCCCGCTGCCTACGGCGGCCGGCTCGGGCTATCCGGAGCTCGCGCTCGCCCTCGCGAATGGCGAGCACCCGGAGCCGCGGCTCGGCGAGTTCCGCGGAGGCGTGCTCATGACGCGGTTCTTCTCCGAGGTGATCCTCACGGACGCCGGAGGCGTGCTCGAGCCGCTCGAGGAGCGGCCCGCCGAACGGCCGTAAGCCGTGTCGGCTAGCCTCAGCACCGCATGACGGCCCCCCAGGATCCCGGCGCCGAGCGCGAGGTCGACCTCGCCCGCTGGCGGCGCGCGCTCGTCGCGCTGTGGTGGATCCCGGTCGCGGGTCTCATCGTCGGCGCGATCGTGGGCGTCCTCTATTCCTTCCGCGGTGGCTCGACGTACAAGGCGACAGCGCTGATCTCGCTCGGCCAGCCGGTGTCGCCGGGCGGCGCACTCGTGAACGGCTACGGGACGAATCCGCGCGCGGTGGCGCAGATCGTCAGTTCGGCGGCTGCGCAGTCACAGGCGGCGAGTGACGCCGACATGCGTCCGTCAGCTCTGCGCGGTCACGTTTCGGTGGGTCAGGTCGGCACGACCACCGCGTCGAGCGGCGCGCGCGCGGCGGCTCTGATCGCCTTGACCGTGACCGGAAGCAAGCCGGCGACGACTGCGAATGCAGCGAGCGCGCTGGCGAAGATCGTCGTGGAGCAAACGACTGCGCCGTATGTCGGCACGAAGATCCGCACGTTCAACAAGACGCTGCAGAGCGTGAATGCGCAGATCGTCGCCGTGAACCATGCACTCACCGTCGCAACGGCGGCAGAGAAGGCTGCGAAGAACCTTGACCCGCTGCAGCAGTTGGTGATCGTGAGTCAGGAAGACAACGCGGAGACTAGGCTCGGCAACTTGATTGCGCAGCAGGAGACGCTGCAGCAGCAGCTCGCGTTCGCGCAGCAGGTCGAGAGCGCGAAGGTGGTTGAGCAAGCGGCCGCCCTGAAGTCGACGGCACGCTCGCGCAACACGTCGCTGCTTGTCGGAGCGATCATCGGATTGATCATCGGCGCGATCGTGGCGATCCTCGCCGACGCGCGCGGCTGGCGCTTCCGCCGGGTCTAATGCTCGAAGGGAAACGCGTTGCGGTCGTCGTGCCGGCGCATGACGAAGAGGACCTGATCGTCTCGACGCTGCAGGGGATCCCCGGCTTCGTCGACCGCATCTACGTCGTCGACGATGCGTCGATCGACGAGACGGCAGAACGCGCACGCTCGTTCGATGATCCGCGCGTCGAGGTCGTCACGCACGATCGCAACCGCGGTGTCGGTGCAGCGATCGTCACCGGATACACGCGCGCGCTCGCCGAGCGCATCGATGCGGTTGCCGTCATGGCGGGCGACAACCAGATGGATCCCGATGAGCTCGAGACGCTCACGCAACCCGTCGTGCGCGGCGAGCTCGACTATGCGAAGGCGAATCGTCTCTTCACCGGCAGCGCGTGGCAGCTGATCCCGCATAGCCGCTACCTCGGTAATGCGGTGCTCAGTCTCATGACGAAAATCGCGTCGGGCTACTGGCATGTCGCCGACTCGCAGGCGGGCTACACGGTGATCTCGCTGCGCATGCTGCAGCTGCTCGACCTCGACCGGGTCTATACGTCGTACGGGTTCCCGAATGACATGCTCGTGCACCTCAACGTGTGGAACGCACGTGTGCGCGACTTTCCGTCGCGGCCGATTTACGGGGTCGGAGAGCGGTCGGGAATCAGGATCCGCCGCGTCGTGCCACGCATCTCGTGGCTGCTCTTCAACGGGTTCTTCTGGCGGTTGCGCGAGAAGTACGTGATCCGCGACTTCCACCCACTCGTCTTCTTCTACGGGCTCGGCTTCCTCATGTCGCTCGTCGGGCTCGGCCTCGGCCTCGCCGAGGTGATCCTGCGCATCCTCGGCAACCAGATCACGCCGGCAACCATTGTTCTCGTCGCGCTGCTGCTCATCTCGGGCAGTCAGTTCACCCTCTTCGCGATGTGGTTCGACATGGAGTCGAACAAGGACCTGCGTTAGGGGTTGGTAAGGAACCGAAGGGTTCCAAGCAGAGGCGAAGTACCATCGTCTCGTGGCCACCTCTGTCGTTACCGGCGGCGCCGGCTTTCTCGGCTCTCACCTTTGCGATTTCCTGCTCGACAAGGGCCATCGCGTCATTTGCGTCGACAACCTTGAGACAGGATCGCTGGAGAACGTTGCGCATGTGCGCAACGACGCGTTCACCTTCGTCTACCACGACGTCATCCAGCCGATCTCAGTCGACGAACCAGTCGACTTCGTCTTTCATTTGGCGGCGCTCGCGAGTCCCGTCGACTACCTCCGCCAGCCGTTGGCCTCACTGAAGGTCGGGTCGTACGGGACGCACAACGCGCTCGGCCTCGCAAAGTGGAAGCGCGCACGTTTCCTCATCTCGTCGACGAGCGAGGTTTACGGCGACCCCGAGGTGCACCCGCAGCACGAGGGCTACTGGGGCAATGTGAACCCAATTGGTCCGCGTGGCGTGTACGACGAGGCGAAGCGGTACGCGGAAGCTTTGACAATGACGTACCACCAGCAACAGGGTGTCGACACGACGATCGCGCGCATCTTCAACACGTACGGCCCGCGGATGCGCAAGAACGACGGCCGCGCGTCGGTCAACTTCCTGAACCAGGCACTCGCGGGCAAGCCGCTCACCGTGTTCGGCGACGGATCGCAAACGCGGTCGCTGTGTTACGTCGACGATCTCATTCGCGGGCTTTATCTGCTCGCGGAGAGTGACGAGCATTTGCCCGTCAACCTCGGCAATCCGAATCACGAACTGACGATGCTTGATCTCGCTGAGACCGTAATCCGCGTCACCGGCTCGTCGAGCGAGGTGGTGTTCGAGGCGCTGCCGACCGATGATCCGCAAGTGAGACGGCCCGACATCAGCCGGGCACGCGATGTGCTCGGCTGGGAGCCGGAGATCGACCTCGAGGAAGGCCTGCGGCGCTGGTTGCGTGCGCTCGGGCACGAGCCGGTCAAAGTTTGATGCGCCGTATCGGGGTTGTGGCAATCGTCGTCGCGACGGCGGTTCTTGCGGGCGCGGCGGCGACCGCGCACGCGTCGAGGTTTCTTCGCGTCGGCATCTACGACGAAGCGCAAGTGCTGTACGGACCAGTGCCGGCGACGTTTCGCACCTTCGTGCAGCTGCACGTTCAAGAGGTGCGATTGAATCTGTACTGGGGCGGCGCCGAGGGCGTCGCGACCAGAAGGCCCGCGAATCCGACGAACCCCGACGATCCGGCGTACGACTGGTCGGTGTATGACCGTACGGTCAACTTCGCAGCCCAGTCGGGTGAGCACGTTCTCTTTTCCGTCTACGGCACACCGGGCTGGGCGAACGGCGGCAAGGGTATGAACGTTGCGCCGACCAACGCGAATGACCTGAAGAACTTCGCGATCGCGGCGGCGCGGCGCTACAGCGGAATCTGGCCCGGTGCCGACGGTCGCATCCTGCCGCCGGTGAAGGAGTGGCTCGCCTGGAACGAGCCGAACAACCCGATCTTCCTGGCGCCGCAGTACAAGAAGACGGCGACAGGGTGGACGATCCAGAGTGCGAAGGACTATGCGCGCATCTGCAACGCCGTGTACTCCGGTGTTCATTCAACGATGACTGTCGGCGAGCGCGTAGCGTGCGGCGGCACCGCGCCGCGTGGCAACAACAACCCGTCGACGTCACGGTCATCCGTGTCGCCGCTTGCGTTCCTTGCGGCGTGCAAGAAGGACGGGCTGAAAACGTTCGACGCCTGGGCGCATCATCCGTACTACTCGTCGGCGAAGGACACGCCGACGACCGTGCCCAAACCTGCGAACGGCGCGCAGCCGACAGCGATCACACTCGGCAACATCAGCGCGCTGATCAAGCTCGTCACGCATCTGTACGGCAACAAGCGCATCTGGATCACCGAGTACGGCTACCAGACGAATCCTCCCGATCCAATCTTCGGCGTCTCGTGGGCGAAGCAGGCGCTTTATCTGACAGAGGCGTTCCAGATCGCCGCGAAGAACCCGCGCATCGACATGATGCTGTGGTTCCTGCTCAAGGACGAACCCACCCTCGGCGGCTGGCAGTCAGGGCTGATCACGTACGGCGGGAAGAAGAAGCCCGCGTTTACGGCGTACCAGAAGTTCGCTGCTTCGCAGTAAGTAGTTCCTTGTAGAGCTCGTCGACGTCGTCGATCAGCCGCGAGACGCGATAGCGCGGGATGACGTGCTCGCGTCCCGCGTCGCCGAAGCGGCGACGCAGATCTGCATCGTTTGCCAGTTTCGCGAGCGCGTCTGCCAGCGCATCGACATCGCCGATGTCGGTGAGAAAGCCGTCGACGCCATCGCGCACGACGTCGGGAACGCCGCCAACACGCGTCGCCACAACCGGAGTGCGCGCGGCCAGCGACTCAATCGCGGACACGGGTGTGCCTTCATTGCCGGACGGAAGCAGAAAGGCATCGAACAGGTCGAGGTACGACGCGATGTTGCGTTGATATCCGACGAACGCTGTGCGCCGCGCGATCCCGAGCTGGCGCGCCTGTTCTTCTAGTTGCGCACGCTCTGGACCGTCGCCGACGAGCACGAGCGATGCGTCGACGCCGCGGTCAAGGAGCCGTCGGAAGGCGAGCAGTACGTCGGGCACACGCTTGATGCCGGTCATGCGTCCGATCCAGCCGACAGTGAAGCGCTCCTGTGGGATGCCGAACAACGTGCGCAGCTCGGCGCCACCACCGGCAACGACGCGATGCTCGAGGTCGATGCCGAGCCGAATCACCGAGAACTTTTCGGGCGGTGCGACGCCAAGTTCGACCAGATCGTCGCGGACCTCCGGCCCCACCGCGATCAGGCGTGTCGTCGTTCGCGCGAGAAAGCGCTCGATCTCCTTGAACACGGCTGTCTGTGCCGGATCGAAGTAGCCGCGCAGTACGTGTCCGTGGAACGTATGGACGATCACCGGCGGGCGCGCGTCGCCGGCGAGCAGTGCCGCGAACCGTCCCACCGCCCCGGCCTTCGCCGTGTGGGTGTGCAAAATCTGGGGCCGGACACGGCGGATGATCTGGACCATCTGCGCGATCGACACGGGGTCGTACAGAGGCGAAAGGTCGCGATGCAGCGCCGGCAAGTTGATGACGCCGACGCCGAGCTCCTCCGCCGCGAACGCCATTGAATCCTCGCCGCGTGCGAGCCGGCCGGCGACCAGGGTCGTGTCATAGCCGCGCTCCTGCAAGCCCTTCGTCAGGTACGAGACGTGAAGCGTCGGCCCGCCCATGTTCAGCCGCGCGATCACACGAAGAACACGCGGACTCATTTCTCGAGAATGTGCGCGACGGTGCGGCGCAGGCCCTGCTCGAGGTCGATCGTCGGCGACCACCCGAGTGTCTCGCGTGCGGCGGTGACGTCGGCCCAGGAGTCGCGGATGTCGCCCGCACGCGGCGGCGTGTTCACCTTTTGCACGTCCTTGCCGAGCACGGCTCCGATCAGGTCCGCGACGTGATTGACGGTCGCCGGCGCGCTCGCGGCCACGTTGAAGATACGGCCGTTCGCCTCGGGCACGTCGCCGGCCAGAATCGTCCCGGCGACGACGTTGTCGACGTAGGTGAAGTCGCGGCGCTGGTCGCCGTCGCCGTAAATCTCGATCGGGCGACCGTCGGCGATCGCCGTGATGAACTTCGGAATGACGGCCGCGTATTGCGAGAACGGGCTCTGTCGCGGACCGAACACGTTGAAGTAGCGCACAACCACGCTTTCGAAGCGCTCGTAGACACGCGAGAACGAGACGCAGTAACGCTCGGCTGCGAGCTTCGCCACGCCGTAGGGCGAAAGCGGATCGAGCGGAAGACCCTCGGTGACCGGCAGTTCCTTGCCTGTGCCGTACACCGAGGAGCTCGAGGAGAACACGACGCGGCGCACGCCTTCGTCGCGCGCAGCGAGCAGAACGTTCAACGTTCCCTCGACATTGACCGCGCTCGAGGTCAGGGGATCCTGTACCGAACGCGGCACGGAGCCGAGCGCGCCGAGATGGAAGACGAGCTCCATTCCGCGCACGGCGTTGTGCACGCGCTCGTAGCTGCGTAGCTCGCCTTCGACGACATCGACGTCGAGGCCTTCGAGGTTCGCGCGGTTGCCGGTCGCAAAGTTATCGAGCACGCGGACGTCGTCGCCACGCTCGAGCAGTGCGCGCACGAGGTTCGAGCCGATGAAGCCCCCGCCGCCGGTGACGAGAACCTTGGTCATCGCACCGCCGTCACGTGCAGGTTGGCGAAGAGCGCGCCGGGAATCTCATCGCGCAGCATCGCCACTCTCTTGTCGAGTGCGGCTGCGCCGGCGTTGAGCATGCTGATCAGCGGCTCTGCGACGACCGCCGCATGCGCGCGTTTGGCGGCGAGATGGAGGTACGTGCCGACGAGCATCGCCAGACACTCTGCCGAACCGGCGCCCGGCTCGACGGAGACGCTCGACCAAACCGCTTCTCGCTCGAAGAGCACTCGCAAGCCCTGGTGCGTCCAGCGCCAGAGGTCATTCGGGTTGGGGTGGAAGACCATCACTCCGTGGGTGGAGGCCAGCACGCGGCCACCTGGAGCGCACACGCGGTAAAGCTCGCTCACCGCAGCGGCGGGATCGTCGACATGCTCGAGCACCTGCGTGCAGAGCACCACGTCGAACGAGCCGTCCTCGACGGGAATCGCATCGATCGAACCGATGACGTCGGCCGCCCTGTTCTCCTTCACGTCGACGCCGACGTACGAAGCCGCGCCGGCAAAGAAGGGGTAGTACGGCTTGTCGCCACAGCCGATGTCGAGGACGCGCTTGCCGGCGGCGGCGGCTCCTTCGCGGCGCAGCCAGTCGGAGAGCGGGCGCCGAATCGACCAGCTTGGCAGTGTCCTCGGCGGCTCGCGGTGATTGCGGCCGGGCCACGTGTCGAGGCTGTTCACGGCCGACGAGCTTAGCCGGGAGATGTGAGCGAATGATTCAGAGCGACGGCCAAGCCGAGCCCAAGCCAAAGCTGCGCGTCGACGGTAACGCCGGGAAGAAGTCCTGTGCCGGTGAAGACGGCGATGGCGATGATCAACCACCCGATGCCGAGGAGCGCTTCGCGGGCGAGCTCGGGCGGCGCGCGGAGCGCGACGCGCGTGAGCAGTCGAAGCGCCGCACCAATCGCGAGCGCGAGTAGCGCAAGCCCGACGATCCCAAGATCGGAAAGCGTCTGGACGATGCCGTTTTGCACACCCCATTCATGTGCGGGAGACGGAAACGCGTACGTCGGCTGCGACCGGAACTGTCGTCTCGCCGCCGGCAGGATCGGTTCGTATGAGTGAGCCTGGTGCGACTCCTGCCACCCAGCCCCGACCACCGGGTTGTGGAGCCAGATCCTGATTCCGATGTAACTCAAGAGGACGCGCTGCGCGTACGTCTGCACATGCCCGGTGGTCTGCGTCGTCTCCGGCTTCACGCCGAGGAAGCGCAGGAAGCTCACGATTGACGAGCTGCGCAAACTGACGGCTGCGACGGTGACGATCGCGCAGATCCCGGCGAGCAGGAGCCCGCGCCGTGCACCCACCCGGAACCTGCGTGCGGCGAGGAGCCACAGCGCAGCAGCGGCGACGATCATGCCGCCGATCGCGTCGAGCGCAGCGGCGAGGGCAACGCCGAGCGCGCCCGCTACTCCGGCGACGATCGCTCGACGGCGCGCGGGTGGAACGAGGATCGCGGCGAAGAGAAACGACACGGCGGCGCCGGCGATCGCGCCGAGGTCGTGGATCCCGATGTACGACGGCTCTCGCTGCACCGGGCGACGTCCCTGAAATTCGTTGACGAAGCCGAGGAACTGCAGAGCGGCGATCAGGGTAAGGAACGACACCCAGAGCGCAACCGCCCAAAGGAAGACCCGTCGGTCGGCTGCCCGCCGCAGAATCAACGCGGCGGCGGGCGCGAGCAGTGCGTACTCGATGAATTTCAATGCACTCACCAGATGGTTACCGACGGTGTAGTGGTGATCCGAGTAGCGCGCCCAACTGAGGCTCAGTAGGAGGAGGAGCAGGAACGCGGCCAACGGCGGCCAGATCGCACGTCCCGCGCCCAGTGGCCCTCGGCCGCGAGCATGCGCGTCCCACAAGGCAGCAAGGACCGCGGCGAGGATCGCGAAGTCCGACAGGTCGGCGTCAACGCGGCCGAACGCGACGTGCGGCTGGTAATGAGGATGTAAGAAGACGAACGGAACAGCGCCTGCGAGCACGAGCGCTGCGGGAGACGCCTCGCCCGTCCATGCGCGAAAAGTCTTCAAGTCTCGCGACTATAATCGTCGCTCGCGATGGCTTCCCGCGCACTACGCCGGCGGTCGATGACGGCTGTCGGTGTCTACGCGGCAACGGTTCTCGGCGTCGGCACGACAATCGCCGCGACCCGCATCCTCGGAGGAGGCTATGCGAGCTTCGCGATTGCGTTTGCGGTCGTCGGGTTCTTCCAGATGCTGCTCGACCTGACGGTCGACGAGGCGCTGATCAAGTACGGCTTCCGCTACCAAACCGAGGAGGACTGGGGCCGCTTCCGTCGCCTCTTCGAGATCGCACTCGTCTTCAAGCTGGCGGGCGGCGTGCTCGCCTTTCTCGTGATCGCCGGGCTCGCGCCGTTCGCGCACCTGATCTGGGGCCAGTCGCTGGCAGCCCCGCTCCTCGTGGGCGCGTTCGTGCCGCTCGCGCAGGCGACCGAGACGATCGCCGGCGTCGCCCTGATCTTGCGCGACCGCTATCACGTGCGCGCGTGGTTCTACACCGTCGGCATGGCGGCGCGCCTCGGTGGGGTGGCGATCGGCGCGACGCACGGCGTGCTCGGTGCGATGGTCGGGCTGCTCGCGGGGCAGATCGTCTCGTCACTGGCGATCAGCCACTACGGGTGGCGCGCGCTACGCGAGTTTCCACTCGGTAGGTCGGTGCCGCTCGGCGATCACCGCGCTGACCTGCGCAGCTTCATTGTCTCGTCGACGGCTGCGACGAGTCTGACCTCTGCTCGAGGACTGCTGGGAACGTGGCTGATCGGTGCGATCGCGCCGATTCGCCAGGCTGCGTATTTCCGCAACGCACAGGCACCGCTCACTGCGTTCGGCGCGCTTACGTCACCCGCGCGATTGATGCTGCTCGCAGAACAGACGGCCGACTTCGAACGCGGGCACAAGGATCGCGTGCGACAGCTGCTTTGGCGTTACATCGCATTGACGACGGTCGTCATGGCCGTGCTTGTTCCGGTCAGCTGGTTCTTGATGCCGTGGGCGATGGGCGTCGCGTACGGACACGCCTACCGTCTGCACGCGACGACTGCGGGGCGTCTGATCGTGTTCGTCGGCGCACTGCAGGTCATCTTCGGTTTCTCGAAGACGCTGCCGGTCACCGTTGGGCGCCCGAACTTGCGCGTCGTGTCGCACGGGATCGAAGTGATGGTCTTCATCCCGCTGCTTGTCGTGTTCGGCTCGATGTGGGGCGCGTCGGGCGCCGCGGCCGCGATGCTCGTCTCGACGGGCGTGTTCTGCGTCGTCTGGGTGGTCATGCTGCTTCGCCTGCGCGAGGTGCTCCAGTCGTGAAAGTCCTCGTCGTGTCCGGCATCTGGCCGCCCGACGTCGGCGGGCCGGCGAGCCACGCGCCCGAAGTGGCGGCGTTTCTCCAGGAGCGCGGTCACGACGTGCGTGCGTTTGTCAGCGCAGACCGTGCGCCGACGCCTGAGAGCTACCCGCTCGACTGGGTCGCGCGCCGCTCGCCGTTTCGCCATGGCCAAGCAGTGGGCAAGATCGCGCGGCTCGCGCGCGGCGCAGACGTTGTCTACTCGACGGGCATGGTCGGCAGAGCGGGCAGCGGCTCGACACTTGCCGGCACGCCATTCGTCTTGAAGATCGCCGGCGACCCCGCGTTCGAGAGAGCCTTGCGGCGCGGGCTCACCTCCGGGACGCTCGCGGAATTCCAACACGAGCGGTCCCCGGCGACGCTGCCGCTCCGGCTCGTGCGCAACGCGATCGTCCGCCGCAGCGCGCACGTGATCACGCCGAGCACCTTCTTGCGCGATGCCGTGTTCGCGTGGGGTGTGCCAAATTCGCGCGTCTCGGTGCTTCCGAACCCGGCGCCTGCGATCTCGACGGCGGTTCCGCGCGAGGACTTGCGTGCGCGCTTCGGCATGCAAGGGCCGACGCTCGTGTTCGCGGGTCGGCTGGTTGCCGCGAAGTCCCTCGAGCTCGGGATCGAGGCGGCGCGCCGTGCGGGCATCGACCTCGTAGTGGCGGGTGATGGGCCTGAGCGGTCGCGGCTCGAAGGTCTGGGGCATGCGCGCTTCCTCGGCGCGCTGCCACGCGAGCAGGTGCTCGAGCTGTTTCGCGCGGGTGACGTGTCGCTGCTCACGTCGTCGTGGGAGAACTTCCCGCACGGAGTCGTCGAGTCGCTTGCTGCCGGGACACCGGTCGTCGCAACGGCTGTCGGCGGTGTGACGGAGATCATCGGCGACGGCGAGAACGGCTTGCTGGTTCCCTCGGGCGACATAGAAGCGACGACCGCAGCGATCCAGCGCATCTTCTTCGAACCTGGTCTGCTCGAGCGCTTGCGCGGTGCGGCTGCGGTGTCGGTGTCCGACTACAGTCGCGAGCGAGTGTACGAACGCCTTCTCGACATACTGCATGCGGCGGCAGAACGCTGATGCGTCGTGTCCTCTTCGTCGGACGGACGCGGTACTCGAGCCCGCTCGCAGTCACGCACGCGCGCAAGTTCAATGCGGTTGGCGCAGTCCTCGACTATCGCGTGCTGGGCTCGGCGGCCCGCGGCAGCGCGACGCCGCCCGAGCGGTTCTCACTCGTGCGGCCGCTGCCGTTGCGATCGCTTGACGGCCCGGCGTTCTATCTGCGGCTGCCGTTTCTGATCGCGCGCGAGCTGCGCACGTTTCACCCCGACGCGCTCATCGCGCAGAGCCCGTATGAGGGACTCGCGGCGCTGCTGGGGCGACGCTTTGCGCGTTCGCGCGCAAAGGTGATCGTCGAGATCCACGGCGATTGGCACACCGCAACGCGTCTTTACGGATCACCGTTGAGAGCATCGCTCGCGCCGCTCGCCGACCGTGCTGCTTCGCTCGCCGTTCGTCGCGCTGACGCCGTACGCACTGTTTCGGAGTTCACTGCGGGGCTCGTGCGTCGGCTTGGCGTCGAGCCGACGGCGATCTTCCACACGTACACCGAGATCGGCGCCTTCGTTGCCGGTGAGGTGCAGCCGCTTCCTTCCGAGGCACGGCTCGCGTTCGTCGGTGTCGCCGAGCGCTACAAGAACATCGACGGGCTTGCTGCTGCGTGGCGGCTCGCGACGCCACGACTCCCGGGCGTGACGCTCGAGCTCGTCAGCGACGGCACGCGTTCCAATGTGGTCGAGGAGCTCGTCCATGACGTGCCGGAGCAAACGGTGTGGCATCGTCGGCTCGAACCTACCGAGATCGCAGCGCTGCTCGACCGATCCTGGGCGCTCGTGCTGCCGTCGTTTTCCGAAGGGCTGCCGCGGGTCGCGATCGAGTCGCTGGCGCGAGGCCGGCCGGTGGTCGGCAGCCGCGCCGGTGGCATCCCGGACGCCGTGACCGACGGAGAGAACGGTCTGCTCGTGCCGCCTGGCGATGCGCAGGCGCTCGCAGATGCGCTCGTTCGGCTCGCCTCCGACCGTGAGCTCGCCGAGCGCCTCGCCGCCGGCGCTCGTCCGTCCGCGGAAGGGCTCTTGACTCCTCCGGACGAGTACGCCCGACGCGTTGCCGACCTCGTCGAGCGGGCGTGCGCGTGACGAAGGCGGTCTTCGTCACGCAGCAGATCGATCCCGCCCATCCGAATCTCGGCGCGGCGACCGGGCTCGTTCGAGGCCTCGCGAATGAGGTCGACGAGGTTGTCGTGCTTGCGCTGCGCGCGGTGCCGGGCGCCCTCCCGCTTAACTGTCGCATCCGCGAGTTCGGCGCGACGTCGCAGGTTCTTCGCGGCGCGAAGTTCGCGGAGGCACTGTCGCAGGAGCTGGTTCCGCGACCACGCATCGTGATCGCGCACATGAGCCCGATCTACGCGGTGCTCGCTGCCCCCGTCTGCCGACCGCTCGGCGTCCCTATCGTTCTCTGGTTCACGCACTGGCGCCCGAGCCCCACGCTGCGAGTCGCGGAACGTGTCTCGAGCGCGATCGCGACGGTCGACACCTCGTCGTTTCCGTTTGCCTCCCACAAGGTGCACGCGATCGGCCACGGTGTCGACGTCTCGACGCTGCCCTGCCGCACTCGGTCGGAAGATGCGACGTTCCGCCTGCTCGCGCTAGGACGCACATCGCCCGCAAAAGGGCTCGAAGACGTGATCGACGGCGTCCGCCGCGTGCGAGCCGCGGGACTCGACGCACGACTCGAGATTCGCGGCCCGTCCGAAACGGACGAGGAGCGCGCCCATCGAGCGCGGCTCGTCGACCTTTCGGGCGACGGTGTCGCGGTCGAGGACGCCGTGCCGCACTCCGAACTGCCGCGGGTCTTTGCGAATACCGATCTTCTGGTGAACGCCGCCGCGGAAGGGTCGCTCGACAAGTCGGTGTTCGAGGCATGCGCGAGCTGCGTTCCCGTGCTGGCATCGAATCCGGGCTTCGCAGGGCTCCTGCCGCCCGAGTTGCTCTTCGCACGTGGCGACGCTGCCGACATCGCCGGGAAAGTGACCGCGTTCGCGGCCAGATCTGCCGTCGAACGTGCTGCGCTTGGTCATGAGCTCCGCGCACGCGTCGAGCGCAATCACTCGACGGAGAGCTGGGCGAAGGCGATTCTGGCGCTCGGTCGATGACGCGCGTCCTACATGTGCAGAAGGTCTCGGGTACCTCTGGCTCCGAGGCCCATCTGCTCTCACTGCTTCCAATCCTGCGCCGCCGCGGCTGGGACGCGGAGATGATCGTGCTGCATCAAGGAGAGCAAGGCGCGAAGGACTTTGTCGCGGCGATGCGCGCCCACGAGGTGCCGACACAAACCTTGCGCATGCGGGCGGACGTCGACCCGCTTGTCTTTGCGCGGCTGGTGCGCCGACGCGCGGACATCGTGCACACGCATCTCGTGCATGCCGACGTGCACGCCCTGCCGGCCGCGGCTCTCGCACGCGTGCCCGCACGCGTCAGCACGAAGCACGGCTTCAACGAGTTTCGCTCCGGTCGTGCCGTCGGGCTTGTCGACCGTGCAGCCGCGCGCTTCGCCAACCGTCAGATCGCCATCTCCGTTGGGCTCGCGCGCTACCTCACGGCGACTGAGGGTTTTGCCCCGGGCGCGTTTACCGTCGTTCACTACGGAATCGAGCCCGGGCTCGAGCCGCCCCCGCCCCCGCGCGAGCCACGGCTCGTCGCGGTGGGTCGTCTGATCCCGATCAAGGGCTTTGACGTGCTGCTTCGCGCATTCGCGACTGCACGGGCTGAGGTGCCGGAATTGACGCTCGAGATCGCCGGGTCCGGGCCGCGGGACACGGAGTTGCGTGCAGCGGCACCGCAGGGCGTCTCATTCCTGGGGCACGTCACCCCAGTCGGGCCGGTGCTCGAACGGGCGGCGGTGGTTGTCGTGCCGTCGCGCGGTGAGGGCTTCGGCATGGTTGCTCTCGAGGCCGCAGAGCGTGGGCGAGCCGCGATCGTGTCCGACGTCGGCGGGCTTCCCGAAATCGTCGCCGAGGGCGAGACGGGCCTCATCGTGCCGCCTGATGACGAGGAGGCGCTGGCACGCGCGATCGTCGCATTGGTCAGGGATCCGGAAAGGGCTGCGGCGTTCGGCGCGGCGGCGCGCGTGCGTGCCGTGACTCAGTTCTCGGCGGAGTCCGCGGCGGATGGTGTCGAGTCGGTGTACCGCGACCTGATCACACGGTCGACCGCGGCGGCGCCGAGCAGAACGAGCAGGAAGTCGAACGGCACGCGGTAGCGGGTCGTGCCCGCGAAGAGCGCGGCCGCCGCGGTGTTGTAGGCGAGCAGCAACAGAGCGAGCGCCGCGAACGCGCGCCACGCCAGGAAGGCGCCTGCGATCGCGAGCAGATAGACCGGGATCGCCCACATCGGTTCGACGATGCGGCGTGCAGTGTCTCTCCACGTTCCTTTGCCCGAGCGTCCTTGGGTTTCGTGCGAACGCGGGTCCCACAGCAGCGCGGTCGCCTGTCCGACCAGCTTCACCTTTTCTCCGGGGTGGTTCCGCCAGAAGACGAACGTCTTGTGCTCGAACTCGCGCATCTGGGCGCACTCGTCAACGGACTCGATGTTCCCCGTTTGCAGCCAGTGCTCGTATGCGTCCTGCGCCGTCGGGGGCAGCCCCGCCTGTGGCACGTCGTCGATCCAGCCTCCGTTTGCAAGAACGCGGTACGTGTTCACGTTGTTCGCCTTCCAAAGCGCACGACCATCGGTCGTGATCGCGTAGCAGCCGACCTGCACCTTGTTGCGGATCACCCACGGTGCGACCACGACAGCGGCAGCAACGAAGATCGCGACGATCGCAAGAACACGTTGGGCCGGTAGACGCCATGCGACATACGCGGCGATCACGAGTGGCAGTGCCGTCAGGCGCCCGTTGCCGAGGATCGCGAGCCCGCACAACGCGCCGACGAGTACGACAAGCCGTAGCGACCTCCGCTCGACGGCGACCAGGATCGCAAGCACGAGCGCCGCGAGAACGAGCTGATCGATGATCTCGCGATTGACGTGCGTGTCGTGCCAGATCAGATACGGGTGCAGCGTCGAGACGACCGCAGCCGGCCAGGCCAGTCTCGGCGCGACCTTGCGGCCGATCGCATAGACGAGCAGTGCTGTCGCAGTCGCGACCGCCGTCTGCGCGATCCCCACGACGAGCCAATGGCGGCCGAAGATCCAGTAGAGCGGGATCAAGAACCAGCCATACAGCGGCTGGGTGCTCGCCGACGGCACCCCTGGGATGAAGCCGAAGGTGCCGTTCGAGATGAACGTCTGCGCGAAGTTGTCGCTTTTCTCGGTGTAGGCGGTGAGGATGTTCCCGCGCTCGACGAGGACCACCACGAGGCGGGGTAGGGCGGCGGCCGCAGCCACCAGCACTACAGCGGTTCTCGTCCTCACTGCGAAGATGCGCATATGGACAGCCTCTCACGCTACGCGGTCGTCTCCTGCCACGTCGAGCGGCCGCTCGACGACCGCGTGTGGGCTGCATTCGAGCGCCTGCTCTCGTCACGTCCCGGCGGCTTCGACGTGACGCCGTTCTTACGACCGCCCGCAGAAGGCGAGGACGAGAAGCTGTGGCTCGAACGTGCACGGCACGCAGCCGCGCTCGCGCCGCTCGGTCACCACACGCATTGGGGCGGCATCGAGCAGGCGCGTCCGAAAGGCGTCGATCCATCGGCGCTCGTGCGTGAACAGGCGGACTGGCTCCGCGCGAATGAACTCATGCCACGGTATTTCTGCGGCGGCGGCTGGTACGTGGATGAGGCTCTCGCGGAGACGCTTGCGCAACATGGCTACGTCGACTGCACCGCGACGACGTTCCAGCAGTCATATCTCGCCGCTGACGCACCGCGGCTACAGCTCGACGGACCGCGGCGGCTTCTGCTCGGTAGCGGCGCGACGTTGCTCGAGCTGCCGGCCACGCATTCACTCGGCATGCTCGGGCGGGGGCTCGCTCGCTTGCGTGGCCCAGTCCACGTTCACTTTCACGACTGGGAGTTGGCGGAGCCGCGCCGGGCCCTCGCTATCCCAGTGTTGCTACGCATGCTGAGAGTGCTGCGGAAGCCGCTCGACATCGATGAGCTCGCAGAGCGGGCCGCGGACGCGCCGGAGGCTGCGTTCGCCGGGGCTACCATCGCGTCGTGACCAGGAGCCTGGAACGCCCGGTTGCGGAGGACGTCCGGGCCGCGACGCCGTATTTCCTGTCGCGGACGCCGCTCAAGTCGCTGTTGCGGCGTCTGCTGAGCATCCTGGCGCTCGCCGCCCTGGATGTCGGCGGTCTGATCCTCGGCCTCTACGCCGCACTGGCGCTCCGTGCAGCCATCTTCGACCCGAAGCCAATTCTGTGGGGGCTGCTGTGGGACGACGAAACGAGCTGGCTTGCGTTCCTGATTCTGCTGCTCGTCCTCGTCTTCTGGCAGGCGAAGCTCTATGCACCGCGCGAGTTGCGCGAGGGCTCGGGACGGATCGTGCCGAGCGTCATCCTCGTCGCCGCACTCTCGCTTGCGTTTGCGATCGGCACCGGCCAGCACTTTGAGACTTTCGGCCTCTACATCGCCGGCGCAGTTTTCGTCGCGCTGCTGATCAGTGTCTTCCGCGGCAGCTATGAGGCGTTCACCGGCTCGGTGATGCGGGCGGTAGGCGTACGCCGCCGGGTCGTGCTCGTCGGAGATGTGGAGCAGCGAACGCATCTCCGGGAGATGCTCGGTGCGAGCCGCAGCGGCATCGACTACGAGTTTGTGGACGAAGTCGCGCCCGACTCGGGCATCGAGTCTGCATTGCAGAAGTACGAGCTCGACGAGCTGATCGTCGCCGACGCGGGCCTTGCCGAGGAGCGGTTGCTACAGATCGCCGAAGGCGCACATCGCCGCGGCGTGAAGGTTCGTGTCGCACCGCGCACCACGGAGCTACTCGTCGAGCGCGGCGAGTATGTGCCTGGGCAGGGCCTACCGCTTTTCGAATTACGCCCGCCGATCTTCGCCGGCGGCGACTGGGCGACCAAGCGCACCTTCGACATCGTCGTTAGTGCGCTGATCATCGTGCTCGGCCTGCCGCTGTGGCTGCCGCTCGCATTGTTGATCAAGGTGACATCGCGCGGCCCCGTGTTCTACGCGGATCCGCGCGTGGGGCTCGGCGAACAGCAGTTCCGGATGGTCAAGTTCCGCACGATGGTCGCCGGCGCGGACGAGCACCAGGAGGCGCTCGAAGAACACAACGAGGCATCGGGCGCTCTGTTCAAGATTCGCGACGATCCGCGCGTCACGTGGGCGGGACGCTTCCTGCGCCGCTATTCGATCGACGAGGTGCCGAACATCCTCAACGTGCTGCGTGGCGACATGTCGCTCGTCGGGCCACGGCCGTTGCCGCTGCGCGACTACGAATTGCTCGAGCCATGGCATCGGCGGCGCTACAACGTCCTGCCCGGTCTGACCGGTCTCTGGCAGATCGCCGGGCGCGCCGACCTGAGCTTCGACGACCTCGTGCGGCTCGACTTCTACTACCTCGAGAACTGGTCGATCTGGCTCGACATCACGATCTTGGCCAAGACTCCAATCGCGGTCTTTGGGCGTAAGGGCGCGTACTAGCAGCCGACTTCTGGCTGCAGCCGCGCTGACTGGGGCTGCGGCGTGGTTCCTCGTGCTCGGGCCGGGACCCTCGCCCGGCTTCATCCGCGACGAGGCGTCGGTCTCGTACAACGCCTTCACGCTGTCGCAGAACCTGCACGACCAGTGGGGCGGGTTCCTGCCGCTGTACATCAAGTCGTTCGGCGACTACAAGAGCCCGCTCTTCCCGTACCTGCTCGCCGGCGTATTTCGCGTCACCGGGCCGAGCCGTCACGCTGCGTTGCAGACCGCCTCGGCGGTTGTGTTCTTCGCGATTCTCTTGCTCGGTCTTCTGGCGTGGCGGAGGACGCGCAGCCTGTTCGTCGTTTGTGGCACCGTCGTGGTCGCAGCTCTGACGCCATGGCTCTACGAGCTCGGCCGCACCGCGTACGAGACGATCATCGAGCCGCTCACCTTTGTTCTCGTTTTGCTCGCGGTGGACTGGGCGTACCGGTCGACCCGCCCGGCGAGGCAGCGCGCGATCCCGGTCGGGCTTGCCCTCGGCGCAGTCACCTACTCATACGCTGCGGGGCGGCTAGTCGCACCGCTGCTCGCGCTCTGCCTGCTCGTCTTCGTGTTCCACGACCGGTCCCGCCGGCGCTGGCTGTACGAGACGTGGGCTGTGTACGCGGTGACGCTGATCCCGATCGTCGTCTACTCGATCGTGCACACGGGTGCGCTGAACGCGCGCTTCAACTCGACGACCTACGTTCGTCATGGCATGTCGCCGGCGACGATATTCGGAGACTTCTTCAAGAACTACGCCACTGACGCCAATCTCGAGCACTGGGTCACGAGCGGTGACCCTACGCCGTACATCCACGTCCACGGCGCAGCGGAGCTGTACGTCGCGACGGTCGTTCTTGCAGCCGTCAGCGTGGCTGTTCTCGCGCGACAACACCGGGCCGATCGCTTCTGGTGGTTCATCGGGGCCGCCCTCCTCCTCAGCCCGCTCCCGGGGGCGATCACCGGCGAGCGCTACTACTCGCTGCGGCTGTTGCCGATGCCGTTGCTCCTGATCGTGCTTGGCATACCGGCGCTCGACTTGGTGCGCCGGCGCTACCGGGATTGGGCAGTGATAGCGCTTGTCGCCGCGCTTGTAGCTGGCACTACGGCTCAGTTCTGGCAGTGGCGGCACAACTACTACTTCAACTTCTATGGACGAGCGGTTCTCTTCGAAGCGCAGGTTCCGACACTTCTCACGCGTGGGTTTGCGGGCCGGGGTGTCCTCTATGTCAACCACGACGATGTCTATGCGCAGACGCACGCCCTTTGGTATGCCGTCACGCACGGTGTGCCACGATCGCGAATCTCGATCCTTCCGGAGGGCGGCAACCCGCCTCGGGGCGCGCTCGAGTTCGGCCGGTACACCGCGTGTGAGCCGTCTTGCACGCTGCTCGCCCACGCCGATACCTACTGGCTCGCGCGCGAGAACCGCTAACAGCGCCGTAATCGGTCTCTGAGACACTTCGGGGCATGAAGATCCTGGCCGTCGCCTCCGCGATCGACCTCGACTTCCGCTACGGCTGCACGCCCGCCTGGTGGCAGATCTGGAAGGGCCTCTACGAAGAGGGGGTCGACCTCGTCGTCACGCCCTATCGCGGCCGCCCGGTCGAATCGCCGTGGTGGCGCACCGCGCCGAACCCGACGTTCGTCGAGGGAGAGTCGTTTGCCCGTGCCCGCGACCTCGTCGCCAAGGTGAAGGGCGATTCGCTGCTGCGCCGTGCCGAAGACAACCCCGAGGATGGATTCGGCGACCGGATGACGCGCGAGCTCGTTTGGCGTTGGGTCACGCCGCGGTGGCAGCGTCACCTCGAGCGTGTCTGTGAGCGCGAGCGGCCGGACGCGATTCTCGTCTTCACTGTGCCGATGTCACACCTGCGTGGGATCCCGTCGGTGCTGCGCACGAAGTTCGATGTGCCGGTGGTGTTCTACGACGGCGACGTCCCGATGAGCCTGCCGGAGTTCGGCGGCATGGACACCGGCTTCAACTGGTACCACGACGCCGATCCGTCCGAATACGACCTCGTCCTCTCGAACTCCGCCGGAGGGCTCGACCGTTTGCGCGAACTTGGTGCGAAGCGCGCGGAGGCGGTCTACTGGGCGGCGGACCCCGAGTTCTTCGCGCCGCTCGATGTCGACAAGACGATGGACGTCTTCTTCTACGGCTACGGCGACAAGTTTCGGCGAGACTGGATGGAGGCGATGGTCGGCGCTCCGTCGCGCGAACTGTCCGATGCCGACTTCGTGCTCGGCGGACGCGACTTCCAGGCAGATACCGGTCGCGCGCGAACCATCGGCGACGTGCCGTTCAATGCGTTCTCGCGTGCGATCTCGGCCGCGCGCGTGAACCTCTGCATCACGCGCCGGCCGCACGCGACCGTCTATGCCTCGTCGTCGTGCAGGCCGTTCGAGCTTGCATCGGCGGGGGCCGCGATCGTGGCGAACCCCTACGACGGCGTCGACCAGTGGTTCGACCCCGGCTCCGAGCTGCTCGTCGTCGAGAACACGGACGAAGCTGTGGCGGCCTACCGCGACCTGCTCGCCGATCCCGGACAGGCGGCAGAGCTCGGGCGCAGGGCGCGCGAGCGTGTGCTCGACGAGCACACGTATCGCCATCGGGCGCGCCAGATTCTGGCGCTACTCGGGTTGCGTGAGGAGTCAGTCGTTGGCTGAGCCGCGCCGCATCGCGATCGTCCCCGCCTACAACGAAGAGGCCGCGATCGGGCGCGTCGTCGATGAGCTGCGTGCGTTCGACGCGGGACTCGACGTGGTCGTCGTCGCCGACGGCTCTGTTGACCGCACCGCCGAGGTCGCTGCCGCCCATGGCGCGCACGTCGTCCGGCTCCCCTTCAATCTCGGCATCGGCGGCGCGGTTCAGACCGGCTTCAAATACGCGTGGGAGAACGGCTACGAGGTCGCCGTGCGACTCGACGGCGACGGCCAGCATGACCCGAACGAGCTGCCGAAGGTGCTCGGCCCGATCCTTGCCGGCGAAGCGGACATCGTTGTCGGCTCGCGGTTCGTCGGCGATCAGACGTACAAGCCGTCGCTGAGCCGGATGTTCGGCATCCGCCTGCTCGCATTTGTCGTCTCGTCGATCGCGAAGCAGCGTGTCACCGATACGACGTCCGGCTTCCAGGCGCTGAACACGAGGGCGCTCGCGCTCTTCGCCGCCGACTACCCCCACGACTATCCGGAGGTTGAAGGCATGGTGATGACGATTCGCCATCGTCTGCGCCTGCAAGAGGTGCCCGTGCGGATGCGCGAGCGCGAGCACGGGCGGTCGTCGATTACTGCAGTTCGCTCCATCTACTACATGGCGAAAGTGTTGCTCGCGCTCTTCGTCGGTCTCTTCCGGCGCAGCGTGGTGCCCGGATGATCCTCGCCGCGCAGACACCGCTCAAGGTTTCGCTCGCCGCGACTGCGGCGTCGCTCGTGCTCGTGCTTGTGGTGTTCGAGCTGATCCGCTCCCGCCGGCTGCGCGAGCGGTACGCGCTCCTGTGGCTGCTCACCGGCATCGTGCTGGTGATCCTCTCCGCGTGGCGTGGCGGCTTGAACACGATTGCAGGCTGGTTCGGCGTGCGCGGCTATCCGCCGGCTGTGCTGTTCGCAGTCGGATTGCTCTTCGTGATCGTCGTGCTGTTGCACTACTCGACGGTGATCTCGCGGTTGTCCGACCAGAACACGATTCTCGCGCAGCGGCTTGCACTACTCGAGTCGAAGCTCAGGGAACGGGAACCGCAGGACTGAGCAGCATCAGGTCGCCGCCCAGCACGTTGCGCTTGTAGAACGCCAGCAGCCCGACCCGGTACTCGTGCGCTCCGGAGCCGGGATGATCGACGAAAGATGTGCCTGTCACCGGG
Organism: Gaiellaceae bacterium; assembly: GCA_036496645.1. Lineage (GTDB taxonomy): Bacteria > Actinomycetota > Thermoleophilia > Gaiellales > Gaiellaceae > PALSA-600. The sequence goes on from DASXKU010000034.1 coordinate 64,269, forward strand.
CCGCGGTACATGATCGAGTCTCCGATCAGACATTCGACCGACCCACTATTCGGCCGTCGGCAGCCCTCGCCGGGCGCGGCGCGGTAGATCTGGAAGACCGGGGTGGTGCTCCCCGTTGCAGGCTTGTCCCACGACAAGTACACAGCCCCGTCCTTCTTCGTAGCGTGCAAATGGAATGCATTGCTGATCGGCGCTTCGTTGACGTGATTGTTGTCGCGGGCGATCCGCATTGACGATGCAGGCTGCGCGACCAGCATTACGACGAGTGGGATGAGTGCGAGCGGGACCGCGGCGAGCGCGACGTGCCGCCGGTTGAAACGAAGCGTGTCCGAAAGAGCTGCGTGCGCGCTCAACACGGTGCGACCGAAAACCGGAAGACAGAAAGCGACGCCGACGGCGAGCATCATGAGCGCAGGCAGACCAGGTTCGGTGAGTCGGAACCAGTTCGCCGAAGTGAAGTCCGACTTGGCGCTCGAACCCTTGAAGATTCCGTACGACGCGAACCAGAGCACGAGAAACAGCCCGCGAACGGGACGCCTGCGAATGACACCGAATGCGCCGGCGATGACAAGGAACTCGAGGAAGCGCAGGCTCCAGAACACCTCGCGCAAGTCGGTCAACTCGACATTGAAGTGATTCCAGTTGAACTGGAGGTACTTGGACGGCGTGATTGCGAGTGGCATCGCCGCGCGCGCCGCTGCCTCGTGTACCTGCGGGTACGCCGAGGTTGTCAGGGGAACGTTTCCAAGCCCGCGGATCTTCCAGAGGGCGAGCGTGATCATCGCGGGTGCAAACGCAGCGAACCAGAGCACGACCTGGCGTGGCCGACGGGAAAATGCGAGCAGGACGAGCAGCGCCGGGAACATGAATCCGTTCGCCGGCTTGATCCCGACGGCCAGTCCTGCACAGAGCCCGCCAAGCGCGGCGTCTGTCGCCGACCCGGTGTCGAACCAGCGAAGGGTCAGCCAGGCAGTCGCAAGGACCGCGACGAGCGACGGCAGGTCGGCCATGTTCGTGAACCCGAACCAGTGCGGCACGAGGAACAGTTGGTCGAACACCGGGTGGTAGCGCGGGATAAAGCCGTGGAGCAGCAGAAGCGGCCCGGCCACCCAGAGGGCGGCCACGCTCCATGCGTAGACGCGACCGAAGAGCCTGTCTGCAGTCAGCCAACAGAGAATCAGCGCAAGCGGGACGAGGACGATCGCCTGGAACAACACGATCACGGCTGCGCCCGAGATCAACGTCGTGCCGGTGACGAGCGGCACCCACGCGTAGTACACGGGAAGCCCAAACCCGACGACTGCCTGGGGGATGATCCCGTGTCCGACCGCCCATTGCTCCGTCCAATATTCCGTCGAGTCGCCGCCGGAGTACCAGATCCACCCGTTGTGCGGTGTGTGGAACGCGAACCAGAATGCTTGCACGAGCTGCAGGGCGACCAGCAGCGCGAGTGCGGGTATGACCGGCAGTGCGGCGATTCGCTCGCCGAGCCGCCTAAGACGCTGCATGTGCGACCGCGTGCTCGCGATACCACTCGATCGTGCGCGCGAGCCCGGCGCGCAACGTGGTGCGAGCCTCGAAGCCGAACAGCTGCTTCGCACGGCTTGCGTCGAGCGACCGGCGCGGCTGGCCGTTCGGCCTCGACGTATCCCAGATGATCTCGCCATCGAAGCCCGTCAGGTCGGCGATCGTCTCCGCGAGCTCGCGGATCGACGTCTCGACGCCGGTGCCGAGGTTGACCGGCTCGGCGCCGTCGTAGCGCTCCGCCGCGAGCGCGAGGCCTTCCGCGCAGTCGTCGACATACAGGAACTCTCGCGTCGGGGACCCGTCGCCCCAAAGCGTCACGTCGTTATCGGCGTCGATCATCTTGCGGATCAAGGCGGGAATCACGTGCGACGTCTCGAGGTCGAAGTTGTCACGCGGCCCGTAGAGGTTCGCAGGCAGCAGGAAGATCGCGTCGAGGCCGTACTGCTCGCGGTACGACTGCGCGCCGACGAGCACCGACTTCTTCGCCACACCGTACGGCGCGTTCGTCTCCTCCGGATAGCCGTTCCACAGCTCGTCCTCATGGAACGGAACGGGCGTGAACTTGGGGTAGGCGCAGACCGTTCCGGCGAGCACGACCTTCCCCGTCTCGTGGAGGCGGGCGATCTCGAGCATGTGCGCGCCCATCATCAGGTTCGCGTACCAGTACCGACCGGGATTCGCCTGGTTCGCGCCGATGCCACCGACTTCGGCCGCGAGATGGAAGACGAGCTCGGGCTCGGTGTCAGCGAACAGCCGCTCGGCGTCGTCGTAGCGCGTCAGGTCGTAGTCGGCGCGGCGGGCGACGACGACGTCGTGGCCGGCCCCTTCGAGCCGTGCGACGAGATGCGAACCGAGAAAGCCACCGCCGCCGGTGACGAGGACGCGGCTCATTTCGCGGTGGCTCGGTCCGGCGCCAGCCAGTCGACGCGGCCGATCCATTTCTCACGGTTCTCGGAGTACCAACGGATAGTCCGAAGAATGCCTTCGTCCCAGGACACCTTCGGCGCCCAGCCGGTCTCGGCGTTCAGCTTGTCGTAGCCGACGCGCAACGCCATCACGTCGGTTGCGCCCGGGCGCAGGCGGCCCTCGTTGATCACGACCTGCCTGTCGTCGCCCCAGAAGCCGTTGGCAGCGCCGATCTCGATGATCTTCGCGCACCAGTCGCGCATCGAGATGTTCTCGCCCTGCCCGTAGACGTACACGTCGCCGGGAATCCCTTTTGCTGCGACGGTGAGGTGGCCGCGCACGCCGTCGGTCGTGAAACAGAAGTCGCGCAGCGGCTCGAGCGCGCCCAGCTCTACTGTTTCTCTCGTTAAGGCTTGGGTGATGATGGTGCCGGTGACGTAGCGCGGGTTCTGGCGCGGCCCATAGTTGTTGAACATGCGCGTGACGACGCCGGGAATCCCGTACGCATCGTGGTAGTTCATCGTGAGAAAGTCCGCTGCGACCTTCGAGGTCGCGTAGATCGACTTGGGGTTGATCGGCGAACGCTCATGGAGGATGAGCCCGCCGAGCTCGTCGAAGTCATGCTGGTGTGCAACGGCCTCGTCGACGTTGCCGTATTCCTCCGACGTGCCGGCGGTGTCGAACTTCTCGAGCTCGACGTCGTGATCGACGATCGACTGGAGCAGGTTGAGCGTGCCGAACGTGTTTGCCATCACCGTCTCGTACGGGCGATGCCACGACTCGCCGACGTGCGCCTGTGCGCCGAGGTGGAAGATGTACGGCCTGTCGGCGGCGGTGACGAGGTGGTCGCGAATGAGGTAGTCGACGGACGTTTTGTCGGTCAGGTCGGCGAAGACGACGGTCACGTCGCGACGCAAATGGCCGATGTTGTTGAGCGCGCCCGAGGACGTCGCGCGCACGAAGGCGATCACGTTGGCCCCGACGGCGACCAGCGCTTCGGTCAGGTGCGAGCCCATGAAACCGTCGGCTCCCGTGACCAGGCAGGTGCGCCCGCGGTACGCGTCACCGAGCTCGCTCTTCAGCGCGTCGAGCTCTGCTTGTGACCACGTGGTTGTATCGTCGCCGGTCATCGATGGAGCGTAATCGGTCAGGCACGATTTCGAGCGGGATTCTGACGGGGATCTCGACTGCGGCCGTCAGCGGCTCTGCCGCCGTTGCCGGGGTCATTCTCTCCCGGAAATTTGGGCACGGCGTAAAGACGGATGGATTCTTTGCGGCGTATCCGCTGTATCTCGCCGTCGTCTTGATCGCGAGCGTCGTCCGCGTTGTCGCGCTGCCGCGCTTCGTCCGTGCGGCGACCGACCGTCGGCTTGCCAGCGAGGTCGGCGTTTGGGTGACGTCGCTGGCGGTGCCGCTCGCCGCAGTGGTGGTGATCGCCGTGCTGGCGCCACATGGCATCGCAGGGCTGCTCACGTCGGAGGACGGTGCACGCCACTACGCGGCCGAGCTGCTTCCGTGGGTGATTGGATCGGCGGCAGCGCAGGTGCTCGGCGGGGTTGTCGCGAGCGCGCTCGCCGCGCAGGACGACTACGCGACGCCGGCCCTCGGCTTCGCCGCGGGCTCGATTGCGGGGCTCGTCGTCACGGTCGTGCTGATCGGCCATGGGTTGATCGCATTCGGCTGGGGGCTCGGCGTCAACGGCGCAATCTCGCTGCTCTGGCCGCTCGCGGTGCTCGCGCGGCGAGGCGGGCTTGGCCGTCCCGACGCGCCTCCGTGGTCTCGCGTTCTCGAGCTCGCTGAGGGCGTCACGCTTCCGGTTGCCTTGCAGGGGCTGTACGTGATCGCGAATCGGTTCGCCTCGGGCAGAGAGTCGGGCGACACGACGACGTTCTCGTACGCGTATCTGATCGCAGCCTTCTTCGTCGCGTTGACGGCGACGTCGCTCGCACTTGTCACGACGGTGCCGTTCGCGCGTGAGGGCGAGTCCCCGGAGCGCAGTGGGCGGCACGTGATCTCGGCATCGTGGCTGTCGCTCGTGCCGATCGGTGCGGCGGCCGGCGTGTTCGCGGTGGCGGGAGCGTTCCTCACCGACCATGTGCTCGGGTCGAAGTACGGCGGGGCGACCGGCGCCGAGCTGAGCAGGCTCGTTGTGTACTTCGCGCCATTCATGGTCGCGTCGGTGGCCTTTACGATCGCGTATCCGCTGATCTTCGTTCGCGGACGCGCACATTGGCTGCCTCTTGTCGCTGCAGCCGCCCTGCTCGTGCAGGTGCCGCTCGAATGGGGCTTGCGTGGCGCCTTCGGCCTCGGTGGGCTTGCGGCGGGGCTCGCGCTGACCACTGCCGCAACGCTTGGCGCGCTGCTCGTCGGATTGCGCGCGCTCAAGATGACGACGCGTGGTGTCGCGATTGCGGCGGCGGTCTGCGGTGCGGTGACGGCGCTCGTCTTCGGCGTGCCGGGGATAGTGCTTGGGCCGATCGCAACCGCGCTCGTCGGACTTGCGCTCTATGCAGCGGTGCTTGGCGCCTGGCGCCCGCCGGGCCTGCGGCATGCGTGGGCTTACGTTCGTACGCTGCAGTAACGTGGCCGCGTGCTGAAGCAGTTGGTACGCCGCCTCGGTCGCACGGGGCTCGGGAAGAACCTGATCCACGCTGCGGTGTTGCGGGATCCCGCTGCGATGCGCTTCCGGAACGTCGAGCGCTGGCCGGAGTCGGTGCGCGGCTTCGAGGACCTCGCGTTCATGTTCTCGTCCAACCAGCTGAACCACGGCGTTGCGTCGCTGCAGATCGACGAAGCGGCGCTGCTTTACCGTCTCGCGCGGGACGTGCATGCCGGACCGATTGCAGAGATCGGCCGCTTCAAGGGTGGCAGCACTGTCGTGTTCGCGAGCGCGCTTCCGGACGGGTGCGAGCTCTGGTCGTATGACCTGCACGTTGCGCTTCGTCCCGACATGGCCGGCGAGGCGCTCGACAGTGAATTGGACGGGGCGCTGACGCGCCTCGGGGTGAGAAACAAGGTTCATCTGGTCGTCGGCGACTCGCGCACGATCGACCCGCCGCCCGGGGAGCTCGAGCTTGTCTTCATCGATGGCGACCACTCGTACGAAGGTGCAAGGGCCGACTTCGCGCGCTGGGGAGGTTTTGTGAAGCCTGGTGGCCACGTGCTCTTCCACGACGCGGTCGACACCGGCGGCTACGGCAACGTCTACCCGGGCGTTGCGCGTGCCGTATCCGAGATCGCCGCGGGTTGGGCGCGGCAACCGGGCGCAGGGTCGATCGCCCACTTCGTGAAGCAGTGAGGCTCGCGGCTGTCGTCGTCAACTGGAACGGCGGCGCCGACACGCCCGCGGCGTTGGCATCGCTCGCTGGCGTCGACACGGTCTCTATCGACATCGTTTGCGTCGACAATGGGTCGACCGATGGCTCCGACACGGTGATCGCTGAGCGTTTTCCTGGTGTCGATTTGATCCGCGTCGGGATGAACCTCGGTTTTGCCGGCGGCTGCAACGTCGGCATCGGGCGCGCAATCGAGCGAGGCGCCGATTGGGTGCTCTTGCTGAACAGCGACGCTGTCGCCGAGCCCGGGATTGCCGAGGCTCTCGAGTGCGCCGAACGCGCACGGCCCGATGCGGGGCTGCTCGCGTGTGTTGTGCTGCACGAGGACGGCGAGAGTGTGCAGTACGCCGGCGCGCGCTTCAACGGGCTGCTCGGCTATTCGGGACGATCCGCGGTGGCAATCCCGGCGCAGATGCGCGACGTCGGTCGGGTGGATGGCGCCGGTTTTGCGGTGTCGCGTGCGGCGATCGAGCGCGCCGGGCTGCTCGACGAGCGGCTGTTCGCCTACGTCGAAGACGTCGAATGGTCACTACGCATCCGCGAGGCGGGTTTCGCCGCCGTGCTCGTCCCGGATGCGCGCGTGCGCCATAAGGGCTCGGCGTCGACCGGCGGCAAACGCTCGACCACGAACCTCTACTACGACACACGCAACACGATCGCCGTATCCGAGCGTCACCACCCGCTGCCGGCGGGGCTCGGCGCGGTGCGGCGAAGCGTGATCGTCGGCGCGCATCTTGTGCAGGCGGGCATGCGCGGCACCGGGATGAGTGCGGTCATCGAAGGCTGGCGCGATGCGCGTAGGGGGAGGCTCGGTCAGAGAAGCTCGCGGTAAACCGCTTCGGTTGCACGCGCGGTCGCATCCCAGCTGAACTCTCTTGCGCGTGCAATGCCGCGCGCGCTCCACTCAGCGCTGTTATCAAGGACGTCGCGGATGCCGGAGGCGATCGACGCGGTGTCGCGCGGGTCGAACAGCCGTGCTGCATCGCCGACGATTTCCGGCAGGCTTGCGACGTCGCTGCACGTGACGGGGCAACCGCTCGCCATTGCCTCGAGCGGCGGCTGGCCAAAACCTTCGTAGAGCGACGGGAACACGAGCGCCGCTGCGCGGCGATACAGCCGCACGAGCTCGTCGTTCGAAACAAGCCCTCGCTGCTCGACGCCGTCCGGAGCCGCACTGAGCGTGCTGCCCGTGAGCACGAGTCGCAGATCCGGGCGTTCGCGACGCACCAGTGCGAACGCGTCGAACAGACGTGCGTGATTCTTGTGCGGCCATGACTTTGCCGGATAGAGCAAGAACTCTTCGCGCTGGTCGTCGCCGGGACGGAAACGTTCATGGTCGACGCCCGAGTGCACGACACGCACAACGTCTTCGCGCAGCCCGAGCCGCTCGAGCGCGCGTCGCTTGCCAAATTCGCTAAGCACGATCACGCGATCGGCGCGACGGGTGGCGACGTCGTACGCGAGCACGCGATACGCACGCTCGGCGCGCGGCGTCAGCGACGGCAGGTCGAGATGCTGCACGTCATGCAGCGTCAGCACGCTCGGCGCGCTTGTGCGCGGCACCGGCACGGTGAGCGGGTAGTGCACGAGATCGACGGGCCCGAGCGCGGCGCGCAGAGGGCCCGGGCGCGCGGCGGCCTCGACGAGTGAAGCGAGGCGGCGCGCGCGTCCGCCCGACACGCGGTAACCGCGTGCGACGACCGTTTCGAGGCCCGCACCCGCGTCCGGCGCGAGCGAGTTCGTGAGCACTCGGTAGTCGAGCTCGCCTACTTCTTCGAGGGCGGCCAGGAGGTTGCGTGCGTACCACTCACTGCCCCCGACGTACCCAGGGACCAGCGTCAGAAGGGCGATGCCAACCATCCGGTCGAAGGTACCGCTTACAGAGCCGTAACCCCTGCTCTTTACACTCCGGGCTGTGTCTGAGGAACCAGCGTCAGAGCGGGAAACCGATGTCGAGGCGCTCTTCGCGCGGCTGAAGGAGGAGGTGCGCGCCGCCGGGCCGCGCGCCGCCGATGTGCCGCCCGCGCACGTGCGCCTCTCGGTGCGCGACCAGGCCGAGCGTCTGTGGCCGATCTCCGCGGAGCGACCGATCGTCGGCAAGGGCGGCCCGATCAAAGGGGTGCTCCGCCGGCTGATGCGGTGGTACGTCGAGCCGGCGTTCGCCGACCAGCGTGCGTTCAACGACGCGGTGCTGAAGCTGATCGACGATCTCGACGAGCGCATCAAGCGGCTCGAATCGAAATGAGGATCGCGGTCTGCGCGCCGCAGGTGCCGTTCGTGCGCGGCGGTGCGGAGGTGATGGCCGACGACCTTGTTGCTGCTTTGCGGTCGCGAGGGCACGAAGCCGACCTCGTGACGATCCCGTTCAAGTGGTATCCGGGAACGCGCGTGCTCGACCAGGCGTTTCTCTGGCGGCTCGCAGATCTCACCGAGTCGGATGGGCGCCCGATCGACCGCGTGATCGCAACGAAGTTCCCCGCATATTGCGTGCGTCACCCGAACAAGGTCGTGTGGGTGCTGCACCAGTTCCGGCAGGCGTACGACTACGACCGTACCGAGCTCGGGCAGTTCAGCGAGACACCGGAGGACCGCGCAACGAGAAGGGCTGTCGAGCAGCTCGACGAGGTCGCACTCGGCGAAGCGCGCAAAGTTTTTGCAACGTCGCGCAACGTCGCCGACCGGCTGCAGCGCTTCAACGGCATCGGCGCACAGGTGTTGCCTCATCCGCCACAGACGCTGCCGTATCGGACTGCGCCATCGGAGGGTTACGTGCTCTCTGTCAACCGGCTCGACCGTGCGAAGCGCATCGACCTGCTCGTCGAAGCCGCGCGCCGCGAACCGACCATGCGCATCGTGATCGCCGGCGAAGGCCCCGATCGCTCGCGCCTCGAACAACTCGCGTCGGGTCTCAACGGTCAGATCGAATTCACGGGACGGATCCCCGAGGAGCGATTGGCCGACCTCTACGCACGGTGCCTTGCCGTGTACTACGCGCCGGTCGACGAAGACTTCGGCATGGTGCCGTTCGAGTCGTTCCTGTCCGGCAAGCCGGTTGTCACGACGCACGACGCCGGCGGCCCGCTCGAAGTCGTGCACGACCGGCAGACCGGTGTCGTCGTTGCACCTGATGCCACCGAGCTCGCGCGCGCGTGCACGTACCTTCGCGAGCATGGCGATGAGGCGTCGGCGTGGGGGCTCGCCGGCAAGGAGATCGCTTCCCGCGTCACGTGGGACGCATGCATCGACAAGTTGCTCTCGTGAAAGCGTTCCTTTCGTGAGGGTCGCGTATTACTCACCGATGGCGCCGACGCGGTCGGGGATCGCCGACTACTCGGCGCTGCTGCTGCCCGAGCTGCGCAAGCGTGTCGACATCGTTGTCGCCGAGCCGCGTCGCCGCGCGCCCGATGCGGACATCGCGCTCTACCACGTCGGTAACGACCCGGACGCACACGGCTGGATCGTCGACGCGCTCCGCAAGCGCCCCGGCGTCGTCGTGCTGCACGAGTACGTGTTGCATCACTTGATTTCCGGCATCACGATTGGGCGCGGCGACGGTCGGGGCTACCTCGACGCGATGGAGCGCGAGCTCGGCGTCGCAGGTCGTTTGCTCGGCCTCGGCGTGCTCGACAACCTGCTGCCGCTGCTTTGGGAAACACAGCCCGAGCGTTTCCCGCTCGCGGCGCCGGTGCTCGATCTCGCGACGGGTGTGATCGTTCATTCGAATTTCGTGGCCGAGCGTGCACGGGACGAGGGGTACCAAGGTCGCATGTGGCGGATCCCGCATCCTGCGTGGCCGATGCACGAAGTGGCGCCCGCGACGGATGTCGCCGGCGATCCATTGATCGGTTGCTTCGGCTTCTTGAACATGAACAAGCGGATCCCCGAGCTGCTGCAGGCGTTCGCGTCGCTCAGGCGGCGGCGGCCGGGTGCCAAGCTGCTGCTCGCGGGAGCGGCGGGGGAGCGCTTCGACCTGTCGCGCCGCCTCGAACGGCTCGGGCTAGCCGACGACGGCGTCGTGCGGTTCGACTATCTGCCCGAGGAGCGCATGTGGTCGCTGATGGCTGCGTGCGACGTGCTCGTGAACCTGCGCTTCCCGACGATGGGCGAGACGTCCGGCTCTGCGATCCGCGCGATGTCGCTCGGGAAGGCACTCGTCGTGTCCGACGTCGGCTGGTTCGCGGAACTGCCCGGCGACGTAGCGCTCAAAATTCCGGTCGGCGACTACGAGGTTCCGCTACTCGAGCGTGCGATCGAGCTTGCCGCTGATCAGTCCGCGACGCTCGGTCGCAATGCGCGGGCGTACGTCGAGCGTGAACACGGGCTCGCGCACGTTGCCGACGAGTACGTGTTCGCGCTCGAGGTCGCAGCCGGCGGCGACGCGGTCGACGACGCCGTGCTCAGGCGCATTGCCGAGGCGGCGGTCGAGGTCGGGATCGACGATCCTTCGCTGCTCGCGCGCGCTGCCGCAGAGGCCGGGATCATCCCGTGATCTCCCTGCGCCGGCTGCCGCCGTGGGTCGTGCTCGCGGCGATCGTCGTCGCGTCAGCCGTCTTCCGCATCGTTCTCGGCCGGCAGGTCGTCGGTCCGTGGATCATGGTGGACGAGCTCATCTACTCCGAGCTCGCGAAGTCGTTCGCTGCCACGGGGCACTTCGAAGTGCGTGGCGTCGCGTCGAACGGCTATGGGTTCGTCTATCCGGTGCTGATCGCACCGGCGTGGCGTCTGTTCGGTTCGGTGCCGACGGCGTACGACGTGGCCAAGGCAATCAATGCGGTGACGATGTCGCTCGCGGCGGCGCCCGCGTACTTCCTCGCACGCCGTGTGCTCAGGCCCCGGCTGTCGCTGGTTGCGGCAGCGCTCACCGTGTTCGTGCCGGGAATGCTCTACACGAGCGAGCTGATGACGGAGAACGCGTTCTACCCGCTGTTTCTCTGCGTCGCGCTCGCGCTTGTCGTCACGCTCGAACGGCCGACGGCTGGGCGGCAGGTACTCGTGCTCGTGCTCTGTGGCGTCGCGTATGCGACGCGGCAGCAGGCGGTGGCGATCGTCCCTGCAGTCGCCATTGCACCGGTTCTACTCGGTCTGATCGAACGGGATCTCAGGCAGCGCCTCCGAGCGTGGCTGACGACCTACGCGATCCTCGCCGCTGGCGCGCTGCTCGTGCTCGCAGGCACGGTCGCGCGCGGCCGCTCACCCCTCACCCTGCTCGGCGCGTACCGGGCAGCGACGAGCGTCCCCTACTCCGCGTCGTCAGTCATGCACTTCCTGCTGTGGCATGTGGCCGAGCTCGATCTCTATGTCGGCTTCATCCCGTTCGCCGCGCTACTTGCGGTGTGGCTCGCGCCGCGTGCCGTGTCGCCGCCGATGCGCGCGTTCGCGGCGGCAACGCTGCCGATCACGATCCTGCTCGCGGTTGAAGTGGCGCTCTTCGCATCGACGCAGTCCGGGCGCATCGAGGAGCGAAACCTGTTCTACGTCGCGCCGTTCTTCTTGATCGCGCTGACAGGTCTTGCCGAAGATAACGTCCTGCCGCGCGGGCGAGGGGTCCTTGCGCTCGCTGCGCTTGTCGCGGGCGTGTTGCCGGTGGCGATCCCGCTTGCGCGGTTCGTCAACACGACCGCGATCTCCGACACGTTTGCGTTGCTGCCGTGGTGGTGGATCCAGGATCATGGCATCCACTTCGGTCCGCTGCGCCTGGTGATGATGGGGACCGCGCTTGTTGCGTGCGCCGTGTTCGTCCTTCTGCCGCGCCGTTTTGCACCTTGGCTCGCAGTCGTCGTTGCTGCGTATTTCGGGGTCACGACCGCGGTGGTGCAGAGCGGTGCGCACGGCATCGTCAACGCGTCGCGTGGGAACCTGTTTGCGGGCATCCATGCGCGGCATCGGAGTTGGGTGGACAACGCCGTTGGCCACGATGCCAACGTGACCGCGCTGTGGAACAACGTCGGCGCGATCGAGCGCATCTGGAACAACGAGTTCTTCAATCGCAGCGTCCGTCAGGTCGTCGACACCGGGAACGTATTCAGCGGCGGCTTGCCGGAGCAGAGCTTGCGGGTGATGCCAAGCGGCCAAGTCGTCGACGCGTCTGGCAAGCCGTTTCGCGTGGAGTACGTCCTCACACCGCAGTCGGCGTTCATCGCCGGCAAGACGGTCGCATCCGACCCAGGGACGGGGATGATCGTCGCGAAGGTCGACGGGCCGCTGTTCGTGCTGTCGAAGGTGACGGGCGTCTATCCCAACGACACTTGGTCGGGCAAGCAGGTGACGTACGAGCGCCGGCGCTGCAACGGCGGCTATCTGTCCGTCACCCTGCAGAACGATCCGGCGCTCTTCCCAAACGGGCAAACGGTCACGGCGCGCTCCGGTGGGCAGGTGGTCGCGTCGACGAATCTGCCGGCGGATACGAACCCGAAACGTTTCGTCGTGCCGCTCGCGGCCACGAAGGGCAGCTGTACCGCAGTCTTCGTGATGCGCTCGACCAAGGTGCCGTCCGAGGTCGAGCCCGGCTCGACCGACACCCGTCAGCTCGGCGCGCACTTCCTCGCGTTCGAGTATCTCCCCTGATGCGTATCGCATTCGACGTCAGCCCGCTCTCTCACGAGCCGACGGGGGTGAACAACTACATCCGCGGCTCGCTCGGCGGCCTGGCTGAAGTGTGCGGCGAGCGCGGGCACTCGATCGTCGCATTCGCGCCGACGTCGTTTGCCGGGCGTCGCGCGGTCGCGGAAGAGCTCGAGGGCATGGATATTGAGCTTCGCCTCCTCCCGCTTCCCGGCGCACACCTTGTCCGCACCGCCTGGTCGATGCTCGGATGTCCTCGCGCCGAACGCTGGCTCGGTCGGTTCGACGCTCTGCATTTCACCGACTGGATGTATCCACCGCAGCGTGCCGGTGTGCGTGCGACGACGATTCACGATGTCGTGCCCGTTCATCATCCGCAGTGGACGACCAATCGCACCCAAGCAATGCACGGGCGCAAGTACCGCAACGCGGCCCGTACGTGCGACGTGATCTTTGCCAATTCGGCGTTCACCGCTGATGACTTCGCGCGGACGATCGGCTTCCCGCGAGAGCGCATGGTCGTTGCGCATCCGGGAATCGCGCCGCAGTACACGGTCGACGGCGTGAAGGCAGACCTGGGCTCGCCGTACATCCTCACCGTCGCGACGCTCGAGCCGCGCAAGAACCTCGGGACGCTCGTCGAGGCATTCGCGTTGTTGGATGGGCTCAAGCTTGTAGTCGTCGGCGGGCAAGGCTGGGGCGAGCAGCCGCAACTCGACAGAGCGGGCGTCGTGCGGCTGGGCCGTGTGAGTGACGACGAGCTCGCACGCCTCTACCGCGGCGCCGTCGTTGTTGCCTACCCGTCACGCTACGAAGGCTTCGGCATGCCGGTGACCGAGGCGATGGCGTGCGGCGCGCCGGTGGTTGCGTCATCGCATCCATCGCTCGATGAGGCATGCGGCGATGCTGCGCTCCGGGCCGACCCCGAGAGCGCAGAGGCGTTCGCGGCGGCGATTCGCGATGCCGTCACGCGGCGCGACGAGCTCCGCGCGAAGGGGCTCGAGCACGTGAAGCAGTTCTCGTGGCGCCGCGTCGGTGAGCAGTTCCTCGCGGGGTACGAGCGATTCGCGTAGCCCTCGATACGACGCCGCTGCGCCAGACGCGTGCCGGAACCGCGCGGTACGTGCGCGCGCTGCGCGACCACCTCGATGCAGACGTCATCGAGCTCTCGTTCCCCGCGACGTCGCGCGTCCGCTCGCTCGCTGCCGACCTGTGGTGGTACCCGCGTTTGCGCACGGATGCGGATGTGCTGCACTGCCCGACGTTCCGCGGGCCGTTCCGCGCCGAGAAAGCAGCGCCGCTCGTCGTCACCGTGCACGACCTTGCGGTGTTGCGCCATCCCGAGTGGTTCAACCGCTGGACGGCGGTCTACTCGCGCTTCGCAGTGCCGCGGGTGGTGCACGCGGCCTCACGCGTGATCGCCGTCTCGGAGTTCACGAGGCGCGAGCTCGTATCGCTGCTCGCCGTTCCCGAGGAAAAGATTCGCGTCGTGCCGAACGCGGTCGAGGATGTCTTCACACCCGATGGGCCGAAAGCCGAAGGCGAGTACGTCCTCGCAGTCGGCACGCTCGAGCCGCGCAAAAACCTCGAGCGGATTGCGCAGGCGGTCGGCGGTGAGCTGCGCGTCGTAGGCGCGAAGGGCTGGCGCGGCGTACGCCCGCCGGCGAACGTCACGTGGCTCGGCGGCGTCGGCGACGAGCAGCTGGCGGCGCTGTACCGCGGTGCCCGCTGTTTGGTTTACGCGTCGCTCTACGAGGGCTTCGGCATCCCGGTGGCCGAGGCGCTGGCCTGTGGCTGCCCGGTCGTGACGAGCCGCGGGACGCCGATGGCCGAGCTCGCACCCGATGCTGTGCTCGTCGACCCGTTCGATGTCGAGTCGATTCGCGAGGGCATCGCACGGGCACACCGCGTGGAGCCGAGGCGTGGGCCGTCATGGCACGAGGTCGCCGCGCAGACGCGCGCTGTTTATGAGGAGGTCGTGTGATCGTCCTCGACGCAGACGTGCTCGGACGGCAGCGGACGGGTGAAGAGACGTCCATGCTCAACCTGCTGCGTCATCTGCCGGCTGTCGCGCCCGACCTCCATTTCGCAGCCATTACGCGGCGTCCCGAACTCGTTCCGGCGGGCGTCGAGGCGATCGAGCTTGCGACCGGCTCGCAGGAGCTCCGCATGGCGTGGACGCTGCCGCGGCTGCTGAAGCGCTTGCAGCCGGAGCTCGCGCACTTCCAGCACGTCATCCCGCCGCTCTGGCGCGGCCGCAGCGTGCTCACGGTGCACGACCTGCACTTCGAGCGCGCCGCGTCGGTGATGGGCTTTGCAGATCGCACCGTGTTTCGTGCGTTCGTGCCACGGTCGGCGCGCCGCGCCGACGCGATGGTCGTGCCCTCCGAGCGCACGAAGGCGGATGCGGTCGAGCTGTACGACCTCCCACCCGGGAAGATCACGGTCGCCTTGCACGGCGTCGACCCCGTGTTTTTCAACCCGGTGTTCGCACCGGGCGAAGAGCATGAGGGGTATGTCCTCTTCGTCGGCGCCGTGCAACCGAGGAAGGATCCGTTGAAAGCGTTGGCGCTGGCGCGGGAAGCCGGGCTGCCACTCGTGGTCGCCGGGCCGCCGAAGGATGCTCGGCTCGCCGCGCAGCTCCGGCGGGAGGGTGCCGACGTACGCGGCTATGTCGACGACGCCGAGCTCGCGTCGCTCTACCGTGGAGCCGCGGCTCTGGTGTTGCCATCTCGCTACGAGGGCTTCGGGCTCCCGGCGCTCGAGGCGATGGCGAGCGGGACTCCCGTCGTTGTCTCCGGCGATGCCGCACTGCGTGAAGTCGTCGGCGATGCGGCCGCGCCGTCGGTGCGCGCCGCGATCGAGCAGCGCGAGAACTACAGGCAGCGAGGGCTCGAGCGTGCGCGGCTCTTCACGTGGGAAGAGAGCGCGCGCCGCGTTGCCGAGGTGTATCGAGAGGTGCTCGTATGAGAGTTGCGGCCGTCGTCGTGTCGCACGGGCATCCGGAAGAGGTCTCGGAATCCTTGCCGCTGCTGCGCGCGCAGGTCGACGAGCTCGTCGTGATCGCGAACATCCCCGGCTCGGTGCCCGACGGTGTCGACGCGGTTCACAACGAACGCCCGCTCGGCTTCGGTGCAAACGTGAACCGTGGCGTCGCGCTCACGACCGCCGAGCTCGTGCTCTCTGCAAATCCCGACGCCGAACCGCAGCCGGGGGCGGTTGACGCACTGCGCACCTTCATGGAGCAGCACCCGCGCTGCGGCGTCGCCGGCCCACGCATGGAGTTCCCCGACGGCGGCTGGCAGCCGTCGCGGCGCCGCTTCCCGACGGTGACCGGCACGATCGTGCGGCGGACACCGCTCCGCCTCGTGATCCCGCAGCGCCATCACTTCCATCTCGACGAGTCACCGCCCACAGAGCCGGTCGAGGCTGACTGGATGCTCGGCGGATTTCTGCTGCTGCGGCGCGCGATGCTCGACGAGCTCGGCGGGTTCGACGAGGGCTTTCGTCTCTACGGCGAGGACATCGACCTTGCGTACCGCGCGGCGCTGGCCGGCTGGGAGCGCTGGTACGTGCCTCAGGCGGTCGTTCGCCACGAGCACAAGGCGGAGACCGACAAGCGGTGGCTCACACGCCGCACGCTGTGGCACTGGGCGGGCGTGCTGCGTTTCGTGTGCAAGCACCCTGAGCGCCTGCGAGCGCTTTAGCGCTTCGCAGTCCAGCCGTATCCGACCTGCGCACCGAGCTCGCGCGAGTCGCTCGAGCCACCGTAGGCGCTCGGTTGAATCGTTGGTGTGACCATGACCGTGACGGCGACCGGCGGCCGTACGCTGAACGTGAGGTATGCGGGCTTGTGCTGCGGGTCGTGGCAACTAGGCACGACAATCCGGCGCACGTACACGGCGTGGGCCACGACGGGCTTCTGTTGGTCGTTGAGGGCAACAGGCCCGACCCGAACCGTGGCGTGCTGCACAGGGGCGTTTGTGGGACAGAGAGTGCTTGAGATCTGCACCGACAGCGTTCCGAGGGTGCGTTCCGGCCCGTAGTACGCGAACGTCCCCTCGGCTGGCTGTCCCTCTCCGGCGCCGATGATCCATCCGTCACCGGTGAGACCGATCACGGACTGCCTGAGCTTCCAAGGATGCGATGAGAGTCGGTACAGAATCAGGCTGCCGTGCCGGGCGATCTTCTTTGCCTGGAACGTCACCCCGCCGTCAGCCAGCGCGTACGGGAGGCCAGGGTCGTCGGTGAGCGAGCCGTCAGGCTTGTCGAGACCAGGTGTGACGCTCGTCACCGGGCCGGGAGCGCTTGAGTCGAGCGTGTCGATTACCTGCAGCGACCGGTTCCAAAACTCTTCCTGCCAGAGGCCGGTCGGGTCGCCGAGCGGCGGTGCGAGTTCTTGACCGAGATAGGCGACACCCTGGCCCTTCGACGCCGCGTCGATCCAGTTGAGCGGGACCGCCCCGATCGCCGCGAGACCGTTGAGCTCCGCCTGTGAAGCATGCTCTGCGCCGCGCGCCGAGGTGACTTGGCCCGCGGCCATCCAGAGTGCGACCGTCAACACAGCGGCGGCGAGCACCGCTTCGCGCGCGACCTTCGGGAGCCGTCGATCGTTCGCGACGAGCAGAACGCCGAGCGCGACCGCGGCTGCAACCGCAAGAGCCCAGCGGATGTCGGTTTGCGTCCAGTAGAACGCCCGGTTTGCCATGACTGCGATCCCGTAACCCGGCGCGTCCGAGTATGGGAACGCAAGCTGGTAGCCGTAATGAAGGACGATGAACGCGACGAACGCAGCCGATGCGAGCAGTGGCAGCAACGATCGTCGCGCCGAGAGAACGATCGTCGTCCCGACGAGCAACAGCGGCGCGAGGTAGATGATGTTCCGCTCCTCGACGCGCGTAAAGACGAACGTCGAGTTGTACGCAGCCTTGACGCCGGCGTACGTGCCGAACATGAAGATCGACGCGCCGAGGTAGGAGGCGAATGCGCGCCACTGTGGGTCCTCTCTCCGTTCGGGGACCCAGAGCGAGGCAAGTCCGGCGATCGCGGGCAGGATGCCGAGCCCGATCGCGAGCGCCGAGCCTGACTCGAGGCCGAGTGTCCAAAGGCGTCCCTTGAAGTTCTGGGTGACCAGTGACCAGCTGAGCACATGCGGGCTTACGAAGCGGTTTGCGATCACGTATGCGCCGATCGCGAGCAGTGCGGCGCCGACGTTGTCGGCAAGGCTCCAGCCGGCCCGCAGACGCTTGCCTCGCGGCCCGACCAGCCATAGCCACGCGGCGGCAAGTGCCAGCGCTCCGCCGGCCATCAGTAGTTCGCTTCGTACTGCGATTGCGGCGGCGCAAAGCACGACCGCCGCGATCGTCCACCGCCTTCCGCGGCCGGCGAGTGCCTGGACGGAGATGTAGGCGACGAGGGCGAACGTCGGAAATGCGAGCACCTCCGGCAAGAGAAGCGGCGCATAGAAGTACGCGGACGTGCACAGCGTTCCGAGTGCGGCGACTGCGGCCCAGCCGGGCGTGACGAGGCGGCGCGCGAGGAGGTACACCGGCACGGCGGCGAGCGCCATCACGATCGTGTCGGCGTAGCGGATGCCCGCGTACGCCGCGTGTGTTGAGTGGAGTCGCCACCACGGCGCCAGCAAGATCGCGAACGGCGAGAATGACGGCACGCTTCCGATCGTCGCGACGTGACTGTCGTGAGCGAGCTTGCGCGAGATCAACGCCCATTTGATTTCGTCGCCGAACACGAACGGCGCTTTAAGTGCTGAGGCCTCCCAGAGCAGGAGGGTGATGAGCACGAGCCCGGCCACAAGCAGCGGAACCGCGGAGAGAAACCGATCCAGACGTGTCGGTTGCGTGGTGCTCACTCAGCGGCCGAATTGAGGGCGACGTGTGGTTCGAGATCGATCTCGCGGCGGACGAAGCGACAATCGACACCCGCGTCTGCGCACGCCGTCACGATCTCGTCGAGCCGCGCGCGGGTTGCGTCTGGGATCGTGACGAGCACGACGTCCGGTTCGAGGCGCTGCAAGAGCCGCGGCAGTTCGTGTGTTCCACCGACCACCGTCACTCCTTGCACGCGCCGACGGCGGAGGCGCGGGTTGTCGTCGACGAAGCCGAGCACGCGCTCGCCTGCGGTCTCACGCAGCTCGCGCTGCAAGGCGCGGCCCGTGCGTCCGGCACCGATGATCAGGGCGCGGCGACCGGTGCGATCACGGTATGAGCGCATCCCGGTCACGATGGCGCGCTCGGCGAACCGCGATGCCGCGATTACCCCCATGCACATCACCGCGTCCAGCACGAAAAACGAACGCGAAAAGTTCCCCAGATCCTGCGTGAGGCCGATGTAGCCGAGCGACACGACCTCGGAAACCGCGACGGCCGTGACGATTGCAAGCAGGTCGCGCGAACCGGCGTAACGCCAGATCGAGCGATAGAGGCCCAGCGGGATGAAAGCGAGGTACCGCGCGGCGATGACGATCGGGAGCGACACCACCGCCACGTGCCGCTCGGTGGTCGTGCCCGGCCAGCCGAATCTGAGGGCGTATGCCGCGACGAACGCTCCGCTGATCAGCCAGAAGTCGACCGCAACCTCGACCAGCCTGCGCCAGTGAACTGCGAAAGTTTGCAGGAGGCTCGGCGCCCGTTCGTCCGGTGTGACGCGGCGCTCGACATCTGCGAGGAAGCTTGCGAACTGCACGAGCAGAACGAAGGTGACGAGGACGCCGACGAGTGCAATACGCTGGTCGTCGAGCACGTTGTAGGCGAGGCTGGTCGCGCCGAGCGCGGCGGCGATCAGCGCGAGCAACAAGACGGCGTTGCGCTCGGAGAGCCCGAAGCGTACGAGCCGGTGCGACGAGTGGTCGCGTCCGCCCTGGTATACGGGCCGGCCTTCGAGGAGGCGCGCGACGGTGACGAGTGTCGTGTCGAGAATCGGCACCGCGAGCACGAGGATCGGCAGCAACAGCGTCGCGACCGTCGAGCCGGCGACTTTCCAGCTCGCCGACAGGCCGAGCGCCGCGAGCAGGAACCCGAGCAGCTGCGCGCCCGAGTCGCCCATGAACACGAGGGCCTTGCCGCGCGGGCGCAGGTTGAACGGCAGGAAGCCGAGACACGCGAGCGCGCCTGCGAGTGCCAGTGCGAGCACGGTGTCGTTGGGGTGGATTGTCAGCGCGTCGATCGCGAAGAACGTGAACGCGATTCCCGCGAGCGTCGCAGCGAGCCCGTCCATGTTGTCGAGCAGGTTGAAAGCGTTCGTCATTCCGACCAGCCAGAGGATCGCGAGCCCCCACGCGAGCACGTGGGTGTGGATCAACTGCACGTCAGTGCCCGTTGCCATGACGAGCACGGCGGCACCGATCTGAATTGCGAGTTTCGCAATCGGGGAGAGCGCGCGGATGTCGTCGGCGAGCCCGGCGACGAAGAGCAGCGCGACGCCGCCGTAGATGCCGCCGATCTCCTTGGTCAACGGGATCGCCCCGACGGCGACGGTCAGCCAGAGGCCGACGGTGACCCCGGCGAAGATGCCCACGCCGCCGAGCAGCGGCGTCGGGCGCTCATGCCAGCGATCAGCGGACGGCGCGGCGACTACGCGGGCCGCAAGCGGCGAGCGAAGCAGGATCCAGACGGTGAGGAGAGCGGCGGGAAGGGCGGCTGCGGCCGCAGCGGTGCTCACGGAATGAGGGTAATCGGGTGGTGTTAGGGCTGTGTGTGCCTGACTGACTGGCCCCTAGACTAGATCGTTGCCATGACGGTCTACACCGATCTCGTCCAGTACCGGGAGCTCTTCGGGAATCTCTTCCGCCGCGACTTCCAGGCGAAGTACAAGGGCTCTGTCCTCGGGATCTTCTGGTCGCTGCTCAACCCGCTGATCCTGCTCGGCGTCTACCTCGTCGTCTTCGAGGTGTTGATCAAGCGCGGAACGACGCCGCACTACCCGCTGTATCTGCTGGCCGGGTTGGCGTGCTGGATCTTCTTCTCCGTGTCGCTGCAGTCGGCGGCGCGGTCGATGATCGACAGCGCGGAGCTGATCACGAAGGTGCGCTTCCCGCGGCAACTCGTCGCGTTCTCGATGGTCGCGACGCAGGCGGTGACGTACGCGGTGATGCTCGTGATCCTGATCGCGCTGTCGCTGGTGTTCATTCCCGCAGCGCGCGGCACGGTGTGGCTTGCGATTCCACTCGCGGTCGCGTTCGTCGGGTTCGTTGCCGGGCTCGCGCTCCTCGTCGCCGCGCTGAACGTGCTGTACCGCGACATCGAGCACATCCTCAACGCCGCGTTGCTGCCATGGTTCTTCCTCACGCCGATCCTGTGGGACCCGACGCAACTCAGCTCCGCGAAGGATCACCACAAGCTGCTCGAGGTGTTGCACTGGGCGAACCCAGTCGTGCCGCCGATCTACGCGGTCCGCGACGCGATCTGGTCGGGTCATGCTCCGCGCTGGACGGACGTCACCTATCTGCTGGTCGCGACTGCACTCGCGCTTGCTCTGGCGTCGTTCGTCTTCAATCGCGTCGACGATCAGATCGCCGTAGAACTTTAAGGACGATCCGTCCGTCGTAGACCCACGGCTCTTCGAGCGGGGCTGCGAACGCAGGCAGGCCGGCGACGTCGTCGAGGCGTTCGAGCGTTACGCCGGGCGCGACCGACGGACAGATCAGCGGCGACGAGAAGCCGGGCACGCGTCCCGGTCCCGGCTCGTACGGCGCCAACTCGCGTGGCCGACGCTCGAAGAGACCACCGTCCCACTCGATTGCGCCGGCGACGACGGCGAAGCCGTCCGCGTGCGCCGCGCGGACGCGCTCGTCCCAGTCCGCTGCGGGCTCGAGCCAGTTCGGCAGGTCGGCATTCGGTTCGACAATTCTTTCCGCAACGGTTTGATCGCCGGAGAGCATCGGCGAGCCGAGCTCCGAGAACCACGCGCGATGCTCGGCGACAACGTCGAACGCAAGGCGGTACCGCCCGGGCGGGATCGGCGCGCGGATGGCCAGGTTCACTTCGGCCCGCTCGCCAGGAGCGAGCGGCGGCAGTGCAGTGCGGATGCCGTCCCAGACGATCGGGTTGTCGCGATCGTCGAGCCAGTGGTACGAGAGAAAGATCGTGTCGCCCCACGGGAGGGTTCCCGCGTTCGCCAGCTGCACGCGCGCGGAGCCGATCGTGCCGGCGTGCGGCTGCTCGACCGCCCACGTTCCCCACTCGACCGCCAGAGGTCCCCGCGACACCGTCTTTTGAGACATGGCGGACTAGTCTAGGCCGCGTGGATCCGCTGCTCGTCCGCGCGGCCCGACGCGAGCCGCTGCCCCGCCCGCCCGTCTGGTTCATGCGGCAGGCGGGCCGCTCGCTTCCCGAATACCGGGAGCTCCGCCAGAAGCACGGCTTCTGGGAGATCGCCGGCAGCGCCGAGCTGTGCGCCGAGGTGACGCTGCAGCCGGTGCGTCGCCACGGCGTGGACGCGGCGGTGATGTTTGCGGACATCATGACCCCGGTGCTGGCGATGGGTGTCGGCGTCGAGCTGGTCGAAGGTGTCGGGCCGGTGATCGACGAGCCGATCCGCAGCGCGGCGGCAGTGCGCAGCCTGCAGCCCGCCGACGTGGAGCGCTATCAGGCGTTGCTCGATGCGATTGCGATCGTGCGCGGCGAGCTGTCGCCGGAACAGGCGGTCGTCGGGTTCTGCGGCGGGCCATTCACCGTCGCGGGCTATCTCGTCGAGGGCCGGCCCTCGCGCGAGTTCGCGACGACGAAGGCGTTGATGTACGGCGAGCCCGAGGTGTGGCACGAGCTGATGCAGCATCTCTCGAACGTGTTCATCAAGTACGTCGGCGATCAGGCGCGCGCGGGTGCCGACGTGATCCAGTTGTTCGATTCGTGGGTCGGCGTTCTCTCACCCGCGGATTACGAGGAGTTCGTCGCACCGTGGTCGGCGCGCATCCTCGCGTCGTCACCCGTGCCGACGATTCACTTCGGCACCGGCGCCTCGTCGCTGCTCCCCGCGATGGGTGAAGCAGGCGGCGACGTGATCGGGCTCGACTGGCGCGTTCATCTCGACGACGGTTGGGCTGCGGTCGGCGACCGTGGCGTTCAGGGCAACCTCGATCCCGCCGTTCTGCTCGGACCGTGGGATCGCGCGCAGGCTGCGGCGGAGGACGTGCTCGCACGCGCAGGTGGCCAGCCCGGCCACATCTTCAACCTGGGGCACGGCGTGCTGCCCGGCACGAACCCTGATGTCTTGACGCGCCTCGCCGCGTTCATCCGCGAGCGCTAGCGTGGTCACGTGAGCGACGTCGCCGTCATCCTCATGGCCTACGGCTCTCCGGAGCGGCTCGACGACGTGCCCGCGTACTACGCAGACATTCGCGGCGGCCGCCCGATCGCGCCCGAACATCTCGAGGATCTCGTCTCGCGGTATCGCCGTCTCGGCATCGAGGACGCGAACCCGTTGAACGCAATCACCGAAGCGACACGCGCGGCGCTCGAGCGCGAGCTCGAATTGCCGGTGCTCACCGGGATGAAGCACTGGACGCCACACATCGCCGATGCGGCCGGCGCGGCGATCGACGACGGCGCATCGACGCTCGTCGGCCTCGTTCTCGCACCGCATTACAGCCGTCTGTCGATCGACGGCTATCGCTCGCAGCTCGAGGGTGCGACTGCCGGTCGCGCAGAGGTCGTCTTTGTCGAGAGCTGGCACGACGACGATGCGTTCATCTCGGTTCTCGCGGAAAAGATCCGCAACACCGAATTTCGTAACATCGACGCGCACGTCATCTTCACCGCGCACTCGCTCCCGGCGCGCATCCTCGACGACGGCGATCCGTACAAGGATCAGCTGCTCGAGACGTCGCGGCTCGTCGCCGACGCTGCAGGCGTCGCGGACTGGTCGTTCTCGTTCCAGAGCGAGTCACCCACGGGCGAGCCGTGGCTCGGGCCCGACATCCTCGATCATCTTGCAGACCTCAAGAACCAGGGCATCGAGAACGTTTTGGTGTGCCCGGTCGGCTTCGTGTCCGACCATCTCGAGATTCGCTGGGACATCGACACCGAGGCGCACGACCGTGCGCACGAGCTCGGCATGCAATTCGCCCGCATCGAGATGCCGAATGACGACCCGGCATTCGTTCGCGCACTGGCGGGGATCGTGCGTCGCGCCCTCTCGGCGGTGACTGCATGAGCACGTCGCTGCGTCCGATGACGCCCGATGAATACGGAGCGTGGTTGCCGGCAGCCCGCGAGCACTATGCCGCGGATATCACGCGCGCGGGCGCGTCGGAGGAGTTGGCGCGCGAGAAGTCGGAACGTGACTTCGCGCGCCTGTTGGCGGACGGCGTCGCGACGGCAGGGCAGTGGTTGTACGTCGTCGAGGCGGACGGTGAGTCGGTCGGAATTCTGTGGGTCGCGGAACGCGACGACGACTTCGGCAAGAACCTCTTCATCTACGACATCCAGATCGACGAGGCACAACGTGGGCGCGGTCTCGGTCGCGCCGCGATGCTGCTCGCGGAAGAGGAAGCGCGCCGGCGAGGGATCGCAACGATCTCGCTGAACGTCTTCGGAGGGAACGACGTCGCGCAAAACCTTTACCGCTCGCTCGGGTATTCCGAAGCAGCCATCTACATGGTGAAGCGCATATGACCGCAACCGGCCATGTCGTCGTCGACCGCGTCTCGCGCCGCTTTCGCGTCCACGCGAAAGCGCAGCGAACCCTCAAGGACGCGTTCGTCTCGGCGGGTCGCGCCCGGACGCGTGACGTGTGGGCGCTGCAGGACGTCTCGCTCGAGATCGAGCCGGGCGCGGCGGTCGGGCTCGTCGGGCGCAACGGCTCGGGCAAGTCGACCTTGCTGCGGCTCATCTCGGGAATCATCAAGCCGACCTCTGGCCGGATTGAGGTGGGCGGAAGAATCGCGTCGCTGCTCGAGCTCGGCGCGGGTTTTCATCCCGAGTTCACCGGCCGCGAGAACGTGTATCTCAACGGCTCGATTCACGGTCTGTCGCGTGCGCGCGTGCGCGAAGCGATGGACGAGATCGTCGCCTTCGCCGAACTCGAGCGCTTCATCGATCTCCCCGTTCGTACCTACTCGTCGGGTATGTACATGCGACTGGGTTTTTCAGTTGCTGCGCACATCCAGTCGGATGTGTTGTTGCTCGACGAAGTGTTCGCGGTCGGTGACGAGCAGTTCCAGCGCAAATGCTTCGGCAAGGTCGCGGAGTTCAAGGGCCGCGGCGGCACGATCATCTTCGTCTCGCACGACGCCCAAGCAGTCGAGCGCCTGTGCGACCGTGCAGTTCTGCTGCGCGAAGGAAGCGTCGCCTTCGACGGCGAGACGCGTGCGGCGATCGCCGAATACCGTCGTTTGCTCGCCGCCGATGCGAATCCCGACGAGGTCGGCGCGGGGCTGCGCGAATGGGGAACCGGCGAGGCACGAATCGAAGAGGCGGAACTGCTCGACGCGACAGGCGCCGCACGCACGCAGTTCGCGGCAGGCGAACCCGTCACCGTGCGCCTGCTCGTTTCCGCGCAGCCGGGAATCGGTGCGCCGCGCGTTTCACTCGAGGTGCGCGACGACGGCGGTGTCGTCCTTGGCGGCTCTGCACACGACACGGCAGACCTTGGCTGGAACGGCGCCGGTGGAACACGCGAGCTGCGCTTCACACTCGATCGGCTGCCGCTCGCGGACGGCCGGTTCCATCTGCGACTTGCGCTGGTCGACGCGGCGCAGGGGAGATTGCTGCACAGCCTCGACGACGCGCTCCGGTTCTTCGTCTTCCCTTCGGGAGGCGAATCAGGGACCGTTTTGCTGGCCGGGCGCTGGTCGATGCAGGAGATCGGCGCGCCCGCGCCAATCTCGCGTCCGTGAGCTCGCGCACTTGTCCCGACTGGCCCGCCTTGATGGAGATCGCCCCCCAACTGCAGTTTCGGCATCACACGCTGGGTGAGATGCAGCTGCCCCCAGAGGCATTCGTGAAGATCGCAGGGGTCGGGATCGACGAGGTCGCCGTCTGCTGCGACCTCGGCGCGCACGTCTACAACCCCGAGCACACCGACCCGCGCATCGTCGAAGCGATCCAAGGCACGCACTGGATCGATATTCGCGAGCTCGCGTCGCCCCCTCCTGCCGCGTAGCGGCGGCGGGGTATCGTCTTCGCGCATGGCGAGCGTCGTCGTCCCCTTCCGGGGCGCGGATTCGAAGCAGCGCCTCGATTCCGTGCCGCAGGCAGAAAGGATCCGCCTCGCCCTGGCGATGCTCGGTGACGTCCTCGACGCTGCGCTCGCGCTCGGCCCGGTCTTCGTCGTTGCTCCCGGCGGGCTCAAGTTGCCTGCAGGGGCGACCGGCGTCGCGGATCCGGGACGCGGACAGGGCGCTGCCGTGCAGGCAGGGCTCGACGCGGCGTTGGCCGCCGGTGCGGCCGCGCCGTACCTCGTTGTCAACGCCGACGTGCCGTGCGCGACCGCGCGTGACTTGCTGGCGCTCGCGGGCGCGGTGCCGGACCGAGGCCTCGCCCTCGTCGCGGCAGCCGACGGCACCACCAACGCTCTGGCCTGTGCGAACGCTGCGCTGTTCGAGCCGTGTTACGGGCCGGGAAGCGCAGCGCGCTTTGCCGCGCTGGCACCGTCGCGTCTCGTTGACTCGCCGAATCTCATGGATGACGTGGACACGCTGGTCGACCTGACGCGCCTGGCGGCGCGGCTCGGCGGCAGGACGCGCCGGGTCTTCGAGACCCTGCGGGCCGAAGCCGCGTGACGGTCGCGGTCCTCTCGGGCGGTGTGGGAGGTGCGCGGTTCCTGCGCGGGCTCATCGCGCTCCTTAAAGAAGGCTCTCTCATTGAAGACCGTGTCGTCAACATGGGCAACGTTTCCATCGTAGGCAACGTCGCGGACGACATCGAGCTGCTCGGGCTCCACGTCTCGCCCGATCTCGACAGCATCCTCTACACGCTCACCGGTCTCTCCGACGAAGAGCGCGGCTGGGGACGCGCCGGCGAAACGTGGCACGCACTCGACACCGTCGCGGCGCTCGGCGGCGAGTCGTGGTTCTCACTCGGTGACCGTGACCTCGGCCTGCACCTTGTGCGCACCGAGATGCTGCGCGCCGGTCTGTCGTTATCGGAGGCGACTGCGCGGATCGCAACTGCGAGTGGGTTGGACGCACAACTGCTGCCAGCGACGGACGATCCGCTGCGCACGTTCGTGGAGACTCCGGCCGGCACGTTCCCGTTCCAGACGTGGTTCGTCGAACGTGCACATCGCGACGAGGTCGACGCGGTGCACTACGCGGGAGCGCCGGACGCGCACGCAGCGCCTGGTGTGCTCGAGGCGATCGCAGCCGCGGACGTGATCCTGATCGCGCCGTCGAATCCGTACGTGTCGATCGGTCCGATTCTCGCGATTGCGAGCATCCGCGCGGCACTCCTCGAACGACGCGTTCCGTGCGTCGCGATCAGCCCTCTCGTCGGCGGGCGCGCGGTGAAAGGCCCGGCCGACCGGATGCTCGCCCGGCTGGCCGGCGGCACAGCGCCGGCGCACGTGGCCGCGTGCTACCCGGAGCTGATCGACGCGCTCGTGATCGACGAGGCCGACGCGGAGAGTGAGTTGCCCGACGTGCGCGTCGTCGTGACGAAGACGCTGATGCGCGATCTCGATGCGTCCAAGCGGCTTGCTGCCGCAGCGCTCGATGCTGCGGGTGCACCGGCGTGAAGATTGCGGTGCTCGGCGGGACCGGCAGCTTCGGACGCGCGCTCGCGTCGCGGCTCGTCGCCGTTGGCGACGACGAGGTCGTGATCGGTTCGCGTGACACAGAACGTGCGCAGGAGACGGCGCGCGAGCTCGGCGGCAACTCGAGCGGAGGGACGAACGAAGACGCCGTGCGTGGCGCCGATCTCGTAGTGCTCGCCGTGAAAGCGGACGGCGCGCTCGAAACTGCGCGCGCAGTCGCAGCAGCGCTCGGAACGACACCGCTCCTCTCGGTTGCGAGCGCGATCTCGGTGCGCAAGGGAGTCGGCGCGTTCCCGGACCCGGATGGAAAGAGCATCGCCGAGCGGATTCAGGACATCGTCGACGCGCCGGTCGTCGCAGGGTTGCATTCGATCGCCGCCGCGAGTCTCGATAGCGCGCCGCCGGATGAAGATGCGTTGATCTGCGGCGACGACGAGCATGCGAAGGAGCTTGCGCTCACGCTGGCGGCGAAGCTTGTCGCAGGACGCGCGCTCGACGCAGGTCCGCTCGCAAGTGCGCGCGCACTCGAAGGGCTGACCGCCGTGATCGTGAACCTCAATCGGCGATACAAAGCGCACGCCGGTATTCGCATCAGCGGGCTCGAGTGATCTCGATCATCCCCGTGCACGGCCTGCCCGAGATTCGGGAAGGCGATGACCTCAGCGCGATGATCGTCGATCGCATCGCGATCGAGAACGGCGACGTCGTGGTCGTCGCGCAGAAGGCGGTGTCGAAGGTCGAGGGACGCGTGGTGCGCCTCGACGACATCGAAGCCTCCGACAGAGCGCGCGAGATCGCCGGCGCAGAACGGGATCCGCGCCAGATCGAGGCGATCCTGCAAGAGTCGAAGCGCGTGATCCGCGAGCGAGGCGCGCTCGTGATCGCCGAGACGAGGCACGGCTTCATTTGCGCCTCAGCCGGCGTCGACCACTCGAATGCCCCCGAGGAAGGGACGATCGTGCTGCTTCCGCTCGACCCCGACGCGAGCGCGCAGGGAATCCGGGAGCGGTTGCGCGAGCTCGCAGGCGTCGAGGTCGGCGTTGTGGTGACCGACTCCTTCGGGCGTCCGTTTCGCCAAGGGACGATGGACATCGCGATCGGCGTCGCCGGCATACCGGCCCTGATCGACCTGCGCGGCACGGCCGACCGGATCGGCTACGTCCTGCGCTCGAGCCGCGTCGCGATCGCCGACGAGATTGCCTCTGCCGCCGACCTCAGCCGCGGCAAGGCGGACGGCGTGCCGGTCGTGATCGTCCGGGGCCTTTCACTCGAGGGCGAGGGCACCGGCCGAGACATCGTGATTTCGCCCGAGCACGACCTCTTCCGCTAGTCGCCCAAAAGAAAGATTTGGCTGGAAATGGGCAGTTTTCAGCCATTCCTCATAGTCCTTTTACACAAGTGCAGCGACACGGCCGGTCGACCCGCTAGCCTGCCGCGGTTCTGATCGGCGGGCGATATGCCCAGGTCGCCCACCCCCTTCGATCTTGTAACGACGACCTCTTCCTTGGGCCAAGGAGGACTTCACCGTTGCGTTCATTCGTCCCTGTCGCTACGGCTGCGCTCGTGGCCGGTGCCATTCTCGGCGCCGCGCGGGCGTCGCAAGCCGCCGCGCCCGTCAACGGGCCGGCGGCAATCAAATCGCTCCGGTCGACCGCGGACTACTACCGCAGTCTCACCTGGACCTACCAGGCGGCCGCGAAGCACCCTCGCACCAGGAGCTCGCTCTCGTACCGGCGCAGCCGTGACGGGGCCTACCTTCGCTGGACGGTCGCCGTCTGGCAGGGGAACGCCGCGCGGGCGCGCCGTACAGCTCTCGCGGTGCTCCACAAACGGCTTGGCATCACGCTTCCGGCCGATCCCGGCCGCCACGCTTCGCTGGCCTCACGGATCGCGTACGACCAGCGAGTGACAACGAAACTGCAGGGGCTCGCACGCGCGGCGAAGAGAACTGATCGTTCGCTCGCCAGCGCGAGCGTGCGGGTCAACGAGTACGAGCTTCGGCAGTGGCAGACGCGGGTCGCGCACTCTCTACTCGACGTTTCCCGCCACGTGACCCGGATGTCGCTTGCCGGGCCGGTGTGGCTGACCGGCGCCTTCCTCTGCATCCACCACTTCGAGGGCGCCTGGAACGACGACACCGGCAACGGCTATTACGGCGGCCTCCAGATGAGCCGGACGTTCATGGAGCGCTACGGAGCCGACTTCCTGCGCCGGTACGGCACAGCCGACCGCTGGCCACCCTGGGCGCAGGTGCAGGCCTCCGTGCGGGCTTACCAGTCAGGGCGCGGCTTCTGGCCATGGCCGCGGACGGCCGCGGACTGCGGACTCTTGTAGTCGGCGGGTTGAAATAGGCACGCTTGAAATAGGCCCAGCGAAGCCTCAAGCTCTGCCCTGGGAAGGCCGATGACACGGGGGATGGTTCAGGCGACATCTGTGGCGCGGGGCCCCGCCCCGCAACCTGCTCCTGCGGGCGGTGACCGGCCGGAAACGCTCGTCCAGTCCTACCGCCGTCTGGCGGCGGTGTTCCACGACGTCCTTTCCGAGCAGAGCCTCGACGCGCTCCTCGACCGGATCGCCGACACGCTCAGCGACCTGATCCCGTACGAGAGCGCAACCATCTATGGCGTGGACGAGGAGCGGCGCCTGCTCGTTCCCCAGCTCGTCCGCGGCCAGTACCAGGACGAGGTCATGCGCAGCCGTCCGCGTTTCGGCGAAGGGCTCACCGGGTGGGCTGTGGTGCATCGCCGTCCGGTGTGGACGAACCGTGCGCACCTCGACCCGCGCGCGACGACCGTCGAGGGCACGCCTGTCGAGCCTGAGGCGATGATCGTCGTGCCGCTGATCGCGCGCGGCACGCTGAAGGGCGCGCTCAACATCTATCGCGTCGGCGAGGATGCGGCATTCTTCGAGCACGAGTTCGAGCTGGCGACGTCGTTCGGCGACGCAGCAGCACTCGCGCTCGACAACGCGCAGGTTCGCGAGCGCCTCGAGTACCTCGCGCAGACCGACGGGCTCACCGGTCTCTACAACCACCGTTTCTTCCACGAGCGTCTGCGCGCAGAACTGACGCGCGCGTCGCGCCAGCACGATTCGGTCGCCGTCCTCATGTTCGACCTGGACGACTTCAAGCGCGTCAACGACGTGTACGGCCATGGCGCCGGCGACCAGCTGCTCGTGCAGATCGCGCGCCTCGCGCGCGAGGAGGTGCGCGGCTCCGACGTCGTGTGTCGCATCGGGGGCGAAGAGTTCGGCGTGATCATGCCGTCGTGCGACGCAGGCGATGCGCTCGTGCTCGCGTCGCGTCTCATGGACCGCCTGCGTGGGCTCGAGCTCGAGCCGATGGGTCGCATCACGTTGTCGGTCGGCGTGTCGCAAGGCCCGCAGCACGCAATGAACCCTCGTGAATTGGTCGCCTGCGCTGAGGCGGCGATGATGACCGCGAAGGCGCGCGGCAAGAACCAGGTCGTGCTCTACGACGGCGCGAGCGAGCGTCCGTCGCCGGCCTCCGTTGGGCGCGACGTTCGCTCGATCGCGCACCTGAAGATGCTGCAGTCGCTTGCGGGCAAGCTGAATCGCCTCAACAACGTGCAGCACATCGCCGAGACGATCGCCACCGAGCTGCGTCTACTGGTCGATTACCACAACTGCCGCATCTACCTCCGCGAGGGTGAGATGGATCTCGTGCCGATCGCCTTCGTCGGTGACTTCGAAGACAGCGTCACCGATCCATTCGTTGCGTACCGCACGCGCGTGGGTCAGGGCATCACCGGCCGTGTCGTCGAGACGGGCGAGTCGATGCTCGTCGGCAACGCCGGCGAGAGCGAACTTTCGTATCGCATCCCGGGAACCGACGAGCTCGACGAGACACTTGCAGCGGTGCCGCTGCGCTACGGCGCACGCGTCACCGGCGCGATCGTCATTTCGAAGCTCGGCCAGAATCAGTTCGACGAAGACGACGTCCGTCTGCTCGAGGTGCTCGCGGGCCAGGCGTCGGTTGCGCTCGAGAACGCCCGCCTCTACGAGACGCAGCGGCGTGAAGCAGAAGGCGCGAAGGCGCTGCTGGCCTTCGTCGACGCCGTGTCGCACGCGACGTCCTTCGACGAGATCTGCCGGCACACCGTCGAGACCGCCGCGTCGCTTTTCCGCACCGACGCCGCCTCGCTGTGGCTTGGAGACGAGAGCGGCGACTTCTCGCGTGCAGCGTCGGTTGGTGTGACCGACGGCGCCGAGGGTCGCGTCGCGCGCGATCGCGTCGAGGAGATCATCATCGAACGCCGCGAGCCGTTCCGTGGCGAGGCTGCGATCGTCGCGCCGCTGCTGTCCGGCGACGGCGTCACCGGCTGGATCGCCGTTGCGAAAGACGATCCGATCGCGGTGCCCGACGACGAGATGCGGCTGCTCGCCGCGTTCTCGTACCAGGCGTCGGTTGCGCTCCAGAAGGCCCGCCTCTACTGGAAGCAGCAGGAAGCGGCCGAGATCGCGAACGCACTCCTCGACGCCGGCCGCCAGCTTGCAACCGCAGAGAGCCCCGCCGACGTCTTGCAGCGCAGCGTCGAAGTGACCGCGCGCGCGCTTGCAACCGACAAGGTCTCGTTGTGGATCGAGGATGAGGACGCGCCGCACGAGCTCATCGCGCGCGCTGCGCTCGGCGACGAAGACGGTCTCCTCGAGTTCTCCCGTTTTCCGCGCTGGCTCGCGCACGAATGGCTCGAGCGCGACGATCCGTTCATCCTCCAGCCGGAGACGTTGCAGCGGGTTGAAGGCATCGATCACGAGAAGATCGGCCGCTACGCGATCGCGCCGCTGCACCTCGACAACAGCCGCGTCGGCGCGCTGACCGCGCTCGTCGAGGACGAGCGCGAGTTCGGCGATCGCCAGCTGCGGCTGCTCGCCGGCCTCGCGCACCAAGCCAAGCTCGCGATCGAGAGCGGCGACCAGTACAAGCGGCTCGAGCGGACGTTCGTCTCGACGGTTGCCGCACTCGCGAACGCACTCGAAGCGAACGACGCCTACACGTCGTCACACGCACGCTGGATCACGGACGTCGCGCTGCTCGTCGGCCAGCGGCTCGAGCTCGACCGCGAATCGCTGCAGCGGCTCGAGCTGGGCGCGCTCTTCCACGACATTGGCAAGATCGGCATCCCGTCCGAGATCCTGCAGAAGCCTGGCCCGCTCACCGACGAAGAGTTCGGTGTCGTCAGAGAGCACCCCGCACTCGGCGAGCGCATCCTCGCGCCGATCGACCGGCTCGCGGACGTGCGGCCGATCGTGCGCGCGTGTCACGAGCGTTGGGACGGCCTCGGGTACCCGGACGGCAAGGCGGGCGCTGACATTCCGATGGAGTCGCGCATCGTGCTCGTGTGCGACGCGTACCACGCGATGGTCACCGATCGCCCCTATCGCTCGGCGCTCGACCCGGCGGAGGCGCTGAAGCGCCTGCGCGACTCGTCGGGCACGCAGTTCGACCCGACGGTGGTCGAGACGTTCCTGCGGCTCGCCGCAGACGACGGCCTGCCCGCGCTCTAGTTAGCTAACGAACTCGTCGGCGACGCTTAGCGCATCGTCGAGTGCGTCGAGTGCTTCGCTTAGCTCGTCGCGTGTGATCGTGAGCGGCGGGCAACACATGACGATGTTCCAGTGCGTCATCAGATAGAGGCCCCGGTCGAGCGCGCGCTTCATCACTGCGCCCATCGGCTTCGCCGCATCGCCGGTTCCGTTGAACGGAACGAGCGGCTCGCGTGTCTCGCGATTCTTGACGAGCTCGAGCCCCCAGAAGCAGCCGAGCCCGCGCACCTCGCCGATCGACGGATGCTTCTCCTGCAGCTTCGCCAACTCCGCACGAAAGATCTCGCCGGTTGCTGCGGCTTGTTCGACGATGCCCTCTTCCTGGAACGCTTCGATCGACGCGACGGCCGACGCGCACGCGAGCGGATGCCCGCTGTACGTGAGACCGCCGGCGAAGTACTTGTCGCGCACCCAATTCGCGATCGGCTCGCGCACGACCATCGCGCCGAGCGGCACGTAGCCGGAGTTGATGCCCTTCGCGACGGTGAGGATGTCCGGGACGACATTCCAGTTGTCGACGCCGAACCACTTGCCGGTGCGGCCGAAGCCGGCCATCACCTCGTCGCAGATCAGCATGATGCCGTGCTTGTCGCACGTCTCCCTGATCGACTGCAGGTAACCGTCGGGCGGGACGATGATGCCGTTCGTGCCGGTGACCGTTTCGAGAATGACCGCGGCGACGGTGTGCACGCCTTCGTATTGCAGGATCTCTTCAAGATGTGGACCTCCGGTGCACACCGGGCACGGATCGGGATGTCCCGCGGGGCAGCGATACGTGTACGGGTCGAACATGCGCACCACACCGGGAATGCCAGGCTCCGCGGGCCAGCGGCGGGGGTCGCCGGTGAGCGTGATCGAGCCGGCCGTCGCGCCGTGGTAGCTGCGATAGCGCGCGATCACTTTGTGCCGGCCCGTGTACCACCGCGCGAGCTTGATCGCGTTCTCGTTTGCCTCCGAGCCACCGTTCGTGAAGAAGCTCATCGTCAAGTCGCCGGGCGTCACCTCGGCGAGCAGCTTTCCGAGGCGTGAGCGCGACTCGGTCGCCATCGGCGGACCGATCGTCGCGAGCTGCTCGGCCTGATCCTTGATCGCCTGCACGACCTTCGGGTGCGAATGACCGATCGAGACGTTCACGAGTTGAGATGCGAAGTCGAGGTAGCGGTTCCCGTCGTAATCCCAGAAGTACCGTCCCTCGGCGCGCTCGACGGCGATCGGGTTGATCGCGTCCTGCACGCTCCACGAGTAGAGGACGTATTTCTTCGCGTCCTCGACGATCTGCTTCCCCAGCTGCGTGCGAGAAAGCTGTGTGTCGGTCTCGGTGGTGGTCCCCATGCCTCGATCCTACCCCGGGGTCTGGCCCGTGCCTGACCCCTTTGCTCTTTCGGCGCCCCTGCGCGGTGCCACCTTGGGGACACACGGGTGACGGATGTGCAACACGCAATGGCCCTGCAAATCAAGCGCTCTCGCACGCGAACGCATCTAGGCCACCGGGACGCAGCCGGAGGCGAGGGGGTCAGGTAGGGGCCAGACCCCCCTCGATGCGGCGGTACGCTCCACGAATGACCGAGACCATCGACGCACCCGCAGCTGTCAAGCCCATCAACCACTGGATTGGCGGCCGCGCCGCACCCGGCACGTCGGGGCGCAGCGGCGCCGTCTACAACCCGGCGACCGGCCGCCAGAGCGGCGCGGTCGACTTTGCATCGGTCGCCGAGATCGACACCGCGGTGCAAACTGCGCGCGCGGCGTTCCCCGCTTGGCGCGCGACGTCGCTTGCCAAGAAGGCAGAGCTCTTCTTCAACATTCGCGAGCTCGTGCACGAGCGGCGAGAGGAGATCGCGAAACTGCTGACGGCGGAGCACGGGAAGGTTTTGTCCGACGCGATGGGGGAGGTGACGCGCGGGCTCGAGGTGATCGAGTTCTGCTGCGGCATCCCGCATCTGCTGAAAGGCGCGATGACCGAGCAGGCGTCGACAGGCATCGACGTCTATTCGATTCGGCAGCCGCTCGGCGTTGTCGCCGGCATCACGCCGTTCAACTTCCCGGCGATGGTTCCGATGTGGATGTGGGCCCCCGCGATTGCGAGCGGCAACACGTTCATCCTCAAGCCGTCGGAGAAGGATCCGTCGGCGTCGATGTACACGGCCGAGCTGCTCAAGGAAGCGGGCTTGCCGGACGGTGTGTTCAACGTCGTGAATGGCGACAAGGTTGCCGTCGACGCGATCCTCGAGCATCCCGGCATCGCCGCGGTCTCGTTCGTCGGCTCGACGCCGATCGCGAAGTACGTCTACGAGACCGCGACCGCGAACGGCAAGCGCTGCCAGGCGCTCGGCGGCGCGAAGAACCACATGATCGTGCTGCCCGACGCTGACATCGACATGGCGGCCGACGCTGCCGTGTCTGCTGCGTACGGTTCGGCGGGCGAGCGTTGCATGGCGGTGTCGATGGTCGTCGCCGTCGGCGATGTTGCCGACCCGCTGGTCGAGGCAATCAAGAAGCGCATCCCAAATGTGAAGGTCGGCGACGGGATGGATCCGTCGAGCGAGATGGGGCCGCTGATCACGCGCGAGCATCGCGACAAGGTCGCGTCGTACATCGGCAGCGAAGGCGAGGTCGTCGTGGACGGTCGCGACAGCTGCCCGCCCGACGGCTTCTT
The DNA here is from genome assembly GCA_036496645.1 of Gaiellaceae bacterium. Classification (GTDB taxonomy): domain Bacteria; phylum Actinomycetota; class Thermoleophilia; order Gaiellales; family Gaiellaceae; genus PALSA-600. The sequence continues at coordinate 99,528 of DASXKU010000034.1, forward strand.
CCTCGGCGCGACGCTGATCGACCACATCACGACGGACATGAAGGCGTACACGGACGAGATCTTCGGTCCCGTGCTCGGCGTCACACGCGTTTCGACCTACGACGACGCGGTGAAACTCGTCAACGACAACCCGTACGGCAACGGCACGGCGATCTTCACGCGTGACGGAGGTGTTGCACGGCAGTTCCAGTTCGACGTGCAGGCGGGCATGGTCGGTGTGAACGTGCCGATCCCGGTTCCCGTCGCGTACTACTCGTTCGGCGGCTGGAAGGCGAGCCTCTTCGGCGACCGTCACATCTACGGGCCTGAAGGCATCGACTTCTACACGCGTTCGAAGGTCGTTACCTCGCGCTGGCCCGACCCGGCCACGTCGAAGGTCGATCTGGGCTTCCCGCAGACGCGATGAAAGTTGTTGTCGTCGGCGCTGGCGGTGTCGGCGCCGCCGCGGCCGCGATTGCGGCGCGTCGCGGCTTCATCGAGCGGCTGGTGCTCGCAGACGTCGATCTGGCGCGTGCGCAGAAGGCTGCATCTGTCGACGAACGGTTTGCCGGCGTGCAGGTTGATGCGTCCGACGCGGCCGCAGTCGCAGAGTTGCTGCGCGCCGAACATGCCGACGCAGTCCTGAACGCGTGCGACCCGCGCTTCAACCCGCCGCTGCTCGCAGCCGCGCTCGCTGCGCGCGTGACGTACCTCGACATGGCGATGACGCTCTCCTCGCCCGGCGTTCTGCTCGGGCAAGAGCAGTTCGACCAGGACGAGGCCTGGCGCGAGGCCGGCGTCCTCTGCCTCGCAGGCATCGGCATCGAGCCGGGCTTGGCCGACGTGTTTGCGCGTCACGCAGCGGACGAGCTCTTCTCGGAGATCGACGAGATCGGCATTCGCGACGGCGCGAACCTGGTCGTCGACGGCTACGACTTCGCGCCGACCTTCTCGATCTGGACGACGATCGAGGAGTGCCTGAACCCGCCGCTCGTGTGGGAGCGGGACCGCGGCTGGTTCACGACCGAGCCGTTCTCCGAGCCCGAGCTTTTCGATTTTCCCGAAGGAATTGGGCCGATCGAGTGCGTCAACGTGGAGCACGAAGAAGTGGTTCTCGTCCCGCGCTGGGTGGACTGCAAGCGCGTCACGTTCAAGTACGGCCTCGGCGAGGAGTTCATCGACGTGCTGAAGACGCTGCACAAGCTCGGCCTTGACTCGACGGAGCCGGTGAATGTTCGCGGGTCGATGGTTGCGCCGCGCGACGTGGTCGCGGCCGCGCTGCCGAATCCCGCCGAGCTCGGCGACCGCATGCGTGGCAAGACGTGCGCGGGCACATACGTCACCGGCACAGGCAAGGACGGCAAGCCGCGGCGTGTCTACCTCTACCACGTGGTCGACAACGAACAAGCGATGCGCGACTACGGCCACCAGGCCGTCGTGTTGCAGACCGCGTTCAATCCTGTCGTCGCGCTCGAGCTACTCGACGGCGGTGCGTGGGCGGGCACCGGTGTGCTCGGCCCCGAGGCGTTCCCCGCGTCGCCGTTCCTCGAGCTACTCGCCGATTACGGCGTCCCGCACGGCGTCAGCGAGCGCTAGCCGTCTGCGGCGCTCTCCAGGGCGGTCGCGTCGAGTCCCTTGACGACACCGTTCACGATGCGCCACTCGCCGCCGACCATCACGGACGACACGGCGGGCGTCGCCGGCTTGAGGTCGAGTAGGACGAGATCTGCGCGTTGGCCGGCCTCAATGCGACCCGGCTCGCCGCCGTCCCCGATGAGCGCGACGACCGCGTAGTTCGTGCAGTTCACGGCGAGGCCGCACGCGGGCGCCGACTCCGTCACCGAGTGGATGTGGTCGCCGTCAACGATGATGTCTGCGCGGACGAATTTCCCCGCGCCGACGTCGACCAAGCCGTTGCGAAGAACGATCAACGTCCTAACGCGCGAGCGCGGGCTCGGGCTTCAGCTCTTCGTTCGGCCGCGCGCGCTTGATGAATTGACCGCTGCCGGGCTTCGCGAGCAGCGTGTCGCCCTCGACGATCACCTCGCCGCGGCGAAGCACGACTTCGGGTGAGCCTTGCACCTGCGTTCCCTCGTAGAGGTTGTAGTCCGACTTCGAGTGATGCGTCTTCGCGGAGATGGTCACGCGCTTCTCCGGGTCGAAGACGACGATGTCTGCATCGGAGCCGACGGCGAGCGTGCCCTTGCGCGGGTACAGGCCGAACAGTTTCGCCGGATTCGTGCACAGCAACTCCACCATCCGGTTCAGCGTGATGCGTCCTTCGCGAACGCCGAAGTGGTGAATCATCTGCAGCCGGTTCTCGAGCCCCGGCCCGCCGTTCGGAATCTGGCGGAAGTCCTGCAGACCTGCGTCCTTCTGACCCTTGAACAGGTAGGCGCAGTGGTCGGTCGAGATCGCCTGCAGCACGTTCGTGCGCACGGCATTCCAGAGCACGTCCTGGTTTTCCTTGGCGCGCGGCGGCGGCGTGTACACATACTTCGCGCCCTCGAAGTTCGGTTGGTCGAGATAGGAATCGTCGATGAAGAAGTACTGGGTGCAGGTCTCGCCCCAGATGTTCCATCCCTTTTCGCGTGCGATCGCGATCGGCTCGACCGATTCGGCGCACGACACGTGCACGACGTAGAGCGCGGCGCCGGCGACGCGTGCCAGCTGAATTGCGCGGTTCGTCGCCTCGCCCTCGGTCTCCGGCGGACGCGTCGACGCGTGATATTTCGGCTCTACGTGGCCCGCTGCGATCGCCTCGCTCATCAAGACTTCGATCGCGTCGCCGTTCTCCGCGTGCACCATCACGAGCGCACCGGTCTCCGCGGCGACCTGCATGGTCTTGAACAGCGTCTCGTCGTCGACCATCAGCGAGTCCTTGTACGCCATGAAGAGCTTGTACGACGTGACGCCGTGCTCGTCCGGCAACGTTGCGAGCTCTTTGAGCGTGCCGCCTTCCTTGAGGTCGGTGACCGCGATGTGAAAGCCGTTGTCAATAATTGCCTTGCCGTCGCGCTTGGCATGCCACAGCTCGAGGGCCTCACCGAATGTCTGCCCCTTGCCTTGGATGCAGAAGTCGACGTGCGTCGTCGTGCCGCCGAACGCGGCGGCCGTATGCCCCGACTGGAAGTCGTCGATTGTCGTTTCGCCACGCCACGGCATCTCGAGATGAGTGTGCGGATCGACGGCGCCCGGCAGCACGTACTTGCCCTTTGCATCGATCACCTTGTCGGCGGAGACGTCCAGCGACTCGCCGATCAGCGTGATCCGCTCTCCATCGATGAACACGTCTGCGACGTAGTCGTCGGCCGCAGTGATCACCCGTCCGCCCTTGATTAGCACTGACATGTCGACCTCCCCAGAGAGCTGGCGCCTGGCACCGTGGGGTGCCAGGCGCCGATTGTATTTCGGCTACTTCCCGCCTGCAGTTACGTGGACGGTCAGCGGCTTGTACGACTTGCCGTAGACGTTCAGCCCTTGCGCCTTCATGCCGGCGATTGCCTGCTTGACGAACGAGTAGTTCAGCTCGCCCGCCGACGGGAGCTTCTTGATCACGCCGTACGTCTTCGCGATCGTCTCGGTCTGCTTGATCGCGGAGGCGGGGACGGTGCCGATGCCGGTCGCGTTCGGCCAGATCAGCTTGTTGACTTCGTTCATCTCCCAGAGCTGATGGCCGTGGCCGAGCGTCGGCCCGTTCTTGAGCACGATGTTCACGCAGCTCTGGACGTGGTCGCGGCAATAGACCCAGCCCGCGAGCGACGCACCGAGGAACCGGACCGCGGTGGCCTGGTTCGCCGGGCTCTTCAGCCACTTCGAGGTGGCGAAGATGTTGTCCTCGAGCATGCCCGTGCCCACCGACGAGCTGGCCATCTTGAAGATGTTCAGGTCGTTGAGCGAGATGAGCTTGCCCGTTTTCGGGTCCTTCGTCTCGAGAACCTGCGCGAGTTCGTTGTACGTCATCGCCGCTGCCGCATCGACCTGATGTTGCAAGAACAGGTTCATGTCGAACGGCTGGTTGACGATCGTGACGTCCTTCGGGTTGTTCGGGTCGATGTTGTTCTTCGCGAGCGCGGCGAACAGCTCGGGCTGGTTACCACAGCACCAGACGCCGACCTTCTTGCCACGCATCTTCGCGATCGAGTTGATGCCACTCGACTTCCACGTCAGCTCGGTCATGCCTGAGCGCGCGTAGACCTGCGCGATCGACACGAGGTTGCCGCCGTGCTCGTTGGTGGCGAACAGGTTCGGCAGCCAGTCGAGCCCGAACTGGGCCTGACCGCCGAGCACGACCTGCTCCGGCGTGATGTTCGGGCCGCCGATCTTCAGTTTCACGTCGAGTCCCGCAGCTTTGTAATAGCCCTCTGCAGCAGCCGCGTAGAAACCGGCGAACTGCGCCTGCGTGACCCACTTCAGCTGGATCGTGACCTTCGTCAGCTTCTGCGAGTGTGTGTTCGCGCTTGCAGTAACCGCGGTCGCACCGATTGCAAGTGCTGCGGCCGCGAGGCCCAGCACGAGCCACTTCCTGTGCTTCAAATCGCCCTCCTCCTCGAGTTACTCACCGTGTGCGCTTGGGTGCCAGCCCATCGTGAAGCGTTCGGCGACGCCGATCAAGGCGTAGAAGGCAATTCCCATGGAGCTGGCGACCACAATTGCCGCCCAGGCCAGTGGTAGATCGAACAGCGTCACCGAGTTCTCGATCTGAACGCCCAGCGCCTGGATCGAGCCGCCGAAGTACTCGCCGACGATCGCGCCGATCATGGACAGCACGGTCGCCACTTTGAGGCCGGTGAAGAGGAACGGCAGTGCCGTTGGGAAGCGCACCCGCCGGAAGATCTCGAGCTCGCTCGCGGCATAGGAGCGCATCAGCTCGATCGCCGCCGGTGGAACGGACGTGAGCCCGCGCATCGTGTTGATCATTACCGGGAAAAAGCAGAGCACCGCGGCGATCGCCATTTTCGAGTGGGGGTTCAGCAGGCCGAACCAGTCGTTCATGATCGGGGCGAACGCGATGATTGGCACTGCGTTCGCCGCGATGAAGTACGGCATCAACGCTCCCGACAAGCGCCGGTAGCGAGCGAGCGCGAGCGCGGCGACGATGCCGAGGCCGCAGCCGATTGCGAAGCCGCCGAGCGCTTCCTGCAGCGTGAACCAGCCCGCATGCCAGAGCACGCTCCAGTGCTCGTGCAGCGACTTGCCGATCTGGACAGGCGTCGGCAACAGGAACCGCCCGAGCCAGGGCGCGAGCACGAACTGCCACAGCAGCATGCCGGCGGCGAAGACGAGCACGACCGGTGCCCATTCGCGGCCTGCTCGCTTCAAATCTCAACGCCTCCGCGGATCAGCGCTTCGCGCACCGACGTGACGAGCTCGAAGAAGCGCGCGTCCTCGCGCACCGCTCCGGTGCGCGGTTGGGGCAGGTCGATGTCGATCACTTCCGCGATCCGACCGGGTCGCGCGGACATGACGACGACGCGCGTCGAGAGGAAGACTGCTTCGGGAATCGAGTGCGTCACGAAGACGACGGTCGACTCGGTCTCCGCCCAGATGCTCAGTAGCTCCGAGTTGAGCCGCTCGCGCGTCATCTCGTCGAGTGCGCCGAACGGCTCGTCCATCAGCAGCAGCGCCGGTTGGAACGACAGCGCGCGCGCGATCGCGACGCGCTGCTGCATGCCGCCCGACAGTTGCCAGGGGTGGTGGCCTTCGAACCCGCCGAGCTCGACGAGCTCGAGCATCTCGGCAACACGCGCCTTGCGCCGCTTCCGGTCCCAGCCGAGCAGCTCGAGCGGCAGCTCGATGTTCTTGCCGACGGTGCGCCAGTCGTAGAGCACCGCCTGCTGGAAGACGATCCCGTAGTCGCGATCACGGCGCGCGCTCTCCGCGCTCTTGCCGTTGACCGTCGCGGTGCCCGCGGTCGGTGCAATCAGGTCACCGATGATTCTCAGCAACGTCGACTTGCCGCAGCCCGAGGGGCCGATCAGCGAGACGAACTCGCGCGGCTCGACGTCGAGATCGATGCCCTGGAGAGCGACGGTTCCTCCGTGGAACTCCTTCGAGACGCCTTTCAACTCAACGACTGTCATGCGACGTTCTCCGGTGCGCGTCGGACGATGGTGCGCTCGGCGACGACGACAACGAGGAAGAAGACGATGCCGAGCAACGCCGAGATGACATTCGTCGCCCACAGCTCCTGCGGCTCGATCGAGTAGTACTGGTTGAAGTTCACGATCGCGCCGCCGAGGCCGCCCTGAATCGAAGCTGACGGTTCAGAGATGATCGCGCCCACGATCGCGAGCGGCGCTGCAATTCGGAACGCCGAGAAGAGGTACGGCAGCGAGGCCGGCGCCTGCAGCTTCCAGAGGATGCGCCAGCGCCCCGCCGCGTAGGAGCGCATGAGCTCGACCGCCTGCGGGTCCGCCGACTGCAGCCCGCGCAGTGCGTTGATCGTCACCGGGAAGAAGGTGAGATAGGCGGCGAGCACCGACACGCACTCCCAGGCTGCGAGCGTGCCGCCGAACTTCGACTCGAGCCCGACGATCACCATCGGCGCGATCGCGAGCAGCGGAATCGTTTGCGACGCGACGACGTACGGGATGACCCCGCGCTCGAGGAAACGCGATTGCGACAGCACGACGGCGATCGCGAAGCCGCCGACCGCGCCGAGCACGAACCCGAGCACCGCTTCCTTGGCCGTGAACGCGCTGGCGTTCAGCAGTATGTGCAGCAGCGAAGGGCCGTTGACCTGCGCCGGCTGGAAGAGCGCCTGCACGATGCGATGCAGATGCGGCATCGTCGTGTCGTTCACGGTGAACGGCCACGTGAGATGGAAGTGCGTGCCGATCCAGCGCCACCCTTCCCAGGCGCCCCAAAGGACGCCGAGCACGGCCAGGAAGGTTGCGCCGCGCTCTGCCCGTGCACGCATTAGGCGGAGGGTTTATCACGCGATTAGGATCGATGCGAGATGCGCCTCGATCCGCCACGCACGGTCACCGAGCTTGAGGAGCTGCGCGCTTCAACCGGCGACGAGAACGGCGCGCAGCGTGTCGCGTGGACCGAGACGTGGGAGACGGCGCGGGCGTTCCTGCGCGACAAGATGGCTGCAACTGGGGCGGTCGAGGAGATCGACGAGGCGGGCAACCAGTGGTTCACGCTGGCCGGGGCTTCCGACGGCGCGCTTGTGATCGGCGGGCACATGGATTCTGTGCCGAACGGGGGCTGGCTCGACGGCTGCCTGAACGTGCTGGCGGGCGTCGAAGTGGTTCGCCGCATCGCCGAGGAAGGGACGCCGCCCGTCACCGTACGCCTCGTGTCGTGGGCCGACGAGGAAGGTGCGCGCTTCGGTCGCTCGCTGTTCGGTTCGTCGGCTGCAGCAGGTTCGATGAAGGATCAGGACGAGCTGCGGAAGCTCACCGATCGCGACGGCATCGCGCTGCCGGACGCACTGCGCGAGCACGGCGTGGATTTGGACAGCGCTCTCAGTGCACGGTCGCAGCTCGCCGGTGCGCGCGCGTATCTCGAGCTACATATCGAGCAAGGCCCAGTGCTCGAGTCGATGGACTTGCCGCTCGGCGTCGTGCTCGGCACGTTCGGCGTCGAGCGCTCACGGTTCACGTGGCGTGGTCAGGCGGCGCATGCGGGCTCGACGCCGATGGACAAGCGGCGCGACGCGCTCGCCGGCGCGGCGAAACTGGCTTTGTACATTCGCGAGATCGCGGCGGAGGTCGGCGGCGGTGCGGTGTGCACGTCCGGCGGTGTGGTCTGCAAGCCGGGCATCGTCACGTCGGTCGTCGAGACGGCAGAGCAGCTGCTCGACCAACGGCATCTCAATGCGGATTCACTCGCGCGCATGCTTGCGCTGGCGCGCGACGCGGCCGATCGTTTTGCGGGGGAGGAGAACATCGACGTCGAGTGGGAACGCATCTGGAACATCGAGCCGATCCTCTTCGACGAGACGCTGATCGGCTTCGCGGACGAGGCGATTCGCGAAGTGTCGGGCACGTCGCACAAGCTGCCGTCCGGGCCGCTGCACGATGCCGCCGAGGTGTCGCGCGCGGGCATCCCCACGGTGATGCTGTTCGTGCAGAGCTTGCGCGGGCTGTCGCACACGAAGGTCGAGGACACGAAGCGCGAGCACCTCGAGCAGAGCGTCGCAGCGCTCGACAAGCTCGCGTCGAAAACGCTCGCCTGGCTCACCTGACGCTCGCGCTCAAACTGCTGCTTGCACCGGCGTTCATCGTCGCGACGTCACTGCTTGCGCGACGCTTCGGCGTTCGTGTCGCGGGCGTCGTTGCGGGGCTGCCGGCAGTTGGCGGCCCGATCCTGCTCGTCGTCGCGATCGAGCACGGGCACGAGTTCGCGAAGCAGGCCGCGATCGGGACGATGCTCGGTGTCGTCGGCGTCTCGCTGTTCGTCGTCGTCTACGCGACGCTGTCGCGCTTTGGGTGGGTGGTCGCACTCGTTGGCGGTTGGTTGGCGTTCGGTGCCGCCGTTCCGGTGCTGCGACTCGTGCACGTTTCGGCGGGGTGGGGGTTTGCGATCGCGACCGGTGCATGCCTCGCGGCGGCGGCGGTGCTGCCGAGACATCCGCCGAGCGCATTGCCGCACGTGTCGCCGCGCCTCGATCTTCCGCTCCGCGCCGGCGCGGCGGTCGTTCCGATCCTCGCGGTGACCGCTGCCGCGAAGACGCTCGGGCCGCATGTCACCGGCGTCCTCGCGTCCTTCCCGGTCATCTCGCCGGTGCTGACTGTGTTCACGCACACCCAACGTGGTGCGCGCGAGGCGGTGCGCCTGCTGCGCGGCTTCATTATCGGGTTTCTCGCGTATGCCTTATTCGGCTTCGTCGTCGCGCTCACCATCGTGCACACGACGATCGCGATCTCGTTCGGCATCGCAACAGCGTCGGCGCTGGCCGCTCAGGCGATCCTGCTCCTGCGCCGCTCGACCTAGCCGCGGCCAACTCCTGACCAGACGTGGCCGATCTACCCCGGGGTCTGGCACGTGCCTGACCCCGCGTTTCGCAAGTCGACCACGCTGCGCAGGCAAAGTCGCATCGCGTAGGGTCAAACGGACGTGTGTCTCGCCCGGACGCGTCCGGGTTAGCGCGAAGGACTAGTCGTGTTTCGCCAGAGCCGCGCCCAGCTTCTCGGCGTAGGGCAGCTTCTCTTCCGCCGACGGCCACCACGTCTCGTTGTGGTGCTCGTAAAGCTCGTCGTCGCGCCAGCGCGGAAACACGTGGACGTGCAGGTGGAACACGTCTTGGTTGCCGGCAGGCTCGTTGTGCTGGCGAGTCGAGATGCCATTGCAGCCGTACGCGGTCTTCATGGCCAACGCGACCCGTCGAACCGTGGCATAAACCGCGCCGAGCACGTCATCCGTGGTGTCGTAAAGGTTCTCGTAGTGCGCGTTCGGGATAACGAGGACGTGCCCCGGGTTGTTCACCCACCATTTCGCGCCGATGAACGCTGTCGTCAGTTCGGTGTGCAGAACGACATCAGCTTGGCTGGTGTTCCTCGTCGCGCCGCCGGCCGCGACACGGCAGAAGGCGCACTCAGAAGACACGGACGAGTACCGCGCCGCCGATCAGCATCGCGACGCCGAGCATCCGCAGCGGCGAGACGTCCTGCTTGGGAAAGCCAATCCAGCCGAACTTGTCGAGCACGACGCTCGCGACGAGTTGCGCTGCGACCAGCACACCGAAGAACGCCGCGGCGCCGATGCGCACCGGCACGACGACCGTCGACGTCACGTAGAACGCGCCGAGCAATCCGCCGACCCACGCCCACCACGGCGCCTCGCTGCCGTGGTGACTCTCCGAGCGATAGAAGAGCACGACCACGATGAACAGCGCGAGCGCGCCGACGACGAACGAGACCATCGACGCACGCACGGGTCCGCCGATGTATTTCGCAAGTCGCGCATTCACGCCCGCCTGCGCCGGTAGGAACGCACCCGCAACAACCGTGAAAAGCAAGAGCAGGACGCCGGTCATTGCTCCGCGACCACCGGGTTGCGAACGACGCCGACGCCTTCGACCTCGCACTCGACGACATCTCCGTCTTGCAGCGACACCTTCGGGTCGCGCGCGTATCCGACACCCGACGGCGTGCCGGTGAGAATCAGGTCGCCCGGTTCGAGCGTGAACGCGTTCGACGTGTACGCGACGAGAAACGGCACAGAGAAGATCAGGTCGTTCGTGTTCCCGTCCTGCATGACCTCGCCGTTCAGCCGTTGCACGACGCGCAGCCCTGCTGCAGCTCCGAGCTCCGAAACGGAAGCGAGGTCTGCACCAACCGGGCAGAACGTGTCGAACCCTTTCGCACGCGTCCACTGTCCCTCGGTGTGCTGGAGGTCGCGCGCCGACACGTCGTTCGCGACGCGATATCCGCGCACGTGGTCAAGCGCGTCAGCCTCAGCAATTCGCCGGCCGCCGCATCCAATCTCGACAGCAAGCTCCGCTTCGGCATCGGTGTGCGTGGATTCGCGCGGGAGGACGATGGCGTCGCCCGGCCCGATCAGCGCATTCGCCCACTTGCCGAAGATGAGCGGCTCTTTCGGAGGCTCGTTCCCAAGCTCCGCGGCATGCTCCGCGTAGTTGCGGCCAACGCAAATGATCTTCACGGGACGATTCTGACGGAGTAGGCTCCGCCGCATGGGAATGTCGTTCGGCGTCACGGTTCTGCCTGACCCCCCGTACCAACGCTGGCTCGAGCTGATCCAGCTCGCCGAGAGCCACGGCCTCGAATACGCCTGGACGTACGACTCGCACGTCCTTTGGCAAGAGTCGATCCCGACGCTCGCCATCGCGGCCCGCGAGACGTCGAAGATCCACCTCGGGCACTTCGTGACAAACCCGGCGACGCGCGACCCGACCGTGCTCGCGAGCTCCTACGCAACGCTGCAGGACATCTCGAACGGCCGCATGGCGATGGGCATCGGCCGCGGCGACTCTGCCGTGCGCGTCATCGGCCGCCAGCCGATGAAGGTCGCGGAGTTTCAGAAGTCGCTCGCGATGATCAAGGACTTCATGAACGGCCGCGAGGTGAACTGGAACGAGAAGGAATTGCAGCTGAAATGGGTGCGCCCGGAACTGCCGCAGATTCCGGTGTGGGTTGCGGGCTACGGGCCGAAAGCACTCGCTGTCGCAGGGACCGTCGGCGACGGCGTGATCATCCAGCTCGCAGACCCCGAGATCATCAGCTGGATCATGGACACCGCGCGCAAAGCCGCCGAAGAAGCGGGTCGCGATCCGTCTGCGCTGAAGTGCATCGTCGGCGCGCCGAGCCACGTCACCGATGATCTCGCCGACGCGCGCGAGCAGGTGCGCTGGTTCCCGGCCATGGTCTCGAACCACGTCAAGGATCTCGTGGATCGGTACGGCACTGACGGCAGCGTCGTGCCGAAGGCGCTCACCGATTTCATCGCGGCGAGGAAGTTCTACGACTACAAGGACCACTCGCGCGTTGGCGCTGCGCACGGCGAGTTCGTGACAGATGAGATTTGCGACCGCTTCTGCGTGATTGGAAACGGTGAACAGATTGCAGCGAAGTTGCGCGAGCTCGAAGCCGTTGGCGTCGACCAATTCAACGTTTACTTGATGACTCACGCACAAGAAGAAACGCTTGCCGCGTACGGCGCAGACATCATTCCGCAGTTTTCTGCGGTCGCTGCCTGAGTTCTCGCTAGTCTGATTTCGATGAGCACGAACGGTGCCGTTGTTGTTGCCACGGACCTGACGCGCCGCTACGGCCAGGGGGAAGCTGCCGTCGACGCGCTGCGTGGCGTCTCACTCGAAGTTCGCGAAGGCGAGCTCGTTGCCGTCATGGGCCCATCCGGGTCTGGCAAGTCGACGCTGATGCACATCCTCGCCGGCCTCGACAAGCCGACGAGCGGCGAGGTGACGATCGGCGGCGAGAAGATCACCGGCATGGACGACACCGACCTGACGAAGCTGCGTCGGCGCCGAATCGGCTTCATCTTCCAGTTCTTCAATCTGCTGCCGATGCTCACCGCCGAGGAGAACGTCACCCTGCCGCTGTCGATTGCCGGCGAGAAGATCGACAAGCAGTGGCTCGGCGAGCTGCTTGCGAAAGTGGGCCTCACGGATCGTTCGACACATCGGCCGAACGAGCTCTCGGGGGGGCAGCAGCAGCGCGTTGCGATCGCGCGCGCGCTCGTCTCGCGCCCGTCCATTGTGTTCGCCGACGAGCCGACCGGCAACCTCGACTCGAAGACGAGCGGCGAGATCCTCAATCTGATGCGCGAGTCCGTCGACGCCTACAACCAGACGACGGTCATGGTCACTCACGACGCGCGGGCGGCGGCGATCGCCGACCGCGTGCTCTTCCTGGCCGACGGCAAGATCGTCCAGGAGAGCTCCGACATCACCGCCGAGGACGTCGTGCGCGTGATGCAGGGGCTCGACTCCTAAGAGATGTTCAGGGTCACGCTGAAAGGTCTCGCCGGACGGAAGCTCCGGGCGCTGCTCACTGCCTTCGCCGTGATCCTCGGCGTGGCGATGATCAGCGGTACGTTCGTGCTGACCGACACGCTGAAAGCGGGCATCGGCCAGATCTTCACGTCGGTCTACAAGTCCACCGATGCCGTGATCAGCGGCAAGAGCGCAATCGGCAACGGCCAGGACCAGAATGGCAACAACAACGCCCCGTCATTCTCGGCGTCGCTGCTGCCGAAGGTGCGTGCGCTGCCTGACGTCGCCGAGGCGGCCGGCGGCATCGGGGACTACGCGCAGCTCGTCGGCCGCAACGGCAAGGTGATCTCGAACGGCTTCGCGCCCGGGCTCGCGTTCAGCGTCGATCCCGGCGGCGACCAGCGGTTCAACCCGCTCAATCTTGTTTCAGGAACGTGGCCGCGCGGCGACCACGAGATCGACATCGACGAGAACACTGCGAACAAGAAGCACTATGCGGTTGGTGACACGATCGGCGCGGTCGCGCGCGGACCGGTGCAGCAGTACAAGATCGCCGGCATCGTCAAGCTCGCCGACGTTTCGTCGATCGGTGGAGCGACATTTGCCATCTTCGACCTGACGACCGCACAGAAGATCTTCGACAAGGTTGGCAAGCTCGACGCGATCGACGTTGCGGCGAAATCGGGGATCTCGCGCACGACGCTGGTCGACGAGATCAGAAAAATCCTGCCGCCTGCGACTCAGGTGCGCACCGGCCAGGCTGAGGCCGCCAGCGCGACATCGGACAGCAACTCCGGCACGAGCTTCATCCAGGACTTCCTGCTCGCCTTCGGCGGCATTGCGCTCTTCGTCGGCATCTTCGTGATCGCGAACACGCTGTCGATCACGGTCGCGCAACGCGCGCGCGAGTTCGGCACGCTGCGCACGATCGGCGCGACGCGGCGCCAGGTGATGCGCTCGGTGCTCGCGGAAGGATTCGTAATCGGAGTGATCGCGTCGGTGACTGGTCTGTTCCTCGGGCTGTTGCTGGCGAAAGGGCTCCAGTGGCTCTTCGGCAAGGCCGGGTTCGAGCTTCCATCTGGAAACACGGTGTTCGCAACGCGCACGATCGTCGTTTCGCTACTTGTCGGAACGATCGTCACGACTCTGGCGAGCTTGTTCCCAGCGATCCGCGCGACACGCCTCGAGCCGATCGACGCGGTGCGCGAGGGTGTCCTGCCACCGTCGCGGCTCGCGCGCTTCGGGCCGCTCGCGGCGTTCGGCGTGCTTGCCGTCGCGCTCGCATTGCTTCTGTTTGGAGCGTTCGACCACGGCACGACGACTGTCAACCGTCTGCTCGGGATCGGCGTTGGCGTGCTGGCAAGCTTCATCGGCATGGCGTTGCTCGCGCCGAAGCTCGTGCCGGCGCTCGCTTCCGCGCTGGGCTGGCCCGGCGCGCGCACCGGCGGCATTCCAGGGACGCTTGCGCGGGAGAACGCGATGCGGAACCCGGCGCGCACCGCCGCCACCGCTGCGGCGCTGATGATCGGGCTTGCACTAGTCAGCGCGGTCGGCGTGCTTGCGTCGGGCGTACGCGCGACGTTCGAGCATGCGGTGAATGTGCAGTTCATCGGCGACTATGCGCTTACCTCACAGAACGGCTTCACTCCGACCGGAATCGCATCGGAGGCTGCGGCCAAGAAGGCGGCCGGCGTGCAGACGATTTCGGGTGTGCGTGGTGCGGAGGGCAAAGCATTCGGTCACAAGATTCAGGTCACCGGCGTCGAGCCGAACGTCGACGCTGTGATCAAGATCAACTGGATCAAGGGGACAAATGTCGCGCAGAGCCTCGGCGCGGACGGCGCGTTCGTCGACAAGTCGTATGCGAAGGATCACGACCTGGCGGTTGGCTCGCCGATCACCGTCGAGACGCCGTCGGGGAAGGCGCTGAACCTCAAACTGACCGGGGTGTTCGATCCGCCTGCCGGAGGCTCTCCGTTTGGAAACGTGACGATCTCCGCCGCCCTCTTCGATCAGTCGTTCCAGTCGCCTGCGAACGTCTACGCATTCGTGAAGATCACGGGTGGAGTGACTGCTGCGAACACCACTGCACTGAACAACACGCTCACCGGGTTCCCCGACGCGAAAATCCAGACCGCCACGCAGTTCAAGAAGTCGCAGGAGAAGGGGCTCGACATCGTGTTGAACCTCCTCTACGTGTTGCTCTCGCTTTCGATCGTCGTCAGCCTCTTCGGCATCGTCAACACGCTCGTGCTGTCGGTGTTCGAGCGGACGCGTGAGATCGGCATGCTGCGCGCCGTCGGCCTGACGCGCCGTCAGACGCGGCGCATGATCCGCCACGAGGCCATCGTCACGGCGCTGATCGGAGCGGCGCTCGGCATTCCTTTGGGTGTTGGCCTGGGCTTGTTGGTCGGCTCGGCGATCGGCTCATTCACCATCGCCATTCCGTGGGGGACGCTGATCGTCTTCGTATTCGCCGCGATCATCGCCGGCCTGATCGCCGCGATCTTCCCGGCGCGCCGCGCGTCGCGGCTGAACGTTCTAGAAGCCCTGCAGTACGAGTAATCGTCGGGAGAAGAACCTACGGTTCCTCTCCCGAACCCATACCTCCCTTGGGTTGTGCCTCGAGGTAGGGCAGTGGGCCTATCGGCCGGCCAAGCCGGCCTTCGGCCTCAACGGCATCTTGCTTTGCCGCCGTCTCGAGCTTCGCGCTACGAGAACCCGGTCATTCGCGTCAAGTCAAGCGGGCTCTCGGGCAAGCCGGGTCGCGGCTGCGGATCGTTGTAGACGCCCGGCGCGACGTCGTTCGGCCCATCCGGATGGAAGATCGACGCGAGCCGCTGGATCTGCTCGCGGCCGACGCCGAGCTCGAACTGCCCGCCGCCGTACAGCGCGATCCCTTCAGCCGCGCAGCGGTCGTAGAACTCGAACAGTCGGCGCACCGAACCGAAGCGCGACGGCTTGCAGTTCAGGCACTGCGGCCGGAACGGCAGCGTGTCGACGTCGCTCCACTCGTGAATCGCGGCGTCCCAGGTGATGCGGTCGCTGTACGGCGTGAGAGCGCCGAGCGTGTCGGCGTTGAGGTACGGATCCTCGAGCCACGCGTTCGGGAACGCCTTGGCCACGCGCGCATAGAGCGCGGCGTTCGGTGGGTTGCCGAACTCGCTGCGATAGACGCCTTTCAAGTCGACGGTGTCGATGCGATCGGCCGGTAGCGATGCGATCAGCTCGTCAGTCCAGTCCGCGTCAGCATCGAGCTTGAAGCGAAGCGCGGGGTAGAGCTCGCTCCACCCGGGCACGTTGGCGACGCGAGTCGAGACGACGAACGTCAGTGGGCGCGACTCGCGGCCGAGCACCTCCGCGAGCGTTGTCGCTCCTTGCTTGAGAGAAAGGTCGAGGGCTGCCGACTCGTACGCCCACCGACGATACGCAGGCTGCCCTGCGTGCAGGAGCGAGAACGACTCGAGCGTATGGTCGCCCGCGAACTCGAGTTTGCCGCCGTCCTGCTGGAATCGGGACTGCGCATCGCCGTCGTAGTCGATTTCTTCGCCGCGTCCCTCTTCGCCGCGGCCGTGCAGCACGACCACCGTGCGGCGCAGCGTGAAGTCGCGCGCAACTTCGCGTTCGAGCGGCTCCAGGAAGTAGCCGTCGACGTGCAGCGGCAGCGCGCGGACCGCGTCCCAGCTGCTCACGCGCGTTTCCGAAGATGTCTCGCGAGAGAGTCCAGGCGGTCGTCCCACTCCGTTCCCATGCGGGTCAAGTGATACCGCGTCTCGCGACCCTGCCGGAGCGGCTCGACGAGCCCAGCATCTGCGAGCGTCGCCAGATGCTTCGCGACCGCCTGCCGCGTCATCGGCAGCTCGCCGCTCAGCTCCGTTGCCGTCACCGAGCCGCGTTCGGAGATCGCATCGAGCACATGGCGGCGGCTCGGATCTGCAAGCGCCGAGAAAACCTGGCCGAGTGGGTCAGACAAGAGCTAGTGCCGAGGCCTGCAGCTCGAGTGCGGTCGACCAGGCCGGCACGGTCTCGACGACCGTCAACCGCGTGCCATCGACATCGTCGTCCAGCGTGAACTCGACCGTGCTTTCAAAATCGGAACCTTCGTCATCCCAGGTGAAGCCGAGTCTCCGTTCCGGTTCGACTGTTGTGAACACCGCATGGCGCTCCTCGCCGTTTCCCCAACGGAACGTGGCGTCACCGCCCTCGCGGAGGTCGACCTCGACCTCGTTCGCGAACCAATCTTCGAGGCGCCCGGGGTCGGTCAATGCCTCCCAGACGTCTTCCCGGGGGCTCGGCAGAACGATCTCCTTGCGGACCATGTGCAACCTCCAAGTTGCGCTAGATTAGAGCAACCTAATGGTTGCATATTCGGAGGAGGTCGCACAGTGATCGTCGGTCAGGTGATCCCCATGGTGGTCGAGCAGGACGGGCGGTACGAGCGCTCGTTCGACATCTACTCGCGCCTCCTGCGCGAGCGCATCGTGTTCCTGGGCCAGGAGGTGGAGGACAGCATCGCCAACCTGATCGCGGCGCAACTGCTCTTCCTCGACGCCGAGGATCCGACGAAGGACATCTATCTCTACCTCAACTCGCCCGGCGGCTCTGCGTACGCGGGCATGGCGATCTACGACGCGATGCAGTACGTGCGCGCGGATGTGTCGACGGTGTGCCTCGGCATGGGGATGAGTGCGGCGGCGATGATCCTGTCGGGAGGCGCCCAGGGCAAGCGCTTCGCGTTGCCGAACGCGAAGATCATGATCCACCAAGGAAGTGCGGGGTATCGCGGCACGCCCGCCGACATCCAGATCGCTGCGCGTGAAGTGCTCGGCATGACGCGGCGCATGGCCGAGATCATCGCGAAGCACTCAGGCCAGGATGTCGAGCAGGTGATGCAAGACATCGATCGTGACAACTTCATGACGCCGCAAGAAGCAGTGGACTACGGGTTGATCGACGCGATCATGCAGCCGCGATCTGCGCCGAGGCCGGTCAGCGAAAAGCGTTCCTGAGGAAGGACAGGAGGTTCGCCGGCCGCTCGCCGAGCCGGCGCATCAGGTACGGGTACCACTCCGGCCCGTAGGGCGTCGCAACCAGCACCTTGTGGTTGCGACGCACGAGATCGAGCTGGAGCTGTGGCCGGACGCCGTAGAGCATCTGAAACTCAAAGCGGTCGTCAGGGATTGAATGCTCTCGGGAAAACGCGAGTGCATGCTCGATCAGCGCCTCGTCGTGCGTCGCGATCGCGACGTGACCCGGCGCGCTGAGCATGCGTTCCATTAGCCGCGCGTACATCGCATCGACGTCGCGCTTCTGCGGATACGCGATGTCCGGCGGCTCGAGATAGGCGCCTTTGACGAGCCGCAGGTTTGGCTCGAGCGGCAGGAGCGATTCGAGGTCGTCCGGTGTGCGGTAGAGGTAGGCCTGCAGCACGGTGCCGATGTTGTCGATCCCACTCTCGCGTAGCCGGCGATAGATTCGCAGCGTCGCGTCGACGACGGACGACTGCTCCATGTCGATGCGAATGAACTGGCCATGACCCGCAGCGTGCTCGCACAGCTGCTTGACGTTCGCGAAGGCGAGCTCCTCGTCGATGTCGAGGCCGAGCTGCGTCAGCTTCAGGGCGACGTTCGCGCGCAGCTCGTTGGCTGCGATCTGGTCGATGACGCGAACGTACTCGGCAACGACCGCATCGACGGCGGTGCGCTCGTGAACCGCTTCGCCGAGCAGCGTCGTGTTCGCGTAGAGGCCCTGTTTGTTGAGCTTTGTGATCGCGGCGACCGAGTCGTCGAGCGTCTCACCGGCCACGAATCTTGCTGCGCCCAGTCGCATCCCGTAGCGGCGAACGAAGCGCTTCACCGAGCGGCTGTCGGCGGCGAAGAGGATCGCCTTGCGCAGCGCAGCGTTTACAGCCGTGCGAGCAGCCACTCGTGCGCCTCGCGAACGCGGCGTTCGAACAGAGTGAGGTGGCCGTCGTTCGCATCGATGCGGGCCTCGACGTCGGGGATGCGCGCGGCCAGCCAGTGCCCGTGCGCGACCGGAACGAAGCGGTCGTCGCCGCCGTGCAGGAGAAGCACGGGGCGGTTGATTTGGGAGAGGTCGAAGCCCCACGGCTCGGCGAACACGATGTCATCGTCGAACCAGCCGTCGACACTGTCGCGCAGGCCGAGCGCACTCGAGGCGACGAAGAACTCTGCATATGCACCGGTCAGGATGCTGCGGTCCTCGGGGCCGAGTAGGGACGCCATCACCTCGACGATCCCGTCCGGAGTTGCTGCGAGGACCTGCATACGCCCCTCGTCGAGGTAGGCCTGCAACTCGTTCGGGCCTGCGAGCACAGCCCCGAACTCGTCGATGTTGTCCTGCCCCATGCCGTCGAGCCAGTCGAGCCCTCCCGCTTCGAACGGCGCGACGGCTGCCAGGCTCGCGACTGCGGCAAGGCGATCGTCACACAGCGCTGCGCAGGCGAGCACGTGCGGACCGCCGCCCGAGATGCCCCAGCTCGCGAAGCGGTCGAGCGCGAGTGCGTCCGCGATCGCGTGCACGTCGTCGACGCAGCCGGCGACCCGGCGACCTGCATGCCGGTCGGAATCACCGTAGCCGGGACGGTCGTAGGTGATCAGACGAACACCTTGCGATCTGGCTATCGCGTCGTGTATCTCGTAGATCAGCCGTGAGCCTGGCGTGCCGTGGTGGATCAGGATCGGCGCGCCGTTCGGATCGCCGCCCTCGGAGACGGTGAGCACCCGGCCGGAAGCCGTCGTGACGCGATGGTCCTGCACGCGCGCATCCTACGCTGCGACAATCGGCCGCGATGCGCAGTCTGCTTCTTCTGCTCGAGCGCCACGGCGTGCCTGACGCCGCCGCGAAGACGATCATCATCGTCGCGCTGTTCCTGGCGGCGCTCGTCGTCGCCCGGCTGGCGTCGATGTTTACGCGTGACCTACAGCGACGCGCTGCCGACGGCGACGAGCAGGTGAGCCCGCTCGTCGCCTTGAGCCGCCGCGAGACTGCGGTCTCGCTCGTTCAGACGACGGTGCGCTACGTCGTCTTGCTCGTCGCGTTCGCGCTCGCCGTCGTCGTGCTCGTCGGCGGGAGGTCGATCGGCACGGTCGCAGGCGCATCGTTTGTCGCGGTCCTCATCGGCTTCGCGGCGCAGCGCTTCCTCATCGACATCATGGCGGGGTTCGTCATGTTCTTCGAAGGGTGGTACACGGTCGGGACGTCGGTCGTGGTTGATCCGATGAAGGCCGAGGGTGTTGTCGAAGAGGTTTCGTTGCGCGCGACGACGGTGCGTGATGTGAACGGCGACCTGATCCACATCCACAACTCGCAGATCCAGGCCGTCCACGTGCTGCCGGAGGGCGCGCGCCGCGTCGAGATCGAGCTCTATGTGCGCGACGGAGCTGCGGGTGAGCAGTTGTTGAAGAAGATCGGCGAGATCGTCCCGGTCGGCCCGACGGCGTTCGTCTCACCACCGCAGGTGCGCGCGACGGAGAAACTCGACGACGACCTTTATCGCATTCGTGCGTTCGCATCGCTCGCGCCGGGACGGCTTTGGCTTGCGACCGACCTGCTTGCGGGCCTGGTGAAGGAACGCGCCGAGGAGGGTTTACTTGTGCACGGGCCGGTGATCCTGCCCGCGGCCGATCAGGCGGTCGCGCGTTTCGCGCGTGCCGAGCAGCGGCGTCGCAGACGCTGAGGAGTTACGGCTTCGTGAAGTAGCCGTACAAGTCGCCGGACGTGCCCGTGTGTGCACCCGTGCCGTCGACCTTGTAGCCCGCGTCCGTGTAGCCCCTCGCGACGAGGTTGTCGCACGTGATGCCGTAGCTCTGGCCGTACTGCGCGGGCACTGCGCCCTTGTACGCCGGGTCGGTCTCGCCCTGGCCCGCGTCGAGGCTGATGAAGGACCCTGTGGTGCCGTCCTCGCGCTGGATGGGCTGCGGCATGCAGTAGCCCTCGTGCGTGCCGCTTTCACTGCCACCGGCACCGCTCAGTGTCGCAACGAACGCGAGCTCGGACGTAGCGGTCGTGCTGTACGACAGGCCGGAGAAGTCAATCGTGTCGCCTGCAACTGGCGCAAACGCGGAGACGAGCTTCCCGACCGTCCCGGTGCCGGCGTTGTAGCACCCGGCGTCCTCGACGAATCCACCGAGGATGTCGCCGCCCCGTACGGCGATCGATGCCGCGTGCGTCGCGAGTACGCCCGGTGCGGGACCAGGCGACCCGTTGGATATGCCGACGACGCTGTACTGCGTGCCGGTCGTGTGCCGGTAGATGACGAGGTCCGTGTTGCCGCCACCGACGCCGCCGCCGCGTGTCGACCAGGAAGTGAGCGTCCAGTTCCCGCTCGGCACGACGTACGACGCGTTGCCGAGCTCGATCACGTCATTGTTCGGGCAGGTTGTGGGCGAGCCAGCCGGAAGACTGCCAATCGTGGACGTCGCGGCAACCGCCGTTGCCGCGAGGACCGCGATAATCGCCAGTACAGCTACGAGTGCGCTCCATTTGGCCACGCGCCGACCCTACGAGGTCCGGTCGGTAGATTCAAGGGTGTGGCAATGATTGGCAGCGAGAGCGACTTGCGGGGCGTGATCGGCAGCCCGACTCCATTGGTGGCGGGAAAGATCGCCGACGGCCTTAATCACCTGACGCGGCAGTTCATCGAACGTTCGCCGTTCGTGTGCGTTGCGACGGCGCATCCCGACGGCGGGCTCGACGTGTCGCCGCGCGGGGATCCGGCCGGGTTCGTGCGCATTCTCGACGAGAAGACGCTGCTGATTCCCGACCGTCCGGGCAATCGCATCGCCGACACGCTCACCAACCTGCTCGCGGATTCGCGCATCGCGCTGCTGTTCTTGATCCCTGGCGTCGGCGACTCGTTCCGCGTCAACGGACGCGCAACGATCGTCGACGACCCTGAACTGCTCGCTGAGAGCACGATGGATGGCAATCCGCCGAAGCTCGGCATCCTCATCACGGTCGAAGAGGCGTACACGCAATGCTCGAAGGCGTTGATTCGCTCCGACCTTTGGAACCCGGAGCGGCACGTCGACCGCAGTGAGTTGCCGAAGAGCGGCGAGATCCTCAAAGCCGTCAGCGATCCTGACCTCGACGCCGAACAGTACGAGCGCGAGCGTGCGGAGCGCTACGCCCGTCGCGAAGGTCTCTATTAGGTAACGACTGCCTTCGGTCGGGCAGCCACCGGAATCAGCAGGAGCAGTCCGGCGAGACCCTTGTAGTCAAGAGCGACGTTGAGCGCGTGCGGGAATCCGTTCGAGCTCCAGATATCGGGCGCGCAGATGAAGTAAAGCGCGACCCCGAGGAGCGGTAGATCCCGATGCCGCGGTCGAAGAAGTGGTAGAAGCGCGACCAAGTAAACCGCGTAGGGCGTATACGAATAGGTGCTGAGCGTCAGCACGAGAACAACTACGAGCGGCGCGAATCTCGCTGAGTCGCCGCCAACTCGCGCGCCTCTCAGGACGATCCAACCGAGCGCCGCCAACAGCGCGATCCCTGTGACGATGCTCGCATCCGAATGTGGGATGCCGACGGACGAGGCGAGATCCGCGAGCGACGTCCTCGACACACCAGGTATCCCTATCTGCCCGTGTGCGATGTACGGGATCACGTCATGGAAGAAACGCCCAGAGTCATGGATGACAGCAAGGCCAATCAGGTTGAGTCCGACCGCGGCACCGAATCCAACCAACCCGGGAACGCCAAGCAAAACGACAACCGCCCAGACAGTTGGCTTGATCGCCAAGCCGAGGCAGGTGAACAGTGCGCGGCTTCGGCCGGTCGTGGCGAACGCCAGCGCGACGAATCCCGCGCACAGAAGGTCAGCGTTTCCGAGGGCGATCTCTGTCGTGACGGGAAGTGAGAGCGCGGCTCCCAGCATGATCAGAGCGGGAAACGGCGTGCGGCGAGCGAGCAGGTAGAGGCCAACTGCGAACACTGAGGCGGAGATCACGACGAAGAGTGCTCCAGCCACCTTCTCCCGCAAGAGCCCGAACGGGCTCAGAACGATCGGGGCCGCGGGCGGATGAACGTAGAACGGTTGGTGCGTAGCCGCTTTCCAGGCGCTGAAGCTCGCAGTGCTCGGATATGGCGCAAGGCCGTGTAATAGGTCGTAGGGCCCTCGGTAGACCGCCCGAACATCGATGCCGAGGCGATGCGCCGAATGCGCTGCCAGATAGAGCCATGCCAGCGCGGCGATCGGCCAGACCGTGCGTTCCAACCGCACTAAGCGCCGGGCGGGCGGCGCTCAGGAAAACGTGGCAGCCCATCATCGGGAATCGGCTCCCACGGCGCGGCGTACGCGGTGAACTGGCGGAGTGACGGGCGCATGCCGGGGTCCTCGTCGAATGTCCCCATGCGGATCGCGATCGTCTCGGGATTCGCGGGGTCAGTGCTCCACAACGCAGAGCCGCACGCCGAGCAGAACGACTTGATGTGCCCGCCACTGCCCGGGTCATACGGCGTCACGAGCTCTTCGCCCTGCGTGATGCGCAGCGAGCCAGGAACGGTCTGCGCATTCGCGGAAAACCCAGCGCCGGTACGTCGCTGGCAGCGCGTGCAGTGGCAGTAGCGCGCCGACATCGGCGGTTCCGCCAGCTCGTAACGAACCCCGCCGCAGAGACAGCCGCCGGTGAGCATTACGACGCGTGCTCCGCTGCTCGCGGCGCATCGTCGAGTCGAGTCAGTGGGTAGGCGAGCAGCGCGCCGGCCACGTAGCCGATCAACGGGGCTGCGATTGCCGCGCCGGTGCCGGGCTTCTCCGTCATGTCCCAGACGACGCCGAAGACGAGGCCGATATTCGTCAACTCGGTCACCCACAACCCTGGATTGCGTGCCATCTTCCGGGTCGCGTCCGACAGTGGGCCAGGCCCGTTTTCCTGCAGCGCCTGCTTCAGACGATGGCCTGCACGGCCTCCGACCAACGGGCCTTGCAGCGCCAGAATTACGAGCGCGACGATCGAGACATCGATCCAACGTGTGCTCCATGCCCAAACGTCGGACGTCATGTACGCGCCGGTGGCAAAGAGCCCAAGCACGGCGATCGGGAATGCCTTTTCGACCTGTCCCGCCAGCGTGCCCCACGGCACTGCGTCGGCCAGCGTTTCGGCGTTACGGAGCTTCGTTAGGCATGACAGCAGCACCGCGGCGGCGCCGATGCCCACGAACAGCGCCAGCAGATGGATGTACAGAACGACGTGGTACGTGTCCACGAGCAACCCCCCTTGAAAATGGAACGCCGCCGCGGACGTTACGAAACGCCAGGCCCATGTTCAAGGAGAAGGGGCCCCTTTCGCGGCCCCTTCAACACTTCGACTAGCGGTCTTGGTTCAGCCGCAGGCTGTGTCACCCGCATCCGGTGCTCGTGCCGCAGTCGCGGCACGTGTAACAGGTGCCGGCACGAACCATGCGGCCACCGCAGCGGTTGCACTCGATCGCATCCTCGTGCGGATTGAAGAGCGCGGTCTGGCCGGGCGTCGGCGACTCGCCGTGCGCGGCTCCGCCGTTCGCGATGCGGTCGGCCATCTGCGCGCGCACTTCCATCGAGAGGATGCCGGCCTCTTCCTGTTGATCGACGTCGAGGAACTTCTTGCCGAACCACCGGAAGATGTAGTCGACGATCGACTTCGCGTTGCGGATGTCCGCGTCGTTCGTGAGTCCCGACGGCTCGAAGCGGAGATGCGACAGCTTCGAGACGTACACCTCGGGCGGCACGCCGTATTGCAGGCCCATCGACACCGCGATCATCAGCGAGTTCATCAGGCCCTGCAACGTCGTCCCGTCCTTCGCGATGTCGACAAAGATGTCGCCCGGGCTGCCGTCGTCGAAGACGCCGACGTGGATGTAGCCCTCGTACTCGCCGACGCGGAACTTGCGCCCGATCTCGTTGCGGTCGTCCGGCAGCCGGCGGCGCCTCGGCGCGGCGCCTCCACCGACGGGTGCGAGCACCTGCTGGCTCTTGTCGCTCTTGCCGGACAGCGGCTGCGCGACCTTGCAGTTGTCGCGGTAGATCGCGATCGCCTTCACGCCGAGCTGCCACGCCTCGACGTACAGCTGTGCAACCTCGTCGATGGTCGCCGTCTCCGGCAGGTTCACCGTCTTCGAGATCGCGCCCGAGATGAACGGCTGAATCGCGCCCATCATCTTGACGTGACCCTTGTAGTGGATCGCGCGCTCACCGACGGCGCAGTCGAACACCGGATAGTGCTCGCTCTTCACATACGGCGCGCCGACGACCGTGTTGCGTTCGTCGATGAAGGCGACGACTTCGCTGACCTCGGTCGGCGCGTAGCCGAGCTTCTCGAGGCCGGCCGACACCGTCTTATTGACGATCGTGATCTCGCCGCCGCCGACCAGCTTCTTCGACTTGACGAGCGAGAAGTCCGGCTCCACGCCCGTGGTGTCGCAATCCATCATGAAGCTGATCGTTCCGGTGGGTGCCAGCACCGTCGCCTGCGCGTTGCGGTAGCCGTTGACCTCGCCGAGGTCGAGTGCGTCGTCCCACGCCTTGCGAGCTGCGCCGAGCAGGTCGGACGGGATGGTGTCGCTGTGCGCGATGTTGCCGACCGACGCGCGATGCTTCGCGATCACGCCGATCATTGCGCCGGCGTTCGGCCGGTAGCCCGCGAACGCGCCCATGCGGCCGGCGATCTCCGCCGACTTGCGGTACGCACGGCCCGTCATCAGCGCGGTGATCGCTGCGGCGTAGGCGCGACCCTCGTCGGAGTCGTAGGCCAGGCCGCGCGCCATCAGGAGCGCGCCCAGGTTCGCGTAGCCGAGGCCGAGCTGGCGATACGCCTTGGCGTTCGACTCGATCTCGGGCGTGGGGTACGACGAGTTGCCGACCAGGATCTCCTGCGCGAGGAACACGACGTCGACTGCGTGCTCGAACGCTTCCACGTCGAGCTCGCCGTCGTCGCGGCGGAACTTCATGAGGTTGAGCGACGCAAGGTTGCACGCCGAGTCGTCGATCGACATGTACTCGGAGCACGGGTTCGACGCGTTGATGCGGCCCGTGTTCGGCAGCGTGTGCCACGAGTTGATCGTGGTGTCGTATTGCACGCCCGGGTCGGCGCAGCGCCACGCTGCTTCGGCGATCTCGCCAAGCAGCTTGCGCGCCTTGATCGTGTCGACGACGGCGCCGTCGGTGCGCGCGGTGAGGTTCCAGTCCGAGTCGGTGTCGACCGCTTCCATGAATGCGTCGGAGACGCGCACGGAGTTGTTGGCGTTCTGGTACTGGATCGATGCCCAGTCAGGCGAGTCGAGTGACATGTCATAGCCGGCCGCCTCGAGCACGCGTGCCTTCTCTTCCTCGTGCGACTTGCACCAGATGAATTCCTGGATGTCCGGATGATCGACGTCGAGGACGACCATCTTCGCCGCGCGGCGCGTCTTGCCGCCCGACTTGATCGTGCCCGCCGACGCGTCGGCGCCGCGCATGAACGACACAGGTCCGGATGCGTAGCCGCCCTTCGACAGCTGTTCCCTCGACGAGCGCAAGCGCGACAGGTTCACGCCCGAGCCGGAGCCACCGCGGAAGATGACGCCTTCGCGACGGATCCAGTCGAGGATCGCGTCCATCGAGTCTTCGATCGAGAGGATGAAGCACGCCGAGCACTGCGGCTTCTCTTCGAAGCCGACGTTGAACCACACCGGCGAGTTGAACGCAGCGAGCTGGTTGACGAGGATCGCCTTCAGCTCGTCCTCGAACGTGCTCGCTTCTTCTTCGCTCGCGAAGTAGCCGCCATCGCGCCCCCACATGCCCGTCGTCGAGACGACGCGGTCGATCATCTGCTTGACGGAACGCTCGCGCTCCGGGCTGGTCATGCGGCCGCGGAAGTACTTCTGGGCGACGATGTTCGTCGCCGTCTGCGACCAGAACTTCGGGAACTCGACCGCCTTCTGCTCGAAGGCAGGGCCGTTCTTGCCCGGGATGTGCGCGTCGCGTGTCTCCCATTCGACTTCGTCGTATGGATCGCGACCTTCGATCGTGAACAGGCGGCGCACGGCAAGCGTGGCGTCGTCGTCGAGCACGCTATTCACGAGCTCGTCAGGGTGAATCTGAACTGGGCTTTTTTGCTCTACAGACGCCATTCTCGCCTCCTCCACATGATCAACGATCATGGGTGCCGTGGGATTTCCTTCCCCTCAGGGGGGAAGGGACCATAGGCCCACCCTCGGACGGAATCGGGTTTCCCTAGGAGGGGTGCGGCCCGCGGCCTTGGTACCGCTTCCAGAGCATCCCGCCGGCGCCGGCGGCGACCAGCACGAGGGCCAGTCCGGCCAGGATGAGAAGCGGTATCGGCAGCGCCGACGGGCTGCCTGGATCGAACTTGGCGGCCACACCGGCGAGGCCTTTGCTCTTCTGCCGCTTCGGTTCGTTGACCGTCACGGTCTTGCCGCCCTTGCCG
This sequence comes from Gaiellaceae bacterium, assembly GCA_036496645.1. Classification (GTDB taxonomy): domain Bacteria; phylum Actinomycetota; class Thermoleophilia; order Gaiellales; family Gaiellaceae; genus PALSA-600. Next base: position 126,360 of record DASXKU010000034.1, read on the forward strand.
ATGGATGTGAAGCCCGGAATGCTCGCCGGCCGAATGAGCGTGTTCGGCGTGATCTTGTGACCGGCCGACGCGGCGGCCGAGCGTGCGCTCTGCAGTGCGCGCTCGATGTCGTCGCGTGCACTCGAGTACGTGCTCACGTCACTCGGCAGATGCGTGAGCGCGTCCTGATAGCAGTGGAGCGGATAGATGTGCTGAATGCGGCCCGAGTACCACTCGTTGAGCAGCGACTTCCAGCATGGAGTTGCTGAGGTTGCAGCGGTTGCTGCTGCCGCGGGACGCGCCGCGCCGACGAACAAGCCGACCGTGAGCGCGGCGGCGAGAACGAGCGTGGTCTTCAGCAGGTTGTTGCGCAAAACGAGAGGCGGCGACTCGGATGAATCCTTCATGCGATCGTCTCGGACGACCGTATGGCGACGGTGCGCCGGGTGTAAGGCTTTTGTGAGCGGCCGAGGCCGATGGTAGCGTCGCTGACCGGATGACCGTGCGGGTTACGAGGGATCTACCGCTCGTGCTCGCGCTGGTCGTTGTCGCCGTCGCGATGTTTCACGGCGACGCGGCAGGCGACGGGATGGTGCCGTGGCTCGGCACATTCGTGCTCGTTGCAATCGTTGCAGCAGCAGCGCTGCAAGGTGTCCCGCGCGGATTCGTAGCGCTCGTCCCGCTCGCTGCGCTCGCGACGTGGCTTGTGCTTTCGATCTGGTGGTCGGAGCAGCCGGACCGGTCGTGGAACTACGGCGACCGATCATTCGTTTACCTCGCGTTTGCCGCGCTCGGGTTGTGGCTCGGCTCGCGCACGCGCGAGCTCGCGTACGGGCTCGCGGCAGTGCTTGCCGCAGTCGCGCTTTGGTCGCTGGGCGGCAAGGTGTTCCCGCTTGCCGCGCCGCCCGTGATCGGCGTGCAGTCGCGGCTCGACAGTCCTGTCGGCTTGTGGAACCAGCTCGCACTGCTCGGCGACTTCGCGTTGCCGCTCGCGCTCTGGCTTGGCCGTTCGCGGCGCGTGCTCGGCACGCTGCTCGCATTCGTCTGGGGCGTTGCGATCGTGCTCACGCTTTCGCGCGGCGGGCTCGCGGTGGCGGTGCTCGTCGTCGCCGCGTGGCTCGCGTTGTCGGACGACCGGCTCGACGACGCCGGAACGGTCATTGCAGCGGCAGTGCCGGCGGCGATTGCTTCCGCGATTGCTTTCGCGTTGTCAGGCGTGACCGGCAGTCATCCCGCGTCGCATGTGCGCTGGCATGACGGTCTGATCTTTGGCGCCGTGCTCGTCGTGTGCGGCGCTGGCGCGGCGTGGCTGGCGCGGCTGCCGCGCCCGCGTGGCTCGCAGTTCCTTCGCCGCGTGCTGCTGGTGCTTGCTGGCATCCTCGTCGCTGCGCTGATCGCCGGCGCCGTCGTGAAGGGCGGCGACGCGTGGCGTTCGTTCACGAGCTCCGACGAAGTCGGTAACTCAGGGCCCCGTTTTTCCGCTTCTTCGAATCTGCGCTGGGTCTGGTGGAAGCAGGCGTGGGATGGCCTCGAGCATCACGTGCTCGCGGGCACCGGCGCGGGCTCGTTTCACGTGACGAATCTGCGCTACCGCACGAGCTACCTCGACGTGACGAGCGAGCCGCACGACGTGCCGCTGCAGTTTCTGACGGAGGCGGGCGTGATCGGCTTCGTGCTCTTTGCTGCGTCGTTGGTGCTGCTATTACGTGGCAGCCTGCGCCGACGCGGGCACGAGCTTGCGCTCGCGCTGTTCCTGCCGGCGTTTCTTGTGCACGGACTCGTCGACATCGACTGGGACTTCGTCGCCGTCGGCGCGCCGGCGTTTCTCGTTGCAGGCGCGCTCATCGGACGACCATCGGAGCGCCGCGTCGGCGCGACCGTTCTCCTCCCCGCCGCAGGCGTCGCGATCGCCGTCGCAGGAATCCTCTACCTGCCGTGGCTCGGCGAACGCTGGGCGACCGACGCGCTCTTCGCGACGAAGCCGGCGCAGGCCGATACGTTCGCCAAGCGCGCGAAGAGCGTCGACCCGCTGCTCGTCGAGCCGTACTGGGCGCGTGCCGACGCAGCCGATGAGCGCAAGCAATATGGAGACGCGCTCTATTACTTCGGCGAAGCGACGCGCGTGCAACCCGACAACGCCGACGCATGGTTGAACAAGGCGGAGTACGAGCTCGGCCTTGGCTGCGCGCGCCACGCGCTTTCCGACTTCTACACGTTCAACGCGCTCAACCCGTATGCCGCACCGAACGAAGGCCCGAACGACTACCGGCGCGCGCTCGCGCTGGTGAACAGCGGCAAGCCTGTCTGTTAGGCGCCGAGGATGAAGACGAGCTTCGCCCCGTGCAGCGACGACACGGCGATGCCGTCGAGCGGGCCGACGACCGACGCGTGAACATCATGCGCGAGCCGC